>NZ_JBVJCE010000026.1:83161-112658 GCF_055588925.1 Amycolatopsis sp. NPDC041971 | reverse complement strand
GGGCGCTGCGGCGGTTGCACAAGGCGGCCTGGGAAGGCTGACGCTCTCTCTGGCGGGTGTGGACGAAATCCGGCCCAAGTCCGTGAAGGCCTCCTTGAGGGACCCAGAGTCCCTCAAGGAGGCCTTCACGGACCACCACCTACGCGCTCGGTACCGGCGCTGATGGCCCGACATCGCCAGCGTCACACCGCCAGGATCACTCTGTCGGGCCAGGTGTCCGTAGAATCCGGTGACGATGCGACGTTTCCGGTGGTGGTGGGGTGCTCTCGCGCTCACGTTCGTGGTGGTTCTCGTCGGGTTCATTGCCTTTACCGGGTCGGAAAGCCGCCCAGGGCAGCCGTCCCCGCGCCAAGGCCCACCGGGAACGGGGCCGCTGACGGTCGTCTCCATCGGCGACAGCACCGTTTCCGGTGAGGGCGCGGGCGACTACACGCCCACGACCAACGGGCAGGGCGGCAACTGGTGCCACCGCTCCCCCAACGCCTTCGTCGAGCAGATCAAGATCCCCGATGCCACCGCGCGGGTGAACCTCGCGTGTTCGGGGGCGCCCTCGGAGCAGATCGCCCTCGGCGAGACAAAGCAGTGGACCGAGCCGTCACAGGCGCAGCAGCTGGCGAACTTGATCAAGGACCACCGGGTCGCCGCGGTGGTGATCGCGATCGGCGCGAACGACGAGCCGAAGTTCTCCGCTCAGGTCAACGAATGCTTCAAGGCCTGGTTCTCCCCGCAGAGTCCGCCGTGCAGCGCGGCTCTTCGCACCACCTGGAAGTCCAAAGTGGACGCCATGGTGCCGAAGGTGACCAACGCCGTCGCCGACGTCAAGAAGGTGCTGGCACAGGCCGGTTACGTCCCGGCGGACTACCAGCTCGTGCTGATGTCGTACGCCTCGCCCGTCGGCCCCCAGATCCCGGAGGCGCTGCGCAGCCTCAACGGCTGCCCGTTCCGCACGGAGGATCTGGAGTGGATGCGCCGCGACGGCGTCCCCACGCTGTCGGATGGGCTCAAGCAGGCGTCGAGGGCGACCAGTGCGCGGTTCCTCGACCTCTCACGGGCCGGCGCCGGCCATGAGGCGTGCAGCAGCGACCCGGCGAACGAGTGGTTCAGCAGGCTGACCCTGCAGCTGCGTGACCTCGGGCAGGTGGACCGTGCGAGCCACGCGTTGCAGGAGTCGTTCCATCCCAACGCGAACGGGCACGCGCAGGTCGCGAACTGCCTCAACGAGTTCCTCGCCGCCCGCGGCGGCAACGCGTCGTGCCTCGCGGGCCCCGACGGAAAACTGCACGCCGCACCCGAGGTGATCGCCCGTTAGTCGCGTGCTCGAAGACGGGACACGCGTGATCAGACGCGGGACACGCGTGATCGGAAACGTGACACGTGTGGCTAGAGGTCGAGAGCGGCGCGCAGCGCGATGTCGATGCGCTCCTGGACCTCTTGGTCGATTTCCGCGATCTTCTCGTCGAACCACGGCCGGTACAGGCGCGTGAGGTTCAGCGTGGAAACCCAATAACGCGCGTCGACGGCGACACCGAGGATGTCCTGCGGGTCGCGATCCAGCAGTTCGGTGCCGAGCAGCCACGGCCGCTCGGATTCGTTCACCCCGTCCGAGGACAGCAGTACGACGGTGCGCTGCCGTGCCGGTTCGGTCGGGGGGTGGTACGTCCAGACTTCACCCCTGTGCACGCAGATCCTTCTCCGCGGCTGTCAGCTCGGCCTCGTCCGATTCGGCGGACGGTTCGACCGGGGCGCGCTGCGGGGTGTATCCGGTGCGGACGGCTTCCCTGCGGGCCGCCTTGGACAACCACGACGAGACCGAGATCCCGTGTGCTTTGGCGGCCCGCTCGGCGAACTCGAGCGCACCACTGTCGAGTGAGAGAGTGACCTTACGTGTTGCCATACCTTTTATCGTACCAGCGTCGCGCAAGCCCACCCGTTCCCCGGTCTCACAGGGTGGGCGATCGGCCCTCGAACGGCGTCGACAGCACCACCGTGGTCCGCGTCGAGACCTTGGCGGACTCGCGGATACGGCGAAGCAGATCCTCCAGGCCGAGCGGCGACGCCACCCGGACCAGGAGGATGTACGACTCGTCCCCGGCGACCGAGTAGCAGGACTCGATCTCCTTGATGTGCTCGAGACGCTGCGGATAGTCGTCCGGGGCGGCCGGATCGTTCGGCGTCAGTGAGATCAGCGCCGTGAGCGGAAGGCCGATCTGCTCGCCGTCGAGCCGCGCGGTGTACCCGAGGATGACCCCGCGCTGCTCCAGGCGCCGCACCCGCTGGTGCACCGCCGACACCGAGAGCCCGACCCGCTCGGCCAGGTCGGTGAAACTGCGCCGTCCGTCCGCGGCCAGCTCCTGGACGATGGCCTGGTCCAGCGGCTCCAGCCCACCGGTCATGCGTCGAGCACGATCAAGTCGTGCGGACGCTGGTTGACCGGCTCGACACCGTCTTCGGTGACCACGACGATGTCCTCGATGCGGGCACCCCAGCGGCCGGGCCGGTAGATGCCGGGCTCGACGCTGAAGGCCATGCCCGGCTCGAGCGGCAGCGCGTTGCCCTTGATGATGTAGGGCTCCTCGTGCACGTCGAGGCCGATGCCGTGGCCGGTGCGGTGGATGAAGAACTCGCCGTAACCGGCCTCGGCGATGATGTCGCGCGCGGCGGCGTCGATCGACTCGGCGGTGACCCCGGGACGGACGGCGTCGACGGCGGCCTGCTGCGCCCGTCGCAGGACCGCGTACGTCTCGGCGACGTCGGCGTCGCGCGGCTCGCCGACCGCGTACGTACGCGTGGAGTCGGAGTTGTAGCCCTCGGCTATCGGGCCGCCGATGTCGACCACGACGACGTCGCCGCGCTCGATGACCCGTTCGGAGACGTCGTGGTGCGGGCTGGCGCCGTTGGGGCCCGAGCCGACGATCACGAAGTCGGCGTGCGTGTGGCCCTCTTCGACGATCGCGGCGGTGATGTCCGCGCCGACCTCGGCCTCGGTGCGGCCGGGGCGCAGCCATTCATGGACGCGGGCGTGCACGCGGTCGATCGCCGCGCCCGCGTCGCGCAGCGCCTGGATCTCGGCGGCGTCCTTGCGCATCCGCAGTTCGCGCACGATCGGCCCGGCCAGCGTCTGCTCGGCGTCGCCGAGCGCGCCGCGGAAGGCGAGTACGTGCAGCGCCGGGGTGAAGTCGCTGACCGCCACACGGCCGGGCTTGCCCAGCCGGTCGGCGACCAGTTCGTAGGCGTTGTCGCCGTCGACCCAGGTGACGATTTCGATGCCGAGTTCGTCGGCGGGGACGTCGGCGTAACCGGGGGCCTCCAGTTTCGGCAGCACCAGGGCCGGGACACCGTCGACCGGGATCACCAGCGTGGTCAGCCGCTCGAAGGAGCCCCCGGCCTGGCCGATGAGGTAGCGCAGGTCCGAGCCGGGTGCGATCAGCAGGGCGTCGGTGTCCGCGGCGGCCGCTGCGGCGCGGGCCCGGTCGAGGCGGGCGCGGAGGCCGGCGGCGTCGGGGGCTGGGTTGTGAAGGGAACGGCGCGACATGAGGCCGAGCCTAGTCGGTCCGCGCCCCTTGGCTCACCGGCCGGTCGCCCCCGATCGGGGCCGGATCGCCGCCCTCCGCGTTCAGTCGGCTCACTGGCGGGATCCTGGAGTTTGACTTCAAGTTAAGTACAGGTCTTACGGTCTTGGGCATGACAACGAACTCGCCCTACCAACTCGCCGTCGTGATCAGCAGCGTCCGCGAGGGCCGCTTCGCCCCCGTCGTCGCGAACTGGTTCCTCGACCGCGCCAAACAGCGCGACGACGTCACCCTGACCGTCATCGACCTGGCCGAAGCCCCCGGCGGTCTCTCCCCCGGTGTCGCCGCCGCGGACGCCGTCGTCGTGATAGTCCCCGAGTACAACCACAGCTACCCCGGCCCGCTCAAGACCGCGCTCGACGCCACCGGCCCCGAATGGCACGGGAAACCCGTCGCCTTCGTTTCCTACGGCGGCATCTCGGGCGGCTTGCGCGCGGTGGAACACCTGCGCCCGGTCTTCGCCGAACTCCACGCCGCGACGATCCGCGAGACCGTGAGCTTCCCTTACGCCTGGAACCACTTCGGCCCGGACGGTGAGCACGACGATTTCGAAGGCGCCTCCGTCGCGGCCACCACGCTGCTGAATCAGCTGAACTGGTGGGCCAACGCCCTCCGCGACGCACGCCAGGTGCGGCCCTACGCGGCCTGACCGGTATCCGTGGAGGACTCGGCTGGGGGTCGGGTCCTTCACGGACATCCGGGCCGCGACATGGCAGGCTGTCCGCGTGACCGGACCACTCGCTCTCCTCGATTCCGCGAGCCTCTACTTCCGCTCGTTCTACGCACTGCCCGACTCGATGACCGCCCCGGACGGGACGCCGGTCAACGCCGTGCGCGGGTTCACCGACACCGTCGCGCGGATCCTCGTCGACCGGCGGCCCGCCCGGCTCGTGGCGTGCCTGGACGCGGACTGGCGACCGAAGTTCCGCACCGATCTGCTGCCCAGTTACAAGGCGCACCGGGTGGCCGAAGAGATCCCGGAGGGCAGCGACGTCGAAGAGGTGCCGGACACGCTCACGCCGCAGGTCCCGATCATCCTGGAACTGCTGGAGGCCTTCGGCATCGCGACGGCCGAGGCGGCCGGATACGAGGCCGACGACGTCATCGGCGCGCTCGCGATCCGCGAGCGGAAGTCCCCCGTCGAGGTCATCACCGGGGACCGAGACCTGTTCCAGCTGGTCCGGCACGAACCGACGTCCACGGTGGTCATCTACGTCGGCAAGGGCTGGAACAAGGCCGAGATCCTCGGCCCGGACGAACTCGCCGAAAAGTACGGGATCCCGGCCGCGAACGCCGGCCCCGGATACGCCGACATGGCCGCGCTGCGCGGAGACCCGTCGGACGGGCTGCCGGGGGTCGCCGGGATCGGCGAGAAGACGGCGGCGAAGCTGATCACTCAGTTCGGTTCGCTTCAGGAGCTGATCGAGGCGTCCAACGCCGGTGATTCGCGGGTGCCGCTCAAGACCCGGCTGCGGCTGAGCGACGCCGCCGACTACCTCGCGGTCGCGCCGACCGTCGTCCGGGTCGCGGCCGACGCGCCGGTCGAGCAGTCCCGCTCGGACACCGTCCCGTCCGAACCCGCCGACCCGGACAAGGTCGCGGAGCTGGCCGAGCGCTGGAATCTCGGCCGTTCGGTGGAGCGGTTGCTGGCCGCGCTCCCCAAGTCATGAGCAACACCGAACCCGACCCGGCCGAGCTGCTGTGCCGGGACAGACCGGGCGACGGGGTCACCGTGCTGGCCCCGCGCGACGTCCCGCTCGGCGGTCCGCGCGCGATCCGGGTCCGCCGGACGCTTCCGCAACGGCAACGATCGCTGATCGGCGCATGGTGTTTCGCCGACCATTACGGTCCGCAGGACGTGTCGGACGCCGGTGGGATGGACGTCGCGCCGCATCCGCACACCGGATTGCAGACCGCGAGCTGGCTGTTCAGTGGCGAGATCGAGCATCGCGACAGCATCGGCACGCGTGCCGTGGTCCGGCCCGGCGAGCTCAACCTCATGACCGCCGGACACGGCATCGCGCACTCCGAAATATCCACTCCGGACACCGCGACGCTGCACGGCGTCCAGCTCTGGATCGCGCTGCCGGACGAACATCGCGACACCGCACGGGACTTCCGGCACTACGCGCCACCGGCGCTCCGGCTGCCCGGGGCCACCGCACGCGTCTTTCTCGGCAGCCTCGCCGGAACCACGTCACCGGTCCCGGCGTTCACTCCCCTGCTGGGCGCCGAACTCATCATTGAGCCCGGAGCGACCCTGACCCTCGACGTCGACCCTGCCTTCGAACACGGCGTCCTGCAGGACATCGGCTCCGTCACCGTCGCCGGAATCGCACTGGGCACCGGAGAACTCGCCTACCTCGCGCCCGGCGCCGGACGGCTGGAGTTGACGAACTCCGGCACTGAACCGGCCCGGGTTCTCCTGCTCGGCGGGACCCCGTTCACCGAGGAACTCGTCATGTGGTGGAACTTCGTGGGCCGCGGCCACGAGGAGATCGCCGAATACCGCGAGGCGTGGCAGGCGCAGGCGGACCGGTTCGGCCGGGTGGACGGCTACCAGGGCACGACGGCATGGCTGCCCGCACCCGCGCTGCCGCAGGTGCGGATCAAACCTCGTCGCAATCCGGCCTAGAAGAACGTCCCGCACCACGGCGACCGTGCGGTGTGGAACAGGGAGTCGGCCCGGTCGACCGCCGCCTCGTCCAGCACCTCGACCCGGCCCGACAAGGCCGAAGCACCGAAGAGACCGTGGCCGAGGTACAGCGACGACAAAGTGGCGACGTCCAGCCGCAGATCGGCGTCGGCGGTCGTCCGCTCGGCGCCGTCCGGGCCGACGACGTAACGGCCGTTGTTGTCCGGAAGCTGCTTGTCGAGCACTTCGAGCACCACGGGTTCGGCTGTGCCGTACGTGCGGGCCCGCAGCGCGGCGGAGACGTCGATGAGCCGTAGCCACAGGTCGTCGATGATCTCGGTGGTGTTCACCGCGCGCGGATCGGTGAGCAGTTCGGCGATCGGCTCGTCCAGCGGGCGGCCCCGTCCGGTGACGGCCGAGACCAGGTCGATCGACAGCAGGAACCGCCACAGTCCCGCCCAAGCCCGCGGGGTGGCGGCATGGAGTTCCCGGATCTCCAGGATCGCTCCACGTTCCGGCGTCTGCCGATCGCGCGCGTCGATGGTCTGGTAGACGACGAAACCGTCATCCCCGTCCGGTCCACTGTGGACGGCGACGCGATAGCCGTCGTTCCCGGTGACCAACCGGTCGAAGAAGCCCGGCCACCAGTGCGCCGGCCGGGCGACGAACCCCGGCCGCTTCCCTTCGAAGCTGTTGTACAGCGCGGGAACGCGCTCCACGGCCTCGGCAGGGGTGACGAACCTGACCACCCCTTCCCGCCCCACGCCGTCACGGAGCCTGGCGCGGGGACGTTCGACGGAAACGCCTTTGCCGAAAGTGGCCGCGCCGTACCCGAAGCGGCCGTAGATCACGGCTTCCGACGCGTGCAGCGCGGCCAGCGGGATGCCGCGCGCCGCGAAGTCCTCCAGCTGGACGGCCATCATCGAGGTGAGAATCCCGCGGCGGGTCCAGTCGGCGCGGACACCGATCCCGTCGACAGCAGCCGTGCCGAGCTTCTGTCCACCGGGGACGGTGAGCTCGACGTCGAAGGAACTGGCGATCCCCACTGGGGTGCCGCGGTCGTCGAACGCGGCGAATTTCCCGGCGGCGGGCCATGATGGAGCCATCTTCGCCCAGACCTCGTCCGAGGCGGGCTTGCCGTGCAAGGACTCCGTCAGGACTTCGAGGCAGGCTCGTTGTTCTCCTTCGGCCACCGCGCGCACAAGGAATTCGCTCATAACGGGAGATCCTGCCGTCCGGTCCCGGTGAACCCAACCGGTTTTCAGGCGGGCGCGCCGACTTCGTAGCGGCCGTCGTCACCGGTGACGGTGATCGTGACCGTCTTGCCCTCGCCGCCGATCTGGACCGTGCAGGTGAACGTGCTTCCGTCCTTGACCGTCTGGTTCGACGGGCACAGCACGTCGCCGACCTCGCGCACCTGATAGGTCTCGGTCAGGATCCTCCGCACGTCCGCCTGCATGGTCCTCGGGTCGAAGACCCTGCCCGGAACGGTGGAGGACGAACCGCCCGAGGTGCCGGACGCGTTCGAAGAGGCACTCGTCGTCGGCGGGACCGTGACGGTCTTCGTCGCCGGCGCGGGCGCCGGGGTGTCCGAACACGCCGCCAGCACGACGAGAGCGGCGCAACACAGACCGACCGTCGCGAGGGCTCGCGTGCTCAAGCTTCTCCATCCCCACCGGTGTGCTCATCCAACGTCAGAAGAAGGTACCGCACCAGGGGTCGACTCGCGTGCCGAACAGCAGGTCCGCCCGTTCCAGCGCGGTCTCGCCGGTGGCGCGGACGCGTCCGGCGGCGGCGAGGTCCGACGGGCGCCAGCCGCCGAGGTACACCATCGACAGGGTGTCGGCGTGCAGTTCGAGATCCGCCGGGCCGGTGGTGCGGGCGGCGCCTTCCTCGGAAAGGCGGTAGCGGCCGGAGTTGTGCTCCAGGAACGGATCGGTGACGTCGATGACGACCGGTTCGCCCCGATATGTGCGGGCGTCGAGCATCGCGGCGACGTCCACCAGCCGGAGCCAGCCCTCGTCCTGCACCTTCTGTATGGTCGCGTGCCGCGGGTCCGTGAACAGCAACTCGACCGGTTCGTCGAGCGGCCGTTTCTCGGCGGTGATGCGGTCGACCAGGTCCACGGACAGCAGGTGGCGCCACAATCCGGCGAACGCTTCGGGATTCGCGTAGTGGAAGGACTGGATCTTCATCACCGCCGGTGCGCCGAAGTGCTCCCTCTCGACGGTGTAGGTGACGTAGCCGTCTGTCCCATCCGGGCCTCGGTGCACGGCGGTCGCGATCGGAGTGGTCGTCCGGCGCGCCTCCCGGACGTAACCCGGCCACAGATACGGGCTCCGCGCGATCATGCCGGGCCGGGTGCGCGGGAGGCCATCGAAGAGCGACGGCCATTGCTCGATCGTGCTTTCCAAACCCAGCAAGGAGATCTGCCCGCCCGCCGGTATCTCGGGCCGGAACCGGGCACGGTGCCTGTCGATCTCGATCGTCTTGCCCCTGGCCGCGATGCCGTAGCCGAACCGTCCGTAGATCGCGCCTTCGGAGGCGTGCAGCATCGCCGCGGGGAAGCCGCGGGCGGCGAAATCCTCGAACTGGGCACGCATCAACGCCGTCAGCACACCACGGCGGACGCGGTCCGCGCGGACACCGACGAGGCTGACCGCGGCGAGCGGCGTGGTGCCGCCGCCGGGCAGCGTCACTTCCGAGTCGAAGGACCGGACGGTGCCGATCAGCTCCGGATCGAACGCGCCCAACCCGCGGTCCGGCTGCATCGAAGGGGTGATGGCCGACCATTCCTCGTCGGTCATCTCCTTGACGTGCAAGGCACGCCTGAACAGATCGGCCGCGGCACGGTCCTCGTCGGACCGCAACGGCCGCACTGAAAAGTCGCTCATGATCCGATCATGCAGGATCGACCGCGCCCGGCGCCCGTCGTTTATTTGGTGACGGCGGGCGGCGAGACCTCGTAGTTGCCGGTGTCACCCTTCACGGTGATCGGCACCTCCTGCGGCTTACCCTCGATCGTGGCGGTGCAGGTGAACTTCACCCCGTCCTTGACCTCCTGGCCGGCGGGGCAGGTGACCGCGCTGATCTCCTTGATCCCGTAGGTCTCGGTGAGCAGCTTCTGCACGTCGGTCTGCATCTGTGTGTTGTTGAAGACCTGGGTGTTGAACCAGCCGGGAGTGACGAACCCGAGGATGCCGACCGCCGCGATGATCACCACGAGCGCGCCGATCCCGATGAACAGGCCCTTCTTGGACTTCGGCTTGTCCTGCGCCTCGCCCTGGGTGCCCTGGAACTGGCTCTGGCCGTAGTCGTACTGGCCGGGCTGCTGCCCGTACTGCGGCTGCTGCTGCGGGCCGCTCTGGGGGTAGCCCGGCTGCTGCTGGGGCCCGCTCTGCGGATAACCCGGTTGCTGACCGTATTGCTGCTGCTGACCCCACTGAGGCTGCTGTTGCTGCGTCTGGGAAGGGTCGTAACCCGGCTGCTGCTGCGGATATCCGGGTTGCTGCTGGGCCGGGTCGTAGGGAGCGGGCTGCTGACCCCAATGCGGCTGTTGCTGCTGGGTCTGCGACGGGTCTTGCTGCGGCTGCTGGCCCCACTGCGGTTGCTGCTGCGGGCCGCTCGGCGGTTGAGCGCCGCCCGGCTGTTGCCCGTAGCCCGGCTGCTGCCCCCACTGGGGCTGCTGCTGCGGGTCGTTGCCGCCATACGGCGTGCTCATCGTTTCGCCTCCGCCTGTTCCGCCATCGTCACCGGCCGAATTACCGACCGTCGTGGGCGATCCAACCACAGGTTGGCACCCCTGCCCACTGTTCGCGGGTGGTGTCGGGACAACTGGCCGCGACCGTGCTCACACCGGCGGCGCGTCCACTCCGCCGGTCGGCCCAACGCCTGGTGAGTGGTGAGGACGGTTCTTTTGCGAGGTGAGTCAAGTCCGGGGTGTTGCGAAAGCGTCTTTCGCAACGTCGGTGGAGGCGGGAGGGCGCAGCCCAAGATGTTTCGTGAGTGGCTTGGGTTCTACAGGCGTAGTACGAATCTCCGTGCCGGGAAGGGCCTCCTTCACACCTTCCCAGTACGTGAAGGACCCCTTCATGTACCTAGGCGCAAGGAAGGGGGCCTTCACGTACTTCAGCAGGCAAAACGTGCCCCGCAGCGTGCCCGTGAGCCACCTGGCGAACATGACTCCTGTGACCAGTGGGTGGCATGAGGCCCAGCACCGGCGATCTCACGAGGCCGGTCACGCGCCGCCGGCCGCCACGACTCCGCGCCGCAGAGCCTTCACCGCGTCCGAAGCGGCCGCCCCGATGGGGTCCGCCTTCCCGAGGACGTCGCGGATCTGGTCCAGCAGGTCGATGACCTGCCGCGACCAGCGCACGAAGTCGCCGGCGGACAGCTCCTGCCCGTTCGCTTCGGCGGCGGTGAGGACCTTCTCCAGCGACTCGCCGCGGGCCCACCGGTAGATGGGCCAGGCGAAACCGGCGTCGGGCTCGCGGGTGCGGTCCAGCTTGTGGCGCCGCTCGTCCTCGGTGAGCTCCATCCACAGGCGCGTGGTCGCCTGCCAGGCGTCGAGCACCTTGCCCGCGGGCAGGCGAGGCTCCCCCGCGGTGTCCCGGCGCGCCTCGAAGACCAGCGTCGAGACGACGGCGGCGAGTTCGGGCGGAGTGAGGCCCTTCCAGACGTCGTGCCGAATGCATTCGGCGGCGAGCAGGTCGGACTCGCTGTAGAGGCGGGTGAGCCGTTTGCCGTGTTCGGTGACGCGGTTCTCGCCGTTGCCCTTCGACTCGGGGCCGAGGTAGCCGCGTTCGCCGAGCAGCCGCAGGATGCGGTCGAAAGCACGCGCGAGCGAATGCGTGGTCGCGGCGACCTTGCGTTCCAGTTGCTCGGTCTCGGCGGTGAGACGCTGGTACCGCTCGACCCAGCGCAGGTTCGCCTCGCGTTCGGCCAGGCCGTGGCAAGGATGGGCGCGCAGCGCACGCCGCAGCGCGGCCAGCTCACCGTCCTCGTTGGCTCCGGCGCGGCGCTTTTGCCTGCCGGGCAAGGAGATCCCCGCGTTACGCAGACTCGACGCGATGTCACGACGGGTCTGCGGTGAACGCAGCTCGATGTGCTTCGGCAGCTTGATGTTCCCCAGCGCCTCCACCGGCGACGGGAAGTCGGAGACCGAGAGCGGCCCGGACCAGCGGTCCTCGGTGACCACCACGGGCCGCGGTTCGCGGATCGGGTCGAGCCCCGGGTCGACGACGACCGCGAGCCCCGCGCGGCGCCCGGCGGGCACGGCGATGACGTCGCCCTTGCGGAGCTTCTCCAGCGACTCGGCGGTGCCGGCCCGGCGAGCGGAGGTGTTCTGCCGCGAGAGTGCCTTCTCCCGGGCGGAGATCTTCGCGCGCAGATCGACGTACTCCAGCATCTGGTCGAAATCGCCGGTGATGGCGGCGGTGTAGCCCCGCAGGGCCTCCTTGTTCCGCTCGATCCGCCGTGCCGTCCCGACCACCGACCGGTCGGCCTGGAACTGTGCGAACGACTGTTCCAGCAGGTCACGGGCCTCTTCGGCGCCGACCTGGGCGACCAGGTTCACCGCCATGTTGTAGCCGGGCCGGAAGGACGACCGCAGCGGGTACGTTCTGGTCGAGGCCAGCCCGCCGACCTGCTTCGGGTCGATCCCCGGCTGCCAGGCGACGACGGCGTGCCCTTCGACGTCGATGCCGCGCCGCCCCGCTCGCCCGGTGAGCTGCGTGTACTCCCCCGGCGTCAGGTCGACGTGCGCCTCGCCGTTGTACTTCACGAGCCGTTCCAGCACCACGGTGCGCGCGGGCATGTTGATGCCGAGCGCCAGCGTCTCGGTGGCGAAGACGACCTTCACGAGGCCCTGGACGAACAGCTCCTCGACGGTCTCCTTGAACGCCGGGAGCAGCCCGGCGTGGTGCCCGGCGATACCGCGTTCGAGCGCCTCACGCCATTCCCAGAAGCCGAGGACGCCGAGGTCGCCTTCGGGGAGGTCCTTGGTGCGCTGGGCGACGATGCGGCGGACCTTCTCGACCTCTTCGGGACCGTTGAGCCGCAGGCCGGACCGGACGCACTGGCCGACGGCGGCGTCGCAGCCGGCGCGGGAGAAGATGAACACGATGGCGGGCAGCAGCCCGGCGTTGTCCAGGCGCTCGACCGTCTCGGTGCGCGACGGCGGCCGGTACCTCGGCATCCTCGACGGCGCGCCTCGCCGCCCTCTCGGCCCGCGCAACCCGGCCGGGGCGAACCGTCCGCCGATCTCCTCGGTGCGGCGAAGCAGGCTGGGGTTGATCCGCAGTTCGGCGCCCGGCGCGTTTTCCTCCTGGCCGGCGAACAGATCCAGCAGCCGGTTGCCGACCAGCATGTGCTGCCACAGCGGTACGGGACGGTGCTCGTCGACGACGACGGTCGTGTCCCCGCGGACCTCGACGAGCCATTCGCCGAACTCCTCGGCGTTGCTCACCGTGGCCGACAGGCCGACGACGCGGACGTGCTCGGGCAGGTGGAGGATGACCTCTTCCCAGACGGCGCCGCGGAACCGGTCGGCGAGGTAGTGGACCTCGTCCATCACCACGTACGCGAGCTCGCCGATGGTCGAAGACCCGGCGTAGAGCATGTTGCGCAGGACTTCGGTGGTCATGACCACGACCTGCGCGTTGCCGTTGATCGAGGTGTCCCCGGTCAGCAGGCCGACGGCGTCGGCGCCGTACCGGCCGACGAGGTCGGCGTACTTCTGGTTCGACAACGCCTTGATGGGCGTCGTGTAGAAGCATTTGCGGCCCTCGGCGAGGGCGAGGTGCACCGCGAACTCGCCGACCACGGTCTTCCCGGCGCCGGTGGGCGCGCAGACGAGCACGCCGTGACCGTCTTCGAGCGCCTCGCAGCCGCGGACCTGGAAATCGTCGAATTCGAACGACGATTCCGCCGCGAAGCGGGTCAGCTGGGGGTACCGGCCGCGGCGCTGGGAGGCGGCGTATGCCTCGGCCGGGGTCTGAGGAGGGCTATTGACCACTTCGTCAGGGTTCCATACCCCACCGACAGTTCGCACTCGGTGTGAGGATCTCGGGAACGGCCACCGCGCCCGGGTCATCCAAGGGCCGAATCCGAAATCGAGAGGGGACGCCATGAAGATCGCTTGCCCGCACTGCGCGCAGGTCGACCAGGTGCAGAGTGTGCCGGCGGTGTTCCAAGGCGGCCAGACCACCTACCGGGTACAAGGCGGCATGACGGCCATCCCGGCCGGCGACGGCGTGGTCTACACCGCGACGACGCACACCGGCGTGTCGGTGACCGCGACCGCGGCGGCGCTCAACCCGTACCCGGTGCTCCGTGGCGGCGGATGCTTCCTGACGCTGGCGCTGGTCATGCTGATCCCCGCGTTCGCGTTCGTCTCGTTCGCCACCGACGTGCTCACCGAGAATCCCGCTCCGACCGCGGGCGGCCGCGTCGGTGCGGCCATCGGTGCCTGGATCTTCCCGTTCGGCGCCTTCGCACTGGTCACGCTGTTCGCCGTGTTGTTCGTGCTCCGGCTCCGGCGCAACGCGCGGATCCGGCGCGGGATCCCCGACGCGCTCGCGTACTGGCGGCAGGCGTGGTTCTGCCATCGCTGTGGCGGGGTGTTCTTCCCGCGCGGCGAACTGATGTCGGCCGCGACGTTCCGTGGACAGGTGTGGCGCGCGGGCGACTACGCGGGGCTCATCCGAGGACGGTGAGCGCGCCGGGGACGCAGGTGATGTCGATCGGCAGTCCGCCCAGCGGCTCGCCGTCGGCGTAGACGGGCAGGTCGCTGCCCGCCAGGTGGATCTGGCCGGCCTTGAGGGTCCGCACCGCCGGATGCGCCAGGTGCCGGCCGGAGCGGACGCCGGGCAGCATGCGGATCAGATCGCGCCTGGTCGCGTTCCCGACGACCGTGACGTCGAACAGGCCGTCGCCGGGATCCGCGCCGGGACAGATCGGCATCCCGCCGCCGTAGTACGGGGTGTTGCCGACGGCGATCATCGTGGCGTCGAGTTCGATCGTCTCGACGTCGGTGCGGAGCACGACCGGGCGGGGCCGGAACGCGGCGAGTCCGGCCAGGATCGCGACGTCGTAGCGCCGCGGACCGCGAGGCCAGGTCAGCCGGTTGGCGCGTTCGGTGACCAGCGCGTCGAAGCCGGAACACAGAACGGTGGCGAACCATTCGCCACCGGCCCGGCCGAGGTCGATCCTCCGCCGGTCCCCCGCCGCGATCCGCCTGGCGACGAGATCGGCGGCGGCGTGCGGCCGTTCGGGGATGCCGAGCGCCCTGGCGAAGTCGTTGCCGGTGCCCGCGGGGACGAGTCCGAGGGCGACGCCGGATTCGGCGCAGAACTGCACGCCCTGGTGCGCCGCGCCGTCGCCGCCGAGTACGACGAGGACGTCCAGCCCGGCCGCGCGCGAGTCGGTCATCAGCGCGCGGGATTCCTCGACCGTGTCGGCGACGAGGACGTCGAGCCGGTCCACGACGGGCCGCAGTCGCGCCGCGACCGACTCCATCAGCCGTCCCGCGGCCCCGTCACCGGAGGCGGGGTGGACGGCCAGTGCCGCGTGCATCCCCGGCTCAGGTGACGTCGTCGGTGCTGGTGCGCTTGCCGTTCGTGGCGGCCGATGGCTCCTCGTCGATCTTGCTCGGCGTGTAGTCGAACGGCGCGGCCTCGTCGTCGGCGAGCTGGTCCCAGCCCTCGGTGCCACGTTCCTTGTCGAGCTTCCGGTCGTGGAAGCGCGCGATTTGGATCGACATTTCCAGCAGGACCACCAGTGCGCCCGCCAGGGCGATCATCGAGAACGGGTCCGAACCCGGTGTCGCGAAGGCGGCGAAGACGAACACGACCATGATCAGGCCGCGGCGCCACTTCTTCAGCATCTGGTATTTCAGGACGCCGACGCGGTTCAGCATCACCACGAACAGCGGCAGCTCGAAGCTGACGCCGAAGATCAGCAGCAGCGACAGGATGAACGAGATGTACTTGTCACCGGTGAGGGCGGTGATGAACTGGTCGCCACCGAAGTTCATCAGCAGTTCGAGGGCGTGCGGGATGAGGAGGTACGCCAGCACGGCGCCGGTGGCGAAGAGGATCGAAGCGAAGAAGACGAAGGTGAGCGCGTACTTGCGCTCCTTCGAATAGAGACCGGGCGCGATGAACGCCCAGATCTGATAGAGCCACAGCGGGGCCAGCAGCACCGCGCCCGCGGCGATGCCGACCTTCAGCTGGATCATGAAGGCTTCGAACGGGACCGTCTGGAGCAGCTGGCAGGGGCGGTCGGGTCTTCCACCGAGCCTGCGCTCGTACGGGATGCCGCAATACGGGCCGGTCATGATCTCGCCAAGTGACGGGATCGGGCCCACCCTGGTCTGGAACCAGAGGACACCGACGATCCCGCCGGCCAGGATGGCGAGCAGCGCGAAGCCCAGACGGCGCCGGAACTCGTAGATGTGCTCGATGAGCGTCATCGTGCCGTCGGGGTTGCTCCGACGGCTGCGCTTGCGCCGCTTCGTACCGCGGCGCTCCTCACCGGAGGCGGAATCCGCCACTGGACAGTCCGTTCTCGTCAGGGTCCACCATGAGCGCGCCGCGACTTCGGCGCGCTCATCCGCGAACAGGCTCCGCTGGGCTGGCTGGAAGCTGGCTTGCTGAGACCCGCAGCTCAGCTGGCGTTCTTCTGCGCCTGCTCGGCCGGAGCGGGCGTGACGGCCTGCTGCTTCTTGAGCTCGTCGAGCTGCCGCTGAAGGTCGGCGACCTGCTTGTCCTGCGCGGTCGCGGCGGGCGCGGGCGTGGTGGCCTGCGGCAGCTGCTTGGTCTCGACCTCTTCGGTCTCGGCGGCCTTGTCCTTGTCCCCGGCCATGTCCTTGGTCTCGGCCTTGAAGATCTTCATGGACTTGCCGATGGACCGCGCGGCGTCCGGAAGCCTCTTGGCGCCGAACAGCAGGACAACGACGAGCACCAGGATGATGATGTGCCACGGCTGCAGCGCGTTCATCGTTTGCGGCCTCCTTCTCGAGTCTCTCAGGTGTGATGTTACCGGTCTTCGAGCCCGCGTCGTTCCGCGATCGCCACGCGGAGCGCGGCCGACCGGGCACGAAGGAGCCCTGTCCGTTTTCGGGTGTTCGTAGCCACCATGCTCATCGTATGGGTGAGCACGCGCAAGACTCTGCGTAATTTGATCAGCAGAACAAAGAGCAGGAGCAGCCCGGCGACGGCGAGCGCGATGCTCGGCAGGTACGACACGGCGTCACCCTACTGCTCGTAGGTTGACGTTAGGTGACGAGCCCGGGCCAGCGCGTCGGCCGCGCGTCGACGAACTGCCTCACCGAGTGCGGCGGGGCTCTCGACGTGCGCGTCTCCACCCAGACCGAGGATCAACCGGACCATCCAGGACTGGTCGGCGTAGCGCATCCGGATCCGCAGCCGTCCGCCGTCGAGCTCGTCGAGCTCGTCGCAGGGGTAGTACTCGGCTACCCAGCGTGCGTCGGGATCGAGGACGAGGACGGCTTCCCGCTGATCGGGGCGGGGGCGGAAGACACCGTCGGAAATGTCGGTCGGCTGAGCGTGCGCCGGCGGTACGGCGGGTTCGTCGAGCACGGTGAGCTCGTCGATGCGGTCGAGCCGGAACAGCCGGACGCCCTCGGCGCGGCGGCACCACGCTTCGAGGTAGCCGACCGCCTGGACGATGAGCAGCCGCATGGGATCGACGGTGCGTTCGGTGATCTCGTCCTTCGACGCCGTGTAGTACCGGATCCGCAACGCGCGCTTCGCGGTGAGTGCGGCCCGGACGGCTTCGCGGGTACTGGCGGTCTTCTTGCCTTCCCGCACGCCCCCGCCGACGACGATCCCCGACGGCTGGGCCTGGCCGGCGGCGGCCTCGATCTTCGCGATGGCGCGGCGGACGGCGTCGGCGTCGACCACGCCGGGCGTCTCGGCCAGTGCCCGCAGCGCGACGAGCATGGCCGTCGCCTCGCCACCGGTGAGCCGCAGCGGACGGTTCATGCCCGCGTCGTGCGTGACGACGATCGTGTCGCCCTCGAAGGAGAGGTCGATCAAGTCACCGGGACCGTAACCGGGCAGCCCGCACATCCACAGCAGTTCGAGGTCCTTGCGGAGCTGCTTGGGCGTGACGTCGAAGTCGTGAGCGGCGTCGTCGATCTTGATACCGGGCCGGGCGAGCAGATACGGCACGAGCGCGAGCAGCCGCGGCATCCGTCCGGTGGCGCTCATCGGGCACCGCCGGCGTGCGCGATGGCCTCGAGGCGGCTGAAAACCGACTTCGCGAGGACCTCCGGTTCGAGCACGAGGACGTCCGGGCCGTGGGCGGTGAGCCAATCGGCGGCGGATTCGGGGTAGTACAGCTCGATCTCCACGAGGTCGCCTTCTGCTCCCCCGGCGTCGCTGCGGCCGACCACCCGGCCGCGGCGGCGGACCCCGGCGGCCCGGCCGTCGGCGACCCAGACGCTGGCCGTGGTCGCGGCGGACGGGTCCTCGCTGCTGCTGGCGGAGACCATCCGCAGCAGATTGATCCCCTCCGGACGCTCGACGACGCCGGGCTGACCGAAGGCGTCGACCCTCCCTGTCACGCGCGAAAGGCGGAAGCAGCGGGGCGCGCCGCGGTCCCTGTCGTGCCCGACGACGTACCACCGGCCCCGCCACGACACCACGCCCCAAGGTTCGAGGGTGCGGATCTTGCGCTCGGCCGAACCGCTGCGGCGGTACTCGAAGCGCACCGCCTGCCCGGCCTGGACAGCGGCGAGCAACGGGCCGAACGCCGGTTCGGCGCGGACGCGGGGTTCGACGACCGTCGGGGCGTGGTCGTCGACCTCGACCCCCGCCGCGCGGAGCTTCACCAGGGCGCCCTGGGCCTCGCCGGTCAGTTCCGGGGAATCCCAGAGCCGCACGGCGAGGCCGACCGCGGTCGCCTCGTCCGGCGCGAGGTCGATTTCGCCGAGTTCGTAGTCGCGCCGCGCGATGCGGTAGCCGTCGATCGCGTCGAACGCGGAATTGCGGCCGGTCTCCAGCGGGATGCCGAGTTCGCGCAGTTCGGTCTTGTCGCGCTCGAACATCCGGAAGTACGCCTCGTCGCTGGCCGCGTCGGCGTACCCGGGCACGATGCCCCGGATCCGCTCGGCGGTGAGGTACTGCCGGGTGGACAGGAGGGCCAGAACCAGGTTGACCAGACGTTCGGCGCGAGCGGTGGACACCCGGCTACCCTAGCCCGCGCCGTCCGACCCGATGGTGACAGCCGCCGATCGCGCGTCGTAACGATCCCTGGCGGTCTCGACCTCGTCGAATCGCGTCTCGGCCCAGTCCTTGATCCCGGCCAGCAGTTGCCGGAGGCTCCGGCCGAGCTCGGTCAGTTCGTAGTCCACGCGCACCGGCACGCAAGCGGTGACGGTACGGGTCAGCAGGCCGTCGCGTTCCAGCGTCCGCAGGGTCTGCGTGAGCATCTTCTGGCTGACGCCGGCGATCCGGCGGGAGAGGTCGCTGTAGCGCTGAGGCCCGTCGCCGAGGGCGACGAGGACGAGGCTCACCCATTTACCCGAGACCTCGTCGAGCAGCTTCCGGGCCGGGCAGGACGCGAGATAGGCGTCGTAGGCCCGTTTTTCCTCGTCCCGCCGTTCCTGTGCCGTGCGTGTGACCACGGTGCGCGTACCTCCGCGTGGGTTGGGCACCTCGAAGTGCGTACTTCCCGATGGAGAGTAACTCCCCATACGTTCGCCATGAACGATCCCCTTGGAGGAGAACGATGCGCGCAGTGGTGGTCCGCCGGTTCGGCGGTCCGGAAGTCCTGGAGTTCACCGAGATCCCGGTGCCCGTACCGGGAACCGGTCAGGTGCGGGTGAAGGTCGTCGCGGCCGGGGTCAACCCGGTCGACGCCGCGACCCGCTCGGGCTTTCTGACCGAGGCGGGGATCATCCCGCCTCGTGAGGTGATCGGGATCGGCTGGGACGTGGCCGGGACGGTCGACGCGGTGGGCGATGGTGTCACCGGGTTCGCCACGGGCGACACCGTGATCGGCCTGCGGGATCGGCCGTCGACGGCGCTCGGCACGCACGCCGAGTTCGTCGTGCTCGACGCGGACGCGGTCGCCGCGGCCCCGCGGACGGGGTCCCTCATGGAGGCCGCGACCCTGCCCTTGAACGGTCTCACCGCGGTCCAGGCGCTCGATCTCCTCGCCCTGCCACCGGGTGCGACGATCCTGGTGACCGGCGCGGCGGGTGCTGTCGGCGGCTACGCGGTCAGTTTGGCCAAGGCCCGCGGCTTTCGCGTCGTGGCGGTCGCCGGTCCCGCCGACGAAGCACTGGTCCGAGGGTTCGGCGCGGAGGTTTTCGTGCCTCGCGGTGATTTCCTGGCCGATCGCGTGCGTGCGGTGATCCCCGGCGGTGTCGATGCGGCGCTCGACACCGCACTGCTCGGACTCGAAGCCTTGGACGCCGTGGCGAACCGTGGCCGGTTCGTGGTGTTCGCGGCCGGAGCGGCTCCGATCCCCTTGCGCGGCATCAGGGTCGAGCACGTCTGGATCCGCGCGGACGGCGCCGCGCTGGCCGATCTGGCGGCCCTCGTCGACGACGGCACGCTCGCTCTGCGGATCGCGGACACCTTGCCCTTGGACGAGGTGGTGAAAGCGCACGAGCGCCTTGCCACGGGCGGGCTCCGGGGCCGGCTGGTGCTGACCAACGAATAAGTTGACGCTTAATTAAGCCTGTGGTTATCTTCGCATCATGGACAAGGACGAAACCCGGCTCGAACTCCGGCGCGAGTATCCGGACCCGATCGAAGACGTCTGGTCGGCACTCACCGAATCCGAGCGCACGGCCCGCTGGATCGGCACGTGGACGGGCGAAACAGGGGTCGGCAACACGATCATGCTGCTGATGACCGCGGAGGAGGGCTCCGAACCGGCGCCCGCCGTCATCCGCGAATGCGAGCCACCGAAACGACTCGCCATGGATCTGATCAACCCCGCCGAACCGATCTGGCGGGTGGAACTGACGTTGACCCCGCAAGGCTCGGGAACGGTGCTCGAGTTCGTGCACCGGATGCCCAAGCCCGACTGGGACACCGCGGACGTCGCCAAGGGCTGGCACTTCTATCTCGACCGGCTCGGCGCCTCCCTCACCGGCGAGCCGGTGCCCGACTGGGACACGTACACGCCGCCTAGTTTGGAGGCATGAACGATCGAGTACTGCTGATCACCGGCGCCTCCCGCGGTCTCGGCGAGGCCACCGCACGCCGCGCGGCCGCGGCCGGGTTCCGGCTGGCGCTGCTCGCCCGCGACCGCGAGGCACTGCTCCCCCTCGTCGCGGAGTTCGGCGAGGATCGCGCTCTCGCGCTCGCGGTCGACGTGACCGACTGGGAATCGCTGTCCTCCGCCGTCGAGACGGTGAAGACCACCTTCGGCGGGCTGGACGCGGTGTTCGCCAACGCGGGGCAAAGCGTCGTGGTCTCGTTCTTCGGCGACGGCGGCGCGGACCCCGAGCAGTGGCGGGACATGGTGCTGACGAACGTCTACGGCACCGCCCTCACCGCACGGGCGACCCTGCCGTCGCTGGCGGAATCGAAGGGGCACCTCGTGCTCACCGGTTCGGTCGCCGGGCGCTACCACCGGCCGGGGAACCTCTACTCGGCGACGAAGTGGGCGGTGACCGGGCTCGCCGGATCCATCCGCGAGGAGGCCATCGGCACCGGCGTCCGGGTCACCGTCGTGCAGCCGGGCTTGGTGGACACCTCGATGATCCCCGAGGACTCGAAGTCCAAGCCGAAACTGGAACCCGACGACATCGCGAGGGCGGTGCTCTACGCACTCGAACAGCCGCCCTCGGTCGATGTCAACGAGATCGTGGTCCGCCCGACCGGGCAGGTTCGCTAGCCCGGCAACAGCGAGTCGGCCAGCCGTCGCCAGTGCGGCATGGCCGACTCGCCGGGTTCGACGCCGATGACCTGGATCCCGACGTGGTCGGCGCCCGCGTCGAGATGGCCGCGCAGTTTCGCGGTGACGGTGTCGAGGTCGCCCCAGAACACGAGATCGTCGACGAGCCGGTCGCTGCCGCGCCCCCCGTCGAGGTCGGCTTCGGTGTAGCCGAGACGGAGGAACTTGGCGACGTTGTACTCCGACGTCAGGTAGCCGTGCAGATGCTCGCGAGCGATCCCGCGCGCCTTGTCCGGGTCGGTTTCGAAGAGCACGGCGTGCTCGACGCCAAGGAAGGCCTTCTCCCCCAGCACTTCCCTCGCTTGGGCGGTGTGCGACACCGGCACGTGATAGGTGTGCGCGCCCTCGGACCGGTCTCGTGCCAGTTCGAGCATCTTCGGCCCGTACGCGGCCAGCAGCCGCCGGATCGGCACGGCGGGCAGCGGGTTGGCGCTGGTGACCGTGTCGAGTTCGTCGAGGTAGTCGTTCATGGCCTCCAACGACTTGACGCCGGGACGCGCGCCGCCGAAGCCGAGCCCCAGGACGTACCGTCCCGGATAGGCGTCGGCCAGCAGGAGCGCGGCGCCGCGGGTCCAGCGCGCCCCGCGAGAGCCGATGCGCGCGATCCCGTTGACCACGGCCATGCGTTCGGTGGACGCGAGCAGGAATCCGGCGTGGGTCAGGGCTTCACGCCCGTCCCGTTCCGGGATCCAGATCGCGGGCCAGCCGAGTTCTTCCAGTTCCCGCACCGAATCCCGCAGCATGCTCGCGGGCTGGTCCTCGAAGTCGAACGTCCAGATCCCGAAACGCCCCAGTTCCATCTGTCTCTCCTCAGATCGAGTACAACATATCGAAGTATCGCAGATCTTCGATATGTTGTACTCGGTCGAGCTCAGATGGAGCGGCCCAGCAGGTCGACGAGCTGTGCGATCCGCTGGTCGTCACGGCGGTAATGCGTCCACTTCCCCACGCGAGTGGATCGGACCAGCCCGGCGCGCTGCAGCAACGCCATGTACGCCGACACCGTCGATTGCGCGAGCCCCAGCTTCGCCTGGAGGTGACTGACGCAGACGCCGACCTCGTTCTGGTCGGCGATCGCGTTCTCCGGCGGGAAGTGCCGGTCCGGTTCGCGCAGCCATCCGAGCACCTGGAGACGGATCGGATTGGCGAGCGCCTTCAGCACCTCGACGAGGTGCTCGGTGGTCTCCGGGACAGGTTCGGCTTGTGCGGTCATGATCCTTCGAGTTTAAACCCCGCCGAGCCGGGCGGCCCTGCCCTTCGCCCCGCTCGCCCAGCACGCGCCGCGGGCGCAGTCGACCGAGTCCAGCGATCCGGTGTCGAACGACTTCCAGTGCCGCCCGCCGTCCGGGCTCAGATCGCTTCCGCCTGGGCCGACGGCGATGACCGTGTTCCCCAGCCAGGCCAGCCCGGAGCGATAGCCGACCGGCGCCTCGGACGGCGTCCGCCACGTGCGCCCCCTGTCGGCGCTCAGCGCGACCGCCGGACCCGGCGCGTTCGGCGCCGCGTAGTCGCCACCGATGGCCACGCCGTGCCGCGGATCCCGGAACGTCACCGAGAAGACCCCGGCGGAGGCCCCGCTGGGCAACGGGGTGTCCGCGGCCTCCCAGGTCTTCCCGCCGTCGTCGGAGTGCAGGACCCGCGCGCGGGCGCCACCGCCGGTCGCGATCCAGGCGTCACGCGGGCCCGAAGTGGTGAGGCACTGACCGCTGGCGGCGAACCCGAACTCGCCGTCGAGCGCGGGGATCATCCCCTCGGGCGACATGGGCCGCCAAGTCCGGCCGCCGTCCGAAGTGGACTGCAAACGGAACTTGCCGTCCACCGGATCGCTCATCGCGAGGCCGCGCCGGTGGTCGAAGAACGCGACGCAGTCGTAGAAGGCGGCCGGGTCACTGTTCTGGAAGGACAGTCGCCAGCTCTTGCCGCCGTCGTCGGTGCGATAGATCCGGGACGCGTCGCCGGGCCCGATGGACAGGGCGACGGCGTGATCGGCGTCGAAGGCCTCGATGTCACGGAAATCGAGTGCCTCGGTGCCGGCCGGGGCGACCGGCTTCCAGGTGCGGCCGCGGTCGGTGGTGCGCAGGATCGTGCCCCCGCTCCCGCTGACCCAAGCCGTGCGCGAGTCCACCGCGGCGAGCCCGCGCAACTGCGCGTCCGTACCCGTCGGGGTCTCCGTCCACCTGGGCTCGGGACGTCCCGGTGTCGCTTGCGCGACGCCGGTGAACGCCAACGGGACGACCGCACCCAGCAGGACCAGCAACGCACGGCGCATCGGCGCACCTCTCCCTCGGTCGAAGAATCGCGCGGGCAACCCTAGCCTGGCCGACGGCGGCCTGGCGAGTACCGGCAGGAGCGTGTACATCACGATGCCGGGCGTCACCTCGACTCGGTTTTGCGGGTCACAGTGACCGGATGCAGCGACACGGGAAACACAGAAGATCAAGAAAATCGCCGTCGCGAAAGGGCACCGCCGCAACCCCGCACGATATCGGCGCCGTCACTCGACGTCGGAGGAATCCGCCCCGCGATCTGGATGACCACCACATGGCCAGGCCGACGGCACCCGTTCCGCTCCCGAGACTGGTGGCGATTTCGCGAATGGTGCCGATCATCGCGGGCGGGAGACGACACTAGGGCTCCGTCGGCCACACGGTCGGGCAGGTCACGGTTACCGCTTCCAGTCCGATGAATGCGACATCGATTCCGGGTTGGCTTTGGGTCGGGCCGACCCAGGAGGGTCGGCCTTATCGAGATTCGCGGCCTGCTCCACGCCGACGTCGTCCATCATCGCCCTCCCCGGCTCAGAACCCACAGCGACCTCCACGGTACCTGGAGTGACGATCGCGTGTCGGCCGGTTCTGAGCCGGGTGTCGGGTCAGAGCGAGGAAATGAGCCTTTCGACCCGTTCGTCCACCGAACGGAACGGGTCCTTGCACAGCACGGTCCGCTGCGCCTGGTCGTTCAGCTTGAGGTGCACCCAGTCCACGGTGAAGTCACGCCCGGCGGCCTGCGCGGCGGCGATGAAGTCGCCGCGCAGCTTGGCCCGCGTGGTCTGCGGCGGGGTGTCCTTGGCCAGTTCGATCTCGCCGTCGTCGGTGACCCGCCGCACGAGGCCCTTCCGCTGCAGCAGGTCGAAGATGCCGCGACCGCGCCGGATGTCGTGGTAGGCCAGGTCGAGCTGGGCGATCCGCGGACTCGACAGGTCGAGGTCGTGCTTGTTGCGGTAGCGCTCGACCAGCCGGTGCTTGATCGCCCAGTCGATCTCGGTGTCGATCTTGCTGAAGTCCTGCTGCTCGACCGCTTCCAGCGCCCGGCCCCACAGCTCGACGACGCGCTCGGACTGCGGCGACGAGCCGGTCTCCTTGACGTGCTGGACGGCGCGGGCGTGGTACTCGCGCTGGATGTCGAGCGCGGACGCCTCGCGGCCGCCGGCGAGCCGCACCTGGCGGCGGCCGGTGAGGTCGTGGCTGATCTCGCGGATGGCCCTTATCGGGTTGTCCAGGGTGAAGTCGCGGAACTGGACGCCCGCTTCGATCATCTCCAGCACCAGATGTGCCGAGCCGACCTTGAGCATCGTGGTCGGTTCGGCCATGTTCGAGTCGCCGACGATCACGTGCAGGCGCCGGTAGCGTTCGGCGTCGGCGTGCGGCTCGTCGCGGGTGTTGATGATCGGCCGCGAGCGCGTGGTGGCGCTGGAGACGCCTTCCCAGATGTGTTCCGCCCGCTGGGACAGGCAGTACACCGCGCCGCGCGGGGTCTGCAGCACCTTGCCCGCGCCGCAAATCAGTTGCCGGGTCACCAGGAACGGCAGCAGCACGTCGGCGATCCGGGAGAACTCCCCGGCACGGGTCACGAGGTAGTTCTCGTGGCAGCCGTAGGAGTTGCCCGCCGAGTCGGTGTTGTTCTTGAACAGGAAGATGTCGCCGCCGATGCCCTCATCCGCCAGCCGCCGCTCGGCGTCGACCAGGAGGTCTTCGAGGATGCGCTCCCCGGCCTTGTCATGCGTGACGAGCTGGACGAGGTCGTCGCATTCGGCCGTCGCGTACTCCGGGTGGGAGCCGACGTCGAGGTAGAGTCGCGAGCCGTTCGACAGGAAGACGTTCGACGAACGCCCCCAGGACACGACACGCCGAAACAGGTAACGCGCCACTTCGTCCGGGGAGAGCCTGCGTTGCCCGTGAAAGGTGCACGTGACCCCGAACTCGGTCTCGATGCCAAAGATCCGCCGCTGCATTCCACCAGAGTAGGCGGTGAGGGCCCACTGACGGTGCGCCGTTCGGGCGGCGACACGCGGTCGGTACGTTGCATTCGGTGAAAGGTGTGCGGGGAGTCCCGATCGGGTATCACGCGCATGACGCCCCGACCCGGAAGCGGTGAATCCGTGTTAAAGCAGCTCAAACGCCCTTTCCGCAAGGTCGGACGGACCGACCGGAGGCTGATGGCCCGGAGCGCCGCCCTCCCGAGGACGCGGGCCGACGACGTGATCACCTCGCTTTCCAAAAGTGCGGACAAATCCAAGCTGTGGTGGTGTGTCGCCGTCCTGCTCGCGGCGAAGAAGGGGCCGACGCGCCGAGGTGCGCTCCGCGGCGTGGCCGCGATCGCCGGGGCCAGCGCCGCGGCGAACCTGATCGGCAAGCCGCTGTTCCCCCGCCGCCGCCCCGCGGCCGAAGAAGTGCCGGTACACCGGCGCCTCGTCCGGCGGCCGACCTCGTCGTCGTTCCCGTCCGGGCATTCGGCGTCGGCGGCGGCCTTCGTCACGGCCGTCGCGATGGAGTCGCCCAAGACCGGCGCCGCGCTCGTCCCGCTGGCCGCCGCCGTCGCCTATTCCCGGGTCCACACGGGCGTCCACTGGCCCAGTGACGTCGGCGTGGGCATCGGCATCGGTGTCGGTGCCGGCCTGCTGACGCGACACTGGTGGCCGCTGCACCCCGACGTCCCCGGCCGCACCGCGCACACCGCCGAAGCGCCCGAGATGCGCGACGGTGAGGACATGCTCGTCCTGGTCAACCCGCATTCGGGGATCGACGGCCAGGACCCGACCGAGCAAGCTCGCTTCGCCTGGCCCAAGGCCACCATCCTGTACCCGGACGCGAAACGGGATCTGCGCGAACAGCTCTGCGACGAGATCGCCGCCCGCGACAACACCGTGCGCGCGCTCGGTGTCGCCGGCGGCGACGGGACGGTCGCCGCGGTGGCCGCCGTCGCGTCCGACCACGACCTGCCGCTCGCGCTCATCCCGGCCGGCACCCTCAACCATTTCGCCCGCGACGTCGGCATGCGCTCGATGCCCGACGCGGACGCCGCCACCGAAGCGGGCAACGCCGTCGGAGTCGACCTCGGCGAGGTCGAGATCAATGACGGAGACGACCACCGCTACTTCGTCAACACCGCCAGCCTCGGCGGCTACCCGGAAATGGTCCGGATCAGGGAACGACTGCAGAAGCGGCATCCGAAGTGGCCGTCCGCGGCGATCGCGCTCGCCCGCTCCCTCCGGCGCGCGAAGCCGCTCGAAGTGACCCTCAACGGCAAGCACACCAGCATCTGGCTGCTGTTCGTCGGCAACGGCACCTACTCGCCCAAGGGGCTCGCGCCTTCTCGCCGCCCGGCGCTCGACACCGGCCTTCTCGACGTCCGCTACCTGCGGTCCGACGTACCGTACTCACGGGCGCGGTTCATCCTGGCCACGATCACGAACAGCCTCAACGCCAGCCACGTCTACCAGGAGCTCGACGTCCCGGAGCTGCACGTCCGGCTGCTCGACGGCAACCGCCGCGTCGCCACCGACGGGGAGGTCGGCCCGCTCGGCAACGACTTCCGCTTCCGGTCGCGGCCCAGCGCGCTCACCATCTACCGGCTCTAGGCGTCCAGCAGGGCACTGCCCAGCGGTGTCAGCGAATGCAGCACGGCGTTGCGGTCACGTTCGGTGGTGATCAGACCCGCGCGTCGCAACACGGAGGTGTGCTTGCTGGCCGCCGACGGCGTCACGCCCAGCCGGGCGGCCAGCTCCGACGTACTGCAGCCGACCGCGAGGACCGCCAACGTCGCGGCCCGGGTCGGCCCGAGCAGGTCGGCCAGTGCGGTGTCCGGCGATCTTCGTACGTCGCGGCCGTACCCGGTCGACGGGGCCGCCTGCCGCACCGACGGGTAGAGCAACCGGACGGGTCCCCTGCCCGTCGCCGGGACGACCGCCGGGCACACCGCGAAATACGTCGGCGAGATCCTCAGCCCGGCGCCGTCCGTGCCGCAGGAACCGACGATGCCGTCGCCGACCTCCAGTACCGGGGACGACCAGCGCACCAACGGCCGCAGGCTCGTCAGCGCCGCGCCCACCCCGTCGCTCAGCATCAGCTGTGCCCGCATCCGCCGGTCCGCGTCGACCTGAGCACGCGCCGGCTCCCATCCCGGCGCCAGCGAGAGGTCGAAGTAGTCCTGCATCGTCTGGACGAGCTTCGGCAGCCCGGCGGTGTCCCCGTCCGGCAATCCCGCCGCCCAGGCGGGCAGCTCCCGGTTCACCGGAATATCGCGCAACGCCGACTTCAAGCTCACCGAGTCGGTCCGGACGATCTCCGCGAGCCCTGCCTCCAAACCCGCTTCCTCCGCTTCCGGAACGAGAAACGCCGGAATGGGCGCGTACGGGCGGCACAACCACAGCAGCACCGAAGCCGACTCCGTCAACCCGAGCCGGACACGGTGCCGCCACCGATTGAACAACGCCGAGCCCGCGTCGCGCCGCTGCAGGATCTGAAGACTGGAAACCAGCTCGGCCAAGGGATCGGCTTCGGGCGCGAGCCGGACGCGCGTCAGGTCCTGCAACGTCAGCTCGATACGCACGGATAGCCTCGCCTTGCTCGAAGTCGTCGCCGTGTGATCGCGAGCCAGGCCATTCCGTTACATCGCTGAACTGCCCTATTGCCGCCCCCGGAAATCTCCTCGACGGCCGTGGTTCGAACCTGAATGATGTTCGGAGAAGGTCCGCTACTCGGGGGTTTACGCGGAGCCTTCCACGAGGGGGATTCACCGGCAGCGCCTACGGGCCGCGTTTCGTCGCGGCCTGCTGACCTCTGCTCTTCCCCTCATCTCACTGGGAGAAAACGCTTTCCACAAGGGGAGAGAAAATGACGAAAATGAAGCGCCTGGCGGGAATCATCGCCGCCGCCGCGGGTGTCCTGACCCTGGTCACCGCGCCCGCCGCCACCGCGGCCCCGCAGCCCACCGGCGACGGGTTCAAGACGGTCACCGTGCACGGCATGAAGCTCATCCCGGTCAAGCGCACCTCCACCGGCGCGCGCACGCAGGCCGCCGGCCTCGCCGACGCGGACATGTTCCTCATCCCGTCCGGGCTCGACGCGAACAAGTGCTGGGACGCCGACCTGAACACCATCAACCGCAACGGCACCCGAATGCAGCTCTGGGACTGCAACTTCGACGCGGACCACCAGGCGTTCTACATCACCGACAACCCCGAGGGCTACACCCGCTTCCAGAACGTGGCCAGCGGCCGCTACCTGGACGCGGACCTCAACACCATCAACAAGAACGGCACCATCGTCCAGCTCTGGGACTTCGTCGCCGGTGCCAAGAACCAGTGGTGGGGCGGCACCGTCAACCCCGAGGGTTACGTCCGCTTCCAGAACCCGAGCAGCGGCCGTTACCTGACCGCCGAGGGCAACTCGGCCGGCAACGGCACGCGGCTCCAGCTGTGGAGCTTCATCGCCGGTGGCCGCAGCCAGTGGTGGGGCACCGGCCCCGCCTGAGGCCGAGCCGGTCGCTGACCGACGCGACCTGATGCCGTGAAGGCCTCCTTCCCTACTCTCAAGGTGGGGAAGGAGGCCTAGTCGCATAAACACTGGTCAAGTGGGTGTTGCGGTGACAGAGGCGGGCTCGTCACAGTCGCCTGACATCTTTCTCGACTGTCCACATAGGACGCCTTCCCGGCTACAGTGCCCGATTTGGGCGTTTTTCGACCGGGTCGTAAGTGAAAAAGAGGGTTCTAGCCCTAAATTTCACTCGCGACCCCAGTCGAAAAACGTACATAAACACATCAAATGGGCATTCAGCGGCCGGATAGTGTCCTTTGTGGACGATTGACGCTCAAGACACCCTGTCATCCACCCCCGTCGGAAGTCCAGTTCGAATCACCAAAAGCGCCACCGACCAGCGGCTATGCGACTTTGCCGGAACCCTGACCCTCAAGGTGGGGAAGGAGGCCTTCACGACGTTCGGCGTGTCAACGGTTGCGGGAGCCCAGTGGGTCCAGGTGGGGGGGGGGGGGGGGGGGGGGGGGGGGGGGGGGGGGGGGGGAAGGAGAGGGAGACCGAGAAACCAAACCACAAACAAAAACAACAAAGGCCCCTCA
>NZ_JBVJCE010000026.1:0-83151 GCF_055588925.1 Amycolatopsis sp. NPDC041971 | reverse complement strand
TGGGGGGGGTGTGGGGTGGGGGGTGGTGTGTTGTTGGGGGGGGGGGGCCCCCCCCCCCCCCCCCCCCCCCCCCCCCCCCCCCCCCCCCCACCACCTGCACCCAACACTCACCGCCGCGTCCACTGTGTACCGCGACCCGCCGAAAGTACAGGAAGGCCCCCTTCCTTGCGTCCAGCGCAAGGAAGGGGGCCTTCGTGTACTTGAGACTCAGTCCTTCTTGGACTCGCCCTCGGCTTCGTCCTCCGCGGGCTCCTCCGGCTCAGCGGGCAGAAGCACGTCCAGCGCGGCACCGGCGACCCGGCGGAACTTGCGGCCGCGTCGCTCCCGTTCCAGGACGGCGACCTCGAGCTTCACCGGGTCCGAGTCGCCGTTCGCGGGCGTGGGGGTGTTGGCGCGCAACGCCTTTACCGCGACGCCAAGCGCCGCTTCCAGCTCCATGTCCGACTCGAAGCTCTCCTTGAGCTTCGTGGTGAGCGTGTCGGCCTGACCGCCCATCACGACGAATTTCGGCTCGTCGAAGATCGAACCGTCGTAGGTCAACCGGTACAGCTGGTCCTCGGCCGCGGTCGCGCCGACCTCGGCGACGCAGACCTCCACCTCGAACGGCTTCAGCTGCTCGGTGAAGATGCTGCCCAGCGTCGCGGCGTACGCGTTCGCCAGCGCACGCGCGCTGACGTCCCGCCGGTCGTACTGGTAGCCCTTCAGATCCGCGTGCCGGATGCCGGCGACGCGAAGGTTCTCGAACTCGCTGTAGCGGCCCACGGCCGCGAAACCAATCCGGTCGTAGATCTCCGACACCTTGTGCAACGTCGCCGAGGGGTTCTCGGCCACGAACAGCACGCCACCGCGGTACTTGAGCACGACCACGCTCCGGCCACGCGCGATGCCCTTGCGCGCGATCTCGGAACGCTCCCGCATCAGCTGCTCGGGAGAGGCGTACAACGGCATCGTCACTGTGGTGCTCCGCTCTTTCGGGCTCTCATCGGGAAGGGACAGGGAGGGCTAGCGCCCGCGCTCGGCTCGTGCGGCCACGATGGCCTCGGCCACCGCGGTCGTCTGCTCGAGCGGCAACGCCACCGCACCCTGCTCCGCGGTGACCGTCACGATCGTCGGGAAGATCCGGCGCACCAGATCCGGCCCGCCGGTCGCCGTGTCGTCGTCCGCCGCGTCGTACAACGCCTCCACCGCCGTCCGGATCGCGGCTTCGACGTCCGCGTCCGGGTCGTACAGCTTCTTCAGCGAGCCCTTCGCGAACAGCGATCCCGAACCGATGGCGTGGTAGCCGGCGCTCTCCTCGTAACGTCCGCCCGTCGCGTCGTACGAGATGATCCGGCCCGCGTGCTTCGTGTCCTCCGCGTCGAGGTCGTACCCGACGAACAACGGCAGCACGGCCAGCCCCGCCATCGCCATCTCGAGATTGGACTTCACCAGCCCGGCGAGCTTGTTCGTCTTGCCGTCGAGCGAGAGCGAAACACCCTCGATCTTCTCGTAATGCGCGAGTTCGACCGCGTACAGCCGCACCATCTCGATCGCGAGCCCGGCCGAACCCGCGATGCCCACCGCCGAGTACTCGTCGGTGACGTGCACCTTCTCCATGTCACGCGAAGCGATCAGATTGCCCGACGTGGCCCGCCGGTCACCGGCGATCAGCACCCCGCCCGCGAACTTGATCGCGACGATCGTCGTCCCGTGCGGGGCGTCCAACCCGCCCGCCCCGGTCGAAACCCGCCGCTCCGGGAGCAGCTCGGGCGCCTGCGCCCGGAGGAAGTCCGAGAACGACGAGGTCGCCGACGAGAAGTACGCGGCGGGCAGCGCCGACTTACCCGAGGTGTGTTCCATACGTGCTCAAAGTTCCCATCTGTGTGATCCGCCGGCTCCGCACAGGCGGCCGCGAGGACCGCCGGAAGACGAGTTACTCGCCACCCTTTTGCACGTAGGCGCGGACGAAGTCCTCGGCGTTCTCCTCGAGCACGTCGTCGATCTCGTCGAGGATCGTGTCGACGTCCTCGCCGAGCTTCTCGCGCCGTTCCTGGCCCGCCGGACCGCCGTCTTCGAACTCTTCGTCCGAGTCGCCGCCGCCGTGCTTTTCGATCTTTTCCTGAGCCATCTCGCCTCCCGGTGTGGCCGATGTTTCCTAGCCTACCCAGCGGTCCCGACATTCCGCGGGATCCGTGATCGCTTAACCCCGATGAAAGGAAATCCCGCTAGTCCGAACCGGTGAGCGCTTCCACCAGCTCTTCGGCGGTCGCGGAGTCGTCCAGCAACTTCCCCACGTGGGCCTTCGTGCCCCGCAACGGCTCCAACGTCGGGATCCGCACCAGCGATTCCCTGCCGACGTCGAAGATGACCGAATCCCACGACGCCGCGGCGATGGAGCTGGCGTACTTCTCCAGCGCGCGGCCCCGGAAATAGGCCCTGGTGTCCGAAGGCGGCGTCGTGACCGCCTCCAGCACCTCCTCCTCGGTCACCAGGCGCTTCATCGAACCCCTGGTGACGAGCCTGTTGTACAGGCCCTTGTCCAAGCGGACATCCGAGTACTGCAGGTCGACCAGCCGCAACCGCGGCGCGCCCCAGGCCAGCTGGTCCCGCGCGCGGTAGCCCTCGAGCAACCGCAGCTTCGCCGGCCAGTCCAGCCTGTCCGCGCATTCCTGGGGGTCCCGCGCCAGTGCGTCCAGGATCTCGCCCCAGACCCGCAGGACCTCCTTGGATGCCTCGTCCGCGCCGGTGCGCTCCAGGTTCGCCGACGCGATCTCGTGATAGGCGAACTGCAGATCCAGCCCGGTGTACTTGCGCCCGTTGGCCAGCGACACCTTCGCCTTCAGCGTCGGGTCGTGGCTGATCTGGTGCACGGCCCGCACCGGCTCGTCCAGCTTGAGGTCGTCGAACCGGATGCCCGCCTCGATCAGGTCCAGCACCAGCGCCGTCGTGCCGACCTTGAGGTACGTCGAGTATTCGGCCAGGTTCGCGTCGCCGATGATGACGTGCAGACGGCGGTACTTGTCCGCGTCGGCGTGCGGCTCGTCGCGGGTGTTGATGATCCCGCGCTTGAGCGTCGTCTCCAGCCCGACCTCGACCTCGATGTAGTCGGAGCGCTGCGAGAGCTGGAAACCGGCTTCCTCGCTCTGCTGCCCGACACCGACCCGTCCCGAACCGGTCATCACCTGCCGGGACGCGAAGAACGGCGTCAGCCCCGCGATCACCGCGGTGAACGGGGTCGAGCGCTGCATCAGGTAGTTCTCGTGCGTGCCGTAGCTCGCGCCCTTGCCGTCGACGTTGTTCTTGTACAACTGCAAAGGCGGCTGCCCGGGGACGGTGGCGGCCTTGCGCGCCGCCTCCTCCATGACCCGTTCGCCCGCCTTGTCCCAGATGACCGCGTCGCGCGCGTTCGTCACCTCGGGGGCCGAGTACTCGGGGTGCGCGTGATCGACGTACAGCCGCGCCCCGTTGGTCAGGATGACGTTCGCCGCGCCGAGGTCCTCGACGTCGGGATCGTGCCCGGGGCCGCTCGGGCCGGTCAGGTCGAACCCACGGGCGTCGCGCAGTGGCGATTCCACCTCGTAGTCCCACCGTGCCCGCCTCGCCCGCGGGATGTCGGCCGCGGCCGCGTAGGCCAGCACGACCTGGGTCGAGGTGAGTACCGGGTTCGCCGTCGCGTCGCCCGGCACCGCGATGCCGTACTCGACTTCGGTTCCCATGATCCGCCGCATACCCACCACCCTACGGGGTCGGGGCCGTGCGACGATGCCCCCCATGTCAGGCAGTGACGAACTCGTTGCGCTCTATGACCTCGACGCGATCGTGGTGGGAGCGGCCACCCGCTCCCGGGTCCGCGCCGAGGGACTGTGGCACGCGGCGGGCGTGGTGTTGGTCCGTTCGAGTGACGGAGGCTCCGTTTACGTGCACCTGCGCACTCCCACGAAGGACGTCTATCCCTCCACTTGGGACTGCTGGGCGGGTGGCATCGTCGCGGCGGGTGAGACACCGGAGGAGTGCGCACGCCGGGAACTCGCCGAAGAACTGGGTGTTCACGGAGTGGAACTGCGGCCGCTTTTCGTCCATGTCACCGACGACGACACGATCCGCTGCCACAACTTCGCGTTCGAAACGCGATGGGACGGCCCCTTCGTCCATCAGCCGTCCGAAGTCGTGGAAGGACGTTGGCTGACGCTGGGGGAGTTGCGCTCGTGGCTCGACGATCCGGAAAGCCGGTTCATCCCGGACGGCCGTCTCGGCGCGCTGGAGTGGTTCCGGCGGGAAGCGGCCTAGGCCGAACGGAGGCGCTGCGCGACGACCGGCAACAGCCGCTTCGCCGTGTCCGTCGCCCGCGCCCCGGTTCCGGCAGTCACGCTGAGGGCGGAGACGAGCTTCCCCTTGGCGAGCAACACGGTGCACGTCGTGCCCTCGCACCAAGCGCGCTGGATCTCGACGCCGGCTTGCTTCGTCAGCGTGAGTTTCTTGCCTTCGCAGTCCGCCTGGATGACGACGTCCGAGGCGTCACGGTCGGTGTACTCGGTGACCTGGTGCTCCAGCTTCGAGCCACTCGGATACGACCACGTCGCCGAGCGGCTCGTGCCGCGAGTGAGTCCGGTCAGACAGCCGGACACCTTGCTCCCACCGGGGACGACTTCTTCCTCGGCGACGTCCTCGTCGGTCAGCAGCGCGGCGGAAACGGCCGCGGGGACCGGAGCCGGGGTCGAGGACGGCGGCACCGGCGCGGCCTGCGGCTTCACCGACGGCTGCGCGGGTTCGACCGTGGGCGTCGGTGTCGGGTCGTCGTAATAGGTGTCGAGGTCGTTGGGGCGGTCGGCGCATCCCGACAATCCGAACAGCGCGACCGTCGCCACCGCGAGCACCTGCCGATGACGCACCCTCAAGCCTCCCCGGTGACCCGCCAGACGTTTGCCGCGAGACTAGTCCAGCCCCTCAATGCCAGCCGAGGCAGGACCTGTGCCGCCAGTAGGCGACCGGTTCTTCCGCGAGCGCGGCCAGCTCCGCGAGTTCGTCCGCGGTCAGCTTCGCCTTCGCGGCAAGGAGATTCTCCGCCAGCTGGGCCGTACTCGACGGGCCGATGACCGCGACCGGCCGCCAGTCCTGCGCCAGCACGGCCGCGATCGCCACCGCGTCCGGACCGGTCCCGCGCTCCCGCGCGATCCGCGCGAGCGGTGGCGGCGGCTCGACCACGAGCCGTCCGTTCGCGACGGTTTCCTTGACCAGCACCCGTTTCCCGGCGGCGCGCGCTTCCGCGAGCGCCGGGCCGGCGGAGGGTTCGAGCAGGTTCCACGTCGACTGCACGGCACTGAAGACCGGCGTTCCGGAGACCTCCAGCCCGAACGCCCGGCGGATCGCGTCGGCCTGCGCGGGGCCGGACGTGGAGAACCCCACCGGGACACCGTCGGCGGCGAGTTCGGCCAGCGCGCCGATCAGCCGGTCGTCGGTGAACAGTGGACTGTCCACAGTGAGCGAGTGGACTTGATAGAGCGAGACCGCTTCACCCAGCAGGTCAACGGTTTCCGCCCACTGTTCGGCGAAGCGCGCCGCGGTGTGCTCCTTGACCTCGTGCACCTCCGCGTCGAGCTTCCATTCCCCCACGTAGCGGTAGCCCCATTTGCTCGACACCGTCACGTCGGCCGGCGTGCGATCGGCGAGCCAACCGGCGAGGAACTCCTCCGAGGAACCATACGAACGGGCGACATCGATCCACCGGACGCCGGCGCGATACGCGTCGTCCAGCACGTCGTAAGTCGCCGCGCGCATCGCCTCGAACTCGCGTCCGGGCGGCAGCGCGTCGACCCGGCCGAGGTTGATGTACGCGGGCCTGCCGAGCGCCGCCAATCCGACGACGATCCGGTCGCCGACCTGGGTTTCCGAGGCCGTCACCGGGCTCCTTCGTTCTTGTGGCGGAGAATCGCGAGCCACTGACTCGAGTTCTGCGCCTGCCGATGGAGCTTTTCGAGGCGGGCCGCCGGGGCTCGAACGTAACCCTTGCCGAAGACGGGCGCGATCTGACGGAGGCTGGCGCCCTCTTCCCTGGCGGCGAGCAGCGCCCAGTCGGAGGCGTCGGCACAAGCCGCGGAGGCGCGGCGCAACTCTCCCAGGATCTCGATGAGTTCGGGGGCGCTCACCTCCCCCGCTCGCACGGCGGCCGCCGTTGTTTCCAGCCATGCCAGAACATCGGCTTCGGTGATCGGCGCGCGCGGGCGCCCAGAGGATTCACTCACAGCCGCTGAGTATAGGTCGTTATACGCGCATCGGGCGGGACCGGCACGCGGAGGCGTGGAACACATCGTCCGAAAACCGCTGGAGTACACAGTGGATTCCCGATTCACTGAGCCGGAAGACGCGAACTCGGGAGAAGGACAATTGGGACGTTTCGGTATCGCGATCCGGTTCGCGGCCCTCGCGATCGTGTGGGGCGCGAGTTTTCTGTTCATCAAGATCGGTCTCACCGGTCTGTCACCGGCTCAGGTGGCGCTCTCGCGCGTCTGCCTCGGCGCGGTGGCCCTGATCGCCATCGCCGCTTGGCGCCGCAAGCCACTCCCCCGCGACCCGGCACTCTGGGGGCATCTCGCGGTCGTCTCCGTGCTGCTGTGCGTCATCCCGTTCCTGCTCTTCTCCTGGGCCGAGCAGTACATCTCGTCCGGGCTTGCCAGCATCTTCAACGCGACGACCCCGCTGATCACCATGCTCATCGCCGCTGCGGCCCTGCCGTCGGAACGCTTCACGAAGGCCCGTACGACCGGCCTGGTCCTCGGCTTCCTCGGCGTGCTCACCATCGTCGGGGTCTGGCAAGGGATCGACGTCTCCCACGAACTGACCGCGCAACTGGCGTGCCTCGGCGCGACGACCTGTTACGGGATCTCGTTCGTCTACGTGCGACGGTTCATCTCCGGGCGGAACCTCGACGCGCCGACCATCGCGCTCGGGCAGGTCTGCTGCGGCGCCGTCGTGATGCTGGTGCTCGCGCCGTTCATCGCGACGACGCCCGTGCGCCTCGACACCCCGATCGTCCTCAGCATGATCGCGCTCGGGGCGCTGGGCACCGGGCTCGCCTACGCCTGGAACGCGTCGATCATCGCGGCGTGGGGCGCATCGAACGCGTCGGCGGTGACCTACCTCACGCCTGTCGTCGGCGTGCTGCTCGGTGTCCTGGTCCTCGACGAACCTTTGGCGTGGAACCAGCCTGTCGGCGCGCTGCTCGTAGTCCTCGGCATCCTGGCCGCACACGGGCGGCTGAGCGCGCGCAGGAAAGCCCTGGAACCCGTATCCGTGTGACGCGAAAGGGCCCCTCACCGCATGCGCTGCGGCGAAGGGCCCTTTCGGCTTGCTTTACAGGTACTGACCGGTGTTCGTGGCGGTGTCGATCGCCCGCCCCGAATCCTGGTTCTTGCCGGTGACGAGCGTGCGGATGTAGACGATCCGCTCGCCCTTCTTGCCGGAGATCCGGGCCCAGTCGTCCGGGTTGGTGGTGTTGGGCAGGTCCTCGTTCTCCGCGAACTCGTCGACTATCGCGTCCAGCAGGTGCTGCACGCGCAGGCCGGGCTGCTGGGTCTCCAGCACCGACTTGATCGCCGACTTCTTCGCCCGGTCCACGATGTTCTGGATCATCGCGCCCGAGTTGAAGTCGCGGAAGTACAGGACTTCCTTGTCACCGTTGGCGTAGGTGACCTCGAGGAACCGGTTCTCGTCCGTCTCCTCGTACATCCGCTCGACCGTGTGCTGGATCATCGCGTCGAACGTCGCCCTGCGGTCCCCGCCGAACTCGGCGAGGTCGTCCGCGTGGATCGGCAGGCCATCGGACAGGTACTTGGAGAAGATGTCCTTCGCGCCTTCGGCGTCCGGACGCTCGATCTTGATCTTGACGTCGAGCCGGCCCGGCCGCAGGATCGCCGGGTCGATCATGTCCTCACGGTTGGAGGCGCCGATGACGATGACGTTCTCCAGGCCCTCGACACCGTCGATCTCCGAGAGCAGCTGCGGCACGATCGTGGTCTCCACGTCCGAGGACACGCCCGAACCGCGGGTGCGGAAGATCGAGTCCATCTCGTCGAAGAACACGATCACGGGGGTGCCTTCGGAGGCCTTTTCCCGAGCCCGCTGGAAGATCAGGCGGATATGCCGCTCGGTCTCCCCGACGAACTTGTTCAACAGCTCCGGACCCTTGATGTTCAGGAAGTAGGACTTCCCGTCCGCCGCGGCGCCGCGTGCTTCCGCGACCTTCTTGGCGAGCGAGTTGGCCACCGCCTTGGCGATGAGGGTCTTACCGCAGCCAGGAGGCCCGTAGAGCAGCACGCCCTTCGGCGGGCGCAGCTGGTACTCCTGGTAGAGATCCGCGTGCAGGAACGGAAGCTCGACGGCGTCGCGGATCTGCTCGATCTGCCGGGTGAGGCCACCGATGTCCTCGTAACGGACGTCGGGCACCTCCTCCAGTACGAGATCCTCGACCTCCGCCTTCGGCACGCGCTCGTAGGCGTAACCGGCCTTCGAGTCCACCAGCAGGGAATCGCCCGGCTTGAGGGGCTGTTCGGCCAGCGGATCGGAGAGCAGGACGACCCGCTCCTCGTCCGCGTGCCCGACCACGAGCGCACGGGGGCTGCCGCCCTCGACGTCCGGGGCCAGCACCTCGCGCAACGCGCAGACCTCGCCGATCCGCTCGAAGTCGCCGCCTTCGACGACGGTGAGCGCTTCGTTGAGCCGCAACGCCTGTCCGCGCTGCAGCGATGACACCTCGACCGCGGGTGAGACCGAAACCCGCATCTTGCGGCCGGCGGTGAACACGTCCACCGTGTTGTCCTCGTACGCGGTGACGAACACGCCGTAACCGCTCGGAGGCTGGGCCAGCCTGTCGACCTCCTCCCGCAACGCGAGCAACTGGCCACGCGCCTCGCGGAGCGTCTCGACCAGTTTCGTGTTGCGTTCCGTGAGTTGGCTCACTCGTTCCGACGCCTCGGCGAGACGCTGCTCCAGCACTCGGTTCTGACGTGGCGAATCGGTGAGCTTCCGGCGCAGCAGGGCCACTTCCTCCTCGAGGAAGCGAATTTGACGTGCCTGCTCGGCGGACGTGGTTCCAGCTCCGGTCGTTTCTGAAGGGTCGGCCTCCTCGCGCCGACCTCCGGGAAGGTCATGATGCATCGGGCACCTCCTCGGAGTGCTTTTCATTCCACGGTACCGGCGATCACCGACAATAAAAGGCCTTTCCGCATCACAAGATCGGCGCGTCGCGTTCCGGACGATCCCACAGCACGTACCTCCGCCATGCGCAAGGGGCCATCCCGGTGCCGGGTCCGGCACTCCCGTGGTCACCATCCGTCCACCTACCCTGACCTGCGGCGGATTACCCGCCTCCGTCCGGGTGCAAACGGGTTCCCGATATCAGTTCGGCCCTAATCGAGCGGCGATCCGGCTCGATGGCTAGCATCGGGCGACGTTCGCCGGGGAGGCGGACGGCGCGTCGTGTTGAGCATTTTCGCAGAACAGCTAGGGGGCAACAGCCATGACTTACCCGCCGCAGCAGCCCGGCGGCTACGGACAAGATCCGTACGGCCAGCAGGGCGGGTACCCGCAGAGCGGCCCCCAGCCGCAGCAGGGATACCCCGGGGGTGGCCAGTACGGCCAGGACCCGTACGGCCAGCAGCAAGGTGGCTATCCGCAGAGCGGCCCCCAGCCCCAGCAGGGATACCCGGGCGGCACGCAACAGTTCGGCCAGCCGGATCCCTACGGGCAGCAGGGCGGTTACAACGCGTACCCGCAGGAAGGCGGCTACGGAGGCGAGCCGCCCAAGAAAAAGAAGACGGGCCTGATCATCGGCATCGCGATCGGCGCGGTCGTGCTGGTCGGCGGCGGTGTCACCGCCCTGGTCATCGCGCTGAACTCCGGTGACGACAACCCGACCGCCGCGCCGCCCACCAGCAGCGCGGCTCCGTCGGAGGCCCCGTCCTCGTCGTCGCAGAAGCCGAGCTCGACCCGGAGCAAGTCCAGCTCGCCGAGCACTTCGGCGCCCAAGAGCTCCGGTCCTGCGCCCGGCGGGAAGGCCACGCCCCAAGAGGTCTTCGAGAGTGCCGCGACCTCCTACAGCGCGGGTGACAAGAAAACCTTCCTCGACCTGGTCTGCCGCAGCGAGAACACCAAGGACGAGGGCAAGCCACTCGACCCCATCAAGCTCGAGATCACCGAGCCCGCCAAGGAAACCGGCGACCGGGCGACCGGCCGTTACCGCGCCACCCAGGGCACCAAGATGGCGGAAGGCACCATCACGGCGGCCAAGGAGTCGGAACTGTGGTGCCTCAAGGACATCAAGGCCGACAAGAAGTGACCCACCGGTGACGGTGAGCCACAAACTGACCGCCGCCGCGGTGGTTTGTGGCGCGGTCGTGGCCGGGGTCGTGGTGGGGCTGCTGCTGGTGGCCCCATCCGGCTCCGACCCGGCCGCGTCGAGCACCGTCACGCCCTCGCCGCGGCCGAGTTCGTCCCGTCCGGTCCCGGTGGACCCGGACGTGGCCGCGGTCGAGGTCGTCGGCAAGGCGATCGCCGCGGCCATCGTCGATCACGACGCGACGGCGTTCGGCAAGCTCACCTGCGTCCAGCAGTCCTCGGCCGATCTGGCCGAGCTCAAGCGGAAGTGGGAGGCGGCGGGCAAGGTTTCCGCGACCGTCCCCGACCCGCCCGCGGTCAGAGGCGACTCCGCCACCGTGACCGTGCACGTCGAGGGCGCGGGTGGCCAGAAGGACACGCCGTTCCCGCTCAGGAAACGCGACGGCAAGTGGTGCGTGCCCTGATGTCTGTCGAGCGGAAGCCCGCTTGCCCTGATTTCCCTGGGTTCTTGGTCCGTGAAGGCCTCCTTGAGGGACCCAGAGTCCCTCAAGGAGGCCTTCACGGACAGCCAGCACGCCCACCTGTGGCGCCACGCGAGCAGTGGCATGAACTCGCTCAACGGAGGATCAGGGACGTTGAGTGTCTCCGATCCTCCAGCGTCGATCCCGACACCCGTCGAAAGCGACCAACCAGCAACTAGCCCTTGCCGGAGCGGCGATGGACGCGCGGCGACACGGTCCCATCGGCCAGACGGCGCGCCGTCAGCAGGAACGCGGTGTGCGCGACCATCCGGTGATCCGGCCGCACCGCGAGGCTCACGACGTGCCAAGGCCGCATGAGGGTCTCCCACGATTCCGGTTCGGTCCAGCACTGCTGGTCCCGCAAGGCTTCCGTGATCCGCGAAAGCTGTGTGACCGTCGCCACATAAACCGTCAGCACGCCTCCGGGCACCAGATGCGCGGCGACCGTCTCGAGCTGGTCCCAGGGCGCCAGCATGTCGAGGACGACACGGTCGACCTCGCCGGTGTGCGTCGACAGATCCGCGACCGTGAGCGACCAGTTGTCCGGTTTGTGGCCGAAGAACTTCTCGACGTTCCGCTCGGCGTGTTCGGCGTGGTCGTCCCGGATCTCGTAGGACTGCACACTGCCTTCGGAACCGACCGCCCGTAGCAGCGAACAGGTCAGCGCGCCGGACCCGGCGCCGGCCTCCAGCACCCGCGCTCCGGGGAAGATGTCGCCCCACATCACGATCTGTGCGGCGTCCTTCGGGTAGATCACCTGCGCGCCACGCGGCATCGACAACACGTAGTCCGGCAGCAGCGGGCGAAGCGCCAGATAGTGGCTGCCGCCCGCCGAGGTGACGACCGAACCCTCCTGCGCCCCGATCACGTCGTCGTGCGCCAGTGCGCCGCGATGGGTGTGATACTGCTGCCCCTCGGCGAGGACCATGGTGTAGTGCCGCCCCTTGGAGTCGGTCAGCTGAACCCGGTCACCAACACGAAACGGCCCACGGACCGACACTGAACCTCCACACGCGCGCGAACAACTGATCGACGACCGATCCTCGCAGGTGGCCGCACCGCGCTACGCCGGGGGTCGGCTCCGGGTCATCGCGGCGCGCAGGTCCTCGCGCCGGAGCACCCCCGCGGGCCTGCCTTCGTCGTCCACGACGAGGAACTGCCACGCGGCGGTTTCCCGGACCCGCTCGGCGATCTCCTCCCCCGACTCCGAGGAAAGCAGCACCGTGTCGGCACGGATCGGTTCCGCGGCCATCTCCGCGGGCGCCTGCGGCGACGTCCCGGCCAGTTGCGCGGCGGCCGTCTCGTCGAGCAGCCCGGCCGCGACGCCGTCGGCACGCACCAGGACCACCCCACGGCCCGCCGACGCGGCCAGCGCGTCCGAGACTGGGCTTTCGGCGGGTAGCTGGAGAACGGGCCGGATGATTTCGCTCAACCGCACGCCTTCGGGCCAGCTTCGGCGCGTTTCGGCGGCGAGTTCACTTCGCGCGCCGAGGATCACGAACCACGCCGTCACGACGCAGACCCCGAGCCGGAGCCAGCGGTCTTCGCTGCCCGCGGCCAGCCCCCACAGCGCCCAGACGACCAGTCCCGCCGCGACGACGCCGCCACCGACGACCGCCGCCCGCGTGCCCTTCTCCCGGTGGCCCGTCGCCGCCCAGACCCCGGCGCGGACCATTCGGCCGCCGTCGAGCGGAAGCCCGGGAAGAAGGTTGAATATGCCGACCGCGAAGTTCGCGACGGCGCATTCGGCGATGAGCAGCCATGCCGCGCTTTCCGGCGGGACGGCGAACATGAGCAGACCGCAGAAACCGCCGAGCAGCAACGAAACGACCGGCCCCGCGGCGGCGACGAGCCCTTCCTGCCGCGGCTGGCGGGGCGTCCTGGCGACCTCGGACAGCCCGCCGAGCAGGAACAGGCGCAGCCGCCGGACCGGGATGCCGAGGCGCAGCGCGACCAGGCAGTGCCCGAGTTCGTGCGCGAGCACCGAGAGTCCGAGAAGGACCGCGAACGCGGCCGCCAGCAGCCAGGAGGTCAGCGTCGTCGCGCCGGGCAGGAACCGGCCGACCAGCGGCGTGTAGAGCACCACGATGATCAGGGAGCCGATCCACCACGAAGGGGCCAGCAGCACGGGGATCCCGGAGACGCGGAACAGCAGGAGCCCGCCCTCTGGTGCCACGCCTCGTCGAGGCGGGCCCTGCTCACCCGTCACCGCCATGGGTGAGAGCGTAGATGCCCAGGTGTGGGGCGCCGGTAACCCGCCCTTCCCGTCCGGGTGGTGTCGATCATGCCGCTCCGGTGCGTTGCGGTCGGAGAACTGTCGGTGCCCGGCGATACCCTCGTCCCATGCCCGACACCGACACGGTCACCGCCGATCCGCCGCCCGGCGCCGAAGTTCCGCGCCGTCGGCCGGCCCTGTCCCCGTCGCGTGCCAGCGACTTCAAGCAATGCCCGCTGCTCTACCGCTTCCGCGCGGTCGACAGACTCCCCGAAATCCCGACGAAGGCCCAGCTCCGCGGCACGCTGGTGCATTCCGTGCTGGAGCGGCTGTTCTCCCTTCCGCAGGCCGAGCGCACGCCGCCGCAGGCCAAGGAGCTGCTCGCGCCGGCGTGGGAGAACCTGTCCGCGGAACGTCCGGAATGGATCGAGCTGTTCGACCAGGAGGATCCCGAGGCCGTCACCTCGTGGCTCTCCTCGGCAGAGCAACTCGTCGACACCTACTTCGGCCTCGAGGATCCGCGCAGGCTGGAGCCCGAAGCATGCGAGCTGCACGTCGAGATCGAGCTGGGCTCCGGGGTCCTGCTTCGGGGTTACGTCGACAGGTTGGACGTGGCGCCGACCGGCGAGATCCGCGTCGTCGACTACAAGACCGGCGCCGCGCCCCGTGAGATCGGCGAGGCCAAGGCGATGTTCCAGATGAAGTTCTACGCCGTGGTCCTCTGGCGGCTTCGCGGTGTCGTGCCGCGCCAGCTGAAACTGATGTACCTCACCGACGGGCAGTCCCTGGCCTACACACCCGACGAGGGTGAGCTGATCCGCTTCGAGCGCACGCTGGAAGCGATCTGGCAGGCCATCCTCAAAGCGGGCAAGACCGGCGATTTCCGGCCCAATCCGAGCAAACTCTGCGCGTGGTGCGATCACCAGGCGCTGTGCCCGCAGTACGGCGGCACTCCCCCGCCGTATCCCGGCTGGCCGGAGCCGGACCCCGGTGAAGAGTCCGTTTTGGACCGTGCGGATTAGACGGTGCGGATTAGGACACGCCCTAGAGTGCCTTTGTGACAGAAGCCTTCTACGTGCCGTCAGGCGACGGCGTCTTCCTCCCGACCCCGCACACCGCCGGCCCGTGGACGCCGGACGCACAGCACTTCGGGCCGCCCTCGGCGTTGCTGGTGCGCGCGCTCGAAGAGCTCGAGGCGCCGCACGCGAGCCAGCTGGCGCGAGTGACGATCGAGATCCTCGGTCCCGCTCCGCTCAAAGAGCTTTCGGTGCGAGGCCGGGTGAAGCGACCGGGCCGGTCGGTCGAGTGGCTGGAAGCCGAGCTCTCCCACGGTGGGCGAGTCGTCGCCCGCGCCGCGGCGTGGCGGATCGCGACCTCGGACACCACCGCGGTGGCCACTCCCGATGGTCCCGCGCTGCCGTCGCCGGACGGCCTGCCCACGTCGAGCTGGCCGGAAAGCTGGCACGGCGGTTACCTCGACGCCGTCGAATGGCGGCGGATCAGCGGCGCGTTGGACACGCCCGGACCGGCGACCGTCTGGGGCCGTCAGCGTGTCGCCCTCGTCGAAGGGGAGAAACCGAGTGCGCTGCAGCGGCTGTTCGTCCTGGCGGACTCCGGCAACGGGATCTCGAATTTCCTCGACCCGCGCGAGTGGTGGTTCATCAACTCGGAGCTGACGGTGCACCTCCGCCGACCGCCCCTGGGTGACTGGATCGGCGTCGACGCGGCCACGCTGGTCGGCCCGAACGGGATCGGCACGGCGACGACCATGCTGCACGACGTCTCGGGCCCGATCGCCTCCGGAGCGCAGGCGTTGCTGGTGCGGCCGCGACAGACGGGCTGACGTGGCCGCCGCACGGCTCTGACCAGGTGCACCGCAGTCGCGTGCCCTCTTCCGGCCGGAGGCCCCGGAAGCATTTCGCGGGGCGCCGACCACCGCGGCGCGACGTGTACCGGGATCTGCGCCCTGCGGAATGCTTCCGGTAGCGCGCGACCGAAACACCATCGGATAGACGCGCTTTCCGAGCCCGTTTCCAATAGCCTTCCCGGAACAACAGACGCAGGGAGCGCTTCGGCATGCAGATCACCTCGGTGGTCAACCAGAAAGGCGGGGTCGGCAAGACCTCACTCAGCGTCGGCGCGGCGGCCGCTCTGGCCGAACGCGGCCGCCGGGTGCTGCTGATCGACCTCGACCCACAGGGCCACGCGACCACCGAACTCCTCGGGCTGGACGAGGTGGCCCCGGATATGCCCAGCCTGGCGAAAGCCCTGACCAAGGTGTGGAAGGGCCCGATCGAGGAACTCGCCGTGCGGCATCCGCGCAGCAACCTCGGGCGGGGCGGCGCGTTCGACGTCGTCCCGACGTCGCCGGGCATGTTCGACCTGATCCGGCGGCTGGACCAGTTCCGCGTCCCGGGCTGGCAGCTGGCCAGGGTCATCCAGTTCGCGAACTACGACCACGTCATCATCGACTGCCCGCCCGCGCTCGACGTGCTGACCAACAACGCGCTGGCCGCTTCGCACGGGATCCTCGTGCCGGTACAACCCGACCGGACGAGCATCCGGGCGCTGCGCCTGCTTTCGGACCAGGTGCGTTACGTCGAGCAGACCGTCGGCCGTCCGCCGATCGCCTACTACGGCCTCGTGCCGGGCCTGTACCGCCGTCCGATCTCGCACTACGCGGCGGCGGCGTTGCAGGAGCTGTACACGTTCGGGATCCCGATGCTGTCGCACGTGCCGCTCGGCGTCGTGATGAACGAGGCCGCGGCGCACGGCGTACCTGTCACGACGTATGCGCCGGAAACCTTGCAGGCACTGTCGTTCCGGGAGATCGCGGAGACGCTGGACGGCTACCTGCGGAACCATCCGGCCGCGGCGATCGTGCCCGCGGACGAGGACTTCGTCTTCGAGGATTTCATCACCGAGGTGTCGGTGACCCGCAGCGCGAAGGACAACGGGGCGCGCAAGAAGCTCTACGACCTCATGCCCAAGAAGCCGAACCGGCCCCGCTAGCCAATGCCATGAACGGTCCGTTCCTTGCAAAATTTGCAAGGAACGGACCGTTCATGGCGTTTGTGACCCAGGGTCAGAGCCGGCAGGCCCGGATGTCCGAAGCAAGGACGGCCTTGGCGCCGGTTTCGGCGAGTTCGTCCATGATCCGGTTGACCTCCTTGCGCGGCACCATCGCGCGCACGGCCACCCAGTCCTCGTCCGCCAGCGGCGCGACGGTCGGCGACTCGAGGCCCGGCGTGATCGCGATGGCCGCGTCGAGCAGCGAACGCGGGCAGTCGTAGTCCAGCATCATGTAGTGCTGAGCGAAGACGACACCCTGCAGCCGAGCCTTCAGCTGGTCCTTGGGCCGGGTGTGCTCGGTGCCCGCGCGCTGCAGCAGCACCGCCTCCGACACGCAGATCGGGTCACCGAAGGCCACGAGGTTGTGCTGGCGCAACGAACGTCCGGACTCGACGACGTCCGCGATGGCGTCGGCCACGCCGAGCTGGATCGAGATCTCGACGGCGCCGTCGAGGCGGATGACCTCCGCCTCGACCCCCTGCTGCTTCAGGTTCTCGCGTACGAGCCGCGGGTACGACGTCGCGAGCCGCTTGCCCTGCAGGTCTTCGGCCTTCCAGTCCCGGCCCGCGGGTGCGGCGTACCGGAACGTGGAGCCGCCGAAGCCGAGGCCGAGGATCTCCTCGACCGGGGCACCGGAGTCGAGCGCGAGGTCGCGGCCGGTGATGCCGAGGTCCAGCTCGCCGGATCCGACGTAGATCGCGATGTCCTTGGGACGCAAGAAGAAGAACTCGACCTCGTTGATCGTGTCCAGCACGGTCAGGTCGCGCGCCTCATGTCGCTTGCGGTAGCCGGCCTCTCCGAGCATCTCCGACGCGGCGGCGGCGAGGGCTCCCTTGTTCGGCACGGCGACACGCAGCATTGTTTCTCCTTGGTTCTCCGGACGCGAACGCGTCACAGGTACCGGTACACGTCCTCTGTCGACAGTCCTCGGCCGAGCATGAGCACCTGCAGGCGGTACAGCAGCTGTGAAATCTCCTCCGCGAGCCTGTCGTCGGATTCGTGCTCGGCGGCGATCCACACCTCGCCCGCCTCTTCGAGCACCTTCTTGCCCTGGGCATGCACTCCCGCGTCCAGCGCGGCGACGGTGCCGGAACCGTCGGGGCGCGTGCGGGCGCGCTCGGCAAGCTCGGCGAACAGCTCATCGAAGGTCTTCACAGTCTGGAGATCCTTCCATCCGCGCCCGCGTCGCGCTGCCCCGGGCCGGTGTGGCGCCGGTCGCGTCACACTTCAGAACAGCACCGAGCCGCCGCGCTCGAAGTCGAGCAGGTGCCGCTTCCGTTCGACACCGCCGCCGTAACCGGTGAGATCGCCCTTGGAACCGATCACGCGATGACACGGCACGACGATGCTGATCGGGTTCTTCCCGTTCGCGAGGCCGACCGCGCGCGACGCGGTGGGCCTGCCGAGCCGGTCGGCGAGCCGACCGTAGGAGAGCGTCTCGCCATACGGGATCCCGAGCAGCCCTTCCCAGACCATCCGCTGGAACGCGGTGCCGCCGAAGCTCAGCGGGAGATCGAAGTGCCTCCGCTGACCGGCGAAGTACTCCTTCAGCTGTCTTTCGGTCTCCACGAAGATCGTCGAACCCGGATCCGGATAGCCGAAGCTCTCCTCGACCGGACGATGCCGCTGCTGGACCATGTACAGCCCGCAGAGGCTTTCGCCGTCCGCGACCAGGGTCAGCTTGTCGTACGGACTGTCGATGACGGTGTGCGTGCGCATGGTGCTCCTCGGAACTCAGGCGGCGGGCAGCCGGTTGACGGGGTGATCTCCGGTCGCCCAGAGGTGCTGAACGGCGTAGGCGCGCCATGGGCGCCAGTGTTCGGCGTGCGCGGCGAACTCGGCCGGGCCGAGCCCGAGCCCTTTCGCGGCGACTTTCACGCCGAGGTCGGTCGGCAGGAAGGCGTCCGGGTCGCCGAGCGAGCGCATCGCGATGCTCTCGACGGTCCACGGGCCGAAGCCGGGTAGCGCGTGCAGCCTCTCCCGGGTCCGCTGCCAGTCACTTCCCGCGCCGAGGTCGAGTCCGCCATCGTTCAGTTCCGCGACGAGGCCGAGCAGCGTCCGCTTGCGGCTCCGCGGCATCGCCAGGCTTTCCGGGTCGATCTCCGCGAGCGCTGCGGCGTCCGGGAAGACGTGGGTGAGGCCACCGTCCGGATCGTCGACGGGTTCGCCGTGCGCGAGGACCAGCCGGGCGGCGTGGGTGCGGGCGGCGGCGGTGGACACCTGCTGGCCCAGTACCGCCCGGACGGCGAATTCGTCGCCGTCGACCGTCCTCGGCACCCGCCTGCCGGGTGCGGCGGCCACGAGCGGTCCGAGCAACCGGTCCGCGGCCAGCGCGTCGTCGACCGCGACCGGATCGGCGTCGAGATCGAGCAGGCGGCGGCAACGGCTGATCGCGGTCGAGAGGTCACGCAGGTCCGACAGCGTGAGACGGCAGCCGATGTAGCCGTCTTCCGGCTTGAGAGCGACGATGGAGGGGCCGTGCGGGAGCCGCAGTGTCCGGCGGTACGCGCCGTCGCGCCATTCCTCGACGCCGGGGACACCGGTCGCGACCAGATGCCCGAAGAGGTTGTCCGGGAACAGCGGCTTCCGATACGGCAGGCGCAGGTTCAGCGTCCCGGGCGCGGTCGCCGGCTCGGTGCGGACCCGGGCCCGCAGTTCGGTCGGAGACAGCGCGAAGACCTCGCGGACGGTGTCGTTGAACGTGCGGACGCTGCCGAACCCCGCCGCGAGAGCGACGTCGATCATCGACAGGCCGGTCGTCTCGATCAGGAGACGCGCCGTCTGCGCCCGTTGCGCGCGGGCGAGGCTGAGCGGGCCCGCGCCCAGCTCGGCACGCACATGCCGCTCCACCTGCCGGACGCTGTAGCCGAGCCGGGTGGCCAAGCCGCCCACCCCGTCGGTGTCGACGACACCGTCGGCGATCAGCCGCATCGCCCTGGCCACCAGGTCCGCGCGCTCGTTCCACCGCGGTGAACCGGGACTGGCGTCCGGACGGCACCGTTTGCAGGCACGGAACCCGGCTTCCTGCGCCGCGGCCGCGCTCGGATAGAAGGTCATGTTCTCCGGTTTGGGCGGGACGACCGGGCAGCTCGCCCGGCAGTAGATCCGCGTCGTCAGGACGGCGGTGAAGAACCAGCCGTCGAACCGGGCGTCCTTCGCCTGGACCGCGCGGACACAACGTTCGAAATCCTCATGCACCCGATCAGCATCACCGACCGCACGGGCCGCGGTCTAGCGGAAACGCGACATGGCGGTCAGGGCAGGAGGGCGGTCAGCGCAGGTACGTCGAGCCCGACCAGCGAGGAACGGAACACGCGTCGCTCTCCCGGTTCTACGTCGACGTCGTTCGGGATCACCACCACCGTGCAGCCCGCCGCGGCCGCGGAAGCCGCGCCCGGCGGGGAATCCTCGATCGCGACGCACCGGGAAGCCGGTACTCCCAGCAGCTCCGCGGCCAGCTGATACGGCCTGGCGTCCGGCTTGTTCAGACCATCGACCTCGTCACCGCAGACCGTGGCGGCGAAGTACTCGCGGCCGATGGTGTTGAGCGCGAGTTCGGTCAGCGACCGTTCGGTGGAGGTGACCAGCGCCATCGGGACGCCGTTGGCCCGCAACAGTTCGAGCAGCTCCCGCGCACCGGGGCGCCACGGGAGCGGGCCGTCGAAGAGGTTGGCCGTGCGTTCGCGGATCCACTCCCCCATCTCCGCGATCGACTCGGGCGTGACGGGCTTGGCGCACACCTCGAGCAGGAACGCGGCCGTGTCGTCCATATTGGACCCGACGAGACTCAGGCGCTGTTCCTCGGTCAGTGTGCCGCCGAGGGCTTCGACGGTCTCGTACAGCGCGACGTCCCACAGCTTCTCCGAGTCGACCAGCGTGCCGTCCATATCCCACAGCACGGCGGCGAGTCCGTCCGGTGTGGACGGTTCGGTCACGGCTCCCCCTCACGATCGGCTGGACCTTCCGGGACCCACGTTAGCCGAGCCGGATTCACGTCGGCGCCGCGGTAGTTGCCCGAAATGTCGTATTGCGTCGGCCCCGTGCGTTTCGCCGCGCCGGAACGCCACCGGACATGCCCAACGGCGCACGGCCGTCTGGTCGTAGGCTGGTCCGGTGAGTGAGCCCGTCGACGAGACCCAGCGGCCCGGCCGCGACCACCCGGATGACACCAAGCCGATCATGATCGTCGCCTTCGAAGGATGGAACGACGCAGGTGACGCGGCCAGCCGGGCGGTCGAGCATCTCCAGCTCAACTGGGATGCGACCCCTCTGAGCGAGCTGAGTCCTGACGAGTACTACGACTTCCAGGTCAGCAGACCGACCGTACGCATGGTGGACGGCGTCACCCGGAGGGTCGACTGGCCGACCACGCGGCTCTCGGTGTGCCGCCCGGAGGGCATCAGCAGGGACATCGTGCTGGTCCAGGGGCCCGAGCCGAACATGCGCTGGCGGGCCTTCTGCGCCGAACTGCTGGAGTACATCCAGCAACTGGACGTCGCCACCGTCGTCACCCTCGGCGCGCTTCTGGCCGACACCGCGCACACCCGGCCCGTCCCGGTCACCGGGACGGCGTACGACAAGGACACCGCTTCGCAGTTCGGTCTGGAGCTGAACAACTACCAAGGCCCGACCGGCATCGTCGGCGTCCTGCAGGACTACTGCGTGCAGGCGGGCGTCCCGGCGGTGTCGATCTGGGCGGCCGTGCCGCACTACGTCTCGCACCCGCCGTCCCCCAAGGCCACGCTCGCGCTGCTGCACAAACTCGAGGACGTCCTCGACGTCGAGATCCCGCTCGGCGCGCTTCCCGAGCAGTCCGAGGAGTGGCAGCGGACGGTCACCGAGATGGCCGAAGAGGACGAGGAGATCAGCGAGTACGTCCGGGGGCTCGAGGAGCGCGGTGACGCGGAGACCGAGTTCACGCTGGACGACGTGAGCGGGGACAAGATCGCGGCCGAGTTCGAGCGGTACCTGCGGCGGCGCCGTCCCGGCCAGGACGGACCCGGGCGGGGCTGAGCTCGCGCCACCGCTGCCTGCCGCGAGTGTCATGAAAAGGTCGTTCCTGACGGTTTTCGTCAGGAACGACCCTTTCATGGCTAGGAACGGTCCGTTCCTTGCAAATTTGCTAGGAACGGACCGTTCCTAGCATCCGGAGGGACACTCAGAAGATGCGTTGCAGCGGGATCGGCCCCCGCGACCTCTTCCGCCACTCCCGCGGATAGCCGAGCGAGACCTCTTCGAACCGCACGCCGTCCGCCTCCGTGGAGCGCGGGATGTGCAGGTGCCCGTAGACGGCGACCTCCGCCCGGAAGCGCAGGTGCCAGTCCTCGGTCTCGGTCGTCCCGCACCACAGCGCGAACTCGGGGAAGTACAGCGGCTCGGTCGGGTGGCGGTGCAGCGGCCAGTGCGACATGAGGATCGTCCCGTGGTCCTCGGGGATCGCCTCCAGCCGTTCCGTACTGATCTTCACCCGGTCGGCGCACCAGGCCCGTCTGCTGGGGTACGGATCGGGGTGCAGGAAGAACTCGTCCGTGCACAGCACGCCCGCCTCGCGCGCCTGCTCGATGGCCGCCAGCATCGGCAGCCCGTCGGCGGCGGGGGTTCGCCAGCTGTAGTCGTACAGCACGAACAGCGGGGCGATCGTCAGCGGCTTGTCCTGGTGCTCCCACACCGGGTACGGGTCCTCCGGGGTGAGGACGTCGATCTCGCGGCAGCGCTCGACCAGGTGCTCGTAGCGCCCCTGGCCCCGCAGCTGACATTCGTCCTTCTGGGTGGTCCACAGCTCGTGGTTGCCGGGGACCCAGACGACCTTCGCGAAACGTTCACGCAGGGTCTTGAGCACCCCGATCACCGATTCGGCGCGTTCGGCGACGTCACCGACCACGAGCAGCCAATCGTCGGGGGTCCGGGGGACGACCTCGTCGACGAGCGGGGCGTTGCCCTCATGGGTGACGTGGAGGTCGCTGGTGGCGAAGAGATGCGGCACTCCACCACCGTAGCTTCACCCGGACCGGGGAATCACCGAAACCGTGTCACGACGCGGCCTGCCCGACGCCGACACGCCCAGCACGACCAACGCCGAGACGGTGTGCAGGCCCGCCTGGACGTTCAGCAGCACACCGGTGCCCAGCACGTTCACCAGCGCGCCAGTCAGCAGCGCGCCCAGCGCCGTGAACCCCGCCGTGCCGGCGAACACGGTGCTCAGCACGCGGCCGGACCGTTCGGGGGACGCGGTCGTCTGGACCAGCGAGAGCAGCCCGGAGCCGGCGAGCACCCCGGGTGCGCCGACCAGCCCGAAGAGTCCGACGAAGACACCCAGCGGTAGCGACACGGTGAGCGCGGGCAGGTTCCAGATCACCGCCGACAGCAGACCGAGCGCCAGTCCGCCCCAGCCGAGCAAGGCCGCGGGCGCGACCTTGCGGGCGACGGTGGCCACGGCGAATCCCGCGGCCAGCCCGCCGAGCGCCTGCACACCGCGCAGCAGGCCGACGTCGCCTTCGGTGCCGTCGAGGATGTCGAGCACGAAGACCACGAACAAGACCAGGAACATCCCCTGTGCCAGTGACGTCAGCATCACGACGACCCCGGCGAGGCGAAGTCGTCCTTCGCGGCCGATCTCGCGGAGCCCGTCGATCCAGGCTCGCAACACCGGCTCGTGCGGTCCTGCCGCTTTCGGCGCGGCGACGCGCGGAAACGGACGCGCCAGCAGGACCGAACCGATCACCAGCACGCCGAGATAAGCCACCACGACCCAGCCCAGGCCGCCGAATCCGAGCAGAAGACCACCCGCCCAGCCGCCGGCGAGCCGCGCGACGCTGCCGTTGATGCTCATGAGGCCGTTGGCGCCGATCAGTTCCTCGGGGGCGACCAGTTCGGGCACGAGCGCGTTGCGGGCGGGTTCGAACAACGAAGCCAGCCCCGCCTGTGCGGCCATGACCGCGTAGATCACGTACACCGAGCCGCCGGCCGCGACGAACAGCAGCGGCAACGCCACGAACGCCTGTCCCGCGCACACCACGCACAGCACCAGACGCCGGTTCCAGCGGTCCGCGATCACACCGGCGACCGGGCTCAGCAGCACCGCGGGCACCAGGCCGAGGACGATGCTCAACGCCGTGGTGGCCGCCGAACCGGTCGCCTGGAAGACGAACACCGGCAACGCGATCTGCAGCATCCACTCGGCGGTCTCGGAAAAGAAGGCGGCGATCCACAGCCGCGCGAAAGCGGGTTCTCTCAACGGTTTCATCTGCTCGGCTTTCCCTCGGCGTCGATGCGGAGGAACGCCCGCAGTCCCAAGTGGACCGGGAGGGCCTCCGCGGGAGCGTCTTCGCGGATCGCGCTGACATAGGGCCGCACGAGCGCGTCGATCCCCCGCACCAGCTCGTCCAGCTCGGCCGCGGTCACCCGCAGCGAGTAGTTGTTGATCCCGGACGCGTCCCGCCAGTCCTTGTCGAGCCGGTCGGCGGCGTCGAGATAACGCTCGGTCAGCTCCTTCTCCCGCGCGAGGGTGGTGCCCACGACCGCCAGTTGCGCCCCGTGCAACTCCGGGTCGTCACCGAACTCGATGCCGACCTGACACGCCCGCCAGGGCCGCTCGCGGCCGTCCTCCCCCTCGACCCGCTCCACGAGGCCGTGCTGGGCGAGCTGACGGAGATGCCAGCTGCAGTTCGAAGCGGTCGACCCGACGGCCACCGCGCATTCGCTCGCGGTGCGCGGGCCCACCGCCATGAGGTGGTCCACCAGCGCCGAACGCAGCGGATGCGCCAGTGCCCGCATCAGCTCGACGTCTTCGATCCGCTTGCGCGGCGGCAACCCGGTCATCACCCGATCCAATCTGAAAGAAATCTTTCGAAAGTGCTCTTTCAGATTTACAGGTACCCGATGGGAAGTCAAGCGGCCCCCGATAAACTTGCCGAAGCAGTTGCTATACAAAGCAGTAGCTGCACTGTTCAACTACTGACTCAGGAAAGCATGTGCGCGACCAGCGAGAACTCGCCACCGCGGCAGCCTTGGAGATCCCTCGGTTCGTCAGCGCCACCGTGCTGTTCCAGACGGCCATGGCGGAACGGCTCGGGATCAGCGCCACCGAGCTGCACTGGCTTCAGCTGGTCATCAGCGGCGCCGCGACCTCGCCGACCGGGCTGGCGCGAGCCCTCGGCATGACCACCGGCGCGGTGACCCGCATGCTCGACCGGATGGAGACGCAGCGGCTGGTCGAACGCGTCCCCGATCCCGCGGACCGCCGCCGGATCGCGATCCGTCCGCTGCCCGACCGGCTCGACGACGTCGCCGAGCTCTACTCCCCCATGGCCCGCTTCTTCGGCGACAGCCTCGGCAAGCTCGACCGGCGCCAGCTAACGGCGCTTCTCGGCGTGATGACCGACGGACGCGCCTTCGCCGAGCAAGAGGCCGCGCGGCTGCGATCCGGCTTCCCCGAAACAAGGGGTTGACTAACGCTACATCGGTTGCGTTAGACTGTACGCATCATGGACAACTGACATCGCACCTTCCCCGCTCCGAGGCGGCTTCGGTCGAGCGCTGCTCCCGTAAGCCACGAGGCCCGGCAGGGATCCCCCATGTCCGCGGAAACACGGTGATGTCGTATGTCTCTTTCCCTGATCGCCAAGGACCTCGTCCACTCCTACGGTGCCCGCGTCGTGCTCGACGGCGTCGACCTGACGGCTTCGGCCGGGCAGCGGCTCGGACTGGTCGGCGAGAACGGCGTCGGCAAGTCCACGCTCCTGCGTTTGCTGGCCGGGGTCGAAGAGCCCGACGGTGGCGAGGTGCTGCGGGGTGACGACCTCGGATTCCTCTTGCAGGAACTGCCTTTCGCGCTGACCGAGCGGTTCTCCGACGTCATCGACGACGCGCTCGCCGAAATCCGGCGAGCGTCGGCGAGACTCGACGAACTGACCGAAGCGCTCGCTCGGCATCCGGACGACGCCGCCGTGCTCGACGAGTACGGCACCGTCCTGGAATGGGCCCAGGCGCACGATCTCTGGGACGCCGACCGGCGGGCCGAGGTCGTCTGCGCGGGTCTCGGGCTCGCCGGGATCGACCCGGCGCGCGCACTGGGCACGCTGTCGGGCGGGCAACGGTCGAGACTCGGCCTCGCGGCACTGCTGATCCGGCGGCCGGGCACGCTCGTCCTGGACGAGCCGACCAACCACCTCGACGACGCCGCGATGGAGTTCTTGGAACAGCATCTCGCTTCGCTGACCGGTGTCCTCGTGTTGTCGTCGCACGACCGCGTGTTCCTCGACGCGGTGTGCACCGACATCGTCGACCTCGACCCGGCGCTGGGCGGCCCGACCCGGTACGGCGGCACGTATTCGCACTACCTGGACCAGAAACGCGCCGAACGGGCGCGCTGGGAACAGCGGTATGCCGAGGAGCAGGACGAGCTCAAGGAACTGCGCGAATCGGTGGCCGTCACCGCGCGCGCCGTCGCGCACAACCGGCCGCAGCGCGACAACGCCAAGATGCTCTACGACTTCAAGACCGGGAGGGTGCAGAAGCAGATCTCACGCCGGGTCCGCAACGCCCAGCTGCGGTTGGACGAACTGGAACGCGACCAGGTGCGGAAACCGCCCGCGCCGCTGCGGTTCCAGGGCGGCCTGACCGGCGAACCCGGTGAGGACAAGACGGCCATTTCGGTCCGGGACATCGAGATCGCCGGACGGCTGCGGCTGGCGACCCTCGACGTCACGACGACGTCGAGGCTGCTGATCACCGGCGGGAACGGCGCCGGGAAGTCAACGCTGCTGTCCGTCCTCGCCGGCTCGCTGACGCCGGACTCCGGGACCGTCCTTTCCGGACGCGGGGTGCGGATCGGCCTGCTGGCGCAGGATGTCTCGTTCGCCGAGCCGGAGAAGACCGCGCAGCGGACCTACGCCGAAGCCCTCGGCGAGGACGCTCCCCCGTTGCGCGGCCTCGGCCTGCTGGCTCCGCGTGATCTCGGGACCCGGGTGGGCGCGCTGTCGGTCGGGCAGCGGCGACGGCTCGCGCTGGCGCTGCTGATCGCCGATCCGCCGGAGGTGCTCCTGCTGGACGAGCCGACGAACCACATCTCGCTCACGCTGGCCGAGGAACTGTTCGCAGCGCTCGATACCGCGCCGGGTGCCGTCGTCATCGCGTCGCATGATCGGTGGCTGCGGCGGGACTGGGCCGGTGACCACCTCCGGCTGGAGGCCGGTCGCGTCGCCGTGTAGGGCGTTATACACACTGCTGGGGCGGAGAAGCCCTCCGCCCCAGCAGTGTTTCAGAGCTCGATGCCGAGCAACGCGTCGACGGCGTTCCGGATCAGGCCAGGCGCCGATGGGTCGGTGCCGGAGCGGTTCAGCGCCTGCTCCGCCCAGGCGTCGACGGCCTCGAGCGCCTTGGGTGTGTCGAGGTCGTCGGTGAGGTGGTCACGCAGACGCGCGACGGTGTCGTCCGCCGACGGACCCGTACCGACGGAGACGGCTTCGCGCCAGCGCGCGAGGCGCGCTTCGGCGTCCGTGCGCAACTGCTCGGTCCACGGACGGTCCTCGCGGTAATGGCCGGCGAACAGCGCGAGCCGGATCACACCAGGGTCGACCTTGTCGGCACGCAGCCGCGAGACGAACACGAGGTTCCCGCGCGACTTCGACATCTTCTCGCCGTCGAGGCCGATCATCCCGGCGTGCACGTAGTGCCGCGCGAACGGCCGGTCCCCCGCGACGGCCTCCGCGTGCGCGGCGCTGTACTCGTGGTGGGGGAAGATCAGGTCCGAGCCGCCACCCTGGACGTCGAAGCCGAGGCCGAGCCGGTTGACCGCGATCGCGCTGCACTCGATGTGCCAGCCCGGCCGCCCGGCGCCCAGTTCGGACTCCCACGACGGCTCGCCCGGCCGCGCCATCCGCCACAGCAACGCGTCGAGCGGGTGCCGCTTGCCAGGACGGTCCGGGTCGCCGCCGCGTTCGGCGAAGAACTTCGCCATGGTCCCGGCGTCGTAGTTCGACTCCGAACCGAAGTGCCCGGTCGCGTTGTGCTCGAAGTAGATGTCCGGGTACTCCGCGTCGTCCGCGCGGTACGCGCTGCCGTTCGCCACCAGCTTGGCGATGACCTCGACGATCTCCGGGATGCTCTCGACGGCCCCGACGAACTGCCGCGGCGGCAGCACCCGCAACGCGGTCATGTCCTCACGGAACAACGCCGTCTCGCGCATGCCGAGGACGACCCAGTCGTCCTTGTCCCGCTCCGCGCGCTCCAACAGGGGCTCGTCGATGTCCGTCACGTTCTGCACGTAGTGGACGTCGTGCCCGGCGTCCCGCCACAGGCGGTTCACCAGGTCGAATGTCAGATACGTGGCGGCGTGCCCCAGATGGGTCGCGTCGTACGGCGTGATGCCGCAGACGTACATCCGGGCGGTGGACCCGGGCGCCGTGGGGCGGATCTGCCCCGTGGCGGTGTCGTGGAGCCGCAGCGGACGGGGGGTGCCGGGGATACGGGGCACGTCGACCGATGACCAAGTCTGCATACCTCGACTGTAAGCGGAGCCGCCACGCCGTTCCCGTCCGGTGGGAGCCGGACACGGCCGGAGTAACAGATTCGCTATGCCGCGGCCCGGTCGGCGTTGGCGTGGACGGCCTCGCGGATGTATTCGCCGAGGCCCGGTCGCTGGTCCGGCTCCCGCACCAGGAACCCCAGCTGGACCGGTTCGGTCGCGTACAACCCGCCGAGCTCGCGGTGTGTCGCGAAGTCGCACTCCCCCATGAACGCCGCGAGCATCCGGCGGTGCTCCTCGGCGAGGTCCATCGCCTCGTCGCTGTCGGCGGGCGCACCGGAGTCGAAGACGGCGAGCAGCCGCCGGACCCAGTCCTTCCGGACTTTCTCCGCCTCGATCCATTCCTCCTTGGACCGCGGCGCGGCCGCCGTCCGCCACTGCGGGGTGTCACCCCACCGGCGGACGGCCTCCTCCGCGTATCCCCTTGGTTCCCGGAAGTCGCCGAAGACCTCGAACCGCTCCTCCGGTGTCAGCGCTTCGCCGATCTTCTTCGCCGCGATGACCCGATCGACGGAGTCGACCATCCGCGTCAGCTCGCCGATCCGGTCCACGAGTAGCGACCGCTGACGCCGCAGGTGCTCCAGCGCGTCCACAGCCGGGTCATCGACCACCTTCGCGATCGCTTCGAGCCCGAACCCTAGTTCGCGGTAGAACAGGACACGCTGCAAGCGATCGAGGTCGTCGTCGTTGTAGCTGCGGTACCCGGCGGCCGTCCGCCCGCTCGGGGACAGCAGGCCGATCTCGTCGTAGTGATGCAGCGTGCGCACGGTGATCCCCGACAGCGCCGCGACCTTTCCGACCGAGTACCCCATCGGGCAAGGGTAAGCGAGTTCAGCGCTTCCTGGTCCGCAGGTAGTCGCCGACCACGGCGGCACCGAGCCCGTCCAGATCCGGAGCGACGACTCGACCGCCCGAGCGCCGGGCGATGAGGTCGACGAACTCCGTCAGGCGCGGGTCGTCCCCGAGCCGGAACACCGTCACCGACGCGCCCAGCTTCGCCATCCGGTCCACTTCGGACAGCGTCTTGAGCAGCGTCCTCGGCTGGGGCGGGTAGTCGAACTCCGCCGCGCCGTCGGGCTCCAGATGCGCCGTCGGCTCGCCGTCGGTGACCATCAGGACCACCGGCCGCGCGTCGGGATGGCGCCGCAGATGCCGTCCGGCCAGCAGCAGGGCGTGGTGGGCGTTGGTGCCCTGCTCCCAAGCGCCCTCCAGCCCGATGAGTTCGGCCAGCTCGACCGCCGTCGCGTAGCGGCCGAAGGTGATCAACTGGAGGGCGTCGTCGCGGAACCGGGTGCTGATCAGCTGGTGCAACGCGAGCGCCGTCCGCTTCATCGGCAGCCAGCGATCCTCCTGCACCATCGACCACGACGTGTCCACGAGCAACGCCACCGCCGCCCGCGACCGGTGCTCGGTCTCGATCACCTCGACGTCGGAGACGTCCATCCGGACCGACCGCTCGCCCACCGAGACCGAGCGCAGGACGGAGTTGCGGACCGTCCTGGAGACGTCCCACGGCTGCATGTCCCCGAACCGCCACGGCCTGGTCGCGCCGGTCGGCTCGCCCGCGGCTCCGGCGGACTCGGTCTCCCGCCGGCCGGTCCTACCGCGCAACGCGTTCACGACGTCGGCGAGCGCCGTCTCCCCGAGCCGTCGCAAAGCCTTGGGCGACAAGCGAAGCGTACCGTCGGGGGCACGCTCGAAGAGGCCTTGCCGCCGGAGCTCGCGTTCCAGTTCGGACAGCCGCCGCGCGTCCACGCCGGCGTCCGGTCCGAGCTGTCGTTCGAGAGCGTCGACGTCGATGTCCTCCAGTCGCGCACCGGGGTAGGACTGGCCGAGCTGTTCGGCCAGCGCGTCCAGTTCGGCGAGATCGGACATCGCCCGGGCGCCTTCGCCGAGGCCCAGGGGATCGTTGCCCCGGAACCGTTCCGACGACGTCCAGTCCTCGCCTGGCCGCAGCGCTCGCAGGTGAGCGTCCAAAGTGGATAGTTGCTGCGCGAGCCGGGGATCGCCGAACGCCTGCTGCGACAGTTCGGACAGTTCGGCCCGCTGCTCCGGAGTCATCGAGTTGAGCATCCGCTGCGCGGCCGCGGCGCGAGCGGCGAGGACGTCGATCAGCTCCTCGACGTTCTTCGGGTTCTCCGGGAAGAATTCGCCGTGCTCGCGCATGAACTCCGCGAACCGCTCCGGGACGTCCTCGCGGCCCTGCGCGTGCGCGGCCAGCAGATCGTTGAGATCGGCGAGCATCCTGTTGGCTCGCTCGGCCTCTTCCGGTCCGGCGTTCCGCAGCGTCTCCTTCATCCCTTCGAAACGGGAATCCAGCAGCTCACGCCCGAGCAGGTCACGGATCTTCTCGTAGGTCTCCCTGCCCTCTCCCGACCGCCAGTCGTACTCGGCGAGATCGCGCACGGCCGCCGCCGTGCCCGGCGGCAACGCGTCCAGCTGAGCCTCACGGAAGCGGGCGTCGTCGTCCGGATCGGGGAACAGCTCACGCCGTTCGGCCTCCAGTGCCTGGTCGAGCAGCCGCTGGACCTCCTGGAGCGTGCCGTCCAGCCGATGCCGCCGCTGGATCTCCGACCGGCGCTGCCAGAGCCGCCTGCTCAGTTCGTCGAGCCCGGCGGTGCGCGGGGTGCCGCGCCGCAACAGCTCTTCCAGCGCGGACCGGGGCGAAGCACCCGCCATCACGTCACGGCCGATCTCGTCGAGCGCGTCCCGCAGATCCGCCGGCGGCGCCAGCGGATCCGGACCGTCGTGCCACGGCCCGTACGAGTAGCCCTCCGCGACCGCGCTCATCGGCCGTAGACGGTCGTGTCGTCGTCGGAGTCCTTGGCGAGTTTTCTCGACAGGAACAGGGATTCCAGCGCCAGTTCGACCGCGGCCGCGATCCGCCCCGCCGGTTCGTCCGGGCCGACCCCGGCGCGCGCGGCGACGTCGTGGAGCACGGGTAGTTCCGGCAGCGCGGCGAGGACATCCTTACCGGGCACGCGTTCCCCGGTGGCGACCAGATGCCCGGATTCGACGGCGTCGGCCAGCGGCAGCAGATCCAGTCCGGCGAACCGCGAACGGGCCGTCTCCGCGACCGCCCGGCGCAACAGGTGCACGAGGTGCTCGGTCTCGCGACCTTCCTCCCCCGGCTCGAATTCGAGTTTGCCCCGCAGGACCGCGGGCACCGCGTCGAGGTCGACCGGGCGCGCCACGGCGGGTTCCTCGCCGGTCAGCGCGGACCGGCGAAGTGCGGCCGCGGCGACCGTTTCCGCCGCCGCGACGGCGAACCGGGCCGAGACGCCGGACCGCTGGTCGATCACCGGCGATTCGCGCAGGTTCCGCACGAACCTGGCCAGCACTTCCAGCAGCGGCTCGCCGACCTCGGCGACCAGATGCGCCTCCTGCCGGACGACGGCGATCTCCGCCTCGACGTCGAGCGGATAGTGCGTCCGGATCTCGGCGCCGAACCGGTCCTTGAGCGGGGTGATGATGCGGCCGCGGTTGGTGTAGTCCTCGGGATTGGCCGTCGACACCAGCAGCACGTCCAGCGGCAGGCGCAGCGTGTAGCCGCGCACCTGGATGTCGCGCTCCTCCATCACGTTCAGCAACGCGACCTGGATGCGTTCGGCGAGGTCCGGCAGCTCGTTGATCGCCACGATGCCCCGGTGGGCGCGCGGGACGAGTCCGAAGTGGATGGTCTCGGGATCGCCGAGGCTGCGGCCTTCGGCGACCTTCACCGGGTCGACGTCGCCGATCAGGTCACCGACCGAAGTGTCCGGTGTGGCCAGTTTCTCGGTGTACCGCTCGTCGCGGTGGCGCCAGGACACCGGCAGGGCGTCGCCGAGTTCGGCGGCGCGACGGCGCGATTCCGGGGTGATCGGGTCGAGCGGATGCTCGGCCAGCTCGGCACCCTCGATGACGGGCGTCCATTCGTCGAGGAGCCCCGTGAGAGTACGGAGCAACCGGGTCTTGCCTTGGCCGCGTTCGCCGAGGAGGACGACGTCGTGCCCGGCCAGCAGCGCCCGTTCCAGCTGCGGCAGCACGGTGCGCGAGAAACCGACGATCCCGGGCCAGGCGTCCTCCCCGGCGCGGAGCTTGGCGAGCAGGTTGTCGTGCAGTTCTTGTTTGATCGACCGCGGCAGGTGACCCGCCGCGCGGAGGTCCCCGGCGGTCCGGGGCAGGTTTGCGGGAACATCGTTCACCCGTTCGACGCTACGTCGCGACCGTGGCCCCTGTCGACGTGAAGCAACTCCAGCTGAGACGTTCACCCGCCCTCCCCCTGGATATCGCGCCCATTTCCGGGTTTCGCCGGAAGCACGACTAAAATCAATCCAGTGTGCCGTCCTAGTGCGACCCTCGCGGTCTGGTCTTCGGCGTGGCTGAACGGAGCCGCCGCCTCCGACGACATCCTTGACGCCCTTCAGGTCTGGGGCGAAGCCCACGATTTCGTCGCCGCGGACGCGGCGGCCGCCGAGGCGTTCGACCTGCCGCTCGCGTTCAACCGGGCCGCGACCCCGGTCCAGCTGCTGCTCGCCCTGCGCTCGCAGGGGGCCAAGAGCATGCAGTTGCTGCTCCCGGTGCCCGGCGACGTGCGGGGGCTGGGTGGCGGCGGGCAATTCACCGAGGCCGCGCTTCGGATCGGGGAGGCCGTCCTGTTGCCGGATCTCGGCTACGGCATCGTCCCCGAGGCCATCGCCGAAGGTCTCATGCGGTGGACCGTGTACTCGGTGCCCACACCGGGCATCCTCGAGCACCGCCCGCTGGGTGAGGCCGAGCACGGCTTGACCGACGCGATCCGCGCCAGCGCGGGCGCGCTCCAGACACTGGACGTCGCCAGTGAACGGCCAGGTGTGCGGGCGGAACTCTCGGCACGGTTGCGGGCGGCCACCGACGCCCCATGGCCCGCCGGGATGCCCGGCCGGGCGCTGCGGGTGCTCCAGCGAGCGCAGGAGATCGCGGCGATCCTCGCCATCGCCGAATCCGACGATCCGGGCGGCGCGCTCTCCGCGTCGGCGGCGCTTCGGCGGGCCGAGGCCCTCCGGCCGCTGACCGAAGCCGTCCGCGCCGCCCGGTGCGCGGCGATCAACGAGGCGGTGCGGGAGTTCGCCGAGCAGGCGGACAGGCACCCGTAGCGGCTCACGTGGTCACGGTGTGCCTTTTCTGGACCTTCTCGGCATACCGGACGGACCACAGCGAAAGCCCGCCGATGACAACGACCAGCAGGACCACGCTGAGCGCGTTCATCACGTCCGCCGACAAGGTGTAGACCAGCGGCACCCGGACCGCGGCTTCCAGCAGCAGCGCCACTGCCCACACCGCCGACATCCGGGTGAACGCCCGGCGGAAACCGGGCACCTCGTCGGTGAGACGGTCGATCTCCGCGCGTTTCGCCGCGCTGGAACCGGCCCGCACGGCGACGAGCACCATGGGCGTGCGGCTGAAGCAGCTCACCAGCAGCACGATCGCGGCGGTCGCGGTGGCGAAGGATTCCTTGAGCAACAGGAACTTCGCGTCACCGCTGACCAGCGAAAGCACGAGCCCGACACCGAGCACACCGGCCAGCAACGCGGCGAAGCCGTCGAAGGACCGGTCACGGACGGCGACCCACGCGATCCGGGCCGCGGCCACCACCGCCCCGGCCAGTAAGGAGACCTGCTCGCTCTGCCCGGCGAGCCGGAGCCCGTAGTAGGCGGCCAACGGGAGCGCGACATCCCAGAGCAGCAAGGAGAGCGTCGGGTTTCTGCCTTGCCCGGTCACGACGGTGTCTCCTCTGCCGCCAGGAAGGTCAGGATCCGCGCGTTGACCTCGTCCGCCGCTTCGCCCGCGATGGCGTGGGTCGCCGACGGCCACAGTTCGACCTGTCCCCGCGGCAGAAGCTCACGAGCCCGTGCGGCCGCGCGGTCCGGGTGATGGATGACGCTGCGTCCGGCGATCAGCGCCAGCACGGGCATCCGCAGTGAGCGCAACCGCGCGTCGGTGATCAACCTGGGTGACGGCAGGGCGATGCGGTAGGTCCGCATTCCTTCGTCGATCACCCGCGCGACCGGATCCGCGGTGTCGATCTCCGCGCCACCGGAGATCCAGTGCAGGAACGACGGCCGGGCCCAGCGGTTGACGCCGGGGATCGCGGCGAGCGTCGCGCGGACGACCAGTCCCGCGGTGAGCCCACCGAACGTCAGCACCGGGTCGATCAGCGTGAGCGACCTCAGCCGCTCCGGCGCCCGCGCGGCGAGGTTGGCCGCGAGCCAGCCGCCGAACGAGTACCCGATCAGGTGCACGGCCGCCAGGTCGAGTTCCGCGAGTACCGTACTCAACCAGGCGGCTTGATCCGAACCGTCCCGGATCGGGGCGGTCTGTTCACTGCGGCCGGGTTCGCCGATGAGGTCCACCGCGTAAACCTCGCCATGCCGGAGCAACGCGGTGAGGTTGGGTTCCCACATCACCGCGGTCCCGGCGCGGCCGGGCAACAGCACGATCGGCGTTCCGCCCGGCTGCCCGAACCGGTACACACGCGCCACCCCGAACGCCGTCTCGACGTCGTGGATCCCGGCCGGCGCGGGCAAGGCCGCCAGGCCTCGTTCGTAGACGACGTCGTATTCGGCCCGTGCCGCCGACGAGGCGAAACCGCCCACCTTCATACTCACCCCTCCTTTTACGGTACGATCGGATTGTAAACAGTTGGTGAGAAGTTTGCAATCCGATCAGACTGCCAAAAGGAGGAGTGGGTGCCCAAACGAGTCGATCACGAGCACCGGCGGCAGCAGATCGCCGCGGCCGTCCGACGCATCGCGGCCGACCGGGGACTCGAAGGGGTCAGCCTGAACGAGGTCGCGGCCGAAGCCGGTATTTCGAAAGGGTTCGTCCAGCACTACTTCGCGTCGAGAGACGACATGCTGCGCTTCGCGACGACCACCTTGCGAAGCGGACTCGAGGAGCGCATCACCACCCCCTCAGCACCCCGCGTCCGGGATCTGCTCGTCGCCCTGCTCCCCCTGGACGAGGCCGCCAGGGACGACGCGCTGGTCGCCAACGCCTTCCTGATGCGCGCGCTCAAGGATCCGGAGATCGCCGGCCACTTCCGGACCGGCCACGGCCAGCTCCGCGACGCGGTGGCGGCCATGCTCGCCGCCGCCCTGGACGACGGCGAGTTCGTGCCCACCGTCGACCCTGCCACCGAAGCCGCGCTTCTGCTGGCGCTGGTCTCCGGCCTCGGCGACGCGGTGCTGCTCGGCTATCAGTCCGGCGAAGAGGCCATCGCCCTGATCGACCTCCACCTGTCGAGGATCACCGCCACCCCGGGAAAAGCTCACTGACCATCGACAGTGGCAGGAATCGAACCGCACGTTCGGGTCAGCTGGGCGGTCCGTGAAGGCCTCCTTGAGGGACTCTGGGTCCCTCAAGGAGGCCTTCACGGACCGTCGGCCTACGCCAAAGTAACTTTCGCGACACGTCTCGGCATTGCGGGACTGACCTCAATGCTCAAGGGCGCGCGGGCCTCTTCGCGGGCTCGCAACACCCGATCGCGCAAGGCGCCCCGTTGACCGTGCACCCGGCCGCCGGGAACGGCGACAGCTTCCGCGCGGGCGCTCCTTCGGTGTGTTCCCGGATCAGCTCCACGACGAGCTCGGCGAAACGCGGGTCGGCATCTGGCGTCGCGGCCCGGGCGAAGCCCATGCCGTACTCCGCGGCCCGTTCGGCGGCCTCGTTGTCGAGGTCCCAGATCACTTCAAGGTGATCGGACACGAAACCCACCGGGCAGACGACCACCGAGGTGACGCCTTCCGCGTGCAGTGCGTCGATGTGGTCGACGATGTCCGGCTCCAGCCACGGCACCTGCGGCGGGCCGGAGCGTGACTGCCATACGACGTCGTAGGTCTCGATACCCGCTTCGGCCGCGACAAGGCGCGCGGCCTCGGCGATCTGGCGCGAGTAGCGCCGGCCGCCTTCCGAGGGCGGTCCGGACGCGGTGTCAGCGGATTCGGGCACCGAGTGAGCGCAGAAGACGGTCCTGGTTCCGGGCTGATTCCCCAGCTTCGCGTGCGCGGCGCGAACGGCGTCGGCGAAGGCGGCGACGAACAGCGGGTGGTCGAAGAACTGCCGCAGCTTCACCAGTTCCGGCGCGCCGTCACCGACCGACGCGCGGGCGCGCTCGATGTCCTCGTCGTACTGACGGCAGGCGGAATAGCCGCCGTACGCGCTCGTGGGGAAGACCAGGACGCGCCGGGCACCCGCCTTGGTGATCTCGGCGAGGGTGTCCTCGACCATCGGCCGCCAGTTGCGGTTGCCGAAGTGGACGGGCAGCTCGATCCCGGCGGCCGCGAGTCGCTTCTCCACCGCGGAGATCGCGTCCCGATTCAGCCGATTGATCGGCGAGACCCCGCCGAAGTGCTGGTAGTGCTCGGAGACCTCGAGCAGTCGTTCCCGGGGGACCCCACGGCCCCGCGTGACGTTCTCCAGGAACGGCATCACTTCGTCGGGTCCCTCGGGACCACCGAACGAAAGCCAAAGCAGCGCGTCGTAACCCACCCTGTCATCTTGCCGTTGTGGCACCCCGCACGCTGACTGGGCCCGTTTTGAACTGATCGATCCAAAATCTGGTACGGTCGCTCCCATGGCCAGGCCGAAGGAATTCGACGAGCGCGCCGCGATCGGGCGCGCCATGAACGCGTTCTGGCTTCGCGGCTACGAGGGCACGTCGACGCAGGCCCTCTGCGAAGCCACCGGCCTGGGCCGCAGCAGCATCTACAACACCTTCACCAGCAAGCACGAACTGTTCATACGTGCGCTCGACCACTACGCCGAACGCGGAATCGTGGCCAGGACGGCCTTGCTGGAGGAGCCCGGGACCGGCGTCGTACGGTTCCGCGCGCTGTTCTCTTACACGATCGACGAGGAAGTCGCACACGACGGCCGCGGTTGCCTCGTGGTCAACACGGTGGCCGAATTCGGCGACCGCGATCTCGAGATCAAAGCGCGGATCGACGCCGACACCGCGCGGCATCTCACCCTTCTCTCGGCCTGCGCCAGAGAAGGACAGCTCGACGGGACGATCGACGGCGACCGCGATCCCGGCGCCATCGCCGAGTTCGCGCACAGCACCGTCGCCGGACTCCGGCTGATGTCCCGGCGCGGCGCCGGACGGGAGGCGATGGAGGCCGTCTCCGCCATCGCACTGGACGCGATCGCCGCGAACTGACACTTGGAAGAACCCCGCGCGCAACGCTGCCCAAATTTTGGACTGATCAATACAAAACTGGAGGGAATCCCCGTGCCTTTGGCAGTCTGCGTACTCGGACTGAGCGTGTTCGCGCTCGGCACGTCCGAGTTCATGATCACCGGCCTGCTGCCCGGGATGGCGGCCGATCTGAACGTCGGCATCCCAGAGGCCGGGCTGCTCATCTCGGCTTTCGCGATCGGCATGGTCGTCGGCGCTCCCCTGCTCGCGATCGCGACGCTGAGGGTGCCGAGGCGCGCCACCCTGATGGCCTTGCTCGTCGTCTTCGGCATCTCGCACGTCGTCGGCGCGCTGAGCTCGGGATACGCCTTGCTCTTCGCGACCCGCGTGGTCAGCGCCGTCGCCTGCGCCGGCTTCTGGGCGGTCGCGGCGGCCACCGCCGTCGCGCTGGTCCCGGTCGAGCGCCGCGGCCGCGCGCTGGCCATCCTGGTCGGAGGGCTCACCATCGCGAACATCGCCGGCGTGCCCGCGGGGACCTTCCTCGGCCAGCACGCGGGCTGGCGGGCCGCGTTCTGGGCGGTCACGGCACTGACCGTCGTCGCGTTGATCGGGGTCTTCGCCTTGGTCCCCGAGACGCAGAACGGTGCGACCAAGACCGACGTGGCGACCGAACTGCGGCTCTACCGCGGCGGCCGGTTCTGGCTGGCGCTCGGCGTCATCGCGTTCGCGCAGGCGATGATCTTCGCAACGTTCAGCTACCTCGCGCCCCTGCTGACCGAGGTCGCCGGGCTGCCGGAAAGCTGGGTGCCGGGTGTGCTCTCCCTGTTCGGGCTCGGCGCGCTGATCGGTATCACCGCCGGTGGACGGCTCGCCGACGCGCGCCCCTTCGCGACCCTCTACGTCGGACTCGCCGTCGCCCTCCTCGCCCTGGTGCTGCTCGCGCTGTCCGGCCCGGCCACCCCGGTCGCGATCGTCGCCGTCTTCCTGTTCGGCGTCGCCGGATTCGGGGTCAACCCCGCTTTGAACGTCCGCGCCTTCGCCGTGGCGGGCAACGCGCCCACGCTCGTCGGCGCGAGCACGACCGCCGCGTTCAACGTCGGCAACACCGTCGGCCCGTGGCTCGGCGGCGAGTCGATCGACGCCGGTCTCGGCTATCCCAGCGTCGCCTGGGTGAGCGTCGGCCTCGGCGTCGCCACCGTCGTCGCGCTCACCTTCGCCGCCGGTGTCCAGCGCACCGACGACACCCGCCTGCTCCGCGAACCCGTTACCCAGTAAGGAGAATCATGTCCGAACGAACCCGAGCCACCCTTGCCGAGTTCTTCCGTCGAATGTCCAAAGGGGACACCGACGGAGCCACGGAACTGTTCGCCGAACGTGTCGCGTGGGACATCCCCGGTGCGACCGAACTGGTCCCGTGGATCGGACCGCGCCGGAACCGGGCGGAGATCCGCGAGTTCTACGATCTGCTCGACAAAGGGCTCGTCAAGGACCGGTTCGACGTCGAACGCGTCCTCGTCGACGGGCCGCACGCGGTCGCGATCGGCCGCCTCCGCTCGACGATCCGCGGCACCGGCAAGGTGATCGAAACGGCCTTCACCATCGAATTCGAGGTGAACGACGACGGCCTGATCACCAAGTACCTGCTGCTCGAGGACTCGTGGCAGGTGGCTCAGGCCGTTCTCCCCTGATGCGCGTCCCCTGAAGTACATGAAGGCCCCCTTCCTTGCGCCTGGCGCAAGGAAGGGGGCCTTCATGTACTTGTGGAACTAGAAGCCGGTGGCGTGCAAACCGCCGTCGACCATGATCATCGAACCGGTGGTCGCGGGCAGCCAGTCCGAAAGCACGGCGCAGACGGACTTCGCCGTCGGGTCCGGGTCGGAACTGTCCCAGCCGAGCGGGGCCCGGTCGCCCCAGCCGTTCTCCAGATCCGAGAACCCGGGGATCGACTTCGCGGCCATGGTCTTCATCGGGCCGGCGCTGACCAGGTTGACCCGGATGCCCTGCGGGCCCAGGTCGCGGGCCAGGTACCGGTTGACCGACTCCAGCGCGGCCTTCGCGACGCCCATCCAGTTGTAAGCGGGCCACGCGACGCGCGCGTCGAAGTCCATGCCGACGATCGACGAACCGCGCGACAGCAGCGGCAGGGTCGCGACCGTGAGTGCCTTGAAGGAGTACGCCGAGACGTCGACGGCTACCTTCACGTCTTCGCTGGGGGCGTCCAGGAACGGCGCACCCAGGCACGACGGCGGGGCGAACCCGATCGAGTGCAGCACCCCGTCGAGACCGTCGACGTGCTCACGGACGCGGTCGGCGAGCGAGTCGAGGTGCTCCTGGTTGGTGACGTCCAGCTCCAGCACCGGCGCCTCCTCGGGGAGACGCTTGGCGATGCGCTCGACGAGCGACAGCCTGCCGAAGCCGGTGAGCACGACCTTCGCGCCCTCCTGCTGCGCGATCTTGGCCGCGTGGAACGCGAGCGAGGCGTCGGTGATGACGCCGGTGATCAGCAGGCGCTTGCCTTCGAGCAGTCCTGGCACGGGACCTCCAGTCCGGGTGGTTTCGATCAGTACGGGAAAACGGGGACGTCAGTGGCCCATGCCGAGGCCGCCGTCGACCGGCAGCACGGCGCCGTTGACGTACCCGGCCTCTTCGGAGGCGAGATAGCGGACGGCTGCGGCGATCTCCGACGGCTCGGCGTACCGGCCGGAGGGAACCTGGGCGAGGATCTCCTTCTTGCGGTCCTCGCCGAGTTCGTCGGTCATGTCCGTGGCGACGAATCCCGGCGCGATGACGTTCGAGGTGATGTTGCGCGAGCCCAGCTCACGCGCGAGCGAACGGGCGAGACCGACGAGACCGGCCTTGCTCGCCGCGTAGTTGACCTGGCCGGCCGAGCCGGTGAGGCCGACGACGGACGAGATGAAGATGTAGCGACCCCATTTCCCGCGCAGCATGCCGCGCGAGGCGCGTTTGGCGACCCGGTAGGCGCCGGTGAGGTTGGCGTCCACCACTCGGGTGAACTGCTCCTCGCTCATCCGCATGAGGAGGGTGTCGTCGGTCATGCCCGCGTTCGCGACGAGGACCTCGACCGGGCCCTGGTGCTCCTCGACGAGTTTGAAGGCGGCGTCGATCTGCTCGGCGTCGGTGACGTCGGCCTGCACCCCGAAGAGGCCTTCGGGCGCTCCGGAACCGCGGTGTGTGATCGCGACCTTGTGCCCCTGCGCCGCGAGGTCCTTCGCGATCGCCAAACCGATGCCGCGGTTTCCGCCGGTGACCAGTACCGACCGTCCCACTTCAGCTCTCCTCGCCTCGTCCTGTCGCGCTGACGGCACTGAGGTTATCGGCACACCCGGCGCCCGCCGGAGCCGCGCCACCCCTACCTCCGGGTAACCGCGACCGTCCTAAGCGGATGTTAGGAACCGCGCCGAAACCTTGCCCGGCGGTCACGGATTGTTCACCGTGAGCCGGAACACAGGAGGTCAAAGATGACAACCCGGATCGGCGAAGCGTCGCCGCCCGTGAGCGAGAGGCGAGTCGTCGGCAACGTGCTGCGCGGCTCCATCGGCAACCTGGTCGAGTGGTACGACTGGTACGCCTACGCCGCCTTCACCACGTACTTCGCCAAGTCCTTCTTCCCCACCAAAGACACAACGGCGGCCTTCCTCGGCACCGCTGCGGTCTTCGCCGTCGGTTTCCTCATGCGGCCGCTCGGCGGCTGGATGCTGGGCCGGTTCGCCGACCGCTTCGGGCGGCGAAGCGCACTCGTGCTTTCCGTCACTTTGATGGCCGCGGGCTCGTTGATGATCGCGCTGACGCCGACCTACGCCTCGATCGGGATCGCCGCGCCGATCCTGCTGCTGGTGGCCCGGCTCATCCAAGGGCTCTCGGTCGGCGGTGAGTATTCGACCTCCGCGACCTATCTGTCCGAAGTGGCCACTCCGGGCAAGCGCGGCTTCTACTCCAGCTTCCAGTACGTGACGCTCTACGGCGGCCAGCTGCTGGCGCTCGGTCTCCAGCTGCTGCTGCAGGCCACCCTGACCGAACAACAGCTGACGTCGTGGGGCTGGCGGATCGCGTTCGTCGTCGGCGCGCTCGCCGCGGTCGTGGTGATGTTCCTGCGCCGCGGGATGGACGAGTCGGCCAGCTTCGAGGAGGCCAAGGCGTCCGGCACCGGCAAGGACGCGGGCGACAAGGGCACGCTGCGAGCGCTGATCAAGTACCCCAAGGAGATCGCGCTCGTCATCGGCCTCACCCTCGGCGGCACGGTGTCGTTCTACACCTTCGCCACCTACAGTCAGAAGTTCATGGAGAACACCGCGGGCATCCCGCGCCGGACGGTCACGCTGATCCTGTTCTGCGCGATCCTCGTGGCCGCGATCCTGCAGCCGTTCGCGGGCAAACTCTCCGACCGCATCGGCCGCCGTCCGCTGCTGATGTTCTTCGGCATCGCCGGCACGCTGCTGACCGTCCCGATCATGACGCTGATGGGCGGGACGAAGGAGCCGGTGCTCGCCTTCCTGCTGATGCTGGCCGGGCTGGTGATCGTCACCGGGTACACCTCGATCAACGCGATCGTGAAGGCCGAGCTGTTCCCGACGAAGATCCGCGCCATCGGCGTCGGTCTCCCCTACGCGCTCACCGTGGCGATCTTCGGCGGCACCGCCGAGCTCATCGCGCAGGCGCTGAAGGGCGCCGGTCACGAATCGGTGTTCTTCTTCTACGTCGCGGGCTGTGTCCTGGTGTCGCTGATCGTGTACGGCACAATGCGGGAAACCTCGAAGACCTCGGAGCTGGACAAGAAGAAGCAGCCCGAGCCCGAGCTCGTGTCCGGCCGGGAAGGCTAGGCGGGAAGGTATGGCCGTGCGGGTGCTGCTCGTCGAAGACGACGCCGGGGTCGCCGACGCGCTCGCCGAAGCGCTGCAATCGCGCGGCCATACCGTCTCCCACGCGATCCGGGGCAGCGACGCGCTGCACCGGCATCGCGCGGCCGACGTGATCCTGCTGGATCTCAACCTGCCCGACATGCACGGGCTCGACGTGCTCAGGAAGGTCCGGCAGGTGTCGCCGGTGCCGGTGCTCGTGCTCACCGCGAGCGGGGACGAACGGTCCGTGGTGCGCGGACTGCGGCTCGGCGCCGACGACTACCTGACCAAACCGGTCCGCCTGGCCGAACTGCTGGCGAGGATGGACGCGGTCGTCCGGCGTGCCGCGGTCTCGGCCACGCCGCAGGACGGCGTCGTCCGCGTCGAGGACGTCGAGATCGACCTCGGCGCGCGGCGCGTGCTTGTCGACGGGACCGACATCGGGCTCACCGCCAAGGAATTCGCCGTACTCGCCGTGCTCGCCGCGCGGCCGGGCACCGCGGTGAGCCGCCAGCAGCTGATGGACGAGGTCTGGGGCGACGCGTACCTCGCCGTCTCCCGTTCGCTCGACGTGCACCTGACCCAGCTGCGCGCGAAGCTCGACCGGCCGGGACTGCTCACCACGATCCGGGGTTTCGGCTACCGCCTCGGCCGGGACTGACCCGTGCGCACCCGGCTGTTGGTCGTCCTCGTCGCGCTCGCGCTGACCGTGGTCGCCGCGTTCGCGATCCCGTTGTTCGGTTCGACCGCCGCGCAGCGGACCCAGCAGCTGGTGATCGCCCGCAACGCCGACGTCGACCGGTTCGCCGTCCTCGCCCAGCAGTCCGTCGACGCCGGCGACGCGACCACGCTGACGGTCGACGCCGCCCGGTATTCGTCGTTATACGGCGAGGCCGTCGTGGTGGTCGACGCGCGCGGAGGTCCGCTGGTCGAAACCGGCGGGATGACCGCCGGGGAACCGGTGGTCCGCTCGCTCGTCGAGGCCGCGCTGCGCAACCAGCCCGCGAAGGGACCGGAGCAGCTGAGCCCATGGTCGGCGGATCCGGTCTACTTCGCCCGCCCTGTGGGAACCGGGACCCGGGTGGCCGGAGTGGTCGTCCTTCGCGCGTCGGTGACCGCGGCGGCGGCCGACGTCGCCACCCGCTGGGCCGCCATCGTCGCGGGCGCGGTGCTGGTCGCGGCGCTGTTCGTCCTGCTCGCGGTCCTGCTCGCCCGCTGGATGGTGCGGCCGCTGCACGAATTGGAAACCGGCGTCCAGGCGGTCACCGAGGGGCATCGCGCACAGGTGCCCGACCGCGCGGGGCCCCGCGAGCTGCGTTCGCTCGCCACGTCGTTCAACCGGATGTCCGACGCCGTCGTCGAGGCGTCCGAGCAGCAGCGGCGGCTCGTCGCGGACGCGTCGCATCAGCTGCGGAATCCCATGGCCGCCTTGCGGTTGCGGGTGGATTCGCTGGCCGCGCAGGTCGACGGGGACGGCCAGCGGGCCTACCGGGCGACCGTCGCGGAGGTCGAGCGCCTGGAGTCCTTGCTCGACGGGCTGCTCGCGCTGGCGCTCGCCGAAAGCGCCGCGACCCGGCTCGCCGCGGGTGAATCCGGCGACGAACCCTGCGATCTCCCGGCCGTACTGGCCGAACGGGTCGACGCGTGGCGTCCCTCGGCAGACGACGCGGGAGTCCACCTCGCGGCGTCGGAAGGCCACGACGAGCCGGTGCCCGTGCGGTGCCCGGAAGGCGATCTCGCCCAGGTGCTGGACGTCCTGCTGGACAACGCGGTGCACTACGCGGGCCGCGGCGCCACGATCACCACCGGCTATGTGGCCGGTGACGCGAGCGCCACGGTCTTCGTCTCCGACAACGGTCCTGGACTGTCCACAGAGGACCGTGAACGGGCGACCGAACGGTTCTGGCGGGCAGGTGGCGACGGCGCGCCGCGCGGGACGGGACTCGGCCTCTCGATCGCGAACCAGCACGTGCTCGCCCGGGGCGGGAAACTCGAGCTGCGCCAAGCCGAACCGCACGGACTCGAAGTCCGCGTCGAACTCCCCCTCGCCACGGGAGGGACATCATGACCGTCACCAGGCGTACGGCGATAGTCGCCGGGCTGGCCACACTCGCGGGCTGTTCGACGGCGGGTTACCGGGGGCCGGAGCGGGAGGTCGTCATCTCGGCGGGCGAAAGCGGCGGTTTCTATCTCGCCTTCGCGGAACTGCTCGCCCAGCAGCTGAACCGCGCCGAGCCGCGGCTGCGCGCGACGGCCGTCGCCACCGAGGCCAGCGTCGAGAACCTCCGGCGGTTGCGGGACGGCCGGGCCGATCTCGGGCTCGTCCTCGGCGACGTCGCCGAGGCGGCCTTCGCCGGCGCGGAGCCGTTCTCCGTCCCGATCGCCTTCTCGGCCATCGGCCGTGTCTACGAGAACTATCACCAGCTCGTGGTCCGCGCGGACGGCCGTGTGCGGTCGCTCGCCGATCTGGCCGGACGGCCGGTGGCGATGGGCGCGAGCGGCTCCGGCGTGGCGGTGTTCAGCTCGCGGCTGTTCGCCCGCGCCCAAGTTTCGGTGAAGGCGAAGAACCTGCTCCTGGGTGCGGCGATCACCGCGTTGGCGGCACACGAGGTCGACGCGCTGTTCTGGTCCGGCGGGATCCCGACTCCCGCGCTCACCGAGCTGAACCGGACCACCGCGATCACCCTGCTCCCCCTGGACGCCCATCTGCCGGAGCTGCGGGCGGGCTACGGCCCGGTATATGACCAGGTCCACGTGCCGGCGCAGGCCTACCAGGGAGTCGGCGAACTGCGGACGATCGGCGTCGCGAACCTGTTGCTGGCCGCGCCTTCGCTACCCGACGACGTCGCGGCCGCCGTCGCGCGCGTGCTCGCCGGACACGCCGCCGACCTCGTCCCCGCACCCGCTGTCGGAACCCAGTTCCTCGACGTCCGGACGCTGATCGGTACCGGCAAGGTCCCGCTGCATCCCGGTGCCGCGTCGGCCTACCGTGCCCTGCACGGGTGACCCGCGCTCCATCCTCAGAGGGATGCGCGCCGACCTGGAGCGCTGCCAGAGTCGGAGGCAGGCGGCCGCCCGGCCGCCCCGATCCGGAAGGACTCCAGCAGTGTCATCGAGACACACCAGGGTGGTGCGGGGTTCGGCGCTGATCGCGGGCCTCGCGCTCGCGGGCGGGCTCGCCACGGCGGCCCCCGCCGTCGCGGCCGGCCAGGCCAAGCTCACCGCACCGGCCCTCACCGGCCACCACGACGTCGGTACCACCGACATCCACCTCGTCGACGGTTCCCGGCCCGATCCGTGGAAACCGGAACGGCGCCGGGAACTCATGGTCACCGTCACCTATCCGGCGGACCGGTTCGCCGACGGGCCGCGCGCGCCGTGGCTCACCCCGGGGATGAGCGGCGTCATCGACCAGGCGCTGTCCGGCGAGGACTATCTCGGCCTCCCGGTCGGCTCCATCGACTGGGCGTCGGCGAAGCGACGGGCCGAGATCGGCGTTCCCGCCGCGCATGGCGCGCCCAAGCCGGTCGCGCTCTTCTCCCCCGGTTTCGGCGGCCCTCGGGAGACGTACTCGGCGATCGTCGACGATCTGGCGAGCCGTGGCTACGTGGTCGTCTCGCTCTCGCACACCTATGAGAGCGCGGCGGTCGAATTCCCCGGCGGGCGGCTCGAAACGGCCCTGCCGCCGGGCGAGGGACCCGAATTCATGAAGAAGGCCCTCGACGCACGGGTCGGCGACACCCGATTCGTCCTCGACCAGCTCGCGAAGATCGCCCGTGGCGAGAATCCCGACGCGGAGAAGCGGCAGCTCCCCCGCGGCCTCGGCTGGTCCCTCGACCTGTCCCGCGTCGGCGCCTACGGGCATTCCTACGGCGGGTTCACCTCCGGCGAGACGATGGTGCACGACCGCCGGATCGACGCCGGGATCAACCTGGACGGCGCGATGGCGACCGCGTTCGGCTACCCCCCGGGCAGTGCCTACGTGCCCGGCGAGGTCACGAAACGCGGTCTCGACCGGCCGTTCATGCTGATGGGCGCCGAGGGCGTCGACGAGAACGGGAAGCCGCTGGAGCACACGCACCGGCAGCCCGAGTTCGACCGCAGCTGGTCCGACTTCTGGGCCAACCAACGAGGCTGGAAGCGGGACCTGCTGCTGCGCGGCGGCAGCACGCACATGGCCTACAGCGATCTTCAGGTCGTCGTGCCGCAACTCGGCTCGCGAGTGGCGCCGGAGAAACGTGAGGCGGTCATCGGCACCATCGATCCCCGCCGATCGCTGGCGGCGCAACGGGAGTACATCGGCGCGTTCTTCGATCTGCACCTGAAGGGCCGCGACCGGCACCTGTTCGACGGTGAGTCGCCGCGCCATCCGAACATCGATTTCATCGACTGAACCCCGTGAAGGGCTCCTTCCCCCGAGGCCAGGGTCCCGGCAAAGTCGCATAGCCGCTGGTCGGTTTCGCTCTTGGTAATTCGAGCTGGGCATCGTCTACTACCCCAAGGGGGCAGATGACAGGGGGCCGAGCCGCATGACGGGATGGACGACGCGAGTGAGCCGATGGACGACACGCGTGTCGTCCATCCTGTCACGTGTGTCGTCCCGCTGGTCACGCGACACCGCCACCCGCACACCGCGATAGTTACCAGGCGAGCCCTCTCTTAGGTACCTGCGGCGTTCCTTTGCCTGATGCCACGAGGTCGTACGAGGTACATGAAGGCCCCCTTCCTGTACCTAGACGCAAGGAAGGGGCCTTCATGTACTGGGAAGGGAACCTTCACGCGCAGCACCAGTAGGTACCTAAACCCTCTTGGCTCTAACCATCCTCACCACTTACGACCGCTCCGCAAACACCCGAATCGGGCACCATCTCCCCTGAAGCGTCCTCTGTGGACAGTCGAGAAGGTGCCAGGCCGCTGTGACGAGCCCGCCTCCGTCACTCCAACACTCACTTGACCAGCGGTGATGCGACTGCGCCGGAACCCTGCCCTCAAGCCAAGCCAAAGGAAGGAGTCTTTCACGTAGGTTGGAACCGTGACCGAGCCACGGAAACCGATCGTCGAAATGCCGCTGCGCGTGCGCTACCACGAATGCGACGGACAGGGCATCGTGTTCAACGCGAACTACCTCGCCTACGTCGACATGGCCATGTTCGAAGTGGAGAAGGCCCTCTTCGGCTCCCACGAAGCGGCGCTGGACCACGGTGTCGACGTCGTGGTCGCCGAGTCGAACCTCCGCTATCGCGCGCCCTGCCGCTACGACGACGAACTGGTCGTGGCCGTGTACCTGGACCATCTCGGCACGACGTCGCTGATCGTCGACTTCGAGATCAGCCGCGGCGGCGACCTGTGCACGGAAGTGAAGACCCGCTACGTCTTCGTCGACCCGAAGACGCTCAGGAAGGCGGCGCCACCCGCGTCGGTGCGCGAGGTGTACGCCGCCCTCTTGCCCGCTCAGGCGGACTGAACGCCGGGGCGCCGGTCTTCGACGACGTAGCTGGCACGCGTGCTGATCGGCGCGCCGGGGGTGTTGACGAACGGCACCACCCGGAAGTCGCTTCGCCAGCGCCGCCGGTTGACGTTGACCCGGACGTACCCGCGCTGGCTGTTGAAGAACTTCATGTGCGGGTTGGCCTTCAACAGGTTCTCCCCGGCAGGCGTCATGTCGGCGCCGTTGCCGCCGCTGGTGATCGATGTCCCGACGAACTCGCTCGCGACGGTGGGCGAACCCGGGTCGCCGAAGTCGCGTTTGAGGTCCCAGGCGTAGTTCTGGTGCCTGTCACCGGTGATGACCACCAGGTTCCGCACGCCGCGGTCCTGCGCGGCGGCGAGCACACGGTCGCGGTCGGAGACGTAGCCGTCCCACGGGTCGAGGTGGACGTTCGTGGCCTCCCCGGCGTCGGTGTCGGTCTGGCCCATCGGCGCCTGGTTGCCGAGGATCTGCCACCGCGCGCGGGACCGGGAGAAGCCGTCGAGCAGCCATTTCCGCTGTTCCGAACCGAGCAGCGTGCGCTCCTCGTCGAATCGCTCGGTGCAGTTCGCCGACTGGCCGTCACCGCACGGCTGGTCGTCGCGGTACTGGCGGGTGTCGAGCATGGTGAAGTCGGCCAGCGTGCCATAGCTCAGCCTCCGGTGAAGCCGCGCGTCCGGCCCCTTCGGCAGCTGGGCGATGCGGTACGGCAGGTGCTCGTACATCGCCTGGAACGCCTGGGCGCGCCGCTGGCGGAACACCGCGCGGTCCTGGTCCGGCTCCTTGTCGATCTGCGAGATGTCGCCCGCCCAGTTGTTCTCCACCTCGTGGTCGTCGTTGACGTGAATCCACGGGAAGGCGGCGTGCGCGGCCATCAGCGGCGCCTCGGACTTGTAGAGCGCGTACTGGAGCCGGTAGCGGGCCAGGTCGAAGGTCTCGCCCTTGAACTGCGGCCCCACCGGCGTTCCGCGGCCGACACCCGTGACGCCGCTTTCGTAGAGGTAATCGCCCAGGTGCACGACCAGGTCGAGGTCCTCGGCCGCCATGTGCTCGTACGCGGTGAAGTGCCCGGCCTCCCAGTTCTGACACGACGCGAACGCGAAGTTCAGCTCGCGCGGCGACGACCACGCGACGGGCGCCGTCCGGGTGCGGCCGACCGGCGAGACCTCGCCACCGGTGCGGAAGCGGTAGAAGTACTCGTGATCCGGCGCGAGACCGTGGATCTCGGGGTGCACGGAGTGGCCGAGTTCGGGCGTGGCGACCACGGACCCGCGACGGATCACGGCGCGGAAGCGCTCGTCGAGCGACACCTCGTACTCGACGCGGACCGGCGTCCGCGGCATCCCGCCGAGGCCGTCGGCCTCGTAGGGCTTCGGCGCGAGCCTGGTCCAGAGCACGACACCGCCGGGCAACGGGTCACCCGACGCGACACCGAGGGTGAACGGGTCACCGGCACCGCGAGCGAGCGGCATCGCGCCGGCGGCGTTCCAGGCACCGGTCCCCAGCAGGACCGCGGCCGCGCCGGCGGAGCCATAACCGAGGAAGCGACGCCGCGACAGGGGATGAGGGAGTGAAGGCATGAAGCCCTCCTGTGGTGGGATGGTCACGGGCGGGCCTCATGCTCGTCCGGCATGATGGCCACCCGGCCGCGCTCAGGCGAAGCGACCGTGAACGAAAGACGATCAACCCTCGTGTTCCGCATCCTGTTCTACCGCCCGGAAATCCCGCCCAACACGGGTAACGCGATCCGCTTGACCGCGAACACCGGCTGCGAACTCCACCTGGTGGAGCCGCTCGGTTTCACCCTGGAGGACAAGCAGTTGCGCCGCGCCGGGCTCGACTACCACGACCTCGCGCGCGTCCACGTCCACGCGGATATCGACGCCGCGTGGACGGCGCTGCTCCCCGCCCGGGTCTACGCGTTCAGCGCTTCGGCGACGCGGCTGCACACCGATGTCGCGTACGAGCCCGGAGATGTGCTGATGTTCGGGCCGGAGTCGGCTGGGCTGCCCGCGGAGGTCCGGGAGGCCTCCCAGGTGACCGACCGGGTGCGGCTGCCGATGCTGCCGACGAGCCGTTCGCTGAACCTGTCGAACACCGCGGCGATCGCCGTCTACGAGGCTTGGCGGCAGAACGGCTTCGGGACCCCCTGAGGCGCTCAGCCCCGTGCTATGAACGGTCCGTTACTTGCAAATTTTGCAAGTAACGGACCGTTCATAGCACGCGCGGTAGGTGAAACTAGGGCAGTCGCTGCCCCAGGAAGAGCGAAGCGGCCGCCCCGATCATCAGCACCAAAGTCCCCAGAATGACCCAAGGCCTGCTCGCGTCGGCGTCCTTCAGTTCGTACCCGATCTGCTCACCGAGGTCGTCGTACACGCGTTTCAGTTCGTCCGCGCTCGCCGCCTTGTAGAAGTCGCCACCCGAAAGCCGGGCGATCTCCTCCAGCGACTCGTCGTCGACCTTCACGTCCTGCGGTTTGCCATCGATGTCGACTGAACCGTGCGTGGTCCCGAACGAGATCGACGAGATCGGCACCTGGGCCTGCTTCGCGGCCTGCGCGGCCGTGTAGCCGCCTCGCGGGGCGTACAGGTCGTCCGGGACCGTCTGCTTGCCGTCACTCATCAGGACGATCCGGGCGGGCGGCGGACCTTCCGCGCCGCCGACGATCGCCGAGAAGCTCTCGATCGACTGCAACGCCGCGAAAATCCCCTCACCGGTGGCCGTCGACTGCGCCAGCTTGAGGTTGTCGATCGCCTTCACCACACCGCCGCGGTCGGTGGTCGGCGCGACCAGTACGGTCGCCGTCCCCGCGAAGGAGATCAGCCCGAGGTTCACCCCGGGGGTCATGTTCTGCGCGAACGAACGCGCCGACTCCTGGGCCGCCTTCAACCGGGTCGGGGCGACGTCGGTCGCTTCCATCGACAGTGAGGTGTCGATCACCAGCATCACGGTCGCCCGGTTGCGGGGCACCTTCTGCTCGGCCGTCGGCCCGGCGAGCGCGACGGTCAGCACCAGCAGCGAGAGCACGATCAGGATGGCGGGAACGTGGCGCACCCATCCCTGGCTCTTCGGCGCGACCTTTTCCAGCAGTTCCAGGTTGGCGAACCGCATGGTGCGCTTGCGCCGCGCACGCTGGGAGAGCACATAGCCCACGGCCACCGCGGCGACCGCCAGCAGCAGCAGGAACCACCACGGTGACGCGAATCCGGTCAGGCTCACGCGACACCACCGGACCAGCGGCGTTTGCGGGCCACCACGAACCGGACCATATCCGCGATCCAATCCGAATCGGTGCGCAGCACCAGATGCGCGGCACCGGCCCGGCGCAGCGCGGCCGCGACATCCTGGCGGTGCGCATGCGCCGCGGCGCCGAACTCCTTGCGCAGCAAGGCCGAAGCGTGCACTTCGCGCTGTTTCCCTGTCTCCGGGTCGGCCAGCACGACGGTGCCCACGTCGGGCAGGTCGATGTCGCGCGGGTCGAGGACTTCGATGGCGATGAGGTCGTGGTGCCCACCGAGCGCGCGCAACGGGCGCTGCCATTCCATGTCACCGAGGAAGTCGGAGATCACGACGGCGAGCCCGCGACGGCGGGGCGGGCGGCGCAATTTCTCCAGCGCCGCGGCGAGATCCCCGCGGACACCTTCCTCGGCACGCGGGGTTTCGGCGATCTTGCGGACCAGTCCCCGCGCATGGGGGAGCCCGCCGCGTGCCGGGATGCGCGTGATGCTGCCCGCCCCGTTGGAGACGAGCGCGCCGATCCGGTTGCCGCCACCGCCGGTCAGGTGGGCGACGGCGGCCGTCGCGCAGACGACCAGGTCGCGCTTCTCACACAGCGCGGTGCCGAAGTCGAGACTCGCGGACACGTCCGCCACCAGCCACGTCTCCAGCTCGCGGTCGGCGACGGTCTCCCGGATGTGCGGGCTCGTCGTCCGGGCGGTGACCGCCCAGTCCATCCGGCGGACGTCGTCACCGGGCTGATACGGCCGGGCCTCCCCCGGTTCCGAACCGGGCCCCGGCACCAGGCCGAGATGATTCCCCTGCAGCAGACCGTCGAGACGACGGCGCACGTCGAGTTCGAGCGTGCGCAGGCCCGCCTCCATCCGCTCCCCGCGGAGTACCGGCGGTGCCCAGGAAGGACGTTCGCCCTTCTCGTTCTTCACGCGAGTTCCTTACCTGACCGGTGCGCCGGCCGGGACCGGGCCACCCTGCCCGGCGCCGCCCTGCGGACGGGCCGAGACCTGCGGCAACGGCACGGTCTGCAGCACCCGCGTGATGATGTGGTCGATGGGGACGCCGTCGGCCAGCGCGTCGTAGGACAGCACGAGCCGGTGGCGCAGCACGTCGGGAACGACGTCGACGACGTCCTGCGGCAGCACGTAGTCCCGGCCGCGGACCAGCGCCAGCGCCCGTGAGGCGGCGATGATGCCGAGGCTGGCACGGGGCGAGGCACCGTAGGACACCCAGCCCGCGACGTCGGCGAGGCCGTGGTCGTTCGGGGTGCGGGTGGTGAGCACGAGGCGGACGACGTAGTCCACCAGCGCGTGGTGCACGAACACCTGCGAGGCCACACCCTGCAGGCGGACCAGTTCACCCGGGGAGAGCACCTCCTGCGGGGTGGGCGGGGTGACGCCCATCCGGTAGATGATCTCCCGCTCTTCCTCGGCGGTCGGGTACTCGACGACGATCTTGAACAGGAACCGGTCGCGCTGCGCCTCGGGCAGCGGGTACACACCCTCGTTCTCGATCGGGTTCTGCGTGGCGAGCACGAGGAACGGGTCGGGCATCGAGAAGGTCTGGCCGCCGATCGACACGTGCCTTTCGGCCATCACCTCGAGCATCGCCGACTGCACCTTCGCCGGCGCGCGGTTGATCTCGTCGGCGAGCACGAAGTTCGCCACCACCGGGCCGAGTTCGACGTCGAACCGCTCGGCGCCCTGCCGGTAGATCCGGGTACCGAGGATGTCGGCGGGGACCAGGTCCGGGGTGAACTGCACGCGAGAGAACGAGCCGCCGACCACTCGCGCGAAGGTCTCGACGGCGAGGGTCTTCGCGACGCCGGGAACGCCTTCGAGCAGGAGGTGGCCCCTGGCCAGCAGGCCGACCAGCATCCGTTCGACCAGCCTGTCCTGGCCGACGATGATCCGCTTGACCTCGAACACGGTCCGCTCCAGCAACTGGGCGTCCCGCGCCGGCGTTCCGGGCTGCTGCTGCGCGCCGTCGGCGTAGCCGGGCTCGGTCACTCGTGCCTCCTGTGTTCCCCGCTTGCGTTCTTGCGTCCGGATGTGACCGTAGTGGTCGGTGACACAGCCGTTCGTGAAGGTAGCCAACCCGATCAGCGGTATGACGGCTGTGAAGGCCTCGGCGACCTGTCCGCTTAGCTCAGCCCTTGGTTCTTCCGGAACTCCGTCAGGTCGTCCCACGCCTGCCGCGGATGCATCGCCATCCGCTGCCTGACGACGGCCAGCCGATGCAGTTCCGGGCCCAGCCGGTCGCCCGTCAACGTATCGTCGAAGATCTCCAGCACTGTCGCACAGAACAGCACGAAACAGCCGCTGTGCCAGCGCAGGTCGCTGATCGGCGCGGCCGCGTCCACTCCGTCGGCCCGCACCAGACGCCCGGCGAGTTCGGCTAGTTCCCCCGGTGGACCCGTCCCGGGAATGCCGAGCAAGTCAGTGGTCAAGGTCACCAGTTCGGGTGATCGGTCCAAGCTCGCCGCGGTGGCGGTGAACGCTCGGGTCTTCCCCGCCATCTCTCCAGTGACCAGGCTTCGCGCCACGATCTCCAGCGACGGCTGATAGACCTCGTTGGCGAGGTCGACCATCTCGACGGCACAGCGTTTGAGATCACGGGGCAGACCGCCTGAAAGACAGTGCGCCAAATAGCAGAATTGCTCGGAAATTCCCCTCAGCCGTAAGGCGATCCAGAGCCTGCTTTCGTCCAAAGTGAACGGTTCGAGCCGCACCATCTCCGAGAACGCGCTGTCGAACGCATCGCGAACGCCGAGTCCTCGCTGCTCGAAGCCGAGGACGGCGTCGTCCGACACTGAGACGAAGAACAGGCACCCCGGGACGTCGAATACGCCCTTCACATCGTTGATGAACTGGTGCGCCTTGTCGGGTTCCCCGATCTTGTCCAGTTCATCGATCGCGATCACGACCCGCCCTGCGACGTTCTCCGCGTCGAGTCGCTCAGCGGCCAACTGGGCAAACTCCCGGAACTTGTCGACGACCTCGGGATGAGTGAGTTGCTGCTCGGCACGCTGCGTGGACCAGGTCCGGCCGGCTTCACCTTTCAGCGGCATGCTGAGTTTTCCGGACCATCCGGTCGTGTAGGTCTGCAGGAAGCGGATCCGGTCGAGCTGCTGTCTCGCGACACGTTGCAAATTGTTGAGTCTCGCCTCTCTCCTCCGCACCACCATCCGGAAGACGGTCTTGAGGAGAACCATGATCACGCCGAAGGACACTCGCCAGAGAACAATGACCAAGACGCCGAGGGCCAACAAACGCCGAACAGACAAGCCTGACCAGATCAACTGCATGGTGATCTTGCCGCGCAGGAGGTCAGTACCGAAAGCACCGAGTTCTGCAGAGGCCCGGGAAGGGGTTCCACCCCAGAGGAGCCAAACGACCGTCAAAGCGAAGCCGACTTTCAGGACGAAGGAAACCAAGCGCCTGACAGCTCCAGCCAGCATCGTCCACCAGCGGACACGATCCGCCGGCCTGGTAAGTCCCGGCGGGATCGCCGCGAGTACGGCCTTGCACAACAAAGCGTGCAAGTGCAGGACGAAGTCACGGGCCTCGTAGGCAGCCGGCGCGGAAGCGATCACAACCAGTGGCGCGGCCTGACCCGCCCGGTTGAGCAACCCTCGCTCGAGGGAACGGATCGAAGTGGTCTTGCCCGCTCCTCGATACCCGGCCAGGGCGACCGCGACCGAATCGGCCCGATCGACTATCCGTCGCAGCCTCTTGACAGCCGATGTGTGCACCAGGTTGTGTTCCGAACCTTCCTCGAAGGGATCCGGCTCGGCGAACACCAGGTTCGTGCTGTCACGCGTCTGGCGGCTGTCTCGTATGTAGGCACGGACTTCGGGCAGAACTATCTCGCGAAGTGCGTGATCCCAGCGGTCACCCAGTGCGATCAACTTGGGATGCGGCACAGCTGCGACACGCCGCGTACCCCGAACGAACAACTCCGGCAAGCGACGGCCGATGATCCCGGCACACAAGACGACCACACAAGCTAGACCTGTCAGGCCGAACGCCCTGAAGAACACCGGCATGTTCAGCCAGGCGGCCTGCAGAACACTGAGATATCCGACCAGCAAGGTCCCTACGCCGACCAACAGGCGCCCTTCCCTGAAGGCGAGCGCCCAGGATATCGGCTGGGGGGACGCGGTCCGAGCACGTTCGCGTTCCATCCTGACCTTTGCGAGCGCCGAGACGCTCGCAAGGACCGCTTCGCGCGCCCCCTCCGCACGCAGTTCTTCCCGCTTCAACTCCCCCGAGATCTCCGGCATCGCCAGGGCTTCGTCGAGTAGCTCTTCCAGAGCCAGACGAGTGGACCAAGTGTCAAAATCCTCGAAGAACGCCTCGCTGTCGAGGAGAACACTCGACCTGCTCTTCGCCCAAGACTGCTTGCGCACCGGCTTATGATGCCGGACCACGCCGACAGGTTCCCGGGCCTTTAGGAGAACCGGTCCAGATCCTCCGGCGTGTCGATGTCGTCGCTCTCGCCCGGCTCCTCGGGCACCTCGACGATGTCCAGCCCGCCCAACGTCCGCCGCAGCGAGGCGTTCTCCACCGTCTCCGGCAAGGCCGCGCGCAACGCCTTCGCGCGCCAGGCGCCGAGCAGCCATTGCCGCTCCCCCGAACCGTCGACCAGAACCGCACCCGAGGCGGCACCGAGGGAGGCCACCAGCCGATCCACAGTGGACTTCCGGACGCCGGCGAGGTCACCGGCGAGCACCACGACGATCTCCGTACGCACCAACGCGAGTCCGGCGGCCAGCGCGGCGACCGGACCCGTTCCGGGCGAAGCTTCCCGGGTCCAGACGACATCACCGAAACCCGGCCGTTCCGGGCCGACGACGATCAGCGGATCCGCCTCCGCGAGCGCGGCCAGCGCCCTGGCCAGCAACGGTTTCCCCCCGACGGGGAGCGCGGGTTTGTCCACCCCGGACAGGCGACGCGCGGCGCCGCCCGCCAGCACGATCCCCGCGTGAGTCACGCTCAGCCGATCAAGCGGGTCGCGTACGGCATGATGCCGCCGTAGCGCACCGGCGAGATGCGGACCCGCAGACCCGACTGCGGCGCCTCGACCATCTGCCCGTTCCCGAGGTACATCGCGACGTGGTGGATGCCCCGCGCGCTGCCGCCCCAGAAGAGCATGTCGCCGCGGCGCATCTGCGAAAGCGGCACCTTCCGCCCGGCGTTGTACTGGTAGCCGCTGTAATGCGGGAGCGACCTCACCCCGGCGAACGCGAAGATCATCAGGCCCGAGCAGTCGAAGCCGATCTTGTTGTAGTCGCCGTAATGGTCGGCCGTGCCACCGTCGCGGATACCGCGCGTCGGACCGGCCGTGTTGCCACCGCCCCAGGCGTAGACCACGCCGAGTTGCGACAGTGCCCGCCGGACGACGGCTTCGACACTCGCCCCGGTGGGGGCCGACTGGACGGGTTTGGCCGTCGGACGGCCACCTCCGCCCTGGCTGGGGCTGGGGCTGGGCGTCGACGCGGCGAGAGCCGCCTGACGAGCGCGTTCCTCGTCCTCGCGGGCCTTCTGCGCCTTCCAGTCCTCGTAGCGCTGCCGCTGCCCCTGCAGGCCGCTGACCTTCTGCTGCGCTTCGAAGAGCTGCTTCTCGACACCGGCCCTGTCGGCTTCGAGCTTCTGGTTCTGCGTGGCCTGGGTGTCCTGCGCGTGCTGCGCGGCGCTCTGCGCGTTGTCGGCCTCGTGTTCGGCCGCCTCGGCCGCGCGCTTGCGCTCCTGCGCGATCTCCAGCTTCTTGCGCGCGGTCGCGTCCTTGTTGGACTTGTCCGTCTGCGCGCGCTTCATCGTGTCCAGCGCGTTGAGCCTGCTGCCGCCGACCGCGTCGAGCATCTGGGCGCGGCCGAGGAGTTCCTTCGGGCTGTTGACCGTCAGGTACGCCGACACCGAGCCGATGGTGCTGCCCTGCTGGAAGCTGGCGGCGGCGAACCTGTCGAGGTCGGCGCGGGCCTTGTCGATGGTCGCCTGCGCGGCGTCGGATTCGGTGCGCGCGGACCGCGCCTCGCGATCGGCCCGGGCGGCCTCGTCCTGCGCGCTCTCCGCGTCGACCCTCGCCTTGTTGGCCTCTTCCATCTTCAGCTGGACGTCGTCGTTCAGCTGAGCGAGCTTGGACTCGGCCTGGGCCAGCTGGTTCGTGAGCCTGCCGACGTCACCCGCTTTGGCGTTGGCTTCGGCCTTGCTGGAGTTGATTTCGGAGTCGCTGGGGTTCGGCGGAGGCGGCGGGACCGCGAGCCCCGTGCCCGTCACGCCGAGCAACAAGGCGACGGCGAGCGCGCCGATGGTCACACCACGGCGGGTTTTCGCCCGCGACCCGGCTTCACCACGCACGATCCGCCCACCTCCTGATCTTGAACACTGAACTCACTGTGCCACTGCCGTCACAGCAATACCACAAGCACCACCAGGAACTTACACACCGTAGGCATCATTTCCCCTCAACGGGGGACGAACAGACGAACGTTTCGTCACTCGGACGGCCGCACGCCGGTGAGACCTTCATGAGCCGCATGCCGGCCTGCCGACCAAAGTGAGCGGGAAGGGTGCGGAACCAGGGGGTGACTTGAATTCAAAAAAGGACGGGCGTACTGTTTGAAGGGACGAACGAGGTGTGCCATCCCGCGTCCGGACTTACGGTGGGGGTGCGCAAGACTCGCTCCCGGCCGACCCGCACGGCCTGGAGAACTCACCGAACTGACCCGCCACTGGAGTTAGAAGTGACCGCACCCGCCAGCAAGGACAGCTTCGGCGCCAAAGACACGCTGAAGGTGGGCGACGCCTCCTACGAGGTGTTCCGCCTGAACAAGGTCGAGGGCTCCCAGCGCCTTCCCTACAGCCTGAAGATCCTGCTCGAGAACCTGCTGCGGACCGAGGACGGCGCGAACATCACCGCCGACCACATCCGCGCGCTCGGCGACTGGGACGCCAAGGCCGACCCGTCGATCGAGATCCAGTTCACGCCCGCCCGCGTGATCATGCAGGACTTCACCGGCGTGCCCTGCGTCGTCGACCTCGCCACCATGCGCGAGGCCGTCACCGACCTCGGCGGCGACCCGGACAAGGTCAACCCGCTCGCCCCCGCCGAGCTGGTCATCGACCACTCCGTCATCATCGACGTCTTCGGCCGCCCCGACGCCTTCGAGCGCAACGTCGAGATCGAGTACGAGCGCAACCGCGAGCGCTACCAGTTCCTGCGCTGGGGCCAGGGCGCCTTCGACGAGTTCAAGGTCGTCCCGCCGGGCACCGGTATCGTGCACCAGGTCAACATCGAGCACCTCGCGCGCACGGTGATGGCCCGCAACGGCCAGGCGTACCCCGACTCCTGCGTCGGCACCGACTCGCACACCACCATGGTCAACGGCCTGGGCGTGCTGGGCTGGGGCGTCGGCGGCATCGAGGCCGAGGCCGCCATGCTGGGCCAGCCGGTCTCCATGCTCATCCCGCGCGTCGTGGGCTTCAAGCTCACCGGCGAGATCCCGACCGGCGTGACCGCCACCGACGTCGTGCTCACCATCACCGAGATGCTGCGCAAGCACGGTGTGGTCAGCAAGTTCGTCGAGTTCTACGGCGAGAGCGTCGGCGCGGTGCCGCTGGCCAACCGCGCCACCATCGGCAACATGAGCCCGGAGTTCGGCTCCACCGCGGCGATCTTCCCGATCGACGAGGAGACCGTCCGCTACCTCAAGCTCACCGGCCGCTCCGAGGAGCAGGTCGCGCTCGTCGAGGCCTACGCCAAGGAGCAGGGCCTCTGGCACGACCCGTCGCACGAGCCGGAGTACTCCGAGTACATCGAGCTGGACCTGTCGACGGTCGTCCCGTCGATCGCCGGCCCGAAGCGCCCGCAGGACCGCATCGAGCTGACCGACGCGAAGAACGCGTTCCGCAAGTCGATCCACGACTACGTCGGCGGTGAGCAGGACACCCCGCACACCAACGTCGACGAGGCCGTCGAGGAGTCCTTCCCGGCCAGCGACCCGGTCGCCCTCTCGTTCAAGGACGAGGGCGCGGTCGACATCCAGTCGGCGGCGAACGGCCACAGCGGCCGCCCGAGCAAGGCGGTCAAGGTCAGCACGTCGGACCGCGGCGAGTTCGTCCTCGACCACGGCGCGGTGGTGATCGCCTCGATCACCTCCTGCACCAACACCTCCAACCCGTCGGTCATGCTCGGCGCGGCACTGCTCGCCCGGAACGCGGTCGACAAGGGCCTCGCGGTCAAGCCGTGGGTCAAGACCTCGATGGCGCCGGGTTCGCAGGTCGTCACCGACTACTACGACAAGGCCGGCCTCTGGCCGTACCTGGAGAAGCTGGGCTACCACCTGGTCGGCTACGGCTGCACCACGTGCATCGGCAACTCGGGTCCGCTCTCGGACGAGATCTCCGCGGCGATCCAGGAGAACGACCTCACCGCGGTTTCGGTGCTCTCGGGCAACCGGAACTTCGAAGGCCGCATCAACCCCGACGTGAAGATGAACTACCTCGCGTCGCCGCCGCTAGTCATCGCCTACGCGCTCGCCGGCACGATGGACTTCGACTTCGAGAACCAGGCGCTCGGCCAGGACAACGACGGCAACGACGTCTTCCTGAAGGACATCTGGCCGTCGGCCACGGAGATCCAGGAGACCATCGACTACGCGATCACGCAGGAGATGTTCACCAAGGACTACGCCGACGTCTTCGACGGTGGTGAGCGGTGGAAGTCGCTGCCGACCCCCGAGGGCAAGACCTTCGACTGGGACGCGGAGTCCACCTACGTCCGGAAGCCCCCGTACTTCGAGGGCATGCGGGCGGAGCCCGCCCCGGTCACCGACATCTCCGGCGCGCGCGTGCTGGCGAAGCTGGGCGACTCCGTCACCACCGACCACATCTCCCCCGCCGGCGCGATCAAGCCGGGCACCCCGGCCGCGCAGTACCTGACCGAGCACGGCGTCGAGAAGAAGGACTTCAACTCCTACGGCTCGCGTCGCGGTAACCACGAGGTCATGATTCGCGGCACCTTCGCGAACATCCGGCTGCGCAACCAGCTGCTGGACGACGTGCAGGGTGGCTACACCCGCGACTTCACCCAGGACGACGCCCCGCAGGCGTTCATCTACGACGCGGCGCAGAACTACGCGGCGCAGGGCACCCCGCTGGTCGTCCTGGGCGGCAAGGAGTACGGCTCCGGTTCCTCCCGTGACTGGGCGGCCAAGGGCACCTCGCTGCTGGGCGTGCGCGCGGTGATCACCGAGTCGTTCGAGCGCATCCACCGGTCGAACCTGATCGGCATGGGCGTCATCCCGCTGCAGTTCCCGGCGGGCGAGTCGGCCTCGTCGCTCGGCCTCGACGGCACCGAGACGTTCGACATCTCGGGCATCACGAAGCTGAACGACGGCGAGACCCCGCGCACGGTGCACGTCACCGCGACGAAGACCGACGGCACCAAGGTGGAGTTCGACGCGGACGTCCGCATCGACACCCCGGGTGAGGCGGACTACTACCGCAACGGCGGCATCCTGCAGTACGTCCTGCGAAAGATGACCAAGGCGTAAGCACCTCCCGCGTTGGCCGCTTTCCCCGCACTTCGGGGAAAGGGGCCTTCGTCGTTCTTCGGTACCGTGCGGTAAGACCACGGGGAGAGTTCAGTCGGGAACGGCGAATTGGCGTAAGAAGTCCGGGTGAAGGCGATCCGGTGATCCTGCTGCACGGCGGGATCCTCGACTCCCGGATGTGGGACACCGAGATGGCCGCGCTCGCACCGCACCACACCGCCATCCGAGGATCCACCACGAGCTGATGACCGCGCTGAGGCTTCCCCGCGCGTCACTGGTCGGATTGTCCGGCGGTGGGCGGATCGCGGTCGACTTCGCGCTGACCTATCCGGACCTCGTCCGACCAGATCGAAAGCGAAGCGCGCGACGCCCGGAAACTCGTCATTCCCGGGGTCCCAGCCACACCTTCCCCAGTACATGAAGGCCCCCTTCCTTGCGCCTAGGTAAAGTAAGGGGGCCTTCATGTACCTCCACACGGGCGAAGGCGCTCGGAGGAGGCGCCGCGAAAGCCACTTTCGCAACGTCGAAGGTTGTGGGAAGTGGCTTTCGCAACCTACCCCGGCCGATTCTCAAGCGGTCTCACGGTCTTCCCGCTCCGCGCATTCTTCCCGGTGCTCCGGCCGGCGGTCGACGACGCGGCCGAGCGGGCGCAACAGCACGTTGACCCCGACGATCACCACCGTCCCGGCGAGCGCGACGACGTAAAGCCCCGCTCCCGCAAGGGATCCGACGGCCGCCGAGCACCACAGCGTGGCCGCGGTGTTGAGTCCGCGCACGTTCAGCCCGTCCCGCAGGATCACGCCGGCGCCGAGGAAACCGATCCCGGAGACGATCTGGGCGGCGACCCGCGTCGGGTCGGCGTCACCGCTGGTGTTCAGCCCGCCGAAACCGTAGGCGGACAACAGGACGAAGAGGGTCGCGCCGACGGCGACGAGGGCGTTGGTGCGGAGTCCGGCCATCCGGGCGCGGTACTGGCGCTCGATGCCGATGACGGCGCCGAGGCCGACGCCGGTGCCGACCCTGAGCAGCATTTCGAAGGTGTTCATGATTCCGGCTCTTTTCTGGCGTGCGTACACAAAGCCAGACAGGGAAAGGAGACCGGAGAAGGTCAGCGCACCGCGCACACGGGTGAACGGCGACCACTTCCGGTCGATCCAGAACTGTCTTCCGGCATGTGCCGCTCACCTCGCTTTCGTACTCGATCGGTGTTGATCAACCTTCGAGACCCTACCACCGGACGGCCCGAACGCGGCGTGGATCGTGTCACGCAGCCAGCGCTGGGCCGGATCGGCGTCGAGCCGCGCGTGCCACAGCTGGCAGACCTCGATCGCCGGCAGGTCCGCGGGGACCGGGAACCAGCGGATGCCGAGTGACCGGCCGTACTGTTCGGCGAGCCGCTGGGGCGCGAGACCGATGTAGTCGCTCGACGCGACCAGGAACGCGGCGACGGCGGAAGTGGGGACGACCGCCGCGACCCGCCGCTGGAGACCTGCCGCCTCGAGCACGTCGTCGAGCGGTCCCCTGCCCTTGCCGCGCCGCGAAGCGGAAACGTGGGGATACCGGCAAAGCTGCGCCAACGTCGGGCGACGGACGCCGCCGAGCGGGCCGTCCGCCCGGACGATCGCGACCACGCGTTCGTGGTACAGCAGGGTCGAATGGATGTCGGGGGCGGTGATGTCGCCCGCGCCGATGTCCAGATCCACCGATCCGTCTCGCAACGCCTCGGTGCTTTCGCTGCCTTCGGCGACGAAGCGCAAGACCACGCCCGGCGCGACGGCGGCGGTCGCCTCGACGGCCGCCGTCACCAGAGTCGAGGCCACGCCGTCGTTGATGCGGATGGTGAAGGTGCGTTCGAGGTCGCCGATCGCGAGGTCGCGGTCGGCGCTGATCAGGGCCGACGCCTCGTCGAGCAGCGACCGCACACGCGGGGCGGTCCGAAGCGCGAACGGCGTCGGCACCATCCCGCGTCCGGCGCGCACCAGGATCGGATCCCCCATCGCCCGTCGCAACCGGCCCAGCGCCCGGCTCGCCGCCGGGATCGACAGGTGCAGTCGGTCGGCGGCCGCCGTCACGCTGCCCTCCCGCAGCAGGGCGTCGAACACCCGCAGAAGGTTGAGGTCCAGCTGATCCATAGTTGCATTGTACGCAACTAGTACTTGCCGAAGTTGCGTGGCGCGAAGAACGCGCAGGCCAATAGCGTCGTGGACATGCCACTCCGACTCCAACTCCGCGACGCCCACGAAGCCACAGCGGACCGACGCGGCCTGCTGACCGCCATGTGCGCCTGTGTCGTACTCGTGGTCGGGATGGTCGCCGCCATCAACCTCGCCGTCCCGATGCTGGCCGCGAGCGACCTTCACCCGTCCGCGTCGGCGCTTATCTGGATCGTCGACACCTACGTCGTCTTCTTCGCCTGTCTCGTGATCCCCGGCGGCGCGGCGGGCGACCGCTTCGGCCGCAAGGGCGTCCTGCTCGCCGGCCTTGCCCTGTTCGCGCTCGGCACACTGCTGTCGGCGATCGCGCCGAACGTGCCGTTCCTGCTGATGGGCCGCGCGGTCACCGGGATCGGGGCCGCCGCGGTGCTCCCCAACACGCTCGCCGTCCTGCTGCACGCCGTACCCGCGGCGCGCAAGAACGTGACCATCGCGACCTGGGCGTCGATGACCGGGATCGGCGGTGTCGTGGGGAACGTCGGCGGCGGCGCGGTGCTCGCGGGCGGATCTTGGCGCTGGCTGTTCGCAGCTGTCGTCCCGCTCACCCTGGTGCTCGCCGCGCTCGTCGCCCGGATCGCGCCGGTGTCCCCTCGGCACGACCGGCCGCTCAGCCCCCTCGGCGCCATCCTGCTCGTCGGCGCGTCGGTCGCATTGCTGCTCGGCATCGTCGAAGGCCCCGAAGAGGGTTGGGGAAGCCCGATCGTCTTGGCCGGATTCGCCGGCGCGGTCGTGCTGTTCGCCCTGTGGACACTCGTTGAACTGAGGGCCGAGCACCCGCTGCTCGATCCCCGGTTGTTCCGTGTGCCCGCGCTGCGCAGCGCCTGCCTCGGTATGACCGCGATCTTCTTCGGGATGTTCGCGCTCTTCTACGTCAACGCGTCCTTCCTCCAGTACGGCAAGGGTTTCGGTGTCCTGCTGACCGGGCTCGGGATCATCCCGCTGACCGTCCCGGTCATCCTCGGCGCCCGACACGTGGGCGGTCTCGTCCGGCGCGTCGGCATCGACGCCACTGTCGCCATCGCGTTCGTCTTCTGTGGCTGCGGCCTCATCGGATTGTCCACAAGCGACAGTTTGACGCCGTACCCGGTGTACGCGGCCTGGCTCGTGGTGACCGGTATCGGTGTCACGCTGGCCCTTCCGACGCTGTCCGCGGCGATCTCCGGTGCGCTGCCGCCCGCACAGGCCGGTGTGGGCGCCGGACTTCAGGCCACCACCCGCGAATTCGGCAGCGCGCTCGGTGTCGCCGTCATCGGCACCGTCCTCACCGGACGGTTCGTCGCCGCGCTTCCGCCCGACATCCACGCCGAGCACGATCCGCACACCGTCGCGCAGGCGCTGGCCGTCACCGCGCCCGGCCGCGCTCCCGAAGTGATCTCCGCGTTCGTCACCGGCGCGAGCACAGCCCTCCGGGTGATCGGCGTGAGCGTGCTCGTCCTCGGGGCGCTCGTCGTCCTGCAATCCCGTCTTTCCCGTAACACCAGATAGAAGGAGTACTCTCGTGCACGTATTCGTCACCGGGGCGACCGGCTGGATCGGCTCGGCCGCCGTGGACGAGTTGCTCGACGCCGGCCACGAGGTCACCGGTCTCGTGCGCTCGGATGCCTCCGCCACCGCCTTGGAGCGGAAGGGTGCCCGGAGCCGACGCGGCGACCTGGACGACCTCGACGGTCTCCGCGCGATCGCCGAAGAGGCCGAGGCCGTCATCCATCTGGCGAACAAACACGACTGGGGCAACCCCGCCGAGTCCAATCGGGCCGAGCGAGCCGCCGTCCAGACCTTCGCCGATGTTTTGGCCGGGACAGGCCGGGCTTTCGTGCTAGCCGCCGGTCTCTCGACTCTGACCAAGAGCCGTCCCGCCAGCGAGAACGACCGCTCCCCCGCCGTCGGCCCCGACTCCCATCGCGGCGGTAGCGAGAACCTCGCGCTCGAGTACGCCGAGAAGGGCATGCGGGTGATCAGTGCCCGCTTCGCACCGTCGGTGCACGGCGTGGGCGACCACGGTTTCGTCTCAGCCGTCGTCGCGGCCGCTCGCGAGCACGGCGTGTCCGCCTACGTCGGTGACGGCACCGCGTCCTGGGCCGCGGTACACCGTGCCGACGCGGCCCGGCTCGTCCGGCTGGGACTCGAAGGCGCGCCCACTGGCTCGCTGCTGCACGCGGTGGCCGAGGAAGCCGTTACGACACGGGAAATCGCCGAAGCCGTCGGACGGACGCTCGACGTTCCGGTGGTGTCCGTGGCACCGGAGAAGGCCGGTGAGCACTTCGGTTTCGTCGGCCGGTTCTTCGCGCTGGACATGTCCGCGTCCAGCGAGCGCACCCGGGAACTCCTCGAGTGGACCCCGTACGGACCGACCCTCGCCGAGGACATCGAAGCCGGCGCCTACGCCTGAGCGAAAGGAACCACCATGTCCGAAGTGACCGCTTTCATGCTGGTGAAGACCACCCAGCGATCGAGAGCAAGGTGAAGGGGGTCCGGTCGCGGTTCTTCGACACCGAGTTCTACTCCGCGCGGGTGACCGACGTGTGGGTCTGGGAGGCCGAGGACCACCACTCGTACCAACTGCTCGTCGAGGCGCTGCGCGAGACGCCCTTCTGGGACCGCTATTTCCAGGTCGTCGACCTTCTGGTCGGCGTCGAAAACGCCTACGCCGCGCACTACGGTTTGGCCGCCTATGCGAGCGTCAACGTCTGAAGCCGGTGGGCGGGCCAGGTGCACCGGCGGCCGCGACCTTGGCCTTAGCCGGTGCCCTGGTTACCCACCCGGCTCAACCGGGCGAGAATCCCGTCCGGTGCGCCGTCCTCCCCGCCGGAACCCTAGACGGAGTCTTCGGGACCGGTCCCGGACGCCACGAAGGCCACCGTCGCGACGGTGGCCTTCGTGTTCACGAGCCCAGGATCAGGCGGTGGTTTCGAACGGCTGGACGTTCGGCTGGAACACCTGGCCGTTGGCCGGGACCTTCAGATCGATCAGGTAGTCGGCCGTCACCTTGTCCACCCCGAGCGAGTCGCCCAGGATGCAGTGCCCGAAGGCGTCGACCGAGAGCAGCCGGGCGTTCCCCAGCTGGTCGGCCATCCGCTTCGAGAACAGGTACTGGGTCGCCGGGTCGTAGTAGTTGCCGACGACCAGTACCGGGGTGTCGGTCTTGGCCCGCCACGGGCCGCGGTAGACGTCCGGCTTCTTCGCCGGCCACACCGGGCAGGCCGCCACGTCCGAAAACGCCTGGTAGCGACCGAAAGTGGGCGATTCCTTTTCCCACTTCGCGGCGATCCCCGGGACCTTCTCCTGATTGATCGTGATCTTCTTGTCCGAGCAGTTCACGGCGAAGTAGGAGTCGTCGCCGACGTACGGGCTGTCCGGGTTCACGTCCGCGCGTCCGTTCACTCCCGACCGCAGCACCTTCAGCTCGACGGCCCGTGCCGCCTGCGTCTGCGCCGCCGCCGGGTGGACGACGTTGTACAGCGCCTGCAGATCGTCGGCCAGCGGCGGGAACGACGTCGGCGAGTACAGCACCCCGGCCACCGTGCCGGTGAACGCGTTGATGTCGTAGGTGCTCCCGTCCGGCAGCTTGATCGGCTGCCTGCGCAGGTGAGCGCGGATCTCGTCGAACTTCTCCCGCGGCGTGCCCGAGCTGAAGGAACACTTCGGCCCGACCTGCGCGCACTTGCGCAGGAAGGCGTCCAGCGCGATCTCGAACCCGCGAGCGCGCTCGCGGTCGTACTGCACGCCGTCGCTGGTGCGCAGTGCCGGGTCGACGTTGCCGTCGATGACGATCGCGCGGCTCTGCTTGGGGAACATCGACGTGTACGTCGACCCGATCAAGGTGCCGTACGAGAAGCCGACGAAGGTCAGCTTCCGGTCGCCGACGGCGGCCCGCATCTTGTCGAGGTCACGCACGACGTCCTTGGTGGACATGTGGTTCAGCAGCGCGCCGGCGTTGTTCTTGCAGAACCGGCCGTAGTCGCGGTACGACGCGAGGGTGCCGGAGATCTCCTGCCGCGACAACGGCACGGGGATCTGCGCGGCGAAGACGTCGTTCGCGTCCTCCTGCGTGGTGAAGCATTTGAGCGGGTTGCTGGCGCCGACCCCGCGCGGGTCGAACCCGATCAGGTCGAACCGGTCCAGCACCTGCGGCTGGAAGTAATTCGCCGCGCCGATCGGCATCCGGAATCCGGAGCCACCGGGGCCACCAGGGTTGAGGAACAGCGAACCGACCTTCTTGTCGGGCGTCTTCGCCGCCCGCTTCAGCATCGCGATGTCGATGGTGCCGAGCGCCGCGTTGTCGTGGTCGATCGGCACGCGATACCGGGCGCAGCTGTAGAACTTGACCTGGTCGGCGGGAACACCGCGGATCTGGTCCGCCGTGCAGGCACCCCAGTTCACCGGCGCCGTCGCGCCGACCTGGGCGGCGGGCGTCCCGGCCTCCGGTGCGGCGACCGCCGTCCCGGACGCACCGGTCAAGGCGGCGCCGGCCACGAGTGCCCCTACCAGTACGAAACCGCGCACCGGCCTCCTTGTGGATCTCGGCAAAACGACTCCTCCCTCGGCTGGCGACGTGACGGATCACGTCGCACGATGCGCCGCCGACGTCACGGCGCGTAACATCAAGCGAGCCTCGCACAAGCCGGTAACCCAGTCACCGGCCGAAAGGATGGTACGGACCCTGTCGAGTGGTGGTCTTCACCTCGAAAATCGGTAACGTACGGCGGGCGGCGTGAGCCTCCATGGAGTAACCGGGCCAGAAGTCCAGCAGCAGTTTCCACCTCGCTTCGTACTCGTCGCCCAGGAGTTCCCTGGCCCGGACCGGGATTTCCTTGCCCACCAGTGCAACGACCGCGTCGGGGTGCGCGCGCAGATTGTGTGTCCACGCGGGATCGTTCGGCCTACCCCAGTTGGAGCCGACGAGCACGAAATCCTCCCCGTGCGGGAAGTACAGAAGGTTGGTACCGCGGGAGAGCCCGCTCTTGCGGCCCGTCGTGGTCAGCCGCAGGGAAGGGAGCCCGGCCAGCGCGACCAGGCTCACCTTCCCCTTGAACAGGCGGTGGAGTCTCTTGTCCACCCAGCTGATCCCGCCCGCGAGCCCCATCAGCCACGGTTTCGTGCCGAGCACGCGGGCGAGCGACGTGAGAGGGTTAGGCACGGACTGATCTTGCCAGGCTCACGCCGAACCGCGATTCCGAGTCCGTCCACCATTTCTCGACCGAGAAGCCGGCTTCGGCCAGTTCCGCGGCGATTCCCTCCCGCCGGAACTTCGCGGAGATCTCGGTGCGCACGTACTCGCCCTCGGCGAACTGCACCCGCAGGTCGGCGCCCGGGATGTCGATGGTCAGCGGCTCACGGGCACGCAGGCGCATTTCGATCCATTCGTGCTCCTCGTCCCAATACGAGACGTGATCGAACGCGGGCGGGTCGAAGTTCGCGCCGAGACCGTTGTTGATCACATGGAGCATGTTGCGGTTGAACTCGGCGGTGACCCCGGCCGCGTCGTCATAGGCGCGCTCCAGCGTTTCCCGGTCCTTCACCAGATCCGTCCCGAGCAGGAGCCACTCCCCTTCGTCGAGCACCTCGCGGACCGAGCGCAGGAAGGTGGCGCGGTCGGCGGGCAGGAAGTTCCCGATCGTGCCGCCGAGGAAGACCACCAGCCGCGGCCGGTCACCCGGCAGCAGGTCGAGATGCCGGGTGAAGTCGCCGACCACGCCACGGACTTCGAGGGACGGGTAGTCGGCCGTGATGGCTTCCGCGGCTTCGGCGAGCGCGGATTCGGAGACGTCGAGCGGGACGAACTCCTTCAAGGTGCCGTGGTTCGTCAGCGCGTCGAGCAGGAGCCTGGTCTTCTCACTCGATCCGGAACCGAGTTCGACGAGGGTGTGCGCGCCCGAGCAGTCGGCGATTTCGCCGCCACGCGCGGCGAGCACCTCCCGTTCGCTACGGGTCGGGTAGTACTCGGGGAGGGCGGTGATCTTCTCGAACAGTTGGCTGCCGCGCGCGTCGTAGAACCATTTGGGCGACAACCATTTCTGGTCCGCCTCCAGGCCGGCGCGGACGTCCGCGCGCAACTGCTCGGTGACGTCCGATTCGCTGTGGTGTACGTCGAGGTCGACTTCGCTCATCGTGCCTCAGGGCTCCGATCGGCTTCGAGGGCGGCGTTTTCTTTAAGGGCGATGATTTCCACGCCCGCGCCGGTGACCCGGACGGCGTGGTGGTCGGGAACGGGAGTCCAGCCGGGATCGTCGTCGCACGGTTCCGACGCGACGAGCACACCGTCGCCGATGTCCCGATAGGACAGGGAATGCGTCCACGCGGTACCGATGAGCGTCCGGCCGTCGGTCAGCAGGAGGTTGAGCCGCGAACCCGGCCCTGCCTCCTCGACCACTCCGGTCAGCCACGTGACGGCCGCGAGCGGGTCTTCGCCCGCCTCGAGCCGCTCACGCAACAACGCCCACAGCAGTAACGAATCCGTGGTCGCCTCCAGGGTCAGCAGGCGGGTGATCGGCAGTTTCGCGGCGAGCTCGGCCATCGAATCCGGCCAGCCCCGCACCAGCCCGTTGTGGCTGAAGAGGTAGCCGCCGCCGGTGAACGGCGCGTTCGCCGCCTCGACCACGGGCATCCCCGTCGTGCCGTTCCGGACGGCCGCCATGAAGACGTGCGACCGGACCGATCCGGCCAGCGCGGGCAGATCCCCGTCCGTCCACAAGGGAGCGGACCGGCGCAGCCTCAGCGGCTCGGGACCTTCGGCGTACCAGCCGAGGCCGTACCCGTCCGCGTTGACGGAGCCGCCGCCCCGCATGTCATCGGGGGCGTAGGACTGCACGAGCAGCGAATGAGGGGCGTGAAAGAGCGTCTCGGCGGGCGAACGCGGTTCGCCGAGATACGCGAGGTGACGGCACATGCCGCTCAGGCCACCTCGCTCGGCCGCGCGTCCCGGGCACAGCGGAACCCGGAGAAGATCTGCCGCCGGATCGGATGATCCCAGTTGCGGAACGTGCCGCGGATGGCCGCCGCGTCCGTGCCGAACGAGCCACCGCGCAGGATCCGGTAGTCCCCGCCGAAGAACACCTCCGAATACTCCTTGTACGGGAAGGCGGCGAATCCCGGATACGCCTCGAATCCGCTGCTGGTCCACTCCCAGACATCGCCGATCAACTGGTGCACGCCCAGCGGCGAGGCGCCCGCCGGATACGCGCCGACCTCCGCGGGCCGCAGGTGCCGCTGCCCGAGGTTGGCGTGGTCGGGGGTGGGTTCCTCGTCGCCCCAGGGGAACCGGCGCGACCGGCGGGTCGCCGGGTCGAACCGGGCGGCCTTCTCCCATTCCGGTTCCGTCGGCAGGCGCCGTCCGGCCCAGGCGGCGTACGCCTCGGCCTCGTGGAAGGAGACGTGGACGACGGGTTCCGCGGCGGGCACCTTCTCGTAGACGCCGAACCGCGACCGCCACCAGCCATCCTGTTCCCGCTTCCAGAAGCGCGGCGCGTCGATGCCGTGTTCGCTGCGGTACGCCCAGCCGCGTTCACTCCACCACTTCGGGTCTTCGTAACCCCCGGAGTCGAGGAACTCGGCGTACGCCCCGCAGGTGACCGGCGTCGTGTCGATGAAGAACGCCTCCACCGCGACCTCGTGCGCCGGACGTTCGTTGTCCAGCGCCCACGGCTCGGCGGAGGTGCCCATGGTGAAGACGCCGCCGGGTACGAACACCTCCGCGGGCAGCGGCCCGGACCGCGACGGCGGCGGTGCGGGCGCGTGCAGCACCGGATCACCCTTGCGGAGCTGATGCGTGGCCAGCATCGTTTCGTCGTGCTGCTGCTCGTGCTGGGTGATCATGCCGAAGGCGAAGGCGTCTTCGGTGAGCCGCCTGCCTTGCAGCGGAACGGTTTCCAGGATGTCGAAGGACTTCTCCCTGACTTGGCGGACGTACTTGCGGGCTTGCTCCGGGTCCAGCAGCGGCAGCGCCGGGCGATCCGCGCGGGCGTGCTGGAACGCGTCGTAGATGTCGTCGATGTCGGGCCGGAGCGCCTCGCGGCCGCCGACGTCGCGCACCAGCCAGAGTTCCTCCTGGCTGCCGATGTGCGCGAGGTCCCAGACCAGCGGCGACATCAGTTTCGAATGCTGGCGGACCAGGTCTTCGTCGTCGACGTCCGTCAACGCGACACTGCGCTCGCGAGCCCTGGTCAGCGCCTCGGCCGCGTGGGCCCGCAGGTCTTGCGGGCTCAGCGCGCGAAGCGGGTTGGTCTCGGTGCTTTCCACGCTCATGACTGGTGGCTCCTCGAACCGCGCACGAGGGCCTGCACGCCCTCGCTGATCTCAGTGATGGTCTCCGGTGGGAGACCGGTCATGCCGAGTTCGGCACAGCCGAGGTCCACCACCTCGCTCGCCACGGCGGCGATCGCCCCGTCGGCCAGGCCGAACCGGGCCGCGCGCTCCCATCGGCCCGTGACCGGTTCGCACAGTTCGAGCACTCTGTCCACTGTGGATGGCCGCGCGAGAAGTGCGGCCAGCAGCGCCACCGGATGCAGCCACTTGGCGGCGGGCTGGGCGTCCAGGTAGCGGATCTCCAGATACCCCTGTGGACGGACGGGAGTGAAGAAGGTCGTCAGGTGATAGGCCAGGTCGTCCTCGGTCGGCTTGCCGAGCCGTGCCCCCTCGCCCCGTCCGTCGATCCAGTCGGCGAAGGTCAGGGAATCGGGCGCGTCCCAGCGGCCGTCGCGGCCGGGAAGGACCATCAGCGGGGTGTCCAGGATCCTGCGTGCCCACTCCCCTGCCGGATCCAGGGTCGGTTCCGCCGACCGGGTGCGGACGTTCTCCGTTTCCATCACGGCCAGCCAGCGCGCGGACGCGTGGCCGGTGTCGCGTCCGGCGTGGACCCGGGAGTTGGCGAACGTGGCCAGCAGGGGCGGGCCCAGCGCGTGGACGGCGGCCCAGCGGCCGGCCAGATCGCCCGCTTCACCGGTGTCCACGCAGACCTGCAGGCCGGCGGTGCTGCACATCATCGTGGCGCCCCCGGTGCCCATGGGGGCGAAGCGGCGTTCCATCGCGGCGTAGCGCGGTGTGCCCAGTTTGCGGACAGGGGCGCGATGCTTGTCTATCCCGGAATCACCCAGATACAGGCCTCGGGCGGCGAGAAGATTTTCGAGGTGGGCCAGATCGGCCGAGACGACGGCGTCCAGTTGGCGCAGCGTGGTCTGTGGTTGAGCGGAGATCTCCACCTGACATCCGGGCTCGAGGCTCAGCGGCGAACCTGCCGGAAGCGGGAGGGCGGGGCTGTCGGGGCGCAGTGTCCGCGGGGTGTGCGGGCCGAGCGCGGTGGCGAGATCGTCGGGGTCGAGAGGCCGGGTGGGCTCGTCGGCGTAGTGCACGGTGAATTCCAGCTCTACGCCGAGAAGTCTCGGTGGCCCGTGCTTGAAGCACACGCAAGCCACATACGCCTCGCCCTCGGCGCGGTCCGAGAGGACCTTCGCCGTCGCGTTCGACGCGCTCCCGGACTTCTCGGGGAAATCATGAACAGTAGTCATCTTTCCGCCGTCCAGTCGGTTGTCCGATCAGTGAAAACCTCGACTTCGGACGCTACACGCGGGGTCCGACAAATTCAGGTCGGTTCTCGCCGGGCAGGATCGGCGGACCACCACTCAGGACGGGACGAATCAGGGCAAAGCGGGCTCGGTGCCCAGGCCCAGCGACGCGGCCGCGTCGCGGACCGCCCCGATCACCAGCTGCAAGGCCGGTCGCCGCGACGACGTCGTCCGGTAGGCGATCGAAACCGTCCGGAGCAACGGTGTGGTCAACGCGACCACGTCGATCCCCGGCGGCCGGAGGCCGAGCCCGAGATCCGAAACGAGGGTCACCCCGAGCCCGGCGCGGACCATCGCCATCGCCGTGGCCTGTTCTTCGACCTCGTGGTTGATCTTGGGTTCGAACCCGTGTCGATGGCAGGCGGTACGCACGGCACGGCCGAAGTGGCTCTTCGGGCTGGCGAGGATCCACGGGTGTTCGGCCAGTTCGAGCAGGGACGCGCTGCCCGTGGGAACGGCGCCGGCGGGCACCGCGGCGTGCAGCCGTTCGACCGCGATCACCGCGCGCTCCAGTCCCGCGTCCCAGGGCATCGGCGCGTCGGAGTAGTCGATCACGAACGACAGGTCCAGCTCACCGTCCCGGACCGCGTCGGCGGTGTCCTCGGGCGCCAGCTCGCGGGTCCGGACCTGGATCCCCGGATGCTCGCCCGCGAGCGCGGTCAGCGCGTGCGGCAGCAGCCCCGAAGCGACCGACGCCCACACCCCGGCCATGAGCCGGACCGAAACGGTCTCCTGTGCCTCTTCCAGCGCCAGCGTCGCCCGCTCGACCGAACCCAGGATCTCCTCGGCGTGCTCGGTGAGCAACAGCCCCAGTTCCGTCAGCTGCACCCGTCTGCCGAACCGTTCGAACAGCTTCGCGCCCACGTCCCGCTCCAGCTGCGCCAACTGCTGCGACACCGCCGAAGCGGTGTAATGCAGCGAAGCAGCGGCCGCCGTGACGGTGCCGCGCCTGCTCAGCTCGCGGAGCATCCGCAAGCGGTGCAACGAAAGCTCCATGAGCCCAACGTAATCGGGTGCGATCGCGGACGCCGGATGACGCGTTACACCAGTTTCTCTGCACATCATCGTTCAGATTCGGTAAATGGACGCCCGTGCCCGGCAGGGCGCACCCTCGGAAGTGGCGCAGGACGATCCCGAAATCCCGAAGGAGGTGGCCGCATGGCCGCGAGGAACGCCGAACCGCTGATGAGGCTGATCTGGACCGACCCCGTCACCGATGCCACCGGCTACCTCGTAGTCCACACCCTGGTCTCCGGTATCGCGACCGGCGGGACCCGGATGCGCGCGGGTTGCACGATGTCCGAGGTCGAGGACCTGGCGAGGGGGATGGCGAACAAGACCGCGACCTTCGGCCTGCCGGTGGGCGGGGCCAAGGGCGGCATCGACTTCGATCCGAAGGACGAACGCGCTTTCGGTGTGCTGGAACGATTTTGCTCGTTCCTGCGGCCGTGGATCGACAACCACTGGGTGACCGCCGAGGATCTCGGCGTGCCGCAGCACCTGATCGACGCGGTGTTCGCGAAACTGGGGCTGGAGCAGTCGTACCACGCCGCGATCCGTCGTTCGGCCGATCCGGCGCATACCCTTCGCCGCGTTCAGGCCGGGTTGAACACCCCGGTCCCCGGCGGGCTCCTGCTCGGCGACGTGATCGGCGGCTACGGCGTCGCACAGGCTTGCCTGGGGGTCGCAGACGCGTGGGAGTGGCCGGTCGGGAAGACCACGGTCGCCGTCCAGGGCATCGGCACGATGGGCGGCGGCGCGGCCTGGTACCTGCACGAAGCCGGCATGACCGTCGTCGCGGTCGCCGACGCCGCCGGGACGCTGTACCGGCCCGAAGGCCTCGACATCCCCGCACTGCTGGAGCTGCGTGACTCCTACGGCGAGATCGACCGCGACCGGCTCCCCGCCGACGTCCAGCTGCTCCCCCGCGACGAGATCGTGTCGACGGAGGCCGACATCTTCGTCCCGGCGGCGATCTCCTACGCCCTGCGCGCCGGGAACCAGGGCCTGGTCAAGGCGAAGGTCGTCATCGAGGCGGCCAACGCGGCGACCACACCCGACGCCGAAGCCGGCCTCGCGACCCGTGGCGTCCCGGTGATCCCGGACTTCGTCGCCAACGCCGGCGCGGCCGCGTGGGCCTGGTGGCTGCTGCTCGGCGAGGTCGGCGCCGATCCCGCCGATTCGTTCCTGCGGCTGCGGACCGAGATGCGGGCGAAGGTGGCGCTGCTGCTGAGTTCCTGGAACCTCGACCGGATCGCCCCGCGCACCACCGGCCTGCGGCTCGCCGAAACCACCCGTTCGGCCGCCGCCGTCAGGTCAGAAGCCGCCCCCGCCCTGGTGATTCCCTGACAATGCGCGTGGCTTAGGAGGCGAAGCGGTCCGTCGCGCCGATGAGGACTTCGCGCACCGGCTCGTCCTGGATGCTGTGGCCGACCTCGTCGATGATCACCAGTTCGCTGCCGGGCCACGCGTGTGCCAGTTCTCACGGGGTGCCGATGAGGTTGCCGAGGTCGAGGCTTCCTTCGGCGAGCACGGCCGGGATACGGGGCAGTTTCCCGGCTCCCACAGGACCACGCTTTCGTCCAAAAAGGACCCCTGGCTCCAGTAGTGCGTGACAAGTTTGGCGAAGGCGAGCCGGAACTCCGGCTTCTCGAAGCTCTCGACGGCGGCGGAGTCGGGATGATCGCGTTCTTCAAGTACATGAAGGCCCCCTTCCTTGCGCCAGACGCAAAGAAGGGGGCCTTCATGTACTTGCCTGTAGCTAGCCGGGCAGGGTCCCGGAGACGTGCCGGAGCGCGTCGGCCAGCTCCGGCGGACCGGCCGGTCCGATGTGGACCACCGCGTCCTTGCCGCGCCCGGTCGTGTAACTGAGGTACCGGCCCCAGTCGGTGTCGGCGAAGTGGAGCGGATCCTCGACCGCCACATGCCTGCCGACTTCGTCCCGCTTGCCGACGTAAAGCTCGCCGCTCCCCTCGACCGGCCGCTGCACGAGGCTCACGATGTCCGCGATCACCGGCGGCAGCGAATGCGTGTCCGGACCGCGCCGGGCCGCCTCCTCGAGCTCGTACGCGCGGACCGTGCGAAGCCTGCCACCGCCCGCGGGAACGGGCGGCAACTGCTCGATCAGCGTTTCGGGCAGCCGCCGGCGGTCGATCTCCTGGAGTCCGACCCAGTCCCCGGACGCCACCGCCAGCACAGCTTGCAGTCCCAGCGAGGCGGCGAGAACGCCGTAGGTCTCGCCGCCGGTGTTCACCCAGCCGTAGTACTCGATGGCCGGTTTCGTGAGCACCGGAAGCCAGTCCAGGAAGTCGACCGACGCGCGGCCGCTCGAATCCAGCAACCCGGCCTGCGCCAACGCCGCTTGCACTCGCTTGTCCGCCTCCGCGCGGGCCGTCCTGGACAGCCAGCGCGGCTCGGGGCGCAGCGTGATGTGCAGGTCGCCGACACGTTCGCGTTCGGCGAGCACCGCCAAGGCTTCGACCGGGACGTCCACCCGGCCTGTTCTGACGGTCATCCGCTACTCGCCGATGACCGGCGGACTGGTCCGCTGGTCGGTGCCGAAGATCGCGTCGGGGTCGGCCTCGATCAGGTAATCGGGACGCTGGTGCTCGTCGTCCTCGTCACCATCGGCACGCCTGCCGCCTGCCCCCATCGGGCCCATCTGACCGGCGCCACCGCGGCCGGCGCCACCACGACCACCGGCCACGTCGGCACCACCCACGCCGCCGAGCCCGCCCATGCCGGAGCCCCTGCCCGCGCCCGGTCCGCCGGAACCCGGTCCGCCGGAACCCGGTCCGCCCGGTCCACCAGGACCACCCGCGCGGCCACCGGTGCCACCCTCGCCACCGAGGAGTCTGCCCGCCGCGCTGTTGGGTCCGGGAACGTTGCGTCCGCTGCCGCCCCCGGGCGGATTCTGCCCGGTGCCACCGGGGTTGTAGTTCTGGCCCGGCCCGTTCGGCAGACCGATGACGTTGTCCGAGTCACCGGGTCCGCGTCCGGGGTTCCTGCCCGGGATCTCGGGGGGCTGCCCGGGCTTGCCCCGGCCACCGCCGGTCGGGCGCGTGGTGTCGTCGTCCCCGGTACCCGGCTTTCGTGTCGGCGTCGTGATGTTGGTGTCGCCGCCGGGCTTGTCCCTCGGGTTCACCGGACGGTCCTCATGGGCGCCCGGCTTGGTCTGGTTCTGGTCGGTACCCGGCTTGTGCTGGTTCTGGTTGGTGCCGTTGTCGTCCGTGCCGCTGGTGTCGGTGCCGTCGTTGTCGTCCCCGTTGCCGTTCCTGCCCGGCTTCACCGGGATGACCGGCGGCGGCTTGATCGGCGGCGGACCGTCATCGACCTTGACACTGACGTTCGCACCATCGTTCTTCAGCACGCCGTAGTCGGTCGGCAGGCTGGAGCTCGTGCTGCTGGTGACCGAGTCGTACTGGTCCATCACGCGGACGTTGTTCTGGTTCGCCGCCTCGTGCTTCGCGACGCCCTCTTGGTAGTTCTGGATATCGTTGTTGACCATGAACGGTCCGGCGATCGGGATCGCGCCCTTGAGGCCGGTGGTCCAGGGGTTGGGCTTGTCCGGCTTGGGGGGCACCGGGACGACGGACGACCCGGAGTCGTCGAAGCTGTCGGCCTGCGTCGTCACCGAATCCCTGGTCTGGAACAGCGGGTCCGCGGTCTCCTTGAAGGCCTGCTCGAGCGGGCCCGCACCGGCGTTGGCCGCGTCGGCGGCGGACCCGGTCCAGGAGGACGCCATTCGCGACTGCAGCGACTTGATGGCCATACCGCGTTCGACATAGGCGTCCGAGAGTTCGGCGATCCGATCGGCCGCGGAGCGCAGATTACGCGTGTCTCCCTGCGTGAAGTTCTCGTAGATCTGTTTCCCGTCCACCCTCATGCCCCCTTGAGTGTCTTGATCAAGGCCGACGCGACCTTCTGCGCGGTCCCACAGGAATCCTGTTCGTTTTCGTAGCCCTCGGCTTGCGCGCTGATCGCCAGGTCGTCGGCGACGCCGACCGAAAGGTCGCAGTTGCCCCGCGCTCGCCGGTCCTGTAGCCCGTAATAGACGGTCGGATAGCCGTCGACGTCGGGGCCGGGCTCCAGAAACTTCAGTTGCCCGGCTTCCTTGGCCTTATGCAGTCCGGCCAGCCCGCCCGTGCCTTTTTCGCGGTTGCCGCTGCCGAGGATGATTTGCAGGCTGTCGGCCTTCCCGCGGATTCCCCAGCTGCAAGCCGGGTTACTGGTGTCGTTCTTCGGTTCTCCGGGCTCGGTGAACCCCAGTTCCGCAGCCGCGGCAGCCGGGAGCAGCTTGCACGCGTCCCCGACGTACGCCGAAGCGTCCAGCGGATCCGCCACCTTCGGGACGTTCGGATTTCCCGGCGTGTCCGACGAAGCCGACGACGACCCCGGTCCCGGGGTCGGGCTCGGCGTACCGGAGGTCTCCCCCGTGCACCCTGCGACCGCGACGGAAACGAACAAGAGCGCCACCGCGGCGGCACGATTTCTCAACACGTTCGGCATCCTCAGGTCGTACGCAGGGTGTTGGCCTGGTCGGTGGCCATCGTCTTCGTGCGAGCGAGCTCGAGTTTCTCGATGTACCCCTCGATGTACGCCTTCATCGAGTCGTTCTGGTTCTGCAGGGATATCAAGGAGGTGATGCCGGAATCGACATAGCTCGAGCTTGCTTCGTCGCGCCCCGGCGGCATCAGGTCCTCCCCGATACGACGGATCTCGTCGCCGTCATCGACGACCTTCTTCAGCTCGTCCTGCCACAACCCGATGACGGTCTTCAACTCTTCCGGGCTCATCTCGAACCCGCCGCCACCGCCGCCTCCACCGCCGTAAACGGTCGGTTCCTTCGGCGTGATCAGGTCACCCCAGACGGCCTTGATCGCGCTCGCGGCGTCGCTGATGATGTCCACGCCCGCACCTTCCCCTCAGCATTCACGCACCGTGACGGACAAAGCGTAGCCAAGCGGCGGACGGCGTGTCAGCCGATCCGGCCGAGTAGTCGGACGTGTCGTGAAACCGTCCGGTTCCCCGACCGGCCGAACATCCCGCGAACTGGTCACAGTACGTACGTACGGATTGCATTAACCGGGGAGTCGGTGTCAGGATTCCAGGATGCCACGGGTCAGCCAGGATCACCTCGACGCACGCCGGCGCCAGATCCTCGACGGCTCCCGCGTGTGCTTCGCGCGTTATGGCTACGAGGGTGCCACGGTCAGGCGGTTGGAAGAAGCCACCGGCCTTTCCCGCGGTGCGATCTTCCACCATTTCCGCGACAAGGAGTCCCTCTTCCTCGCCTTGGCCGAGGACGACGCGGTCCGCATGGCCGACGTCGTCGCCGAGCAGGGGCTCGTCCAGGTGATGCGGGAGCTGCTGTCGAACCGCAGCGAGCACCCCGCCGACTGGCTCGGCACGCGGCTGGAGGTCTCCCGGCGGCTGCGGACCGACCCCGAGTTCCGCGCCCGCTGGGCAGAGCGGTCCCATCAGCTGACCGCCGCGACCCGCCGCCGTCTGCTGCGCCAGCGCGACGCCGGGATTCTGCGCGACGACGTCGACGTCGACGTCCTGACCGCGTATCTCGAGCTCGTCCTCGAGGGACTCGTCTCGCACCTCGCGATGGGCCAGCCGGGGGACGATCTCGGGCCGGTGCTCGACCTGGTCGAAGAGAGCGTGCGGCGGCACCGCGCTCACGCGGCCGGGGGAACGCGTTAAGATTGTCCTATCGCCGCAGTACAGCGGTGGTATTCGTTGATTTCGATCGAGGAGTGACTCTTTTCGTGCGCGACGCGCAGTCACCTGGTGACAGTATCGAGCCGGGTGGCACACCCGGCTGTTCCGCGGACCTTCCCGCCGACCCCGCCGGCAGGAAATGATGGAAGTCCTGCTCGCCGTTCTCGGCATTCTCCTGTTCCTCCTGCTGACCGTCGGCACCGGCCTCGCCGTCGCCGCCGAGTTCTCCCTCACCGCGCTCGAGCGCAGCACGGTCGACGCGAACGTCCGCCAGGTCGGCGACCGGCGCGCGCATACCGTGCAGAAGGCGCACCGCACACTCTCGTTCCAGCTCTCCGGCGCGCAGGTGGCGATCACCATCACCACCCTGATCACCGGCTATCTCGCGGAACCGGTGATCGGCGACCTGCTGCACCCGCTGTTCACCGCCATCGGGTTCTCCGAGGGTGTGGCGAACGGCGTATCGCTGGCGGTCGCGCTGATCCTGGCGACGTCGCTGTCGATGATCCTCGGCGAAATGATGCCGAAGAATCTCGCGATCGCCCGGCCGCTGCAGACCGCGCGGGCCGTCGCGGGGTACCACTCGCGGTTCTCGTCGCTGTTCCGCTGGCTCATCACGCTGATGAACAACAGCGCCAACTTCCTCGTCCGCAAGTTCGGCGTCGAACCGCAGGAGGAACTGCGTTCGGCTCGTTCGCCGCAGGAACTGGGCTCGATCGTGCGCTCCAGCGCGGAAAGCGGCACACTCGACACGTCGACCGCCGAACTGCTGGACAAGTCGCTGCGCTTCGGCGAGCGGACGGCCGACGAGCTGATGACCCCGCGCGTGCAGCTCGAATCGCTGACCGTGGACGACACGATCTCCGACCTCATCGAGATCTCGAGCCGCACCGGCTTTTCGCGTTTCCCGGTCTACACCGAGGATCTCGACGACGTGCAGGGCGCGGTGCACATCAAGCAGGCGTTCACCGTCCCGGCCGCCCAGCGCGCCACGGTGCGGATCGGTTCGGTCATGCGGCCGATCCCGACGGTGCCCGAATCGCTGCCGGGCGACTCGCTGCTCAACCGGCTGCGTGATTCCCGGTTCCAGCTCGCGATCGTCGTCGACGAATACGGCGGCACCGCGGGGCTGGTGACACTGGAGGACGTCGTCGAGGAGATCATCGGTGACGTCCGAGACGAGCACGACGAGCGTGAAGCACCGTCTTCCCAGCAGGTCGGCACCGACAACTGGCTCGTTTCGGGACAGCTTCGCGCCGACGAGGTCACCGACGAGACCGGATTCCGGATGCCCGACGGCGACTACGAGACCATCGCCGGGCTCATCCTCGAGCGGCTCGGCCGGATCCCCTCCCCCGGCGACGCCACCGATCTCGACGCCTGGCGGCTCACGGTGACCAAAATGGACCGTCTCCGCATCGCCGAGGTCGAAGTCCGCCGGGTCAGCGAGACCGCGACCTCCGCCGAGCAGGAGCCCGCCCGATGAGCGACTGGTTCAACATCTTCCTCGTCGTGGTCCTGCTGCTGGCCAACGCGTTCTTCGTCGGTGCCGAATTCGCGCTGATCTCTTCGCGGCGCGACCGACTGGAAGCGTTGCTGGAGCAAGGAAAGACCCGCGCGCGGATCGTCATCAACGCGAGCAAGAACGTCTCGCTGATGCTCGCGGGCGCGCAGCTCGGCATCACGATCTGCTCTCTGCTGCTGGGGCGGCTCGGTGAACCGGCCATCGCACACCAACTGGCCGGGTTCTTCGAACTGTTCGGGATTCCGGAGATGCTGCTGCACCCGATCTCGTTCGCGATCGCGCTGGCGTTCATCACCGTCCTGCACGTCCTCGTCGGTGAGATGGTGCCGAAGAACCTCGCGATCGCCGAGCCCGAACGGCTGGCGCTGTGGCTGGTCCCGGTCCACGTGGCCTGGGTGAAGCTCGCCAACCCGTTCATCTGGCTGCTGAACTTCGTGGCGAACTCGCTGCTGCGGTTGTTCAAGGTCGAACCGAAGGACGAGCTCGAAACCGCATACACCTCCGACGAACTCGCCGAACTGCTCAGCGAGTCGCGGCGCGAAGGGCTGTTGGAGCACTCCGAGCACCAGCGGCTGAGCAAGACGCTGTCTTCGGTGGAGAAGACGGTGGCCGACGTCCTGGTCCCGACGGCGCAACTGACCACGCTGCCCTGCTCGCCCACGCTGGGCGACGTCGAGCGCGCGGTGTCCTCGACCGGGTTCTCCCGCTTCCCGGTGTGCACCGACGACGGGACGCTGACCGGCTACATCCACGTCAAGGACATCCTCGACCTCGTGGGCGAGGATCCGAGCACCGTGGTGCCGTCGGACAAGACACGGGCGCTGACCGAACTGCACGCCGACGCCCGGCTGGACGACGCGCTGTCGGCGATGCGCAAGGAAGGCAGTCACCTCGCGCGGGCGCTGAGCGCGGCGGGGACCGCCGTGGGCGTGGTCACGCTGGAGGACCTCGTCGAGGAATACGTGGGGACTGTCCGCGACGGTACCCACGTCAGGTCATGACCGGTCCGATCGTTCTTCCCGAGCCCGTCTGGCGGGCTCGGGAGGACGACCACGTGACGCGGATGCGGCGCTGGACGACACCGCACCAGCGCCGCCGCTCGCGGGGCGAAAAGCATCCGGTGCTCGACTTCCTCTTCACCTACTACTCGCACCGGGCCGGGCATCTCGAACGCTGGCAGCCGGGCGCGGGCGTCCTGCTCGAAGGCGCGTCCGCGCGCCGGTTCCTGGAGCGCAAGGGCTACCTGGAGACGCCGAGCGGAGTCATGCTCGATCCGGCGGGCTTCACCGAGGGCCGGGCCAGGACGGCCGAATTCGTCCTCGGGCTGCTTTCCGCGACCGCGTCCCGCTCGCCGAGACTCAGTTGTTTCGGGCTTCACGAATGGGCGATGGTTTACCGGGAATCGGCGGATGAGGTTCGTCACTCACAACTTCCGCTCCGGCTGGGTTCCGCCGGAACGGACGGCGTCGTCGAGTCACTGGAGATCCGGTGCGGACATTTCGACGCTTTTCGGTTCTTCACCGAACCCGCCCGGCCGCGCAACACGCTGCGGCCGGAGCGGGAGAACCAGCTCGAGTTCGAGCAGCCGGGCTGCCTGCACGCCAATATGGACCTCTTCAAGTGGGGGTACAAACTCGACCCGTTCGTGCCCGCCGAACTGGTCGGGGACTGCTTCGAACTGGCGGCGGACATCCGGGAGCTGGACATGCGGGCCAGCCCCTACGATCTGGCGTCGTTCGGGTACTCGCCCGTCCGGATCGAGACTCCGGAAGGCCGGGCCGAGTACGCCCGCGCGCAGGCCGGTTTCGCCCGCCGGGCCGCGCCGCTGCGTGAGCACCTGATAGCGCATTGCCAACGGCTCCTGACCGAGTTAAAGACGGCGCCTGCGACACGCGGAAAACAACTGTGAGTTGCCGCATTCCCAGTAACATCCTCCCCTGTTAGAGTGATAACGGTTTGATTGCATACGCAGCGCGAGCGCGCACGTTTCGAAAGGACAACGATGGGGCGACACAGCGTGGCCGAAGAGCCGGTGCCGCATCCCCTCGACCCACCGAAGCGGCCTCAGGGTCGCGGTGAGGCGACCGGTTCGCACCGGATCGTCGGGAAGAAGGCCCCGCGGCGACGGATCGCCAAGTGGCCCATCGCCTGCCTGGTCCTTCTGGTTCTGGTCGCGATCGGCGTCTTCGGCTGGAACTGGGCGGACGGGGAGCTCAACACCCGCGCCGAAGCCCAGGCCAAGGCCTGCAGCGCCGGCGACACCCCGATGCGGGTCATCGTCACCCCCAGCATCGAAAAGCCGGTCCGGGCGGCGGCCGAGCGGTGGAACAACGCCGCGACCGTGGTCCGCGATCACTGCGTGGTCATCCAGATCGACGCGCTGTCCTCCGCGTCCGTGCTCGACGGCCTCGTCGGACGGACGAACCTGGACTCCATCGGCGGTCTCCCCGCCGCCTGGATCCCCGAGTCCTCCTACTGGGTGACCGAGCTGAACACCGCCAAACCCGAACTGGTCGGCTCGCCCGCCCAGTCGGTCGCGACGGCGCGTTCGGCCGACTACCCGCTCGTCGGGCTCGCCGGGAAGAACATCGACGAGGTCCAGATGCGCGCCTCGCAGACGTTTCGTCAGTTCCTGCAGCAGCCCGCCCAGCAGGCCGATTTCGCCGCCGCGGGTATCAAGGCCACTTGAGCCTCGGATTTACGGAAAGGCCCCTTCGCCGCTCGGCAAGGGGCCTTTTCCGTACCTGGAGTGTGGCCGCGCGCGAAAACCCCCTGCTATAGGGTCCGGCAAAGGTGGCGTGTCCGTGAAAGCCTCCTTCCCTACGCTCAGGGTCAGGGCCCCGGCAAAGTCGCATATCCGCTGATCGGTGGGGCTCATGGTGATGCGAACCGGCATCGTCGACTGTCCGCAGGGGGCAGCCCGCAGGGGCGTGAGTGGCGATTCGGCTGACTCGAGGGATGAGTCGGACCTTGAATGTCCACAAAGGACGCTATCTGACGACTACGTGTCCATTTTATGCGTATATACGGTTTTTGACTGGCGTCGTGAGTGATCAGGAGGGTTCTATCGAGGGACAAGGCAAACGTGGCTTTCGCGACACGGGGCCGGCTGCCAATGGTCCACCACTGGAGGCCGGGCGTCACAGCCGTCCCAGTGTCACCAGGGATCACGCCCGAGGGTAGCGAAAGGCCCCTTCGCTACCCTCAAGGTCAGGGTTCCGGC
>NZ_JBVJCE010000025.1:122099-129043 GCF_055588925.1 Amycolatopsis sp. NPDC041971 | reverse complement strand
CCCCCCCCCCCCCCCCCCCCCCCCCCCCCCCCCCCCCCCCCCCCCCCCCCCCCCCCCCCCCCCCCCCCCCCCCCCCCCCCCCCCCCCCCCCCCCGACGCACCGGTCACTGGTCCAGTGGCGTCTCTCCGGGTGCCTCATGGGCACAGCGGGCTCACAGGCGGGCCACAACGCGCGCATACGACCGCGGCGCACACTCGAGTCATGGCACCCGGTTCGGTCCCGACCACCGGCCCGCGCCGGTCGTTCCGGCCCGGGCGGCTTTCCCTGCGTACCAAGCTGACCGGCTCGATGGTGCTGTTGCTCACCTTCGTCTGCCTGGTGATCGGCGTCGCCGGCGAGATCGCCCTGCGGTCGTTCCTCATCCGCCAGATCGACGACCAGCTCTCGGCCGCGTCGGCCCGCGCCCACGACTTCGCGAACCGGCCGCCGGAGGACGGCACCGGTTCTGATCCGCTCAACGCGCCGCGTCAGGCTACCGGGACGCTCGGCGTGCGTTTCTCCGGTGGCCGGGTGCTCTACGCGGGAGTCCTTACCGTGCAAGGACTTCCGCAAGGATTGTCGGCCGGACAGGAGTCCGGCTTGTTCGCCGTCCCGGCGGACCGGCCGCCGATCACGATGACGCTCGGCGGCCTGGGCGAGTACCGCGTGCAGGCCGTCTCGATCCCCGGCGGCGTGGTCGTCACCGGGCTTCCTCTCGCGCCGATGCGGGACACCTTGACCACGGTCCGGTGGATCCTCTTCGGGGTCGCGGCGGCGGGTGTCACCGGTGCCGGGTTCCTCGGCGCGTTCGCGGTCCGGCGCACGCTGCGGCCGCTCGACCGGGTCGCGGCGACCGCGGGCCGGGTGTCGGCGATGCGGCTCGACCGCGGTCAGGTCGCGCTTTCGGTACGGGTGCCCGAGATCGACACCGATCCGCGGACCGAGGTCGGCCAGGTCGGTTCGGCGCTGAACCTCATGCTCGGGCATATCGCGCTGGCGTTGGAAGCACGGCACGCCAGTGAGACCCGGGTCCGCCGGTTCGTCGCGGACGCGAGCCACGAACTCCGCACGTCGCTCGCGGCGATCCGCGGCTACGCCGAACTCGCCGGCCGTGGCAGCGCGCTGGTGCCGCCGGAGGTCGCGCGTTCGATGTCCCGCATCCAGTCCGAGGCCTGCCGCATGACGACGTTGGTCGAGGACCTCCTGTTCCTGGCGCGGCTCGACGCCGGACGGCCGCTCGAAGCGGCCGAGATCGACCTCACCCGGCTGACCGCGGACGCCGTCGGTGACGCGCACGTCGCCGGCCCGGACCACCGCTGGGAACTGCGGCTCCCGCCGGATCCCGTGCTCGTGCGCGGCGACGTCCAGCGCCTGCGCCAAGTCCTGGCGAACCTGCTGTCCGACGCGCGCACGCACACCCCGCCGGGCACGACGGTGCTCACCGCGCTGAGCCACTCCCAGAACGGGTCCGCGGTGCTCACCGTCACCGACAACGGCCCCGGTATCGCCCCCGGACTCCTGCCGAGCGTGTGCGAACGCTTCGCCCGCGGCGACACTTCCCGGTCACGGACCGCGGACGGTACCGGGCTCGGGATGGCGATCGCGGCGGCCATCGTCGTGGCCCATCACGGCACGATCGAGGCGCACAGCCGTCCGGGGCACACCGAGTTCGCGGTCCAGCTGCCGGTGATCGCAGCCTCACAGCGGGTGCACAGCTTCGGCACAATAACGTCCCAGGTCGGCACCCGACGCTGAGGCCATGACCCTCCTCGCCTCCCGCGACGAAGCCGATCGAACCGCTCCACCCGCCCGAGGCAGGCCGGCCGATCCGCGCTGGGTCCGGCCGTCCGTGGCCGCGCTGCTGCTCGCGACCGCCGTCCTGTACCTGTGGAATCTCGGGGAATCCGGCTGGGCCAACGCTTTCTACTCGGCGGCCGCGCAGGCAGGCTCGCTGAGCTGGAAAGCGTTGTTCTTCGGTTCCAGCGACGCCGCGAACGCGATCACGGTGGACAAGACACCGGCCGCGTTGTGGGTGATGAGCCTTTCCGCGCGCCTTTTCGGCGTCAACGCCTGGAGCGTCCTCGTGCCGCAGGCGCTGATGGGCGTCGGCTCGGTGGCGTTGCTGTTCGCCGCGGTGCGGCGGACGTCCGGCCCGGCCGCGGGTCTGCTGGCCGGAACCGTTCTCGCGCTCACTCCGGCCGCCGCGCTGATGTTCCGGTTCAACAACCCCGACGCGTTGCTCGTCCTGCTCCTGACCGCGGGCGCCTATTGCGTCGTCCGCGCGCTGGAGAAGGCGAGCCCGCGCTGGCTGGCGTTGGCCGGGGTCGCCGTCGGATTCGGCTTCCTCGCGAAGATGCTGCAAGCGTTCCTCGTGCTGCCCGCGTTCGGGCTGGCGTACCTGATCGCCGCACCGACCACGCTGAGCCGCCGCCTGCTGCACCTGCTCGGAGCTTCGAGCGCAACCCTCCTCTCAGCTGGCTGGTACCTCGCCGTCGTCGCGTTGTGGCCCGCCGCCGACCGGCCGTACATCGGTGGCTCGCAGGAGAACAGCCTGTGGGAACTCGCCTTCGGCTACAACGGTTTCGGCCGCATCACCGGCGACGAGGTGGGCAGTGTCGGCGGAGGCGGCCGGGGCGGCACGGGCTGGGATCGGTTGTTCGGCAGCGAGATGGCGGGCGGGATCGCCTGGTCGCTCCCGGCCGCCGTCCTCGCGCTGGCCACCGGACTGTGGTTCACCCGCCGGGCCCCGCGTACCGACCGGGGTCGCGCGGCACTGATCGTCTGGGGCGGCTGGTTCCTGGTGACCGCCGTGGTGTTCAGCTACATGAGCGGCATCATCCATGCCTACTACACGATCGCGCTCGCCCCGGCGATCGCCGCGCTCGTCGGGATCGCGGGCACCCAGTTGTGGCGCGCACGGGAAGATCCGGCCGCCGCGGGCGCCTTGAGCGCCGGAATCGGGCTGACGGCGTTGACGGCGTATCTCCTGCTGTCGCGGCAATCCGACTGGCTTCCCGGACTGTCGATCGCGATCCTCGTCGCCGGTCTTCTGTGCGCTTTCCTGGTCTTCGTCGCCGCGTACCTGCCTGACGTGGCAAGGCGTCTGGTGGCCATCGGCGCGCTGGTCGCCGTTCTGGCGGGCACCGGCGCATACACTGTCGCGACGGCCGCCATCCCGCATTCCGGAGCGCTTCCGTCCGCCGGACCGGAAACGGGCCGGGGGTCGATGAGAACAGGCGGCCCTGGCGGTCTGCTCGGGACGAGCCTGCCCGGCGAAGGACTGGCCGCCCTGCTCCGGCAGGGAAGTGAGGGCTACCCGTGGACGGCGGCGACCGTCGGCTCCAACAACGCCGCGGGCTACCAGCTCGGCAGCGGGGCACCGGTGATGGCCGTCGGCGGCTTCAACGGCACGGACCCGGCGCCCACTCTGGAACAGTTCCAGGAGTATGTCCGAAGTGGACGGATTCACTACTTCCTCGGCGGAGACATGGTGATACGCGGGGAAACCGGCAGTGACGCCGCCGAGCGGATCGCCGCCTGGGTCGCGGAAACCTACTCACCGACCACTGTGGACAGTGTCACCGTCTACGACCTGAGCCGGTGAAACCCGTGCCGGAACACAGCGACGGCACAGCCGGGACACAAGCCGGCCTCAGCGTGACGGCCGAGATTGACGCTATGACAGCCGCGATCATCTCCGGCGCCGAAACCGGCCGCCGCCCCGCCATCGCCCCGGACGGCTCGCCCGTCCTCGACGTCGTCATCCCGGTCTACAACGAGGAATCCGACCTGGAGCCGTGCATCCGGCGGCTGCACGCGTACCTCGTGGAGCAGTTCCCGTACCCGTTCCGGATCACCGTCGCGGACAACGCCAGCACCGACGCCACCCTGCCGGTCGCCGAACGGCTGAGCCGTCAGTTCGACGCCGTGGAAGTCCTTCGCCTCGAAGAGAAAGGTCGCGGCCGCGCGCTGCGCGCTGTTTGGTCCACTTCGGACGCTCCGGTGCTGGCCTACATGGACGTCGACCTCTCGACCGATCTGGCCGCACTCGGGCCGCTCGTCGCACCACTGCTGTCCGGGCACTCCGACCTCGCGATCGGAAGCAGGCTGGCCCGCGGCGCGCGGGTGGTGCGCGGACCGAAGCGGGAGTTCGTTTCCCGCTGCTACAACCTGATCCTGCGCGGCACGCTGGCGGCGAGGTTCAGCGACGCGCAATGTGGGTTCAAGGCGATCCGCGCCGACGTCGCCGAGCGCCTGCTCCCCCACATCCACGACACCGGCTGGTTCTTCGACACCGAATTGCTCGTGCTGGCGCAGAAAGCGGGACTGCGGATCCACGAGGTCCCGGTCGACTGGGTGGACGACCCGGACTCGTCGGTGAACATCGTCGCCACCGCGGCCGCCGACCTCAAGGGCATCGCACGCCTGACCAAGGCGACGCTGACCGGGCGGATCCCGATCAGCGGCCTGCGCGAACAGCTCGGCCGCGCGCCGATCCAGGTGCGGGCGCCGGGAGTGGCGCCGAGCCTGGTGCGGCAACTGGTGCGATTCGCCGCCGTCGGCGTCGCCAGCACCGTCGCCTATCTCGTGCTTTTCCTGCTGTTGCGGACGTTCACCGGCGCGCAGGTGGCGAACCTCGTCGCGCTGCTGGTGACGGCGATCGGCAACACCGCGCTCAACCGGCGCCTGACCTTCGGTGTCCGCGGCCGGGAAGGCGCCGGGCTGCACCAGTTCCAGGGCCTCATCGTGTTCGGCCTCGGGCTCGCGCTCACCAGTGGCGCCCTGGCGCTGCTGCACACGATGACGGCACCGGGACTGCCGCTCGAGATCACCGCGCTCGTACTCGCGAACCTCGCGGCCACCGTCCTGCGCTTCCTGCTGCTGCGCGGCTGGGTGTTCCGCCGCCGCACCGCCACCGAGATGGAGAGCTGACCACATGACCACCGCACTCGCTTCCCGGGCGGAACCCGGCCGCGTCGAGGAAAACGCCACGAAACCACCCGGCCGGTGGGTCCGGCCCGCCGTCTTCGGGCTGCTCGCCGCCACCGCGCTGCTGTACTTCTGGAACCTGACCGCCTCCGGCTACGGCAACTCGTTCTACGCGGCGGCGGTGCAATCCGGCACACAGGACTGGAAGGCGTGGTTGTTCGGTTCCCTCGACGCGGGGAACGTGCTGACCGTGGACAAACCCCCGGCCGCGCTCTGGGTCACGACGGCGTTCGCCCGGCTCTTCGGCTTCTCCGGCTTCACCGTGCTGGCGCCACAGGCGTTGATGGGCGTCGCCTCCGTCGGCCTGCTGTACCTGACGGTGAAGCGGACCTCCGGACCGGTCGCCGGCCTGTTCGCCGGGGCGGCGCTCGCCGTCACCCCGGTCGCCACGCTCATGTTCAAGTTCAACAACCCCGACGCTCTGCTGACGGCGTTGCTGATCGCCGGCGGGTACTGCACGATCCGCGCGGTCGAAAAAGCGAGCCCGCGCTGGTTGGCCTTCGCCGGTGTCGCCGTCGGCTTCGGCTTCCTCACCAAGATGATGCAGGCGTTTTTGGTGCTGCCCGCGTTCGGCCTCGCCTACCTGATCGCCGCGCCGACCTCGCTGGGCAAGCGGTTGCTGCACCTGTCCGGAGCTTTGAGCGCGACCGTCCTGTCAGCCGGCTGGTTCATCGCGCTGGTCGACCTGTGGCCGACCGCCTCGCGTCCATACATCGGGGGGTCGGACGGCGACAGCCTGCTCGAACTGGCGCTGGGCTACAACGGCCTCGGCCGGATCTTCGGCATGGGCGGCGGCATGATGGTCAGTAGTCCTGGCGGCACTGTCGTCTCAGGCGGCGGGAACGTCGGCTTCGGCGGCGAAAGCGGCCTGACCCGGATGTTCGGCGCCAGCTTCGGCGGCGAGGTGTCGTGGCTGCTTCCCGCCGCGCTGATCGGGCTGGTCGCGGGGCTGTGGTTCACCAGGCGGGCCGCCGGGACCGACCGGACGAGGGCGGCGCTGATCATGTGGGGCGGCTGGATGCTCGTCAGCGCGCTGGTGTTCAGCTTCATGAGCGGCATCGTGCATCCGTACTACGCCGTCGCGCTGGCGCCGTCGATCGCCGCCGTGGTGGCGATCTCCGGGACCTCGCTGTGGCGCGGCCGGGCGCATCTCGCGCCGCGGGTGTTCCTGTCGCTGATGATCGCGGCCAGCGCCGTCTGGGCGTACATTCTCTTGGACCGCGACGCCGACTGGCTGCCCGCGCTGCGCTGGACCATCGCCGGGCTCGGCCTGGCGACCGCGACCGTCGTCCTGGTGGGTGTCCCGCCGATGCGGAAACTCGTCGGGGTCGTAGCGGCGGCCGCGGTGCTGACCGTCGGTCTCGGCACCACCGCGTTCGGCGTTGAAACCGCTTCACAGGCGCATTCCGGCTCGATCCCGATCTCCGGTCCGGCCGGGAACGACTCCCGGGGGATGGGCATGGGAATGGGCGAGGGTTCCTCGGCGGAGGTCGGGGCCCTGCTCGCCGCGACCACGACGAAATGGGCGGCCGCGACGCCGAGTTCTCAATCGGCGGCGAATCTGGAACTCGCGAGCGGTAGGCCGGTGATCGGCATCGGCGGCTGGAGCGGTTCGGATCCGGCGCCGACGCTCGCGGAATTCCAGCAGTACGTGGCGAACGGCGACATCACCTACTACGTCGAAGGCGGCCGCGGCGGACCGGGTGGCGGGTCGGACGAGATCGCCGAATGGGTCGCGGAGAACTTCGCCGCCACCACCGTCGGAGAGCAGACGGTGTACCGCCTGCTCTCCTGAAAGTGCTTCGACATGGGTTGGGGCGCATGACGGGAGACGCGGACCTGTCCACCCAGGACAGTGTCGGGGGGGGGGGGGAGGGGGGGGGGGGGGGAGGGGGGGGGGGGGGGTGGGGGGGGGGGGGGGGGGGGGGAGGGGGGGGGGTGGGGGGGGGGGGGGGGGGGCAGAAGGGGGATCGGC
>NZ_JBVJCE010000025.1:101705-122089 GCF_055588925.1 Amycolatopsis sp. NPDC041971 | reverse complement strand
GGGGGTGGGGGCGCGCGATGGAGGAGGCCAAGCCAGGGGCGATAAGAATAGCGTCAACAACGCGGGCCGTGCGTACGCCGCTACCATCCCCCCCCCCCCCCCCCCCCACCTCCGGCCAAGCACGGCGACTCGGTCAGTCAAGGGACAACCGCCTCACCTTCGACAGCCGGCTATCACCCCACCCTCAGGTCGTCCACAGGAAAGTGGCGGACGCTGGAAGGACGCGGATCACCCAGGGGTGAGGAGAAGACCATGAGGGAGCTTCCACGCTGGCACACGGCGAGCGCGCAGGGCCCGCGCGAGCACAACGCGGACGCCGTCGCGGCGTATGCGGCCGCGGGCGGCCGGGGAATCGTGTTCGCGCTGGCCGATGGCGTCGGAGATCACCCGAACGCGGGACGAGCGGCGCGGACCGCGGCTTCGGCGGCGGCCCGGACACCGATCGAGCAAGGCGCCGCCGGAGCTGTTCTCGCTGCTCAGCGCGCTGTGCTCGGACTCGGCGAGACCGGTGACTGTGTCCTCGTCGTGGCCGTCCGGACCGACGAGGGGTATGGCATCGCGTGGGTCGGGGACGCGCGGGCGTACGCTTGGGACGGTCACAACGTGCGGCAGGTGACCAAGGACCATACGCTCGCGCAATACTTCCGCGACCACGAACAGCCTGTGACACCGCGGATGGAACACGTCGTCACCACCAGCGTCCGCACGGCCGGTGCGCACGAGATCGGCACGGTCACCGTCACGACCGGCGGGCTCGTGCTCACCAGCGACGGTGTGCACAAGACGCTCAGTGGTCCGACCATGCTCGACATCCTCGGGATGCCGGACAGGGCGGCCACCAAGCTGGTGCGGACGGCGATCTCGCTCGGTGGCTCCGACAACGCCACCGCGATCGTGGTGGATCCGCCCGGCGCGGAGGTCACCACGGAAAAGTTTCGCGTCGCGGCCTGAACCGGGCGGTCAGGCCGTGACGCGATCCCCTTTCGGCCGCCGGTCCTCGCGCAGCACCAGCGTGACGAGCACGACGTCGAGGGCGAAGAACGGCCCATCACCGGAACAGGCGGTCCCGGCAGGCCGGGCACCGCTCGTGCCGCGCGGTCCGGCCGGAGGGGTCCGTGCCGTAGAAGGGAAAGCACGGCGCTCCGCAGAGGGCGAGATAGATCCGCCCGCAGCGCAGCGGCCGCTTGCCGACGTGGTGGGCCACGCTCAGCGACTGGTGGTGCTCGCCCGCCCCCGGTAGCCAGCCGTCGTCGGGCAGCCTCGCCAGCACGTCGGCGTTGACGTCGTCGGAGCGGCGCAGCAGCGCGCCGCCGAGGTCGGTGAGCCGTTCCCCGAGATCACGGAGGACGTCGGCGCGCGGCACGTCGTCCTCGACCATCCGGGTGACGAAGCTGATGTCGGTGCCCAAGGAGCCGTGGAGGTCCCGGAGCCGGTCGAGCAGGCGGTGATCCATGCCCTTTCATTGAGGCGTTGCGCCCGGGCAAGAAAAGACTCAAGACGCGTAGGTGATCCGGCCGTTCATGACGGTGGCGGTGACGGGGGTGTCGCGCAGCCCGGCCGGGGACAACCGCGACGGGTCCACCGCGGTGATGACCAGATCCGCGACGTCCCCGACAGCCACTCCGGTCCGGCCGCCGGAGGACGCCGCGAGCGCGGCCTCCAGTGGCATGGCCTGCTCGGGATGCCACGGCGGCCGGTCGTCGTCGGTGCGGCTGACCGCCGACGCGATCGCGTCCCACGGATCCAGCGGCGCGACCGGCGCGTCGGAGCCGAACTCCAGCCGCACCCCGGCGCGATGCAAAGCGCCGTAAGGGAAGGCCCGATCGGTCCAGCCGTGCCAGTGCCGGTCGGCGACGTCGCGGTCGTCCGGCTGATGGGCGGGCTGCACACTCGCCACGACCCCCAGTTCGGCGAAGCGCGCGACGTCCTCGGCACACAGCAGCTGCGCGTGTTCGATGCGGCCCGAGCACCCGACGCGGGCGAAGGCGTCGAGCGCGATCTTGTTGGCGTGATCGCCGATCGCGTGCACAGCCGGGGAAAGGCCGTGCCGGGAAGCCTCGCGCATCAACGGTTCCAGCTCCTCGGGCGGCAGTTCGAGCAGTCCGTGGGACTCAGTTCCGGCGTAGTGGCCCACGCAGTACGCGGTGCGGGTGTTCAGCGAACCGTCGACGAACAGCTTGTACGGGCCGACCGTGAGCAGGCCGCCCGTGTCTTCGAGGACGTCGCCGGTGCGGTGGCCGCGTTCGACGGCGGTGTCGAGCAGGTACTTCGCGATCACGCAGGAGATCCGGACCGGCAGGGATTTCCGTGCCAGCCGTCGCCGCCAGTCGGTGACGGTGTCGGTGTACTCGTAGTCGACGATCTTGGTGACGCCTCGGGCGGCCGCCGCGGCGAGCGCGTCGGCGACCCAGCCGTCGATGACGTCGTCGGGGGCGACCGGGAGTTCGGCCGTCGCGCTCATGCAGTCGTTCTCCAGCAGCACGCCGGTCGGGTGCTCGCGGCCGATGAGTTTCAGCGCGGCGGGACTGAGCCACAGCGTGTGGAGGTCGGCGCTGAACAGGGCGACCGGATGCCCGGGCAGCGCCTTCTGCAGCAGGTCCTTGTGCGGGGCGTCGGGCCAAAGGCCGTCGCGGAACCCGGCGCCCAGGACGAGATCCCCGGGCGGCACGGGATTCGCCAGCAGATGGGCGAGCACGAGTTCGACCGTGTGCGCGGCCGACGTCGCCTCCCCCAGCGGAAGCCGGCGGCGCGCGGCCGACCACTGCGCGGTGTGCACATGCGCGTCGACGAGGCCGGGCAGCAGCGTGCCGCCGTGCCCGTCCAGGATCTCCGACGCCTCACCCGCCTGCCCCGGCCCCGCGATGGCGGCGACCCTGCCGCCCTTGATCAGCACGTCCGACAGGGAACCCGCCAAGCCGACCCGGACCCGGCGCAACAGAAGATCTTCCACGCCCTCACCTTGCCAGCCCGGCTCGCGAGTAGTCACCTGCTCGCGGCGGTCAGGATCGGGCGAAGGTGAGCTTTCCGAGCGCGGCTACCAAGGGCGCGAGTTCGGGGAGTTCCTCGGCGGCGGCGAGGGCCCCGGTGAGGACGGTGTCGTGCGTCGGCCTCGCGGCCGCGAGCAGTTCCTGCCCGGCAGGCGTGACCTCGGTGTAGATCCCCCGCCGGTCGTCCGGGCACAGGTACCGCTGCAGCAGGCCCCGGTCCTCCAGCCGCGACACCAGCCGGGTCGTCGCCGACTGGCTGAGCACGACGGCGTTCGACAGCTGGTTCATCCGCAGATGGAAACCGTCCTGGCGGGCGAGCACATCCAGCACGGTGTACTCGGTGACGGACAGCTCGTGCTTCTGCGCCAGCGCGCGCTCGAGCGCGTCCTCGATCCGCGCGTGCAGTGCGGCCAGGGTCCGCCAGCCCTGCGCGCGTGCCTCCACGGCGTCGTCGGCCAGTGACACGGTTCACCTCTTCCCCGGTTGCCCGAGCTTCGTTGCGTCGTGCACCATCAAGCGTGTGCAATATACGGCGCGTGCAACTATTTCGGACGCTCGTAGTTGCTCACGCCAGTAACACCACTCTACGGGAAGAAGTGAGAACCCCATGCCTGCCGCTCTGCTCGCACTGGCGATCAGCGCCTTCGGGATCGGCACCACCGAGTTCGTGATCATGGGCCTGTTGCCCGAGGTCGCGGGCGATTTCGGCGTCTCGATCCCGTCCGCGGGGCTGCTGATCTCCGGATACGCCCTCGGCGTCGTGGTCGGCGCCCCGGTACTCACGGCGCTCGCTTCGCGGGTACCGCGCAAGACGGTCCTCGTCGGCCTGATGGTCCTGTTCGTCGCCGGCAACGTCGTTTCCGCGCTGGCCACCACCTACGGCCTGCTGATGACCGGCCGTGTGGTCGCCGCGCTCTCGCACGGCGCGTTCTTCGGCGTCGGCGCGGTCGTCGCGGCCTCGCTGGTCGCGCCGAACAAGCGGGCGGGCGCCATCGCGATGATGTTCACCGGGCTGACCGTCGCCAACGTCCTCGGCGTCCCCGCCGGTACCGCGCTCGGCCAGGCGCTGGGCTGGCGCTCGACGTTCTGGGCGGTCAGCGCGCTCGGGGTGATCGGCCTGATCGGGATCCTCGCGCTGGTCCCCGTCCAGGCGACGACGAAGAGCGCGGGGCTCCGCGGCGAACTGGCCGTGTTCCGCCGTCCGCAGGTGTGGCTCGCGCTGGCGATGACGGCGCTCGGCTTCGCCGGGGTGTTCGCCTCCTTCACCTACATCGCCCCGATGATGACCGAGGTCGCCGGCTTCTCCCCCGGCGCGGTGACCTGGTTGCTGGTGCTGTTCGGCGCCGGTCTGTTCGTCGGCAACCTGCTCGGCGGCAGGGCGGCCGACCGGTCGCTGATGCCCAGCCTGTACGTCATCCTCGCCGTGCTCGCGGCCGTGCTGGTCGTGTTCGTCTTCACCGCGCACGCCCAGCTTCCCGCCGCGATCACCATCGCGGTCTTCGGCGCCGCCGGTTTCGCGACCGTCGCGCCGCTGCAGGCCCGCGTCATGAACAAGGCCGAAGGCGCACCCGCGCTGGCTTCGGCCGCCAACATCGCCGCGTTCAACCTCGGCAACGCCGCGGGCGCGTGGCTCGGCGGCAAGGCCATCGACGCGGGGCTCGGCTACACCGCGCCCAACTGGATCGGCGCCGGGCTCGCGCTCGCCGGACTGCTGGTCGCGGTCATCTCCGGCATGCTCGACAAGGGGCGGCGAAAGGCTCGTCGCGCCGAACTGGTCCCCGCCGCCTGACCCGCGAGTACCCACGAAAGGAACGCAAGTGACCGACATTCCCACCGTCGAGCTCAACAACGGGGTGGCGATGCCGCGGCTCGGGTTCGGCGTCTTCCAGGTGCCGGACGAGGAGACCACCGCCGCCGTGAAGGCCGCGCTGGACGCGGGCTACCGCAGCATCGACACCGCCACCGTCTACGGCAACGAAACGGGCGTCGGCAAGGCGCTCGCCGAGTCCGGGATCGCCCGCGACGAGCTGTTCATCACCACCAAACTGTGGAACAGCGACCAGGGCTACGACGCCACGCTGAAGGCGTTCGACGCCAGCCTGGCCAAACTGGGCCTGGAGAAGCTGGATCTGTATCTCATCCACTGGCCGACACCGGAGCGCGATCTCTACCGGGACACGTGGAAGGCCTTCGAGAAGCTCTACGCCGACGGCCGGGTGCGCGCGATCGGCGTGTCCAACTTCCAGCCCGCGCACCTCGAACGGCTTCTCGACGCCGCTTCCGTGACCCCGGCGGTCAACCAGGTCGAGGTGCACCCGTACCTGCGGCAGGCCGAGGTGCGCGAGTACGACGCGAAGCACGGCATCGCGACCGAAGCGTGGAGCCCGCTGGCCAAGGGCGGCGACCTGCTCGGCGAAGACGCGATCAAGGCGCTGGCTTCGAAGCACGGCCGCACACCGGCACAGATCGTGCTGCGGTGGCACCTGCAGCTGGGCAACGTCGTGATCCCGAAGTCCGTGACGCCGTCGCGGATCAAGGAGAACCTCGACGTCTTCGGGTTCACGCTTTCGGATGAGGACGTCGCTTCGCTGTCCGTGCTGGACCGGGGCGAGCGGACCGGGCCGGACCCCGACACCTTCAACGTCGCCTGAGAGCGGTCCGCTGTCCGTGAAGGCCTCCGCGAGGGGCTTGAATCAGCGCTGCGGCGCGAAGCGCCTCCGTCGAGGGCGGTGGCGGGGGCATGGATGGACCCTTGAGGAGGCCTTCACGACCTTCGCAGGTAGCGGGCATAGCTCTTCGTTCTCGCCCGAGCCCGCTGTGTAGCCGGTTACTATTCGGCCGCACAGACGGCACTTGTGCGAAAAGAGGTAACCGGACGATGCAGGCCCGAGGACGCGCCGTCCTCGCGACACTTCTGCTCGTGGCGTTCCCAGTGGTGGTCGTCGCGGTGGGTGTCGCCAGTGTGCTGGCGGGCCTGCGGATCCAGGGCAAGATCGGCCTGTACGTCATGCTCGCCGGGCTCGCGATCATGGTCGCGCTGGGTTTTGGGCTGGTGAGCGCGTTGCGGGCGCGGCGTCCCCCGATCGAGGGGCCGCGGCTGGGCCGCGACGCCCATCCCGCGTTGTGGCAGATGATCGACGACCTCGCCGCCCAGGTGAAGACGCGGCCGCCGGACGAGATCGTGCTGATCGGGGAGATCAACGCGGCGGTCAGCGAGGACGCCCGGTTCCTCGGTCTGCGGCCGGGCCGCCGCACGATGCTGATCGGGCTGCCGTTGCTGGCCGCGATGAGCGTGAGCGAGCTGCGTTCGGTGCTGGCGCACGAACTAGGGCACTACAGCGGCGGCCACACCCGCTTGCTCGCGCTGACCTACCGGGGCACCCAGACGCTCGCCTTCACCGTCGACAGGCTGGACGGCGGCCCCGCCAGGGCGTTGCTCTCCGCCTACTCGAAGCTGTATCTGGTGGCCGCCCGATCGGCGAACCGGCGGCAGGAACTACAGGCCGACGAGGCTTCGGTGCTCGCGGCGGGCAGCCGGACGGCGGCAGCGGCGTTGAGGAAGGTCGCGACGCTGAGCCCGCTGTGGAAGGACTACGCCGAGCGCTACCTCTCACTCGGCGCGGCGGCGCGGCGCACCCCGCCGGTGCTGCTGGGGTTCCGGTCGTACCTCAATCACCCCGTCCAGCGGGACTGGGTGGCCGAGTACGCCGAAGACATCGTCGACGGCGAAGAGCTGTCGAAATACGACAGTCATCCGCCCACGAAGCGCCGGATCGCCGCGCTGGCCGGTGTGCCGGACAACCCGGTGAAGCCGGACGCGCGGCCGGGCTGGTCGCTGCTGGGGGCGCCGAAGGTCGACGTGCCCAAGGCGGAGCTGGACGTGCTGATCCGCGACGTCGGGCCCCGCGCGGACTGGGACGAAGTCGTCAAACGCGCGGGCCGGGCGTCGGTGGCGGAGGGCGCGAGGCTGCTGACCTCGGCCGGTCTCGAAAGCAGGCTGGCTCCGCGCGGCACGATCGGCGAGGTCGTGCGGGTCCTGCGCGACGGTGACGCCGAAGCGCTCGCCAGGCCCCTGCGGGCTCCGTCCCGCGAAGAGGGCCTCGAACTGGTGACAGAGCTGTTCGCCGACACCGTCACCGCCGCGATGATCGACAACGGCGTCGCCGCGCACCGCCTGAACTGGGGCGGCGGCTGGGAACTGTGCCTCGGCGACGGCGAGCCGTTCGACGTCGTCGAGCTGGTCGCCCCGGCGGTGCGGAGCCCGCGCGCGGTCGACGAACTGGTCCACAACCTGCAGCTGCTGAACGTGCCCGCCGCGTACTTCTGCAAGCAGGAGCCCCAACCGGAGCCGGATCCCGCCGAAGCCCGGATGCTCGGGCTGTTCACCGCGCTGAAGGCCAAGCGGAGGCTCTACGACCTGATCGTCTGCGACACCGAAGTGGTGTTGCTGCCGATGGCGCGCTCGGTGCTGGTCCGTCGCGGACTGGCCGGTCTGATCGGGGCGCGCGGGGTTTCGGACCGCAAACGGGTCCGGAAGCTGCGGGAGCGCGGCCTCGACGATCTTCGCGCCGAACCGGGCGCGCGGCGGATCCCGTTCACGGACATCGTCGCGGGCGGCTTCCCCCGCCGGAAGCTCACCGTGTACCTGACGCTGGAGCTCTCCGACGGCGAGACGCTGGAACTGGCGATGACCGGTAACACCGAGGACTTCGGCACCGCCCACGACGAACTGACGGCGCTCTTCAGCTCCCTGAAAGCCTGAGGCGGGCGGGTCGTGAGTGGCGTTTCGGGTCAGAACGGACCGGTATTCGCTCACCTACGCCTGACCAGGCCGGTCTCGCGCGCTCAGCGTGCGCCGGGATGTCGACGATGGAGGAATCGGGACGTTGAGTGTCCGATTCCTCCATCGACGAGAGGGCGTTCCGGTCTCGCCCGGAACCCTCCCCGCTCACACCACCCAGCACGAACCCCAACGGCAGCGAGACAAGCCCGGATTCCCGTGGATAGGCAAATACAGGCTCGGGCTGGAACCCGAAACGCCACTCACGACCACTTCGACCAAGCGTGTTCCTAGAGCTTGATCCCCACTCCGCCGAGGCTCAGGTGGTTCAGCTCGGTCAGCGGCGCGAGGCGCGGGCCTTCCGGCCACCATTCGTGCAGGTGGACCACACCGGGCTCGAGGACTTCCAGCCCGTCGAACAGTGACTTGATCTCCGCTCGGCTTCGGTGCACGGTGCGGTGCCCGGTGCTTGCCATGAGGTCGTCGAGTTTCCTGGCGAGCGCGCCGCGCGCGCCTTCGCCGGGGGTGAAGTCGTGGGTGATCAGGAGGTAGGACCCCGGCGCGATCGCGTCGACGTAGGCGCGGACGACGGCCCGCGCCCTGCCGAAATCTTCGATGTGGTGCAGCACCGAGTTCAGGATCACCGCGACCGGGCGGTCGAGTTCGATGTGCTCGGCGACCACCGGATCGGCGAGGGTCTGCTCCGGATCGGTCAGATCCGCGCCGCTGACGTGGACGAGATGGTCCTCCAGCAGCGCCAGCCCGTGCGCCTGGACGACCGGGTCGTGGTCGACGTAGACGACCAGCGCGTCGGGGTTGTACCGCTGCGCCGCCTGATGGGTGTTCTCCGCGGTGGGCAGGCCGGAACCCAGGTCGAGGAACTGATCGATACCGCGGGCGCCGGCGAGGAACCGGACCACCCGGTTCGCCCAGGAGCGGAACTCCTTGGCCATCGCGGCGGCGTCGGGGGCGAGGGTGAGCAGGTCGTCGACCGCCCGCCTGTCGACCTCGTAGTAATCGTGCCCGCCGAGAAGGACGTCCTTCATCCGGGCGAGGTTGGGCTTGCTGTAGTCGAGGGGAAGCGGCCGCCTCGGCACAGACCGGACCTCGTCCGAAGCCATGGACACGTTCCACCCTTCAGCCGCGCATGGGCCACGTGAACGTGCCCACGGCTCCCTCGACATCGACGGACCGTACACAGATTACGACATGGCGCGCATTCACGTGAACCTTCCCACAGGGCCTTGCCCACCTGCGACGATCACCCGAAGACGAGCTCACGCCAGGTGCCACCGCCATCGGTGGTGCGGTACACGGCCGATCCGCCGTCGGCGTCGGGCAGCCCGTCCACGACCACGCCCACCCGTTCGTCCGGGAAGTCCAGATCGTTGAGGCAGACGCCGCGGCCGCTGAGCACCGTCGTCGTCCAGGTCACCCCGCCGTCGGCGGTGCTGTGCAGGAATCCGGTGCCGCCGCCTTCCGCGGCGACGGTCGCCGCCGAGGGCGACGCCGCGCTGAAGCTCTGGTTGATCCCGAGGGTGGGCGCCTGCGCCGTGCCGGTGAAGTGACCGCCGAGCTTCGGCGCGCGCCACAGCCGCCGGACGGTCGCCCCCGGCTGCGGCGTCCCCGGTCCCCCACTGCACAACGCCAGCACCCGCCCCTGCCGGACTCCGCTCAGTGAAGCCGCGCCGTCCGCCGGGCAGGGCGGCGGCGCGGGAGCGAAGATCAGGCCGTCGGATGACGTCCAGTACTTCTGGACGCGGTAATCCGCTCCCATCGACACCTGGATCCCGCCGGTGGTGACGACGTCTCCGTAGGTGGAAGAGCCGGTGACGGTGAACCCGGGGACAGGCTGAAGGAGCCTCGTACCGGAGATCCCCGCGTACAGCGTCGTCGTCGACGGGCTGCCGAAGCCGGTGACCATCGCGAACACCCGGGGCCCCGCTTCGGTGATTTTCGAAATGTAGAAAGGTTCCCGGACACCGGCGAGCCGGACCTCGGACCACTTGCCGCCACCGTCGTGGCTGGCGAGCAGCCGGGTGCCGTCGGAGAGGAAGAAGTCACGCTCGTCGATCACCGTGAGCTTGACCTGATTGTGGTTGTCCGGCAAGGAGATCGGCGGTTCGCCGACGCGCCGCCACCGCTTCCCGCCGTCGGCCGTCGACAGCAGGGACGCGCACCAACCCGGCCTGCCGCACGGGGAGAAACCGAGGACGAAGCCGCGCAGCGGCCCGGTCCAGCTCGTCGAAGCGGGGGCGAAACCCTTGGGCACGGCCGAATCGGCGGCGGCGGGCGGGGCGAAAACGGCCAGGGTGGTCAGTGCGGTGGCGGCGAGCGCGGCCCACCGGTTCGGCTTCATGACCACGAGACGTCCGGCCCCCGCCGGGGTTGCCCGCCGTTCAGGGTGAACCCGCGGATCTCCTCCGGTACGCTCTCAAACCTTGTTTCGCCCGGAGCCGGACCGGGTATACGGCGTTCGGCCGGTGAGACGGAGGTAGCACCGATGGACGACGCGGGTCCGCGCGCTGACGGCGAGGTCGAGGAGCACGGGGAGCCTGATGCCGGAATCACTCAGCGCCGGTTCACCCTGAACGTCCACGACCCGGACCATCTTCCGCCCAGGCTCGCCGGCCGGTATGAGGTCGGGGAACTGCTCGGTCGCGGTGCGACCGCGCGCGTCTTCCGAGCTCATGACCTGCGCGAAGGGCGCGAAGTCGCACTGAAACTGTTCCACGCCGACACGATGCTCCGGGACGAGCGCCGCCGGGAGCAGGAGATCCAGACCCTCAGCGCGGTCCGCCATCCCGGGCTCGTCCCGCTGTACGACGCGGGTTCCGACGACGGCTATTCCTATCTGACGATGCGCTTGGTCGACGGGCCGAATCTGGCCCAGCGCCTGCGCTCGGGCCCGCTCTCCCGGGACGCGGTCGTCGAGCTGGCCGCCCGGCTGGCCGACGCGCTCGCGCATGTCCACGCGCACGGCATCACCCACCGTGACCTTAAACCGGCGAACATCCTGCTGGCTGACGACGGCCCCATGATCGGCGACTTCGGGGTGGCTCACGCCTTCGACGCGACCAGGGTGACCGAGACCGGCGGCGTCGTCGGCACGGCGGCGTACATGGCGCCCGAACAGGTCCGCGGTGAGAACGTCGGCCCGCCCGCCGACATCTATTCCCTCGGCCTGGTCCTGCTCGAATGCCTGTCCGGCGAACGGGAGTACACCGGGACGCCGGTCGAGGCCGCGGTCGGACGGCTGCACCGGCCGCCCCGGATCCCCGACGGGCTGTCGGTGACCATGACGACGCTGCTGCGCGGGATGACCGCGCGCAAGCCGTCGCAGCGCCCGACCGCCGCGGCGATCTCGCGCATCCTGCTGGAGGATTCCACCGGGACGAAGGTGGTCCGTCTCGCGCCCGCCACCCGCAAGCGGGCGGCCGTGTTCGCCGCCATCAGCGCGCCCGCCGCCGCGATCACCATCGGTGTCCTGCTGACGGCCAATCAGACCGGGGAGAATCCGCCGGCGGGGCCTGGCGCGGTATTTCCCCCGGCGGCCACCGGCACGTCCGCGCCGGCGGCAGGCCAAGAAGGGCGAACTTCGGAGGCCGTGGAGGCGCCACAGGGCACGGTCGTCGTGACCGAGCCCGTCCCTGTCTCCGCGAATCCGCCGGCCGACACCGAACGCACCGTTGCCACCTCGACGCCAAAGGACAAGACCGCTTCCCACGACCGGCCGGACAAGTCGGGCAAGCCGAGCAAAACGAAACCCGACCCGCCGACCAAGAGCAAGCCAGGACCACCCGACTGAGTGACCGCCCGGCCGAAATGTCCACAGTGGATGGGAGACGGCGATGACCTACATCAACGACCCGCGTGAACCGCAGCAGGAAGAGATCGTCGAACAGACGCCCGCCAGGATCCGCGTCGTGCGGATCATCAACGCCGTCGTCCATGCGGTGTGCTGGATCTTCGCACTGGTGCTGATCGTGCACATCCTGGTCGTGTTCGGCGAGGCCAATCCGGGGAACGGGTTCGCTCAGCTGATCGACCAGTGGTCGCGCGGCGTCTCCCTCGGGCTGCGCAACCTGTTCACCCCGGACGGCCCGAAACTGCGCACCCTGTTCAACGACGGTCTCGCCGCGTTGCTGTGGCTGATCATCGGCGGCGTGGTGACCGACCTGGTCTCGCGAATCGGTCTGCCCGGACCGAAACGCGTCTGGTACCGGCGGAGGCTCAGTTGAGCGAACCCGGCTCGGCGACGTCACCGGCCTGGGCCTGCTCGGCCCGGGCATCGGTGACGTCCGGGGCGGCGGCCGCTGCGGGCTGTTTCGAATCCTGTTCCGGCTCGGTGTCGAAGTGCTCACGGCACCACCGGCCGTAGCGTCTGGCATGCACGGTCATCGCGGCACCTCCTTTTCTCCCCGCCACGATCCCCCAAACCTGTGACGCGCGCCACTCGTTTACCCCGCGAAGGCGGTCACGATCGCGGAGCAGAAGGCGGGCAGGTCGCCGGGGTTCCGGCTGGAGATCAGGCCGTTGTCGATGACGACCTCCTGGTCGACGACGATGCCGCCGGCGTTGCGGATGTCGGTGCGCACGCTGGGGTACGAGGTGAGCGTGCGGCCGCGGACGACGTCGGCCTCGACCAGCGTCCACGGGCCGTGGCAGATCACCCCGACCGGTTTACCGCTGTTCACGAAGTCGCGGACGAAACGGACCGCGTTCTCGTCCGCGCGCAGATTGTCCGGATTCATCGTGCCGCCGGGCAGCACGAGCGCGTCGAAGTCGTCGACCGTGACGTCCTTGACGACCCGGTCGACGGTGAACTTGTCCGCCTTGTCGATGTCGCCGTTCATGGCCTGGATCTCGCCGGGTTCCAGCGAAACGACCTCGGCCGTCGCCCCGGCGTCGGTGACCGCCTTGCGGGGTTCGACCAGTTCGACCTGTTCCACCCCGTCCGCGGCGAGGATGGCCACGCGGCGTCCGTTCAGCGATGTCGTCATCGGATTTCCCTCCTCCGGTCTTGGTCGCTCTCCGACTACCCCGGACCGGGCTCGCCGAACCATGGGCATGAACCGGCGCGGCGGCGGGTATCAGCCCGCATGCGACTTCGGCGAGCGGACCTGGTGTCCCCCGGAATCCGGAGGCGGCGCAGAGGTCGTGGCTTCGGCTATCTGACCCCGGACGGCGAGCCGCTGAAGGACCGGTACACGATCGAGCGAATCAACGCGCTGGCGATTCCGCCCGCCTGGCGGCGCGTGTGGATCTCCCCGCACGAGAACGCCCACATCCAGGCCGTCGGAGTGGACGACGCCGGGCGGAGGCAGTACCTCTACCACCCCGAATGGCGGCGGGCCAGGGACGAGGAGAAGCACGATCGGGTCCTCACGCTGGCACGGAAGCTGCCCAAGCTGCGTGAAACGGTTCGAGAGGATCTCGACACCCGCGGCCTGCGACGGGAGCGCGTGCTCGCCGGCGCCCTGCGCATGATCGACCTGGGCGTCTTCCGGACCGGCGGCGAGAGCTATGCCGACGAGCACGGCACGCACGGGGTGGCGACGTTGCTGTGCGAGCACGTCGAACTCCGCGACGAATGTCTCGTCTGCGATTACCCCGCGAAGCACGGCATCCAGCGGAAGGTCCGGCTGCGGGACGAGGCGCTGGTGCGGCTGGTCCGCTCCCTCCGGCGGGTGCGGGGTGGCGACGTGCGTCTGCTCGCTTATCGCAATGGTGACGGCTGGCACGAGGTGAAGGCCGACGACATCAACGACCGGCTCCGGGAAATCGTCGGCGACGGCTTCACCGCCAAGGACCTGCGCACCTGGAACGCCACCGTCCTGGCCGCTTCGGCGTTCGCCGGCACGGAGAAACCCACCAGCGAACGAGGGTTGAAGCGGGTCGAGAAGGCCGTGATGACGGAAGTCGCCGACGGGCTCGGCAACACGCCCGCCGTGGCGCGACGGTCCTATGTGGACCCTCGCGTGGTCACCGCCTTCCACGAGGATCGGACCATCGCGCGCGCGGCGCGAAGAGCCGAGAAGGTGTCCGATCCGAACGAGGCTCGCGACATCGTGGAGCGGGCGGTGGTGCGGCTACTGAACGGGGCGTGACGCCTCGATGGCGAGGACGGCGATGTCGTCATGCGCCCCGCTGCCGAGCCATTCCCGTACCGCGGACCGGATCCTGGCGACCACCTCGCGGCCGGACAGCCCCCGGCAGCCGGTCAGCAGTTCACGCAGCCGTTCGTCCCCGAACAGGTCGGACGGCCGCTCGTGGTGCCGCGCTTCGGTGATCCCGTCGGTGTAGAGCAGGCAGACATCACCTTCGGCCAGCCGGATGGCCGTCTCGGCGAACCGCGCCTGCGGGGAGATGCCGACCAGCGTGCCGGGCAGGGTGATCTCCTCGATCCCGCCGCGGCGGCGCACCACCAGCGGGGCGGGATGCCCGCCGGAGGCCAAGGTGACATCGAGACCGTCTTCGCCCGCCAGCACCGAACCGAGCACCAGCGTGGCGAACCGGCCGCTGCCGCCGGTGATGAGCAGGGAGTTGAGCAGGCTCAGCAACGTCGTGTTGTCGTGCTCGACGAGGTCGAGCGCGGCGAGGCTCTGCCGGACCCGGCCGGTGAGCGCCGCCGCTTCGGCACCCTTTCCGCAGACGTCGCCGAGGACGAACATCGCGCCGCCGTCTTCGCGCGGCAGGACGTCGTAGAAGTCGCCGCCGACGTCGAGCAATCCGCCCGACGGCTCGTACCAGACGTCGAACTTGACGCCGTGCACGTCCGGCGGCGGTGTCGGGCGCAGCGTGGTCTCCAGACCGCGCGTGGCCTCTTCTTGGCGGGCGTAGCGGTGCGCGTTCGCCAGCGCCGTGCCGGCCGCGCGGGCGAATTCGGTCACCGCGCGCGGGTGATCCTCACCGAACGACGCAGCGCCGCGCCTGCCGAGCACGACCGCGCCGGTGACCCCGGCACCGCCGTCGAACCCCAGTGAGACCACGGTCACCGACGAATGGACGGCGAGCCGCTCCGCGACGACCGCGGGCAGCGTCGCGACCTCCTCTTCGGGGACCGCTTTGGCCTCGGGTTCCTCGGTGGAGGCGAAGGTGCCGGCGAGCACCGGCGCCAGCTGGGCCGGGACGCGGCGGATCCGGCCGTGGCCGTGCTCGGTGCGATGGTCGCAGCTCCACCACTCCCAGCGGCCGCGGGTGGTCGGCAGGAGGACGAACACGCAGTCGGCGAGTTCGGCCGCGGCGACCTCGGCGATCACCCTCGCCGTCCCGTGCCGTCCCCGTGCGGAGGCGAGCCGGGGCGCCGAAGCGGCGAGGAAGCCGTCCACGCGCGGGCCGTCGGCCGCGACCGCGGAAGTCACCGTCCACGCGTGCCAGCCGCCGGGCAACGTCCGGATCCGCGCGGGGAACCGGCGGCCGGTGTGTTCGACATGCCCGATGTCGGGACCTTCGGCGGTCAACACCGGACGGCCGCCGCCGAACAGCTCACGGGCGGCGGGGTTCGACCAGCGCAGCGCGCCACCGACGTCCTGCACGAGCACCGCGTCACGAACGTCTTCGAGCAACTCGCGCCAGAACCGTCCGGATTCGGGCAACGCCCCCTCGCTCGTCGTGGGCGACGACTCCGAGGGGAGCGACGTCGAGGCCGGGGCGGGCCGTGACACCATTCCCGGACCTCCTCCTGCCTTGCGGGTAGCGCAGTGTGAGCGGGCGGACTGGCTCGAAGTGTAGGTCGAATCATGGCACGCTGATGCGACGACCATGGCTTGGCATGCGTGGTGGAGAGGGTCGACACAGATGACACAGCACTCCCAAAGGGACCGGCTCACCGTGGAAGGTGGTGGCGGCCAGGTGGACGAAGCGACCCTGGAACGCCTGCTCGCGGCGGCTCGTGACCTCGGGGACGGCAACTTCCGGCGGCGGCTCGTGGCGCACGGAGACGGGCTCGCGGCCCAGCTCGCGGGCGCCTTCAACGACATCGCCGAACGGAACCAGCGACTGGTGACCGAACTCCTGCGCGTCCGCGAGGCGGTCGGCAAGGAAGGCAGGCTGACCGAGCGCGTCGCGGCCGAGATCGGTCCCGGTGGCTGGGCCACCGCGGTCGATGTCGTCAACGGGCTGATCGAGGACGTGAGCAGGCCCACGGCCGAGCTCAACCGCGTCCTCGGCGCGGTCGCGGAGGGCGATCTGTCCGAGCCGATGCCGCTGGAAGTCGGCGGGCGGCCGCTGCAGGGCCAGTTCGCCGAAGTCGCGAAGACGGTCAACGGCCTGATCAAGCAGCTTTCGCGGTTCGCGACCGAGGTCACCAGAGTGGCCCGCGAAATCGCCACCGAAGGAAGGCTCGGCGGTCAGGCCGAGGTCCCGGGGGTGGCGGGCACCTGGCGTGATCTCACCGACAACGTCAACGTGATGGCGAGCAACCTGACCGACCAGGTCCGCAACATCGCCCAGGTGACCACCGCGGTGGCACGGGGCGACCTGACCCAGAAGATCAACGTCGACGCGCGCGGCGAGATCCTGGAGCTGAAGAACACCGTCAACATCATGGTCGACCAGCTCTCGGCGTTCGCCGACGAAGTGACCCGGGTGTCCCGCGAGGTGGGTAGCGAAGGCCGTCTCGGCGGTCAGGCGCAGGTCCCCGGCGCGGCAGGCACGTGGCGCGACCTCACCGACTCGGTGAACCTGATGGCGGACAACCTGACCGACCAGGTCCGCAACATCGCCCAGGTGGCCACCGCGGTGGCGAAGGGCGACCTGTCGCAGAAGATCAACGTCGACGCCAAGGGCGAGATCCTCGAACTCAAGAACACGCTGAACACCATGGTCGACCAGCTGTCGGCGTTCGCGGACGAGGTCACCCGGGTGGCGCGCGAAGTCGGTAGCGAAGGCCGTCTCGGTGGCCAGGCGACCGTGCCGGGCGTGGCGGGCACGTGGCGCGGGCTCACCGACTCGGTGAACCAGATGGCGGACAACCTGACCGACCAGGTCCGTAACATCGCCCAGGTCACCACGGCGGTGGCGAAGGGTGACCTGACGCAGAAGATCACGGTCGACGCGCGCGGCGAGATCCTCGAACTGAAGACGACCGTCAACACGATGGTCGACCAGCTCTCGTCGTTCGCGGACGAAGTCACGCGTGTCGCGCGCGAAGTCGGCACGGAAGGTCAGCTCGGCGGACAGGCGCAGGTGCCCGGCGTCGCCGGGACCTGGCGCGACCTCACCGGGTCGGTCAACTTCATGGCGAACAACCTCACCGCGCAGGTCCGGAACATCGCCCAGGTGGCGACAGCGGTGGCGAAGGGCGACCTCTCACAGAAGATCGCCGTCGACGCCAAGGGCGAGATCCTCGAACTGAAGAACACGCTGAACACCATGGTGGATCAGCTGTCGGCGTTCGCCGACGAAGTCACCCGCGTCGCCCGGGAAGTCGGCAGTGACGGGCGGCTCGGCGGTCAGGCGCAAGTGCCCGGCGTCGCCGGGACCTGGAAGGACCTCACCGACAACGTCAACTTCATGGCGAAGAACCTGACCGACCAGGTCCGCAACATCGCCCAGGTCACCACCGCCGTCGCGAAGGGCGACCTGACGCAGAAGATCATCGTCGACGCGCGCGGCGAGATCCTGGAACTCAAGAACACCGTCAACATCATGGTCGACCAGCTCTCGGCGTTCGCCGACGAAGTCACGCGGGTGTCCCGCGAGGTCGGCACCGAAGGCAAACTCGGCGGCCAGGCGCAGGTGCGCGGCGTCGCCGGGACGTGGAAGGACCTCACCGACAACGTCAACGTCATGGCCACCAACCTCACCGATCAGGTGCGGAGCATCGCGACGGTGACGACGGCGGTGGCGAACGGCGACCTGTCGAAGAAGATCTCGATCGACGCGCAGGGCGAGGTCGCCGTCCTCGCCGAAACGATCAACAGCATGGTCGAGACGCTGCGCGCGTTCGCCGACGAGGTCACCCGGGTCGCCCGCGAGGTGGGTACGGAAGGCATCCTCGGCGGCCAGGCCCGTGTGCCGAACGTGGCGGGCACGTGGAAGGCGTTGACGGACAACGTGAACGTCATGGCCGACAACCTGACCGGCCAGGTCCGCAGCATCGCGACGGTGACCACCGCGGTGGCGCAGGGCGACCTGTCGAAGAAGATCGACATCGACGCGCGCGGCGAGATCCTCGAACTCAAGACCACCATCAACACGATGGTCGACCAGCTGTCGGCCTTCGCCTCCGAAGTCACCCGGGTCGCTCGCGAGGTCGGCACGGACGGCACGCTCGGCGGTCAGGCGGAGGTGCCCGGTGTCGCGGGCACGTGGTCGCGGCTGACCGAAAGCGTGAACCAGCTGGCCGGGAACCTGACCACCCAGGTGCGGGCGATCGCGCAGGTGGCCACCGCGGTGACCGCCGGCGACCTGACCCGGCACATCACCGTCGACGCGTCCGGGGAGGTGGCCGAACTCAAGGACAACATCAACCAGATGATCGCGAACCTGAAGGAGACCACCCGGGCGAACCGCGAGCAGGACTGGCTCAAGACCAACCTGGCCCGGCTGTCCGCGCTCATGCAGGGGCACCGCGACCTCGCGTCGGTGGCTTCGCTGATCCTGTCCGAGCTGACCCCGCTGGTGTCCGCGCAGCAGGGCGCGTTCTTCCTCGCCCGCGAAGACGAGCAGGAAGAGGCGGTCCTGGAGAGCATCGCCACCTACGGGCTGGCGAAATCCCAGACGGGCCTGCGATTCTCCCCCGGCGAGTCGCTCATCGGACAGGCCGCCGTCGACCGCCGCACGATACTGGTCCACGAGGCCCCGCCGGAGTACGCGCTCATCTCCTCCGGGCTGGGCTCGGCCGCGCCGGTCAACGTGATCGTGCTGCCGGTGCTGTTCCAGGGTGAGGTGCTCGGCGTGCTGGAACTGGCGACGATCAACGCCTTCAGCACCGTCCACATCGACCTGCTGGAGCAGCTGAAGGAGACCATCGCGGTCAACGTCAGCACCATCCAGTCGAACTCGCGCACCGAGGCGCTGCTGACCGAATCCCAGCGCCTGGCACAGGAACTGCGCGCCCGGTCCGAGCAGTTGCAGGCACAGCAACGGGAACTGCGCCGTTCCAACACGGATCTCGCGGAGAAGGCGGCGCTGCTGGCCCAGCAGAACCGCGACATCGAGGTCAAGAACAGCGAGATCGAGCAGGCGCGGCAGGAACTCGAAGAGCGTGCCGGGCAGCTGACCATGGCGTCGCAGTACAAGTCCGAGTTCATGGCGAACATGTCGCACGAACTGCGGACCCCGCTCAACAGCGCGCTGATCCTCGCGAAACTGCTTTCGGAGAACCCGGACGGGAACCTGTCGGAGAAGCAGGTCCAGTTCGCGCGGACGATCTACTCGGCGGGCAGCGACCTGCAACAGCTGATCAACGACATCCTCGACATGGCCAAGGTCGAGGCCGGTCATTTGGACCTGCAGATGTCCGACGTCACGCTGCCCGAACTGGTCGAGTACGTCGAATCGATCTGCCGTCCGCTCACTTCGGACAAGGGCCTGGAGTTCGCCGTCCTGATCGACCCGCCGGTGCCGTCGTCGATCCACACCGACGAACACCGCTTGCAGCAGGTGCTGCGGAACCTGCTGTCCAACGCGGCGAAGTTCACCGACGAGGGCGGCGTGCGCCTGCACATCCGGATGGCCGACCCGGGCGAGGTCGAAGCCGACTCGCTCCGGCAAGCCCCTGGCGTCCTCGCGTTCGCCGTCGAGGACACCGGGATCGGCATCGCCCCGGACAAGCTCGCGATCATCTTCGACGCGTTCCGCCAGGCCGACGGCACCACCAGCCGCAAATACGGCGGCACCGGACTGGGCCTGTCGATCAGCCAGCAGCTGACGGAACTGCTCGGCGGCGAACTGCGCGTCCGCAGCGAACCCGGCAAGGGCAGCACGTTCACGCTGTACCTGCCGGTGAGCGCCTCGAATCTGGTCGTCCCGACCACGCGGGCCGGCGGCGTGCCGCTGATCATGGCCGTCCCGCAGGTGATCCCCGTGACGTCGTCGCAGCGGTTCCACGGCGAGAAGATCCTGATCGTCGACGACGACCTGCGCAACGTCTTCGCGTTGGCCGCCGTGCTGGAGCGCAACGGCCTGGAGGTCATCTACGCCGAGACCGGCGTCGCCGGCATCCGGGCACTGGAACGCCACGAGGACACCGCGCTCGTCCTGATGGACGTGATGATGCCGGAACTGGACGGAAACGCCACGATCACCGCCATCCGCGCCGAGGCCGCGCACGAAGACCTGCCCGTGATCGCCGTCACGGCGAAGGCGACCGCGGAGGACAAGGCGCGCACCCTGGCTTCGGGAGCGGACGACTACGTGACCAAGCCCGTCGACACCGACAAGCTGCTGGACCTGATCGCCGCCCACCTCGAGGCGGATGCCGCCTCCAGCGGCCTCTCACAGGCCGTGACGGGCACGTCCGACTCAAACGCTTCGGATCCCGGTCCAGACTGAGCCCTCGGTCCGGGGGGGGGGGGGGGGGGGGGGGGGGGGGGGGGGGGGGGGGGGGGGGGGGGGAGGGGGGGGGGGGGAGGGAGGGGGGGGAAGCGGCGGGACGAGGGTGAGGATGG
>NZ_JBVJCE010000025.1:82689-101695 GCF_055588925.1 Amycolatopsis sp. NPDC041971 | reverse complement strand
GTTGTGTTTTTTTGTGATTTTTGGTCTTCCTGTTTTGATATTTCGCTACCCCCCCCCCCCCCCCCCCCCCCCCCCCCCCCCCCCCCCCGGACCGAAACTCACGTAACTAATCGGACGACACGCGTGATCCGGCTGACGGCGCGTGTGTCTGGATGGACGACACAAGCGCGGCCGAGTTCCGCCGCGAGTGTGTCGTCCATCCCATCACGCGTGTCGTCCGTCCGGACACGTGAAACCGCCGCTCGCGGCCATCGCGGCCGATGCCCCGAACGCGAAAGAACCCGCAGGCCAGGAGCCTGCGGGTTCTTTCGTGGAGTTGTGGAGCGGGTGACGGGAATCGAACCCGCGTAGCTAGTTTGGAAGACTAGGGCTCTACCATTGAGCTACACCCGCATGCCCCCGGAGTACCGGGTGCGAAACCAGCTTAGCGTGACCCGCTAGGCTGTGCGCACACCCCCCGGGGAGATCGGGGAGTCACGGGATGTGGCGCAGCTTGGTAGCGCATCCGCTTTGGGAGCGGAGGGTCGCAGGTTCAAATCCTGTCATCCCGACCAAAGGTCTTTGACCTGCGGTTCATCTCTTTCGGCCCGTTAAGCCGGAAGACACCGTGCGGATCCGGCCTCGGCGTGTTCCGCCTCCAGTCACGTGTGTTCCGCCTCCAGTCACGTGTGATCGCTGCCTGGACACCCGAATCACGCCGACGCCCTCGGACCGGCCGACCCCTCCGCTTTAATGAGGATCATGGAGATCCGCCACGCCCTCAGCACCGACGCCCCCGCGGTGACCGCGCTCCTCATCGAGCTGGGCTACCCGGACAACGACGTGAAGGACGTGCGCGGCCGGATCGAGCGCTGGTCCCGTCATCCTGAAGGTGCCGCCTTCGTCGCCGAGGCGGACGGCACCGTGGTCGGTGTCATCGCGGTGGTCGCGATCCCGCTTCTCGAGCGGCCAGGCTCCGGCGGCCGGATCGTGGCCTTGGTGGTCGACGAGACCCGGCGCGGCTTGGGCATCGGACGCGAGCTGATCGCCGCGGCCGAAGCAGAGGCGCTGCGCTTGGGCTGCGACACCATGGAGGTCACCAGTTCCCGCCACCGGACCGCCGCGCACGCCTTCTACCGCGCGCGAGGCTATGAGGACCGTTGTGAACGCAGCGCCCGGTTCATCCGCCACCTGAACGCCTGACCACGCATCCAGAGGACTGAATGCGGTAAGACTGGCGTCGTGAAGAACGATCGTCAGGTGGAAGCGCTCCTGCGGGAGCTGGCCCCGCAGGTCATCGGGTTGCTGGTGCGCAAGCACGGGCAGTTCGACGCCTGCGAGGACGCCGTTCAGGAAGCACTGCTCTCGGCCGCGCAGCAGTGGCCGGAGCAGGGCATCCCGGACAGTCCGAAGTCGTGGCTCGCGACGGTCGCGTCACGGCGGCTGGTGGACGAGTGGCGCAGTGAGAGCGCGCGACGCCGTCGCGAGGAGAACTCCGCACTGATGGAGCCGGCCGGGCCGGGTGAAGCGTCCACTGTGTCCGAATCGGACGACACGCTCACCGTGCTTTTCCTGTGCTGCCACCCTTCCCTGTCCGCGCCGTCGCAGCTCGCGCTGACCTTGCGCGCGGTCGGCGGCCTGACCACGGGCGAGATCGCGAACGCCTTCCTGGTCCCGGAATCGACGCTGGCCCAGCGGATCAGCCGGGCGAAACAGACCATCAAGAAGGCGGGTGCCGAGTTCGTCCCGCCGCCGGCCGCGGAACTCGCCGAGCGGCTCCGCGTCGTCCTTCAGGTGCTGTACCTGATCTTCAACGAGGGCTACACGACCAGTGGCGGCCCCGCTCTGCACCGCGCCGACCTGACCGCCGAGGCGATCCGGCTGACCCGGTTGCTCCGGCGGCTCATGCCGGACGAGGACGAGGTCACCGGCCTGCTCGCGCTCATGCTGCTGACCGACGCCCGCCGCGCCGCCCGCGCCGGCGAAGACGGCTCGCTCGTCCCCCTAGCCGAGCAGGACCGGTCGCGCTGGAACGGGGAAATGATCGCCGAAGGCGTGTCTCTGGTGAGCGGGGCGCTGGAAACGGGCCCGGTCGGGCCGTACCAGGTGCAGGCCGCGATCGCCGCCGTCCACGACGAGGCGCCCACCGCGGCCGACACGGACTGGTCGCAGATCCTCGCGCTCTATGACGTCCTTGAGAAGGTCTCGCCCGGCCCTGTCGTCACGCTCAACCGCGCCGTCGCGGTCGCGGAGGTCAACGGGCCGGAAGCGGGCCTCGAACTGCTCGCCACACTCGACGACGACGGCCGGATGAGCCAGACCCACCGGCTCGATTCCGTGCGGGGGCATCTGCTGGAACTGGCCGGGGACACCGGCGCCGCGCGCGAGGCCTACCGCCGGGCCGCCGCCAAGACCGCTAGCGAACCCGAGAAGCAGTACCTGGCCCGGCGCGCGGAGCGGCTCGGCTGAGCTTCACCCGCGCAGGTGCGGCAACAGGCGGTCGATCACCGCGCTGTAGTCGGATCGGGCGTCGATGGCGCGGGGCACGTCGTCGACCGTCGTCACCGAACGCGGGCACGTCCGGATCCCGGGCAGGACGAAGGTGCCGAGCGGGCGGTTGCTTTCGGCGTCGTCTCCGGGCAGAAGGCCACGGGTGGCGCCGCCGTCGCATGCTCAGCGCTCTTGACGGGCCGTGGCCATGGCGCGCTCGGTTTCCCAGAACGCCCGCATCGACACGATCAACCCGTCCTCGCGCACCCGGTAGACGAACACGCCGTCGGTGTCGACGCGGTAGCCGCCGGGCAGGTACGTCGTGATCGTGCCGACGTTCGCGACCTCGTCACCGGCGGCGTGGGAATCGCGGATGGTGAACTGGAAGCGTTCGACGTTCGCGATCGTCTTGTCCCAGAAGGCACTGATCCCGTCGTGACCGTGGTGTCCCTTGCCCTCTGCGTCGAACATCGAGGGACCGATGGGGTCCTCGACGACGGCGTCACCGGCGAAGAGTTCGAGCCAGGCGGCCTTGTCCCCGGCGGTGACCGCGGACATCGAACGAAACGCGGCCTGTCGAGCGGGCGGCTGTGTGGCGGCCGGGTCCCAGCAGACGTCGACACCCATGGTTCAGTCTCCCATCTTCGCGATGATCTCGTCGCCGAATTTCTTGATGGAATCGAGTTTCGGGCCGACTTCGGCGTCGAAGCCGAGGCCGTCGAACACCCACGGCATGGTGATGATGTCGGTGACGCCGATGTCGCCCTGTTCGCGAAAGCCATCGAGACCGAACTTGTCGACGCAGACGGCCTGATACTCGAAGGGATCGTCGGCGCGGCCCCGTTCGGCCAGCAGTCCACGCAATTCGGCGATCGTGTCGCGGAGGTCGTCGAATTTCATCATCGCCGACGACCAGCCGTCGGCGACGCGTGCGGCCCGGCGCAACGCGACGTCGGTGTGACCGCCGATGTAGAACGGCACGCGCGACGGCGGCGTCGGGCTCATGCGGAGCTTGTCGAAGTCGAAGAATTCGCCGTGGAATTCGACCATCCCGCCGTCGAGGATCAGCCGCAGCACCTCGATGGCCTCGTCCACGCGCTTGCCGCGCTTTTCGTACGGAACGCCGCACCAGCGGAACTCCTCCGGCGACCAGCCGACGCCGAGTCCGAGGCCGAACCGGCCGCCGGTCAGCGCCGCGACCGAGTTGACCTGACGCGCGAGCAGGACCGGATTGCGGGAGCCGAGTTTGAGCACGGAGGTGTAGAACGTGAGCCGTTCGGTGACCGCGCCCATCGACGCGGCGGCGACCAGCGGATCGGCCCAGGGCGTCTCCTCCGTCCAGAAGCGACTGCCGTCGGGCGTGTACGGATAGTCGGCCGAGACCGTTTCGGAATAGAACAGGGAATCCGGGAGCGCGATCGAGGAAAAACCCGCCTCTTCGGCGGCGCGGGCGAGTTCGCCCAGCTGATCGAGCGGATTCATCGCGATCGACAGGGTGAACTTCATGGAGCTGAACTATAACGTGTTCTAGTTTCTGCCGCCAGTGTGCGCGGCGCCACCGGAGGGAACCACGGACAGACCGCCCACGTTGTCCGGAGCAAAGGCCGAACGATTTCTGGAGTGAACCCATGGGCACCGCGATCTTCCTGATCGTGCTCCTCGTCGTCGTGGTCGGCGGCGGTATCTACTTCGCGAAATCCCAGGCGGCGGCCAAGAAGCGCCAGCTGGACGACGCGAAGGCCGACGCACGGCGCCTCGTCGAGCGGCTGGGCGGTCAGGTCATGAACCTCAGCGGCACGGACACCGCCTCCCAGCAGGCGATGGCGGACGCGTCCGAACGCTTCACCGCGGCGGGCTCGCAGATGGAGCAGGCACAGACCGTCGAGCAGGCCCGGCTGGTGCGCGAGACCGCCATCGAGGGCCTCTATTACGTCCGCGCGGCGCGGCTCGCGATGGGCATGGACCCCGGTCCGGAACTGCCCGCCAACGAGGAGCGCGACCGTGCCGGCAAGGTCACCGAGTACCGCTCGGTCGACGTCGAGGGCGAGCACTACGAGGCGTCGCCGGATCCGAGCCGGCGGACGCCGCACTACTACCCCGGTGGCCGCGTGGCCGGCCGTCCGGTGCCGCAGGGCTGGTACAGCGAACCGTGGTGGAAGCCCGCGCTCGTCGCCGGCGCCTGGGGTCTCGGTTCGATGCTGCTGTTCAGCGCGATGTTCTCCGGAATGGCCGGTATCGCGAGCGCGTCGGCCTGGGAATCGGGCTACGACGCGGGCCAGGAGGACGCCGGTGCCGGTGACGCGGGCGGCGACGCCGGGGGCGACACGGGCGGGGACGCCGGTGGGTTCGACGGTGGCGGCTTCGATGGCGGCGGTTTCGACGGCGGAGGCTTCGACTTCTAGCCCGCTGTCGCCCCTTCAAGCGCTATGAACGGTCCGTTGCTTGCAAATTTTGCAAGTAACGGACCGTTCATAGCATTCGGGAAGCCCCTCACCCGGGCTGGCAGGTCGGGCACCAGAAGAGGTTCCGTGCCGCCAGATCGCTCCGCAGTACCGCCGTCCCGCACACGAGACAAGGCATCCCCTCGCGACGGTAGACGTAGACCTCGCCCCCGTGCCGGTCCTGCCGCGGCGCGCGGCCGGTCACCTGGGGCAGATGCTCCCGCGCGACCGTGTCGATCCGTCCCACCCGGACACCGTGCCGCATGAGCGTCACGAGATCCGCCCACATGTCCTCCCACAGCCCGCGATCGAGCGCGCGGCCCGGGACCAGCGGGGCGACACCGTGCCGGAACAGCACCTCGGCGCGATACACGTTGCCGACGCCCGCCAGCACCGACTGATCCATCAGCAGTGCCGCGATCGACGTCTTCGACCGGGAGATCCGCTCCCACGCCTTGTCCGGTTTCGCGTCACGGCGCAGCGGATCCGGGCCGAGCCGTGCCTTGATCGCGTCCACTCGAGGCGCGTCCAGGAGTTCGCACTGGTTCGGGCCGCGCAGGTCGGCGGAATGCGTCGGGCCGACCAGCCGCATCCTCACCTGCCCGACCGGTTCCGGGACGGGCAGCGGCACGTCGGAGAACGTGCCGTAGAGGCCGAGGTGGACGTGCACCGTCCCGTGTGGACCGTAGTCGTGGAACAGATGCTTCCCGTGCGCCTCGGCCTTCACCAGCACCCGGCCGTCCAAACGGGACGCTTCGGCGGCGAACCGCCCTTGCGGGCTGCTCACCTCGACCGGGTGACCGGCGAAACGGCGTTTGTGCAGACGTGCCAGGCGATGGAGCGTATGCCCCTCGGGCATGTCAGTGCTCGGGCAGCGGCGGCGGCCAGCCGGTGTTCTCGTAGTCCAGGATCTGCTGGACGCGGCGGCCGTGGCGCTCGTCCGGGCTCGGCGGGGTCGCGAGGAACGCCTCGACGATCTCCGTGGCCTCTTCGGTGGTGTGCATCCGCGCGCCGACGCCGATCAGCTGGGCGTGGTTGTGCTCGCGGGTGAGCTTCGCGGTCTCGACGCTCCACGCGAGGCCGGCGCGGGCGCCCTTCACCTTGTTGGCCGCGATCTGCTCGCCGTTGCCGGAGCCGCCGACGACGATGCCGAGGCTGCCCTCGTCCGCGACGACGCGGCGGGCCGCCTCGATGCAGAACGCCGGGTAGTCGTCGGCCGCGTCGTAGGCGAAGGGACCGACGTCCTCGACGTCGTGGCCCTGCTCCTTGAGGTGGGCCACGAGGTGGTTCTTCAGTTCGAAACCGGCATGGTCAGAGCCAAGGTAAACACGCACAGCGCGGAGTCTGCCATCACGTTCGGGGGCGAGCATGCTGTGGGGGTGGACATCAGACTCGAATGGGGAACCGAGGGAGTCGGCGCGCTGGGTGCGGAGTGCGCCGTTCTCGTCATCGTCGACGTACTTTCCTTCTGCACCACAACGGATCTCGTCCTGGGCAACGGCGGCCGGGTGCTTCCCGTCCGCTGGCGCGATCAGCACAACGTGAAGGTCGCGAAGGAGCGAGGCGCCATCCTCGCGGGTGAACGCGAGTGGACCTTGCGACCTTCGTCTGTGACCGAAATCCCTTCCGGCACCCTCCTCGCGCTCCCCTCCCCGAACGGCGCCACGCTCTGCGACGCCGCCGCCACGACCGGTGCCGTCGTGCTCGCGGGATGCCTGCGCAACGCCACTGCCGTCGCCGCCCGCGCGGCCGAGCTGGCGGACGGCGCGCCGATCGGTGTCGTCCCGGCAGGGGAACGCTGGGGCATCGACATCCACACCGCGGCCAAGACGTTCGGGCCGCTGAGGCCGTGCGTCGAGGATCAGCTCGGCGCGGGAGCGATCGTCGCGGCGCTGAACGGCTGCGGCCGCCTGTCCGCCGAAGCGCGTCTCGCGGCCGTCGCGGCGAAATCGATCGACATCGCCGAAGCACTGACAGAGTGTTCTTCAGGACGTGAGCTCGCCGCGGCCGGGCACGCGAACGACGTGACACTCGCCGCGAAACTCGATTCGAGCAGCACGGTTCCCCTGCTGCGCAACGGAATTCTGGAGGATTCGTGACTTGGCTCGAACTCGCGGACGGCGTGTACGCCCGCCGTTACGAGGAGCTGGACCTGACCGTCGGCCTCGTCGTGGGCGGTGAGCGCTGCCTGGTCGTCGACGTCCGCGGCGACGTCGACCAGGGCGCCGAACTGGCCGCGGCGGTACGGGAGATCACGCCGCTGCCATGGTCGGTCGTGTACACCCACGCGCATTTCGATCACGCCTTCGGCACGACGGCGTTCCTGCCGTGCGACGTCTGGGCGCACGAAGGGTGCTTGATCGAGCTGACCACTTACGGCGAGGGCGCGCGGCGCAAGTGGATCCAGCACTACCTCGGTGAAAACCGGCCTGAGATGGCGGAGGCGCTGGCACGCACCGAGATCACCGTGCCGGACAAACCGGTGTCGGACACCGCCGAGATCGACCTCGGCGGTCGCACCGTCGTGCTGCGGTTCCTCGGCCGGGCCCACACCGATCACGACCTGTTCGTGCAAGTGCCCGACGCGGGCGTCATCTATGCGGGCGACGCCGTCGAGAACGCCGAAGCCGGCTTCAGCGCGTTCTCCTTCAACGACGGCAGCTTCCTGGCCGAATGGTCCGGCGTGATGGACGCGATCCTCGCGCTGGAACCGAAGACCATCGTGGCCGGGCACGGGGATCCCGTCGACACCGCGTTCATCGAGAAACACCGCGACGGGTTGCGTGAACTCGTCGCGCTCAAGAACCAGGTCGCCGCAGGAGACCTCACGACGGACGAAGCCGTCGCGAGGTCTCCCTACCCCGGCGATGTCACCAAGGCCGCCCTGGAAACCCCTTAGTCGAAGTTCAGCTCACCGGACCGGGTGCGCTTCAGCTCGAAGAAGTCCGGGTAGCTCGCCAGCGCGCGGGCGCCGTCGAACACCTTGACGGCGTCCTCGCCACGCGGGATCGAGCTGAGCACCGGGCCGAAGAAGGCGACGCCGTCGATGTGGATGGTCGGGGTGCCGACGTCCATTCCGACCGGATTCATACCTTCGTAGTGACTCTTTTTCAGCGCTTCGTCGTACTCGGTCGACTCCGCGGCGTCGGCCAGCTCGGCCGGGGCGCCGACGGCCTCAAGGGTCTCCTTGATGACCTTCGGGATGTCCTTCTCGCCCTGGTTGTGATGGCGCGTGCCGAACTCCGTGTAGAAGTCGCGCAGGGCCTCCTCGCCGTTCTTCCGCGCCAGCGCGGTGGCGACGCGGACGGGGCCCCAGCCGCGGTCCAACAGCTCCTTGTACTGCTCAGGCAGGTCCTCGCGGCCGCTGTTCAGCTCGGACAGGCTCATGATCCGGAACCTCAGGTCGAGGTCGCGGTGCTTCTCCACCTCGAGGATCCAGCGCGAGCTGATCCAGGCGAACGGGCAGATCGGATCGAAGTAGAAGTCGACCTTGGTCTTCTCGGACGGGGCGGTCATCAGGTTCTCCCAGTGCCATCGTCTTGGGTGGGGCGGTACGCACGGAGTGCTACACAGCGAGCCAACATCGCGGCCATCGGCGTTGTTCCCGTCGTCAGCACCGGCCTGGACATGATTGGATGCCAGTAGTTGGAAACCAAAACCGATACCGATGACCAGAGGTGCCAGTGCCCGCCCCCAACCTGACCCGAGACCAAGCCAAGCTGCGCGCGGACCTGCTCGACGTCGAGTCCTACGACATCGAGCTGGATCTGACCGACGGCCGCGGCGGTCCCGGTGAAAAGACCTTCACGTCGAAGACGACGATCAAGTTCGCGAGCGCCAGAAGCGGCGAAGCGTCGTGGGTCGACATCGTCGCCGAGGGGATCGAGTCGGCCGTCCTCAACGGGACGGAGCTCGACGTCAGCGGGTACGTCGAGGACAAGGGCGTCGAGCTGCCCGCCCTCGCCGGATCGAACGAGCTCGTCGTGGACGCGGTCTGCCGGTACATGAACACCGGCGAGGGCCTGCACCGCTTCGTCGACCCGGTCGACGACGGCGTCTACCTCTACACGCAGTTCGAGACCGCGGACGCGAAGCGCATGTTCGCCTGCTTCGACCAGCCCGACCTCAAGTCGGTCTACCGGCTCACCGTCATCGCGCCGAAGGACTGGAAGGTCATTTCGAACGCGCTGATCGAGTCGGCCGAGGAGACCCCTGACGGGGCCGTCCGCACCGTGTTCAAGGTGTCCGAGCGGATCTCGACCTACCTGGTCGCGCTGATCGCGGGCCCGTACAGCGAATGGCGCGACGAGTTCTCCGACGCCCACCGCACGATCCCGCTGGGCATCTACTGCCGTGCCTCGCTCGCCGAGCACATGGACGCGGACAAGCTGTTCACCGAGACCAAGCAGGGTTTCGCCTTCTACCACGAGAAATTCGCCACCCCGTACCCGTTCTCCAAGTACGACCAGCTGTTCGTGCCGGAGTTCAACGCGGGGGCGATGGAGAACGCCGGCGCCGTCACCTTCCTGGAGGATTACGTCTTCCGCAGCCGCGTCACCCGCTACGCCTACGAGCGCCGGGCCGAGACGCTGCTGCACGAGATGGCGCACATGTGGTTCGGCGACCTGGTCACCATGCGCTGGTGGGACGACCTGTGGCTGAACGAGTCGTTCGCGACCTTCGCGAGTGTGCTCGCCCAGGCCGAGGCCACCGAGTACAAGAACGCGTGGACCAGTTTCGCGAACATCGAAAAGTCGTGGGCGTACCGGCAGGACCAGCTGCCCTCGACGCATCCGATCGCCGCGGACATCGTCGACCTGCACGCGGTCGAGGTGAACTTCGACGGCATCACCTACGCCAAGGGCGCGAGCGTCCTGAAGCAGCTCGTCGCCTACGTCGGGCTCGACCACTTCCTCGAAGGCCTCAAGGTCTACTTCGGCAAGCACGCCTGGGGCAACGCGACCCTGGCGGATCTGCTGGGCGCGCTGGAAGAGGCCTCGGGCCGCGACCTGTCGTGGTGGAGCGCGCAGTGGCTGGAGACCACCGGTCTCAACTCGCTGAGCCCACGCTACGAGGTCGGCGCCGACGGCGCGTACACCTCCTTCGCCGTCACCCAGACCGGTGCCAAGCCGGGTGCCGGTGAGCTGCGGACGCACCGTGTCGCGGTCGGCGTCTACGACGAGGACGAGAACGGCAAGATCGTCCGCGAGCACCGCGTCGAACTCGACGTCGACGGCGAACGCACCGAGGTGCCGGCGCTGGTCGGTCTCCCGGCGGGCAAGCTCGTGCTGGTCAACGACGACGACCTGACCTACTGCACGATGCGGCTCGACCCGGCGTCGCTGACCACGCTGATCGACCGCATCGCCGACATCACCGACCCGCTGCCCCGCACCCTGTGCTGGTCGGCGGCGTGGGAGATGACGCGTGAAGCCGAGCTCAAGGCCCGCGACTTCGTCACGCTGGTGCAGCGCGGCGTGCACACCGAGACCGAGGTGGGCGTGGTGCAGCGGCTGCTGCTGCAGGCGCAGACGGCGCTGAACTCGTACGCGAAGCCGGCGTGGGCGGCGGACAAGGGCTGGCCGGAGTTCTCCGCGCGGCTGCTGGAGCTGGCACAAGGCGCCGAGGCCGGTTCGGACCACCAGCTCGCGTTCGTGAACTCGCTCGCCGGATGTGTGCTCGACGACAAGACGCTGGCGATCATCGCGGGCTGGCTCGACGGCACGGCACCCCTGGAGGGCCTGACCGTCGACACCGACCTGCGCTGGCGGCTGCTGCACGCGCTCGTCGCGCACGGCAAGGCGGGGAACCCCGAGATCGACGCGGAACTCGCGAAGGACGACACCGCCGCCGGACGGCGTCAGGCGGAGCGCTCGCGGGCGCTGCGGCCGACCGCGGAGGCGAAGGCCGACGCGTGGCAGCGGGCGGTGTACGACGACGAGCTGCCCAACGCGGTCAGCGACTCGCTCATCACCGGCTTCTCCCACCCCGGCCAGAAACACCTGCTCGGCGATTACGTGACGCGTTACTTCGAGGTCATCGACGAGGTGTGGCAGCGGCGCTCCAGCGAGCGGGCGCAGCCGACCGTGGTCGGGCTGTACCCGTCGTGGGCCGTCGACCCGGCGTCCGTGGCGGCGTCGGACGAGTGGCTGACCGGGGAGCACCCGGCGGCACTGCGCCGTCTGGTGTCGGAAGGCCGGGCCGGGATCGTGCGGGCGCTGGCCGCCCGTGAGTTCGACTCGCAGGCCGGGGTCTAGTCCCGTAGTACGCGGTTGTGAGTGGCGATTCGGGTTCTAACCCGAATCGTCACTCACGACCACCTGGACCGACGCGGTACCGAAACCCTCCCGCTTGCGGCGTCAGTGCTGCGGAGCGCCGGCCTGGTCGCTCAGCATGCGGAGTGCGTTCACGAGGCCGCCGATGAGGTCGCCTTCCTTGAAGGAGGCCACCATGCTGGCCACGGCGAGCTTCGCGCCGCGGTCGGGCAGGCGGAACCGGGCCTGCGCGCCCGTCACGATCTCGATGGCGCGCTGTCCGGGCGACACGGCGACGACCACGGCGTCGGCCGGGTTGTCGGTCGAGGCGAGCAGGCTCTCGGCGGTGGCTCGGGTGTCGTCGCCGAGGTCGCCGAGGTACACACTGAAGTCCAGGCCGGTCTCGCGGCTGGCCAGGGTCAGCGCCTCGTCCAGCCGGGCAAGCTGCTGGATCGTGAATGGGCTGATCGGCCCAGCAGGTTCGTACATCCTGGCGGCGGAAATCCGGCCGCTGGAGGTAACGGCGGCGCCGTAACCGGGCTCTTCGTCGACAGCGGTGGACGAATGGGTCAGTTCACCAGTTGCCACGAGCGCCTCCTGTCACCGAAGCTCCGTCCGCCACACCGACGGCGGTCGCGCCGCCCGCGTGCGAATGCCTGGCGCCGACCCCGTCGGGGTTGGCGCTCCACCACATGGCCGGGTACTCCCACGGCTGCCCCGGCCGGTACCGGGCGACGCCCGCGCCCTTCGACCGCAGCGTGGCCACCCCGCAAAGCGCGTAGATGGCCAAGGGGATCACCGCGAAGACCAGGATCGTCTCGACAAGGTTCACGCGCGTGAGCGTATCCGATGGCGTGCGGCCGCACTCGCTCGCACGGGCGTGCCACCGCTCACCGTCCGGCGAGGGCCGTCCGCCGCTTGCCGCGAAAGCGCTCCCACATTGGGGCGAAGCCCTCAAGGCCGAAAGGTTGCAACTCAACGTACGGGCGGCCGCACCCGGCGCTGTCGTCTTGTCGGAGCCTTGAAATCCTCGTAGCTTTTTCACCTGTACGGGCCTTGCGCCCAGCTCTTACACCCCAGCAGGTAACGCACCGGTCGCAGGAGGATATGTCATGCAGAGCACCCAGACACCCGGCCAGGCGATCATCGACGACGTTTCGTCACTCTTCGAAATTGGATTCGCCCCCGGTACGCGTGTGACGGCGGGCACACGGGTTACTCGCGGTACTCGTGTCACTCGCGGTACGCGGGTCACCGCCGGTACCCGGGTCACTCGCGGAACCCGCGTCACCCGAGGCACTCGTGTCACCGCCGGCACCCGCGTCACCCGTGGCACGCGGGTCACTCGCGGCACTCGCGTGACCGCCGGCACCAGGGTCACCTGCGGCACCCGGGTCACTCGCGGAACCCGCGTCACCCGTGGCACCCGCGTCACCTGCCAGAGCGACTTCTTCCTCGCCGCCTGAGCTCGGGCACGACCGGTCAACGGGGGACGGCGCACTCCGTAACGAGCTTCATCACGGCATCATCGGCTCGCCCCGGCCGCCGAAAGGCAGCCGGGGCGCCGACGTTTTCAGGGGCCCGGTCAGAATCCGATCAGGCCGCGGTTCCCAGGTACGGCCGCCACAACGGGTCGGCCTCCTTCGAATGCGCGAGCAGCCGCCAGTGCGGCCCGTGCGGGGCCCTCGGCACGACGCGCAGCCGCCAGCCGATCTCGGAAAGCAGCTTGTCCGCCTTCCGGTGGTTGCACTTGGCGCAGCAGGCCACGCAGTTCGTCCAACTGTGGGGGCCACCGCGGCTGCGCGGGACGACGTGGTCGATCGTCTCGGCCCGACCTCCGCAGTAGGCGCAGCGGTACCGGTCGCGGTGCATCAGCCCGGCCCGGGTCAGCGGCACCTGCGCGCGGTAGGGCACGCGCACGTAGGTGCTCAGCCGGATCACCGAAGGCACGGGCAGCGAGACCGTGGCGGCGTGCAGTTCGAGCCCTCCGGGGTCGCCATGCACCACCTCGGCCTTGCCGCACATCACGAGGACCACCGCGCGCCGCAACGGCAGCGCCGTGAGCGGCTCGAACGTGGCGTTCAACAGCAATACCCGTCTGCGGCCCCAAGACGACGCTGATGTCGTAGTGGGTACCGCCGTACTCGACGGGTCCCGCCCTCTACGCTGTCCGGGCGGGCGGGCAACACCCCCTGGCCGCGTTCCCGGCCCGCCCGGTGGCGCCCCGTGCGAGGGGGCACCTCCCGGATGAGCGCGCAACACGCCCTCCGGCGCCTGTCCGGCCAAGGCTTGGCTCGGGACGCCGAGGGGGATGGGTTGTCGGTCTGGCACTCGACCACCTCCACCGGTGCAGGCATAGTCGACCACAGATCAGCCCCAAAACGCACGTGTGTTAGTGGACGTGTCACACGCCCGCGACCCGGCGGCCACCTGTAAGCAGGTATTTCGAATCCCGCCGCGCGGAGCAGCGCGAACGAACCCCCGCCGAGTACGAAAGGACATTTCTTCTCAGTGAACCTGCTGCCCACGGAACCCCCGGCTTGCACGCGAGACGCCGAAACCATCTGCTACCAGGTGTTCCAGGTCACAAAGAACGAATGGCTCGCCGCGTCGGCAGGCTGGCTGCTGACGAAGCCGATCAGGATCCTGATGATCATGGCCGTGGCGTTCCTGCTGCGGTACCTGGTCTGGCGCGTGATCAACCGCGTGACGCGGATGCCGGGCGGCTCCAGGAAACTGCCCGCCCTGTTGAGACCGCTGCGGGAGAAGGCTCCCGAGGTGCTCGGGTCGGCGGTGATGGAACGACGCCGCCAGCGTGCCGCCACGATCGGCTCGGTGCTCAAGTCGATGGCGACGTTACTGATCTACGGCATCGCGTTCATCCTCGTGCTGGGTGAATTGGGCATCAACCTGGCGCCGATCATCGCCTCCTTCAGCATCGTGGGGGTCGCGCTCGGTTTCGGCGCGCAGAACCTCGTCAAGGACTTCCTGTCCGGCATGTTCATGATGATCGAGGACCAATACGGCGTCGGTGACGTCGTCGACGTCGGCGAGGCGTCCGGCACCGTCGAGGCCGTCGGCCTCCGGATAACCACTCTGCGTGACATCAACGGCACCGTCTGGTACGTCCGCAATGGCGAGGTGCTACGCGTCGGCAACTCGAGCCAAGGCTTCGCCGTCGCCGTCGTCGACGTCCCGCTCAGCTACTCCGCCGACGTCGAAAAGGCCACCGAACTGATGGCCGAGAAGTCGAAGACCCTCCTGGAAAGTGAGGGACTGGCACCCAGCGTGCTGGAGCCGCCCGAGATGCTCGGTGTGGAGACCGTGACCCCCGAAGGCATCAAGCTCCGCCTGACGGTGAAGGTCCGGCCTGGCAAGCAGTGGGCCGTGCAGCGCGCGCTTCGGGCGCATCTGCTCGCCGCGCTGGACGAAGCCGGCTTCGAGCCGCCGCTGGGACGCTTTATGTCCGCCGGCCCCGCCGCACAGTAGGACAAGGGCAGAATGGAGTTGTGTCCGTGACCGAACCTGACCCCACCACCTTGTACGAGGCCGTCGGCGGTGAACCCGTCTTCACCCGGATCGTCGCGCGGTTCTATGCCGAAGTCGCCGTCGACGAGGTGCTTCGCCCGCTGTACCCCGAGGAGGACCTCGGCCCGGCCGAGGAGCGTTTCCGGCTGTTCCTCATGCAGTACTGGGGCGGCCCGCACACCTACTCGGATCAGCGCGGTCACCCTCGGCTGCGGATGCGGCACGGCCCGTTCAAGATCGGCCCGATCGAACGCGACGCCTGGCTGCGCTGCATCAAGATCGCGGTCGACGAGGAGAACATCGAGGAGCCCTACCGCTCGCGGCTGTGGGCGTACCTGGAGATGGCCGCCAACAGCATGATGAACAGCTTCGTGTGATGGCGACGGGCGCGGCTTGGTGGGACCAGGCGGTCTTCTACCAGGTCTACGTGCGCTCGTTCGCCGATTCGGACGGGGACGGCGTCGGCGACCTCGAAGGCATCCGCGGCAAGCTCGGGTACCTGGAGCTGCTCGGGGTCGACGCGTTGTGGCTGACGCCGTTCTACCGCTCCCCCATGGCCGACCACGGCTACGACATCGCGGACCCGCGCGACGTCGACCCGATGTTCGGCACCCTCGGCGACTTCGACGTCCTGCTGACGGAGGCGCACAAACGCGGCATCAAGGTCACCGTCGACGTCGTCCCCAACCACACCAGCAACACCCACGCCTGGTTCAAATCGGCGATGGCGGCGCCGCCGGGCGGCCCGGAACGGGATCGCTACATCTTCCGTGACGGGCTCGGCCCGCGCGGCGACCTGCCGCCGAACAACTGGCTCAGCGCGTTCGGCGGCCCGGCGTGGACGCGGGTCCCGGACGGCCAGTGGTACCTGCACCTGTTCTCGCCGCAGCAACCCGACCTGAACTGGGCCAACCACGAGGTCGCCGCCGATCTGGAGCGGACCCTGCGCTTCTGGCTGGATCACGGCGTGGACGGCTTCCGCGTCGACGTCGCGCACGGCATGGCGAAACCGCCGGGCCTGCCGGACATGGACCCGCGGGTGAACCCGCTCGGGCCGAGCGAGTTCTACGACCCGAGGTTCGACAACGACCGCGTCCACGAGATCCACCAGATGATCCGCAAGGTGCTCGACGAGTACCCGGGCACGATGGCCGTCGGCGAGATCTGGGTGACCGACGAGGAACGCCTCGCACGCTACCTGCGGCCCGGCGAACTGCATCTGGCGTTCAACTTCCGGCTCGTGCTCACGCATTTCGACGCGGACGCGCTGCGGACGGCCATCGAGCGGTCCCTGGCGGTGCCGAAGTCGGCCGGGGCCCCCGCCACCTGGACGTTGAGCAACCACGACGTTTGGCGGCAGGTCAGCCGCTACGGCGGCGGCGAACGCGGTGTGCGGCGGGCGCGGGCGATGGCGCTCGTCGAACTGGCGCTGCCCGGAGCGGTCTATCTGTACAACGGTGAGGAACTGGGGCTCGGCAACGTCGACCTCCCGCCGGAAGCGCTCGCGGACCCGCGTGCCAAGACCTCCGGCGCCGAGTTCGGCCGCGACGCGGCACGGGTGCCACTGCCGTGGGAAGGCGACCTGCCGCCGTTCGGTTTCTCCCGGAATCCGCGGACGTGGCTGCCGATGCCCGCTTCGTGGGCGTCGGTGACGGTGGAAGCGCAACTGGAGGATCCGGCGTCGACGCTGTCGCTGTACCGGCGCGCGATCGAGATCCGCAAGTCGCACAAGGCCTTCAGCGGTGACGATCTCGAGTGGTACGGCGCGCCCGCGGGGTGTTTCGCGTTCCGGCGGCGCGGCGGCGGGCTGGTCTGCGCGCTGAACACGTCGGCGAGCCCGATCGCGCTGCCGCCCGGTGAGGTACTGCTGTCGAGCGTTCCGCTGGTGGACGGGAAACTGCCGCCGGACGCGGCCGCCTGGCTCGTCTGAGCGCCCCTCGAACGCCATGAAAGGTCCTTTCCTCGCGAAATTCGCGAGGAAAGGACCTTTCATCGCACGCTAGTGGATCACTTGTTGAAGCCCGGGTGCAGCTTGTACTGCGTCTGGGCGTTGAACTCGTTCTGCCGGACGAGCTTCGCCGGGAAGGTCCGCCAGTCGTTGAGGGCCAGGACGTCCAGGCCCTTCACCATGTCGGACGAGAAGATGTGGCCGTTGTACCAGTACGCCGACCACGTGCCACCACCGACCAGCTTCTCGTTCGAGAGCGGACCCCGCTCCCAGTACGCGATCTCCTTCGGCTGCTTCGCGTCGGTGAAGTCCCACACCGAGACGCCGCCCTGGTACCAGGACTGGACCATGATGTCCTTGCCCGGCACCGGGATCAGCGAACCGTTGTGCGCCACGCAGTTCTCGGTCTCGGACTGCAAGCGCGGGATCTTGTAGTAGCTGACGAACTCCAGCTTGCGGTCGTCGCCGCGGCCGGTGATCTGGTAGATGCCGTTGGCGCCGCGGGTGGAGCCGAACTTCTCCAGGCAGGTCGCCATCCCGCCGCCGCCGAGCTCGTCGGTGAAGACGACCTTGGTGGCGTCGTTGTTGAAGGTGGCGCTGTGCCAGAACGCGAAGTTCACGTTGTCCTGCACGCGGTTGATGACCCGCGGCTTGAGCCGGTCGGAGATGTCGAGCAGGACACCGTCACCCATGCAGGCACCGGCCATCAGGTCCTGCTCCGGCAGCGCCGTCAGGTCGTGGCAGCCGGTGGTCGCCGACCGGCGGGTGCCGTCGGGGTTGGGGCCGCCGGGGTTGCCGCCGTCGATCGGGAACAGCACCGGGGTCGCGACGAGCGAAGCCTTCGCCGGGTCCTTCACCGGGACCTTGATGATCGACAGCTTGTCGTGCGGCGGCTGGCAGTCGGGCAGGTTCGCCGCCGGCGCGTACGACGAGACGTAGATGTACACGTCTTTGCCGCGCTTGTCCGGCACCAGGGTGTTGGTGTGCGAACCGCAGTCGGTCTCGACCGCCGCGACGTACTTCGGCGCCGCGAGGTTCGAGATGTCGAAGATCTTGATGCCCTCCCACGCCGTCTTGTCCGAAGCGGGCTTCGAGACGCTGGTGCAGGAGTCGTCGCTGCGCGACACGTCGGTCGAGAGGAAGACCAGGTCTCCGGACACCGACACGTCGTTCTGCCCACCGGGGCACAAGACCTGGCTGACGATCTTCGGGCGATACGGGTTGCGGACGTCGTAGACAGTGAAGCCGTCGTAGGTACCGATGATCGCGTGGCCCTTGGTGAACGCGATGTCGGTGCCGGTCGAGTCCTTGGTGAACGGCCCCTGCTGCGGGACGTTGGCGATCGACCGGAGGTTCGGGCTGTGGACGATCTCGTCCACTCCCGGAATCGCGGTCGCCGACGGTTCGGCGATCACGGCCGGCGCGGCGAGCGCGCTGGAGGCCCCGAGGGCGGCGACCGCGGCCGCCGACACGAAGACCCTGGTCAAGCGGCGTTTCAGCCCAGGCTGCGGCACGATATGGCTCTCCTTCCACCCAGCTTTACGCGCACCTTATTCCTTATTTAGGCTCAGCAGATACCGACCAACGGAGGAACTCCCGGGATGAGAAAAAGTTTGACATCGGCGCTGCTCGCTGCCGCTTTCGTAGTCTCGGGCTGCACTGGCGACGAAAACCCGGTCTCACCGGCCCAGAGCGCGCCGGTCATCGTTCCCGGCAAGCCCGGCGAGCAGGCGGGCACCGGCGCTCCCGGCCCGGTGAACCGCGATCAGCCCAACGAGGCCGACGTCGAGTACATGACGATGATGATCCCCCACCACCAGCAGGCGAAGGTGATGACCGACCTGGTGCCGGGCAAGACGGCGAACGAGCAGATCCGGGCCGTCGCGGGCCGGATCTCGGTCGCGCAGGACGGTGAGATCGCGATGATGAAGACCTGGCTTGCCGACCGCGGCAAGCCGGTGCCGGGCGCGGGCCACGGTGACCACGGTGGAGGGCACGATCACGCGCTCATGCCGGGCATGGCGACCGAGGCCCAGCTGGCTGATCTGCGCGCGGCGAACGGGGCGGCGTTCGAAAAGCTGTTCCTCGACCTGATGATCGCGCATCACCAGGGCGCGCTGACCATGGCCGAAACCCAGCTCGGCAAGGGGGTGGAGAGCAAGGCGCAGGAGATGGCGCAGGAGGTCATCACCGGCCAGACCGCCGAGATCGAGCGCATGAAGACCATGCGCTCGAAGCTTTAGCCCTTGCCCGCGTTTCGTCCTCTGAATGCGGTAGTTCGCAAAACCGACCAACCCACTTCAATGGGGAAAAGAGGGGGGCAGGAGCTGTCCAGATAGGTGGAATTTGTCTCGTCTTTCCCAGTG
>NZ_JBVJCE010000025.1:0-82679 GCF_055588925.1 Amycolatopsis sp. NPDC041971 | reverse complement strand
CCCCCCCCCCCCCCCCCCCCCCCCCCCCCCCCCCCCCCCCCCCCCCCCCCCCTTCTCCCCCCCCCCCCCCCCCCCCCCCCCCCCCCCCCCCCCCCCCCCCCAACCCCAAAACCGCGGGAGTCAGGCGTCGCCTGAGTCGGCGGAGTCGGCTGAGTCGTCCAAGGTGTCCGAGACGATCCAGGTCGCCAGCGCGGCGGCCTGGACGTAGGGCGCCGCCTTCGCCGCCGCCCGTCCGGCGGATTTGGCCCGGCCCCATTTCTCCGGGCGTTCGGCGCGTTCCGGTGCCTCCTCACCCGGCGGCCGCTCGGTCCGCCACGGGGTCTCCTCCGGCCGGACCTCGGCGAGGAAGTCCGCGGTCGGGTCCTCTCCGTGCTTGCCGGCGTCGCGAGGGGCACTGTCGCTCATGAGGGACAGCCTGACACCGCGGGCGGCCGGAAGCCACCCGCGGCGCGAAGCGGTAATCAACCCGTCAGAACAGCAGCGGCAGGAGCGCGTGACGGCGCTTGAGGACGGCTCCGTACCGGGCGTCGATGCGCATCCACGAATCCGTCGCGGTCACCCGGACGACGTCGCCGTCGATCGACGCGTCGACGAAACCCATCCCCGACAGCGCGAACAGGCAGCGCATCTGGACCTTGATCTCCAGCTCGTTGCCCGAAACGGTGAGCACCGCCTGATCCATCAGCGAGGCGGGCGGGTTGCCGTGCGGGCCGACGTTGTCGCGGGCCAAGGTGACGCCGCGATCGGCCAGCTCCGAGATCACCGTCGCCGGCAGTTCGTCCACCAGCTGCCAGCGTCCGGCGGCGGGCAGCTCGGAATGCCACATCAGATCGCGGGCCGGGCCCGGATCCATCCGCTCACCGCCGGCGATGGTCAGCGCGGCGAGCAGCTCGTTCCCGGACACGGTGACGTCCGACGGCGTGATGTCACCGGCGACCGCCCTGGTGGCGAGGACCTCGAACGGTGTCGTGCTCCACGCCTCGACGACGCCGTCACCGCGCTGCCGCAGCCGCACCAGCGTGTTCTGGTCGAGCCGGACCGCCCTGGCCACGAACGCGCCGAGCGTTTCGCGGTCGCCCGCGTCCGGGATGACGAGTTCAGGCATCCGCGAACCCCTTCTCCAGGAAGGCGCGTTCGTCCTCGGTCAACCGCCTGGGCCGCTCCGACCCGGTGTCGTACGGCGCGAGCACCGTCTCCGCGGTGACCGCGACCTTGTCGGACTCGGCGGGCCCGGCGTGCACCCGATAGCCGAGAGTGAAGCTGGCGTGCTTCAAGTCCTTCAACGAGATCTCCACCCGGATGTCCTGATCGGACACCACGATCGGCGAACGGTAATGGACGGCCAGCTGCACCACCACGATGCCCTTGGGCAGTTCGGTGAGCCCGGCCCGGACGGCGTCCCCGAACAGCAGGGGGATCCGTGCCTCTTCGAGCAGGGTCACCAGATTCGCGTGGTTGACGTGCCCGTAGACGTCCATATCCGACCAGCGCGGCCGGATCAGGGAAATGTAGCTCACTACCTCACCGTGCTCCGGATCTGCCTCGCCGCGACCGACAGCGTCGCCAGGTCGAGTTTGCCGAACTGGCTGATCTCGTCCAGCGCGACGCGGGCCCGCTGCAACCGCGAAGCGTTCGTCTTCTCCCAGTGCGCGATCTTCTCGTCCGGGTCGGTGCCCGCATCGCTGTGCCGCAACGCGTCCAGCGTGATCGTCCGCAAGGAACCGTACACGTCGTCCCGCAGCGCCAGCCGCGCGAGCGCGTGCCAGCGGTTGCCGCGTTCGAGACCGCTGATCGACGTCAGCATCTTGTCGATGCCGAGGTGGTCGGAGAGCGCGTAATACAAGCCCGCGGTCTCCGCCGGGCTGTGCACCGCGTCGATCCCCGCCTGTTGCTCGGCGAGCTCCGCGACGTCGGTGACGTCGAGCAGACCGAAGGTGTGCAGCAGTTGCGCCACGCGTCCCGCCAGTTCCGCCGGGACACCTTTCTTCATCAGCCGCTCGGTGTTCGCGTCGACCGTCGCGCACTCGACACCGCGAAGCAGCTCGTGCGCCCGCGGGGCCAATTCGCCGACGACCCGGCCGAACCGGTTGATCTCGGCGAGCGGGGCCAGCGGCTGCGGCCGGTTGGTGAGGAACCAGCGGGCGGCCCGGTCGAGCAGCCTGCGAGTCTCCAGCATCATCTCGTCCGCGACCTCGGTCGGCACGACGTTGTCCAGCGCGTCGATCTGGGCCCACAGCGAGGGCAGGTCGTACACGTGGGTGACCACGGCGTACGCGCGGACGGCGTCGGTCGCGGTCGCGTTCATCTCCTCCATCAGGCGGAAGACATAGGAGATCCCGGCGCCGTCGACGACCTCGTTGGCCACCATCGTCGTGATGATCTCGCGCTTCAGCGGGTGCTGGAAGATCGCGTCGCCGAACCGCTCCCGAAGCGGCTTCGGGAAGTACTCGGGCAGACGGCGCGAGAACACCTCGGAGTCCGGCAGTTCACTCGCCAGCAGCTCGTCCTTGAGATCGAGCTTGACGTGCGCCATGAGCGTCGCCAGCTCCGGCGAAGTGAGGCCGTCGTCCGCCTTCTCCAGCGCGCGGAACTCCGCCGAACTCGGCAGGGCTTCGAGCTTGCGGTCGAAGGCGCCCTTCGCGACCAGAGCCGCGACGAGCCGCTGGTGCACGGAGACCATCGGCCCGGCGTGCGCGCGGCTGACGCCGAGTACGGCGTTCTGCCGGTAGTTGTCGGCCAGCACCAGCTCGCCGACCTCGTCGGTCATCTGCTCCAGCAGTTCGTTGCGCTGCTCGGAGTCCAGCGATCCGGTCGAGACCAGGTGATCCAGCAGGATCTTGATGTTGACCTCGTGGTCGGAGCAGTCGACCCCGGCGGAGTTGTCGAGCGCGTCGGTGTTGATCTTGCCGCCCGCACGGGCGAACTCGATCCGGCCGAGCTGCGTCAGCCCCAGGTTCCCGCCCTCGCCGACGACCTTGACGCGGAGCTGATTCCCGTTGACGCGCAAGGCGTCGTTGGCCTTGTCGCCCGCGTCGGCGTGGGTCTCGTTCTCGGCCTTGACGTAGGTGCCGATACCGCCGTTCCACAGCAGTTCGACCGGGGCCAGCAGGATGGCCTGCATGAGGTCGCTCGGCGCCAGCTTCGTGACGTCCTCGCCGAGGCCGAGCGCCTCGCGGACCTGTGGGCTGATCGGGATCGTCTTCGCCGACCGCGAGTAGATCCCGCCGCCCTCGCTGATCAGCGAGCGGTCGTAGTCCTCCCACGACGAACGCGGCAGGTCGAACAGCCTGCGCCGCTCGGCGAACGAGGTCGCCGAATCCGGGTTCGGGTCGAGGAAGATGTGCAAGTGGTTGAAGGCGGCCACGAGCCGGATGTGCTCCGAGAGCAGCATGCCGTTGCCGAAGACGTCACCCATCATGTCGCCGATGCCGACGACGGTGAAGTCCTCGGTCTGGGAATCCTTGCCCAGCTCACGGAAGTGGCGTTTGACGCTCTCCCAAGCACCCTTCGCGGTGATGCCCATGGCTTTGTGGTCGTAGCCGACCGAGCCACCGGAAGCGAAGGCGTCGCCCAGCCAGAACCCGTAGTGCGCCGAGACCTCGTTCGCGATGTCGGAGAACTTCGCGGTGCCCTTGTCGGCCGCGACGACGAGGTAGCTGTCGTCGCCGTCGTGGCGGACCACGTCCGGCGCCGGAACGGTCTTGCCCTCGACGCGGTTGTCGGTCACGTCCAGCAGGCCGGAGATGAACATCCGGTAGCAGGCGATGCCCTCGTTCAGCTGGGCGTCACGGTCGAGGCTCGAGTCGCCGGTCAGGGCAGGCGGGCGCTTCACGACGAAGCCACCCTTCGCGCCGACAGGCACGATGACCGCGTTCTTGACCGCCTGCGCCTTGACCAGGCCGAGGATCTCCGTGCGGAAGTCCTCCCGGCGGTCGGACCACCGCAGGCCACCGCGCGCGACGTCACCGAAGCGCAGGTGCACACCCTCGATCCGCGGCGAGTACACGAAGATTTCGTACTTCGGCCGCGGCTCGGGCAGCTCGGGCACCGCGCTCGGGTCGAGCTTGAGCGCCAGGTACTGGCGGGAATTCCCCTCGCCGTCGGTGACGTGGTAGTTCGTCCGCAGCGTGGCGAGGATGACCGCCATCAGCCGTCGCAGGATCCGGTCCTCGTCGAGGCTGGTCACCTCGTCGACCAGCTTGCCGATCTCGGTGGTGAGCTGCTCGGCCTGCGACGCGCGGGCCTCGTCGCCGAGCGAGAGGTCGAAACGGGTCTCGAACAGCCGCACCAGCGCGGTCGCGATGTCGGTGTGCGCGAGGACGGTGTTCTCGATGTACTCCTGCGAGAACGGGATCTTCGTCTGGCGCAGGTACCGCGAATAGGCCCGCAGGATGGCCGCCTGACGCCAGGTGAGCCCGGCGCGCAGGACGAGGCCGTTGAAGCCGTCGACCTCGCAGTCGCCGCGCCAGGCGGCGAGGAAGGCGTCCTGGAAGCGGGTGCGGAGGTCGTTGTCCGCGTGGTCGAGGACCTGCGGGTCGATCCGCAGGCCGAAGTCGTAGATCCACGACCGGCCGCCGTCCTCGCGGCGCAGTTCGTACGGACGTTCGTCGACGACCTCGACACCCATCCGCTGCAGGACCGGGAGCACCTGGGAGAGAGTGACGCCCTCACCGCGCAGGTACAGCTTGAAGCGCCGCTCCCCCGCCTCGGCGTCGGCCGGCAGGTAGAACGACATCGACAGGTCGCCCTCGTCGGTCAGCGACTCCAGGGCACGGAGGTCCGCGAGCGCTTCGAGCGCGGTGAAGTCCTCCTTGTAGCCCTCGGGGAACACCGCGGCGAAGCGCTGTCCCTGTTCGCCCGCGGACTCCTCGACCATCAGGCCGATCGCGACGCCGCTGCCGCCGGCGCGCTCGCGGCGCTCGGCGAGGATCGCCTCGACCATCCGGTCGTCCCAGCCGCGAACGGCTTCGTTGAGCCGTTCCTGGATGCGCAGGGTGTCCGGTTCGGACCGCTGCGACGGGTCGGTGTGCACGATGAAGTGCACCTGCGCGAGCACGGTCTCGCCGATGCGCGCGCTGTACTCCAGTTGCGCGCCTTCGAGTTCTTCGAGCAGGACCTCCTGCATCGCGAGCCGCGAACGGGTCGTGTAGCGGTCACGCGGGAGGTACACGAGGCACGAGTAGAAACGGCCGTACGGGTCACGGCGCAGGAACAGGCGCAGCCGTCGGCGATCCGAAAGCGTGATCGCGCCCGTCGTCGTCGAGTACAGCGAGTCGGTGTCGGCCGAGAACAGGTCCGCGCGCGGCCAGTTCTGCAGCACTTCGAGCATCCGCTGGCCGGAGAAGGACTCCATCGGGAAGCCCGCGCGGTGGATGACCTCGCGGACCCGGTTGCAGACCACCGGGATGTCCAGCACGTTCTCGTGCAGGGCGGTGGTGGTGAACATGCCGAGGAAGCGGTGTTCGCCGGTGACCTTCCCGTTGTCGTCGAACGTTTTCACCCCGACGTAGTACGGATAGACCGGGCGGTGCACCGTCGAAGGCGCGCTCGCCTGGGTCAGCACCAGCAGCGTCGGCGCGAGCGCGGACGCGGACGTGTCGGGACCGGCCGTGAGGCTGCGCGCGGCCAGGCTGTCCTGGCGCAGCACACCCAGACCGGTGGCCAGCACCGCGCGCAGGGCGGGCTCGTCGCTGTCCGGATGCGGGTTGTCGATCAGCTCGTAACGGCGGTAACCGAGGAAGGTGAAGTGGCCGTCGGCCAGCCAGCGCAGCAGCCGGGCGCCCTCCGCGACCTCGTGCGCGGCCAGCTGCGGCGGGCTCCCGTCCAGATCGTCGGCGAGACGGCGAGCCGTCTCCGCCATCTTGTCGGTATCCTCGACGACCTCGCGGACATCACCCAGCACCGACGACAGCCGGTTGTCCAGCTCGCGGGCGCGGTTCGGGTCCGTGACCAGGTCGATCTCGATGTACATCCACGATTCGGCCGCCGAGTTCGACGGCGGCTCCGCCGGGTCGGCGTCCGGGTGGACCGCCAGCAGCTCACCGGTCAGATCCCGGCTCACCACGACGATCGGGTGCACGATGCGCTGCACCTGCACCCCGTCCCGCGCGAACTCCGCCGCGACGGAATCCACCAGGTACGGCATGTCGTCCGTGACGACCTGCACGACGGTCGCCTCACGCGTCCAGCCGTCTTCGGGGCCCGTCGGGTTCAGCAGCCGCACCGCGGGACGGCCGGGCATCCGGTCCTTCGCCAGCTGGAGGTGCGAACGGACGGCTCCGACGAGGTCGACCGGGTCGTCACCGAGAATCTCTTCGGCCGGGATGTGCCGGTAGTACAAGCGGATCAAGTCGCCGATCTCCGGGGCGTATGCCGCGGCGGCGTCGATTAGGTCGTCCCGGATCTGCTCCGGGTTCGCCGACCGGCGCCGGGCGCCATCCTCGGTGCCGACATCTTTTCCGGGCAGGGACGAGACTCCCGTCGAGCTCATTTGAGGCAACTCTCCACTGTAGCGAGATTGACACCGCGACCGGCACGACTCTGTACCGGCCCAGCCCCAACCTACAGCTCCGGACAGTCGGCTCCACAAGGCCGGGTCCTTCCCGGCCGTCGAAGATTTCCCTGCTCAGATACCGGAATCGCCGTGATCGGTTCAGCTACTGGCGGGTCACATCGGTGGTCTGTCCGGACGTTCCCGCGCCCCGCCGCACCGGGGTGACCAGCACCCATCGCGTCGCGAGGGCGCGGCGAACGACCCCATCGGGCCGACTGAATCGTTCAAGATTCTTTCGGTTCCCACCGAGGTGGAGCAAGGGACCTTTGCTCTCGCGCGGTCAGTCGCTTCCGTTGGCGCGGTGCCGATCGTGGCCGTTGACCGGACGCTTTCCCGAGTCCTGGGAACCGAGCTGCTTCACGAGCGCGGCGGCACTGGCGGTGCCCGCCTGGTGCTCCGCGAGCGCGCGGGCGAGCAGGTCGGCGAGACCGGCGTCCGGCGGCGGCTCGTCCTCCGCGATCGCGCGGGCGTAGCTCTCCGGGAACGGCGTGATCGGCCGCCAGGAACCGGTGTCGGTCAACGGGTCGAGCGCGGGCGGCATCCGCAACCGCGGCAGCCACGGATCCGCGACCTCTTCCTTGGCACCAGGGCGAGGGCCTTCCCGGGTTTCGCCGCTCTGCGACGGCGCCGGGTCCTCCCGAGGCGGCGGCGCGAGCGGCACGGCGGGTTCGGAGTACTCGACCGGAGGCTGCTCCCGACGGGCACGGCCGGTGTCTGCGCGCTCTTCGGTGACGGGGTCCGGACGCACGGGATCCGCGGCGCCGTCCGCGCGACGGCGGCCACCGCCCTGCCCACCCGTGCTCGAGATACCGAGCCGGTCCAGCACCGATTTCGCCGCTACGGAACCGTGTTCGGCGTCGTGCCTGGTCTTGCGCGAAACGGGTGCGGAAGACCGGCGGGCACGCTCTTCGGCCGCCCACTCGTCGCTCTCCCACAACGGGGCGGCGGTCCCCGGCGGACGCGGAGGCTGGACCTCCGCCGTCACGCGCGGCCGGGGTTCGGCGGCGGGTTCGGGAGCGAGAAGCAGCTCCGGGGCCACGGATTCCGAGAAGGCCACGGGCATCGGCTCTTCGGTCCGGACGGGCACGTCGGGCTCGGGCCGCCACCGCGCGGCCGGGGTCTCCGGCTGGGCGATCGCTGGTTCGGCCGCGACGGTCTCGCGGGCCGCGGGAACCTCCGGACGGCGTCGCCGCCCGGACGCCGCTACCGGACGCGACGCGGGCTCAGGCCGCGGCGCGGGCTCCGATTTCGGTGGCGGCATCAGCTTCGGCGCGACAGGTTCGGCCTTGGGCTCGAACCTGATCGACGGCTTGGGTTGCTGAGGTTTCTCCGGCACCCGGCGGCGCCAGTCGCCGCCGGAGACCGCCGCTTCCTGAATGGGCTCCGGACGGGACGGCGGTTTCAACACCGGTGCTTCGGTCTTTTCCGCGACCGGTGTCACGGCAGGCTCCGCCGGACGCGGCGGCTCGGCGAAGCGTGGCGGCTCGGCGGGCTCCGGGCGCGAAGGCTCAGCGGGATGCGGGGACTCGACCGGCGTCTGCCGCACCGGCGCGGGTTCCGCTTGCCTGCTCTGCCGCACGGGCCGCGTCGGCTCGCGACGAACCGGCGGCTCGGCCGCGGCCCGCCTCGAGGGCACCGCGTCGATCGGCGCCATCACCGCGGTCACCTCGGCCGACTCCGGCGGGGGAACGCGCATCGAGGTGGCCGACGGCCTCGCGACGACGGCCCGCAGGACGTCGTCGAGGTCGACGGCGGCGTTCTCGGCCGCGCCGAACTCACCGACCAGGACGTTGCACGCCTGCCTGCGCGCACGGGAGTGAAGATGCTCGGCGGCACGCGAACGATGCAGGCAACCGATGGCCTCCTCGGCTCGCCCGAGCCGTTCCTCGATCTGCGCGAGTTCCAGCCACAGCCGTGCCGTGACGGCGTGCAGGTGGTGATCCTCGGTCCCGGCAACCGCTTCACGGACGAGCATGCCCGCGGCTTCCCCGGATCCCGCCGGCAGCAGGACACGGGTGGCCACCGCCAGCCGCAACCAAGCGGCCGGCGCGATCCCGGCGGCCCGGACGGGCGCGTCGAGGATCGGCTGCGCGACCTCCAACGCCATCTCCGTGTCGCCCCTGTCCAGCAACGTGCAGACGAGTTGCAGGACCAGCCTGATCCGGACGAGACCTCCGTCGTCGTCAGGGTTCACGAGCTTTTCGAGCATGCCGAGCCCGGTCCGCGCGGCGTCGGCGGCCGACGTCAGATCTCCGTGACGGCGGCGGTGCGCCGACACCCCGACCCGCAGCATCGCGCGGATCAGCAGTTGCGAGTCCGCCGTCATCGAGCCGTCGCCGAGCACCAGCTTGTCCGCCTCGGCCAGCACCCGATCCAGTTCCGCCTTGCGGCCGAACTGCGCCAAACAGCCGACGAGATGGCACAACGCCTCGGCCCGGTGCGCCGGCGAGACGACCGGATCCGCCAGCAACGGACGCAGTGCGGCCAGCCCCGTCAACGGGATGCCGACACTGCGCGCGCAGACCGCCAGGTCGATCCGCAACCGAGCGGCGATGTCGCCGTAACCCGCGTGTTCCGCGGCACGCAAGGCGGCCACCGCCCGGCCGACCGTCCGGGGACGGCCACCGAGCCGCACCCGCGCGCTCACCACCAGGCTCTCCGCGCGGATCCACTGCTCGTCGGCACCGGCGGCCTCGGCGAGCGCGGCCGCGCGCTCCCCGAGGACCAAGGCCAGCTCGGGCGCCCTCAGGTGCAGGGCGTCCGCGCGTTCGATCAGCCTGCCGACAGCGGACAGGGTTCCCCCGGTGGCAGCCGTCCGCCCACCCACCAAGGTGGTGGGCGAGCCCGGCTGTTGGCGCTTGCTGGCTTCCACGGGGAACCCCCGGCCCTCAGTCGCGGGTCAGCTTGCGATGGGTGACGCGGTGCGGACGAGCCGCCTCGGCACCGAGACGTTCGACCTTGTTCTTCTCGTAGCCTTCGAAGTTACCTTCGAACCAGAACCATTGCGAGGGGTTCTCGTCCGTGCCTTCCCAGGCGAGGATGTGCGTCGCGACCCGGTCGAGGAACCACCGGTCGTGCGAGATGACCACGGCGCAGCCGGGGAACTGCTCGAGAGCGTTCTCCAGCGAGCCCAGGGTCTCGACGTCCAGGTCGTTCGTGGGCTCGTCGAGCAGGATCAGGTTCCCGCCCTGCTTGAGAGTCAGTGCCAGGTTCAGCCGGTTGCGCTCACCACCGGAGAGCACGCCCGCCGGCTTCTGCTGGTCCGGCCCCTTGAAACCGAACGCGCTGACGTAGGCACGCGAGGGCATTTCGGTCTGCCCGACGTGGATGTAGTCCAGCTTGTCTGAAACCACCTCCCATACCGTCTTCTTCGGGTCGATCCCGCCGCGGTTCTGGTCCACATAGGACAGTTTGACCGTCTCACCGATCTTGACCCGGCCGTCGTCCGGCTCCTCGAGCCCGACGATCGTCTTGAACAGGGTCGTCTTGCCGACACCGTTCGGCCCGATCACGCCGACGATGCCGTTGCGCGGCAGGTCGAAGGACAACCCGTCGATCAGCACACGGTCGTCGAAACCCTTGCGCAGCTTCTCGACCTCGACGACCACGCTGCCCAGCCGGGGCCCCGGCGGGATCTGGATCTCTTCGAAGTCGAGCTTGCGGTGCTTGTCCGCCTCGGCCGCCATCTCCTCGTAACGGTCGAGCCGGGACCGCGACTTGGTCTGGCGCGCCTTGGCGTTGGACCGGACCCAATCGAGTTCGGACTTCAGCCGCTTGGCGAGCTTGGCGTCCTTCTTGCCCTGGACCTCGAGGCGCTCGCGCTTCTTCTCCAGGTACGTCGAGTAGTTGCCCTCGTAGCCGACCACGCGGCCGCGGTCGAGCTCCATGATCCACTCGGCGACGTTGTCCAGGAAGTACCGGTCGTGGGTGACGGCGAGGACGGCGCCGGCGTAGTTCGCCAGGAACTGTTCCAGCCACAGCACGCTTTCGGCGTCCAGATGGTTGGTGGGCTCGTCGAGGAGCAGCAGGTCGGGCGCGGACAGGAGCAGCTTGCACAGCGCGACCCGGCGGCGCTCACCACCGGAGAGGTGGGTGACCGGCTCTTCCGGCGGCGGGCAACGCAGGGCGTCCATCGCCTGCTCCACCGCGGAGTCGATCTCCCACGCGTCGGCGTGGTCGAGGTCCTCCTGGAGCTTGCCCATCTCCGCCATCAGCTCGTCGCTGTAGTCGGTCGCCATCAGCTCGGCGACCTCGTTGAAGCGGTTGAGCTTGACCTTGATGTCGCCGAGACCTTCTTCGACGTTCTCACGGACGGTCTTTTCCTCGTTGAGCTCCGGCTCCTGCATGAGGATGCCGACGCTGGCGCCAGGCTGGAGGAAGGCTTCGCCGTTGCTGGCCTGCTCGATCCCCGCCATGATCTTCAGAACGGTGGACTTACCCGCGCCGTTCGGCCCCACCACGCCGATCTTGGCGCCGGGGTAGAACGCGGTGCTGACGTCGTCGAGGATGACCTTGTCCCCGACGGTCTTGCGCACCTTCTTCATGGTGTAGATGAACTCGGCCATACAAGCGATCGTAGAGCGAGCCGATCGCGGCCTTGACGGCGGTCACCATCGAGCTACCGACAGTCAGCCCGACATCACTGAACGAGCATTGGCACCTTCCGCCGCGGGTGCGTCCTCCAGCGCGGTGACCATGGGATTCCCCACGGGCGGCGGTGACAGCGGGATCGCCCTCGGCCGGTCACGCCCCATCCGGTGGATCTCGGCCGAGCAACGCGCGAGGTTGGGGCCGATGGAGAAGGCCTCAAGCTCAGGTAGACCCAGAGGTGCCGGGATCTCCTCCGCGGTTTCGGCGCCGCGCAGCCGCCCGGCCACGATCACCGGATCACCCTTGCTCAGGCACGAGAACGCCGCCATCGCCAGCTTGCGCCAGCAGGTGACCTTGACCGCGAGCTGCCGCCCCTCGCCCCACTCCCCTCTTTCCTTGTCGTACCGGCGTTCGACACTGCGCAAGCCGAACGACACCACATCGTGCCCGTGCACCCGCTCCGGATGGTGGACCGGTTCGCTGGTCAGGTTGCCGATCATGGTCACCCACGTTTCGCCCATCGCCATCACACTCGCCTTTCTCCTCGATCCGGGCCGCTCCCGGTGTTTCCCTTGAGCACAGACTGCCTCGGATCGAAGGGCGGAAAAGGACGCGAGCCGGATCTGTGGACAACTCCGGGCGATGTGGGCTTCCTGTGGACAACTCGGGCCGAAAGGCCGGCGCGGGCAGGGGGATGTGGTAGGAGCCGGATCGGTTCCAGGGGCCGACAGGAGGATCGGGGACACTCGACGTCCCCGATCCTCCGTTGATCAAGTTCATGCCAGGAGCACGGGAGAATTCGAATATCCGTCCCGGCTCGAGTCCGGCGAGCTAAGAACCTTGCTTCGGCCCCGGGCCTTGATCCGCGAGTTTCTTCAGCATCGCGTTGTAGGCGTTCAGATCCGCGTCACCCGAGACGTCCTCGCGGCGATCCCGCCGCCGGGCCTCCCGCTCGTCCTGACGCGCCCACTGCACCAGCAGCGCGACCAGCACCAGCAGGACAGGCAGTTCACCGGAGGCCCACGCGATCCCGCCGCCGAGCCGCTGATCGGTGAGCAGGTCGGTGACCCACGGCAGTTTCAGCCCGCGGTAGAAATCCTGCCCGAGCACGGTCTGCATGCTCATCAGCGCGATCCCGAAGAACGCGTGGAACGGCATGGCGGCGAACATCATCCCCAGCCGCCCCAACGGCGGGAGCCGGCGCGGCGCCGGGTCGACGCCGATCACCGGCCAGTAGAAGACGTATCCGGCGAGCAGGAAGTGCGCGTTCATCGCCAGATGCGCCCAGTGGTAGTTCAGCGCGGAATCGAACAGGCCCGAGAAGTACAGACCGTAGAAGGAACCGACGAACAGCAGCAGCGCGACGATCGGATGTGTCAGGAACCGCGAAAGCGGCGAGTGCACGAAGGCGAGCAGCCATTCACGCGGTCCGGGCGGCGCTTCCTTGCCCGCCGCGGGCAAGGCGCGCAGCGCGAGCGTCACGGGCCCGCCAAGTACGAACAGCACCGGCGCCACCATGGAGAGCAGCATGTGGTTGCCCATGTGCACGCTGAACATCGCGGGCGCGTACCGGCCAATGCCGGACGACGTCGCGATCAGCAGCACGGAACAACCCGCGAGCCACGCGACCGTCCGGCCCGTGGCCCAGGTGTCGCCGCGGCGCCGCAACCGCCGGACCCCGGCGAGGTACAGCCCGGCGAGAACGAGCGCGAGCGTGCCGTAGACGAGGTCGAACCGCCAGTCCGTGAGCAGTCTGAAAACGGTCGGCGGACCGTAGAGGTCGTAGCCGATCAGCAGTTCCGTGGTCGATGGCTGGGTGAACGACTCCTGTGGCGGCGGGGTCTTCGCGAGCCCGGTGGCGATGCCGATGGTGATGAACATGATCAGCACCTCGACGGCGGCGAGCCGCAGCAACTGCCCGCCTCCCGCGCCGTTCACCAGTCCGGCGACACCCTTCTGCCGCTGCTGGTGACCGAAGACGCCGAGTAGCAGCAACGCGACGATCTTCGCGAGCACCAGCAGGCCGTAGTCGGTGGTGAACAGGTCGGCGATCCTGATCCGCACCAGCGCGTTGACGATGCCCGAGACCGCCATCACGATCCAGCAGACCAGCGCCAGCTTGGAAAACCGCGTCACGGCGAGCTTGAGGTTCTCACCGCGGCGCCAGCCGAGCGCGAGCAACGCGACCAGACCGCCGACCCACAGGGCGGCCGCGACCAGGTGGTACAGCAGACTGTTGGTCGCCATGTCGTGCGAACCACCGCTCGCGGAATGGCCGGTGACCGCGACCGGGACAAGGCCGCCGACGGACAGGAAGAAGACCACCGTCGTCCAGCCCCACGTCAGCGCGAGACGGCAGCCGAGCGCGACCAGCAACGCGATCAGCGCGGTGAACAGCCAGGCCTTCGGCTGCTCGATGGCGTCGACGAGGTCGATCAGCACCCGCGGCGAGAGCACCTCGGTGAACGGGCGCCCGGCGCCGTCGGCCGCGGAGAAGAAGACCGACGCGGCGGCCGCGAAGAACCAGACCCACGCGGCGGCTCCCGCGACCCGGATGGCCGCGTAACCGTCGGCCGCGAGCGTGCCGGACTTCTGCGGCGGGACGAGGAACGCGGCGAGCAGCAGCGAACCCACGCACAGCACCGAAGCCGCCTCGGCCAGCACCCGGACGACGGTGATGCCGTAGCGGGTCACCAGTCCGGGATCCGGCAGGCCGGCGATGACGTAACCGGCGCCACCGGTCAGCGCGACCAGGCCGACGGCCACCACCGCGGCCAGGAGCGCACCGATCGACACCAGCGGCAGGACACCGGCCTTCCGCGCGGACGGGGCCGGTTTCGTCTCGGGGTCTGAAGGCACGTCACGAGGGTATGCCGGGTGCGCAAGGGGCAAGATGGCGGCGTGCGGATCATCCTGCTGAGGCACGCCGAGTCGCTCGGCAACGTCGACGAGCTCGCCTACACCCGGATTCCCGACCACGCTCTCCCGCTGACCGAGGCCGGCCGCGTGCAGGCGAAACTGGCGGGCCCGGAGATCGCGGAACTCCTCGGCGGGCAACGACCGGCGGTCTACGTCAGCCCGTATCTGCGGACGCGGGAAACGTTGCGGCTACTGGACATCCGGGACGCGTGCGAGCGGATCGTGCCGGAGCCGAGGCTGCGGGAACAGGACTGGGGCAACCTCCAGGATCCGCTGGAGCAGGAGATTCAGAAACAACGGCGTCACGAATTCGGGCACTTCTTCTACCGGCTCCCCTTCGGCGAATCCGGGGCGGACGTCGACGACCGGGTCGCGGCTTTCCTCAGCGAACTGGCAGCGTGCGGCGAAGATCACCCCGAAACCGTGCTGGTCGTCTCACACGGCCTGACCATCCGGTTGCTGTGCCGGCGGCTCTTCGGCTGGAGCATCGAGTTGTTCGAGTCCCTGTCCAATCCGACGACCTGCGAGTACCGCGTCGTCGAGCGCCAGGGCGACAAATGGACGCTGGACCGCCCGTTTCGCCAGTGGCGCGACTCACCCGACGGGGAGACTCAGGTCTGAATCAGCTCAGCGGCGCGCAGCACTCCCTTTGAGGGCGGTGGCGGGGGCATGGACGGAGGAGCGAGAAGCACCACTCTCGTCCCCAGGCCCGGCGTGGATTCGATCCGCGCGAAACCGTCGATTTCCGCCATCCGCGCGATGATCGAGTTCTCGAGGCCGAAGCCGCGCCGCCGGTCGCCGACATCGAAACCGGAGCCGTGATCGCGCACCGTCAAGGAAACCCCGCCGCCGATCTCCTCGACGCTGACGACGGCCCTCCTGGTCCCGGAGTGCTTCAGTGTGTTGCGCAAGGCTTCCCTGGCCGAGTCGTGCAGGGCCATGGCCGCTTCCTCCGAGAGCTCCGGGGCACAGTCGTCCTGGATGACGACCTCGGCGCGCAGGCCTTCCGCGGCCATTTCGGCGGCGAGCAACCGCAACCGCTGGTGCAATCCGATCCTCTCGGAGGATTCGTGCTCGAGGCTGATCCGGATGCGCATCGCCTGGGCGCGAGCGGTCCGGCGGACGCGGTCGAGGCTGGCCGCCGGATCGAGTTCGTCGGCGGGCGCGGGGATCGCCAACGACTCCATCACCTGCAGAACCGTGTCGTGGACGTCGCGGCGATGCCGTTCGCGTTCGGCCGCCCGGCCTTGCTGCTCCCCGAACCCGAGCGCGAACCGCATCGAAGCGCCGACCAGGCCGACGATCGCGAGGGACGCCACCAGCGCGGTCGCGAGGGTGAGGAAGAGACCCAGCGAGGAGGCCGGGTCCAGCAGGGTGTTCAGCGCGACCGCGCCGCCGATGATCAGTGCCCCCGCCGGCGCGCCACGCAGCAGGGCCCAGATCATCACCGTGCCCATCAGATGGGTCCAGGTGATCGACGTGATCGCGATGTCCGGCGACATCAGCGCGGCCCCCAGGATGAAGAGGACAGCGAGCCCGGCGTCGGCCACCGGCACCCTTCGCGTACCGGCAGGAGACCACCGGAAGACCCAAACGGCTTCGGCGATGTTCGGCACGAGGTGCATGAGCGCGAACGTCCACAGCATCGGGGGTCCGTCGAGACCCGCCGCCCACAGCGACTGAACCAGCATCACCAGCCGGAAGACCAGCGGGACCAGGACGAGCCGGGGCAACGTGGTCTGCACCAGCCGCGCCGGGATCCCGGGCACCTGGTGACGACCGGTCAGGATCCCCACGCCGCCCCCGCGCATCAGCACCCTCACGCCGCCCCTCCCCGGATCAGCCGTCCTGAAACAGCGAACAAGTCGCATTCATTTCAGTTTACGAGCAATCAGCTTGCCCGGGTTCCGGCGAGGATGTCAACGGGCGACGGGTTCGGAGACCTCCTCCCGTTCGAGCGCCCGCGCCGCGGCCACCGCGGACGGCACGATCAGCGCGGCGGTCAGCCCGACGAACAGGAACGACACCGAAAGCGACGTCACCTGCGCGATCCCCCCGATCAGCGGCGGTCCGGCGAGGAAGCCGGTATAGGCGATCGCGGTGACGAAGGCCAGTTCCCGCTCACCTCCGGTGCCGTCCGCGCGTTTGCCCGACGCGCCCGCGAGGCTCAGCGCGATCGGGAAGGCCGCGGCCAGCCCGGCGCCCGCCAGCGCGAAGCCGACGAACCCGAACACGGGAACGGGGGCCAGCGCGGCGAGCACGAGCCCGGCCGCGGCGATCCCGGCACCCACCGCCAGCACACGGGTCGCGCCGCAGCGATTCTGAAGCCAGGCGCCCACGAGCCGGGCGAGCCCCATAGCCAGGGCGAATCCGGAGTAGGCGAACGCCGCGGCGCCGTCACCGACCCCGTGCACGGACGTCATCAGCAGAGCGGACCAGTCCGAACTCGCGCCCTCCGCGATCGCCGAGCACAGCGCGATGGCGGCCAGCAGCCAGAGCACGGGCCGTTTGATCGGCGGCACCCGCGGCTTCTCGACGGGTTCGGTGTGCATGGGCCGCGCGCCGGGTACGGCGACGATGACGAAGGCGAGCACCACCAGAGCGGCCAACGCGGCGACCGTGAGATGCCGCCCCGGTGACCAGTGGTGCGACGCGGCGAATCCGGCGGCGGCGGAACCCGCCAGCGCGCCGAAGCTGAATCCCGCGTGCAGTATCGGCATGATCGCGCGTCCTGACCCTCGCTCGACCTCGACTCCGGCGACGTTCATCGCCACGTCCAGCGCGCCGACGCTCGCGCCGAGGACGAACAACGCCCCGGCGAGCAGGGCGACCGACGTCGAGAAGCCGATCATCGGCAGCGCGGCGCAGGCGATGATCGTGCTGCCCGCGACCACGGCGCGGGCACCGTGCCGTTCGATCAGCCGCCCCGAAACCGACGCCGCGATCAGCATGCCGACGCTGGCGCCCAGCAGGGCCAATCCGAAGACACCCGGTGAGGCGTTCACCCGTTCCGACAACGCGGGAGTCCGCGGCGCCCAAGAGCCGAGCGCGGCCCCGTTGAGCGCGAACACGACGAAAACGGCCGTACGGTCACGCATAGACCCCAGTCTCCTTTCGATTCCTCTTCTCCCAGAATGACTTAAGCGCTTCAGAAAGTCCACCGATCTCGGCCGGGACTAGACTGTGGCGGTGACCAGCACGCGACGGCGAAGGCCGACGTTGGACGATGTCGCCGACGCCGTCGGGGTGTCGCGGGCGACCGTCTCCAACGCCTACAACCGGCCCGATCAGCTGTCTGCCCAGCTGCGGGAAGAGGTGCTTCGCGCGGCCAAGAAGATCGGGTACGCGGGGCCGAATCCGACCGCCCGCAGCCTGGCCACCAGCCGCACCGGCGCGATCGCCGTCCTGCTCGACACGAATCTCTCGACGGCGTTCTCGGATCCCGCGTTGTCGCTCACCCTCGACGCACTCTCGACCGTCGTCGATCCCGAGGGCCACGCCCTCCTGCTGCTCCCCGGCGACGGCGAGAGCGGCGGCCCGCGCGCGGAGCGGATCCTGACCGCGCAAGCGGACATCGCGGTGGCGTATTCGCTGGCCGACGGCGCGCCGGCGCTGAACGCGGTGCGGGATCGAGGCCTGCCGCTGGTGGTGATCGACCAGCCGCATATCCGCGGTTCGGCCAGGATCGGGGTGGCGGACCGGGCGGGAGCGTCCGCCGCCGCCCGGCACCTGGTAAAACTCGGGCACCGGCGGATCGGGATCTTCTCGGCGCAGTGCCTCTCGGCACCCCGTGGCGGCGAGCTGAGCGCGGCGGAAGCAGGCAACAGCCGGTTCCACGACAACCGCGAGCGGATGGCCGGCTATCTGGAGACCCTGGCCGAAGCGGGGATCGCGGCGGCGGACCTGCCGATCTGGGAGGCGTCCGGACTCTCGGTCGAAGGAGCCATGCCGAGTGCTTTCGGCCTGCTGGACCGGCACCCGCGGCCGACCGCGCTGTTGTGCATGTCGGACCTGCTGGCACTGGCGGCGATCTCGGCGGCGAGACATCTCGGACTGTCGGTCCCGGGTGATCTTTCGGTCGTGGGCTTCGACGACGTCCCGCCCGCTCGGTGGTCCGAACCACCGCTGACGACCGTCCGGCAGGACCTCGCCGCCAAGGGGCGCGCGGCCGGCGATCTGGTGCTGGGCCTGCTACGCGGGGAGAAGGCACCGGCCCCGGCGGAGGTACCCGCCGAACTGGTCGTCCGGGACTCCACCGCACCCGCCTAGCAGCCGATTTCGGCGAGTACAAGGCGGTCCCGGTGACATGTGGACAACTCGCCCCGATCGAGCGGCGCACAACTACTTATCCACAGAAGTAGAAATGCGGGCTGACAAAGCCTTCCCCTCGGTTCATCGTGGAATCACACATTCACCGACGGCGCTCGAGCCGCCGATTCACCGGGGGAGAACCCAGCCATGCAACGACGTTTGACGAACCTGCGCGCCCGCCTCCCGCACGTGCTCCTGCTGGCCATGTTCGGCCTGCTGACCAGCGCCGGAGCCGCGAGCGCCACCACGGCGCCGCCCGAACCCCCCTGCCAGAAGGGTGAGTTCTGCGTATGGGGCGAAGAATCGTACGGCGGCGCGGTGCACGAATTCGACCTTCGCACCTCCAATCCCGACGAATGCATTCCCTTACCCGAAGGCTTCGACGGGCATTCGTTCGTCAACCGGCTGAGCCGGGACGTGACGATTTACCAGAGCGAGGAATGCACGACGGAGGGAGATTTCATCACCTATCCGGGTGGCGGCACCTACGTACCCCAGGGACCGTTCGTGATCCGCGCCCTCAAGATCTGGGACTGACCACCCCGGCGGTTCGTGCCCGTCGCTCGCGGAAGAGTCGATTCGCGACCTGCGCGAACCCAGGGGCCGCTCCCCCGAAGCGGCCCCGGCCCGTGAGCGCGTCACCCCGCGTCGTGACGCGCTCACGGGTGTTCCGAAAAACGGTGGGCTCGACCTGAAACGATCTGGCGGTGTCGAACGATCGACAGGTTGGCGACGGCTAAGCTGCCGATGCTGGGCGACACCCAACGTCGCCGACGTCGGCCCTCGTAGCTCAGCTGGATAGAGCAAGAGCCTTCTAATCTCTAGGTCGCAGGTTCAAGTCCTGCCGGGGGCACGCCGCCACGGGGAAACCCCTGGTCACGCAAGTGGCCAGGGGTCCCCTACCTCCACGACCCGTCGGCTTCAGGCTGTCGGCGCCGGGCAGGTACCAAGTGCACCGAGGCCCGCTTGGTACGCGGGTCGCCGTGGCCGATGCCGTCGGCGATCTGAGCGCGAACAGCCCAGCGGCACCGAGGTGGTGCCGTCCAAGTCTCCAGCGTGCCTAATGAAGCCCGGCTGCCGTGACTCGGACCACCGTGCCGATGGCGCGAAGCGTCAAATCCCACCGAGGTTTCCCGGTCCAGTGCCAGGAAATCACCAATGCGGCAGGCCAGTCCCGGGAAAGCGTCCTGGACGTCAACGAGGTCTCACCAGGCCGCGTCCTTCGAGTCGCTGTTTCCTTGCCTAGGACAGTGGTGAGTGTTCGTTAAGGGGTGCCGCCTCCATCGCCGGGCGCTATAGGTTGTCCCCATGTTCGTGCCGACGCCACACGACCAGCAGCCGACCGCCGGACCGCCCTGGTGGCTGGTGATCGGGCCGGGGTTCGCCGCGCTCATCGGGCTGTTCCTGCTCACCGTGATCTACCGTTTCGACGGCTCGTCGGTCCTACAGGTCGAGCTGGACATGTCGAGCCAGTCCCTGTTGCTGAGCGGCCTCGTCGCATACCTCGTCGCGGCCGCGATCGCCTTCCCGGCGGGTCTGCTGCTCGGCGCGCGCTTCCCGACGTCGGTGACGGTGCCCGCGCTCTTTCTGATGCTCCTCGGCGTGTTGCTGGTCGCTTTCGTTCCCCATAGCGGTCTGCTCCTCGTCGGGCGGGTGCTCAACGGGCTCGGCGCGGGCGCGGCGATCGGCGTGACGGCCGCGTTGATCCGGCGGCTCCGCTCTGGTCGCGGCGCCACGGCCGGTGCGGCAGCGGGCCTCGGTGTCCTTGCCTTGGTGATCGCACCGTTCCTCGGCGGGCTGCTCTCGGACGCCCTCAGCTTCCGCCTGGTGTACGTGGTGGCCGCGCTGTTCGTGGTCGTCGCGCTCGTCGTCACCGGTGTCATCGGCATCGTCGCCCTGGCAAAGGCGAAACCACAGGCGCGGCCACCAGGTCCGCCGCGGGCCTGACTTTCAGTCGCCGAGACCGCGCAACGCCACGAGCACGTCGTCCGGCACGTCGAGACGGGCTTCGACCTCGGCGACCTTCGCGGTCACGCGCCGGTACGTCGCCCGGCCGCGGGCGCTGAGATGCACGAGCACCCGGCGCCTGTCCGCGGCGTCGACCTCGCGGTAGGCCTGCGCGGTGGTCACCAGTTTGTCGACCACCCTGGTCAGTGTCGGGGCGGTGGCCAGGGTCCGGTCGGCGAGGTCGGCCATGGCGAGGCCGCCCTTGCCGCTCAACGCGTCCAGCACCAGCCACTGGTCCAGGGTGAGACCTTCCTCGGCGAGCACCTGCTCCACCTTGGCGGCGACAGCCCTGGCGGCGCGGGTGAGCGAGCCGGTGAGCGACGTTCCGGCGGTCGCGACGCCGCGTGTCCCCATATCCCGTCCCCTTGCCAAAACCGGACACCCTCGCAATACTTCCAGGTGAAAGCACTTTGACCTTACCGGGCCACCGCACGGAGCGCCATGCCCCTACGCCTCGCCACCCGGACCCGCGACGACATCTGGCGCGTGGCCATGGTGGTCCCGTTGCAGGGGCCCGCCGGGCTGTTCGGCCCGTCCTGCGAGGCGATCACGGATCTCGCCGTCCACGAACTCAACGAGTCCGGCGGGATTCTCGGCAGGCAGGTCGAGGCCGAGGTGGTCGACGGCGGCGGCACTCCCGCACAGGTAGCCGAAGACTTGCGCCGGCTGGTCGACGCGGGTCTGGTCGACGCGGTGAGCGGCTGGCACATTTCGTCGATCCGGCACGCGCTCGCGCCGGTCGTGGCCGACCGGGTGCCGTATGTGTACACGTCGCTCTACGAAGGCGGTGAGCGCCGTTCGGGCATCTTCTGCACGGGAGAGACGCCGCGCTGCCAGATCGAACCGGCGCTGCGCTGGCTGCGCGATCACCTCGGTGTCCGGCGGTGGTTCGTCGTCGGCGACGACTACGTCTGGCCGCATCGGTCGACCCGGGCGATCCGGCAGTACGCCAAGGATCTCGATCTGCGCATCACCGGTGAGGCGTTCGTCGGGCTCGGCGCGGGCGACATGTCCACAGTGGTCCGTTCGGTCGAACAGTCCACAAGCGACGGTGTGCTCATGTTGCTGGTCGGGCAGGACGCGGTGCGCTTCAACCGCGCCTTCGCCACCCAAGGGCTCAGCGACCGGCTGGTCCGGTTCAGCCCGCTGATGGAGGAGAACATGCTCCTGGCGAGCGGCGCGCACGCCACCGGCAACCTCTACGTCTCCGCCGCGTACTTCAGGTCGATGGTCACCGCCGACGCGATGGACCTGCTCGGCCGTTACGTCGACCGCAACGGTCCCGGCGCCCCGGCGCTGAACAACGCCGCCGAATCCTGTTACGAGGGACTGCATACGCTGGCCGAACTCGTCCGCCGCGCCGGTATACCCGACCTGCCCGCGCTCAACGCGGCGATCGACGGCGTCGCCTATCACGGCCCGCGCGGCACGATCGAGTTCCGCGGGCAGCAGGCCGACCAGCACGTCCATCTCGCGGTCGCCGACGGCTACGACTTCGAGGTCCTCACCCGGCTCTGAACTCCACTCTTGACTCGCTCCGGCACACCACATACTTTCAAGTGAAACTATTCCATGTGATGCACATTACGCGGAGGTGAGCATGGGCGACGTGGGCCTTCTCTACGTCGGCGCCGCCTTGATGATCAACGGTCTGATGTTGCTCGGCCGGATACCGGCCCGTCCGGCGGCGGTGCTGAACCTGTTCGTGGGCGCGCTGCAGTGCCTCACCCCGACCGTGCTGATCGTCCACGCGGGCGGGGACCAGGACGCGATCCTCGCCGCGTCGGGGTTGTACCTGTTCGGTTTCACCTACCTGTACGTCGGCATCGCGAATCTCGCCGGCCTGGCGCCCGAAGGCATCGGCTGGTTCTCGCTGTTCGTGGCGGGCGCCGCCGTGGTGTACGCGGGAATCGCCTTCTGGCATGACAACGATCCGGTGTTCGGCGTCATCTGGCTGTCCTGGGCGCTGTTGTGGAGCTTGTTCTTCCTGGTGCTCGGCCTCGGAAAAGAACAGCTGACGCGGTTCACCGGCTGGACCGTCCTGCTGCTCAGCCAGCCGACCTGCACGCTGCCCGCCTTCCTCGGCCTCACCGGCGCTTACCGGAGCGACGGCGGCACCGCACTGCTGGCGGCCGCGATCGCGGTGGCGCTCGTGGCGGCGGCCGGATCCCTCGACGTCCTGAAAAAACGTTCGGAGAAAAGGAGTCTTCATGCGACACGGTGACATTTCCGCCAGCCCGGACACGGTCGGCGTCGCGGTGGTCAACTACAAGATGCCTCGGTTGCACACCAAGGCCGAGGTCCTCGACAACGCCCGAAAGATCGCCGAAATGGTGGTGGGCGTGAAATCCGGGCTGCCGGGTATGGACCTCGTGGTGTTCCCGGAGTACTCGACCCAGGGCATCATGTACGACCCGAAGGAGATGTACGAGACCGCGGCGACGATTCCCGGTGAGGAAACCGAAATCTTCGCCGCCGCGTGCCGGGAAGCCCGGACCTGGGGCGTCTTCTCCATCACCGGCGAGCGACACGAGGACCACCCGGACAAGCCGCCGTACAACACGCTCGTGCTCATCAACGACCGCGGTGAGATCGTCCAGAAGTACCGCAAAATCCTGCCGTGGTGCCCGATCGAAGGCTGGTACCCCGGCGAGGACACCTACGTCAGCGACGGCCCCAAGGGGATGAAGATCTCCCTGATCATCTGCGACGACGGGAATTACCCGGAGATCTGGCGAGACTGCGCGATGAAGGGCGCCGAACTGATCGTGCGCTGCCAGGGCTACATGTATCCGGCCAAGGAGCAGCAGATCCTGATGGCCAAGGCGATGGCCTGGGCCAACAACTGTTACGTGGCCGTCGCCAACGCCGCCGGTTTCGACGGCGTGTACTCCTACTTCGGCCATTCCGCGATCATCGGCTTCGACGGCCGCACACTCGGCGAGACCGGCGAAGAAGAGTACGGGATCCAGTACGCGCAGCTGTCGGTGTCGGCGATCCGTGACGCGCGCGCCTACGACCAGTCACAGAACCACATCTTCAAGCTGCTGCACCGCGGTTACACCGGCGTGCAGGACGCGGACGAGGGCGACAAGGGAGTGGCGGACTGCCCGTTCGACTTCTACCGGCTCTGGGTCACCGACGCCAAGAAGGCGCAGGAGAAGGTCGAGTCGATCACCCGCGACACCATCACTCCTCGGCAACCATGATGAGGACGGCGAGCCGGAGAGGCGGTGCACCTTGCGCCGCCGTCGCCGTTCCTTGGCGATGACGTACTCGATGTGGATCACCCCTCCCGGACCACCTGGCTGCCGCCCGAAGGCATGCGCGGCCGGATCGTCCGCTGGGATCCGCGGCCGGGTGGCGGCTTCCGGATGATCCTCACCTACCTCGACGCGTCCGCCGCGCCCGGCAAATCGTCGGACACGACGGACGTGGTCGAAATCAGGTTCGCCGACCTGGTGCCCGCGGAACGCGTGGTGCAGCTGGCCGTCTTCGAGTCCGAGGACCCGGCGTTCGCGGGCACCATGACGATGACCTGGACGCTGGCCGCCACGGGTGACGGCACCGAAGTGACCGTCACCGCGACGGACGTCCCGTCCGGCGTCGGCCAGGCGGATCACGAGACCGGGATCGCCTCTTCGCTGGCCAATCTGGCTTCCTTCGCCGAACCGCGCTGACGGCCGGACGCGATCACGATCGCGGCGAGGACGGCCATCACCAGCGGCACGACCAGCGCCGCGCGAAAGCCGCCCAGCGCGGCCTCTCGCGACCCGTCACCGAGGGCGGCGACGTTGACGGCGGTCACCGCGGACAGCCCGAGCGCCGCGCCGAACTGGAACGCCGTGTACAGCAGACCTCCCGCGAGTCCCTGCTCGTCCTCGGCGATCCCGTCGGTGGCGACGATCGTCAGCGGCCCGTAGGCGAGGGCGAACCCGAGGCCCAGGATGATCATCGACGGGAACATCGCCGCGTACGTCCAGTCCAGGCCCAGCGGCAGGAAGAGCGCGTACGCCACGGCCGCCAGCACGAAACCGCCGAAGATCAGCCGCGTGTTGCCGAACTTCGCCACCAGACGCGGGGTCAGCGTCGGCGCGAGGATCGCGTCGATCCCGACGGCCAGCAGCGCCAGGCTCGTCTCCAGCGTCGACCAGCCCCGGAGTTCCTGCAGGTACAGCGTGACCAGGAACTGGAACCCGAAGAACGAACCCGCGAAGAGCAAGGCGCTGACGTTCGCCCGCACCAGCGGTCCCGACTTCAGGATGCCCAGGCGCACCAGCGGCGCGGGTGAGCGCCGTTCGACGGCCACGAAGGTGACCAGCGCGGCCACTCCCCCGGCGAAGGACGCCGTGGTCCAGCCCCAGCCCCGCCCGGGGTGTTCCAGCCGGACCACCGCGTAGGCGATCAGCAGCATCGCCACGGTCACCGTGAGCGCTCCGGCGAAATCCAGGCGGCGGGGCACGCGCTCCGGTCGCGCGGGTTCCTTGATGAGCCAGAGCGCGGCGAGCAGGATGACGGCGGACAGGATCACCGGCGTGAAGAACACCCAGCGCCAGTCGATCCTGGTCAGCAGGCCGCCGATGACCAGGCCGAGCGAGAAGCCACCCGCCCCGGTACCGGCGTAGAACAGCAGCGCCTTGGTGCGTTTCGGGCCCTCTTCGAAGCTCGTGGTGATGATCGAGAGGCCGGCCGGGGTCATGAAGGCCGCGGCGACGCCGGTGACGAAGCGGGCGAGCAGCAGCATCCAGCCCTCGGTGGCGAGCCCGCCCAGCCCGGAGAAGAGGAGGAACACCACCAGCCAGCCCAGGAACATGCGGCGACGGCCGTACAGGTCGGCGGCCCGCCCGCCCAGCAGCATGAATCCGCCGTAGCCGAGCACGTAGGCGCTCACCACGCCGCTCAGGGTCGCCGTCGACAGGCCGAGTTCGGCCCGGATTGACGGCAGCGCCACGTTGAGCATCGCGACGTCGATGCCCTCCAGGAAGATGGCGCCGCACAGCACCAGGAGCACGCCCCAGGCCCGGCCGTCCATCCGATCGGCGGCGCGCGGCGGCGTTTGCGAGTTGATCAAGGTCTTCTCCCTCGGTGAACGGGAACCGATGGTTACTCATCAGCCGGTCGGTTCCCTCTTGTAACCAAGGGGATCTTCCGTCACCATCGATGACCATGGAAGAAGGCACTTTGAACTCACCTAGTCGTTGTGAACTCACCGAGGAGGACTACGAGGCCTTCCAGTGGGACACACGCGAGGACTGCGAGGTCCGCCAGATCCTGGACAGGGTGGCGGACAAGTGGTCGCTCCTGGTCATCGCGCTGCTCGACCGGAACACGCTGCGGTTCACCGAGCTCAAGTACAAGATCGACGGCATCAGCCAGCGCATGCTCACCACGACGCTGCGTCATCTCGAACGCGACGGGCTGGTGAACCGGACCGTCTACCCGGTGGTGCCGCCCCGCGTCGAATACGCGCTGACACCGCTGGGGATGACGCTGCACAAGACCATCCAGTCGCTGGTCACCTGGACCGAAGACCACCAGAGCGAGATCGCCCTCGCCCGCGCCCAGTACGACAAACGCGTCACCGCCTGAGGAGCCGCATGGCCAGACTGTCGGGAGGGGATCCGTCACTGCTGCGTCGGCTCAACGCCATCGCCGTCCTGCGGGCGCTGTACGCGGCCGAGGAACTCACCCTCGCGGAACTGGTCAAGGCGAGCGAGGTCTCCCGGCCGACGGTCGAGGAGATCGCCGCCGACCTCGGCGAACAGGGCCTGGTCGAGGAGGTACCGCTCTCCCCCGACGCGCCGCGACCGGTCGGCAGACCCGCCAAGCGGTACCGCTTCCGTCCCGAGGCCGGCCACGTCGCCGGCCTCGAAGTCGGCCCGCACCAGGCGCTTTGCCTGGTCGCCGACCTGCGGGGCGAGGTCGTCGGGCGGGCGAAGACCGGTCTCACCCCGGAAATGGGCGCGCCCGACCGGCTCGGCGTCGCGCGCCGGGTGCTCGGCACGGCCGTCGAAGGCCACGTCAACGTGCGGTTGCTCGGCGTCGGCACCACCGGCGTGGTGGCCGGCGGCAAGGTCGTGCGCGACGACCGTCTTCCCGGCTGGACCGGCGTCGACCTGCCCGCGGAGTTCGGCGGCGGATGCCCGGTGCTGGCAGGGAACGACACCAAGCTCTCGACACTGGCCGAACACTGGCGTGGCGCCGCGCACGGCCTCGACGACGTCGTCTACGTGCACGCCGGGCGCACCGTCTCACTGGGCCTGCTGCTCGGCGGGAAACTGCACGCGGGCCACCACGGCGCGGCCGGCGAGATCGGCGCGCTGAGCCGGTCCGCGTCGCCCGGCGGGTTCGTCGAGCTCGTCGCCGCCACCGTCCTCGCCGTCGACCCGCAACTGGTGGTGATCGGCGGCACCGCGAACCTGCTGACGTCGCCACTGCGCGCCGAACTTGCCCGGCTGTGCCTGTTCCCGGTGCGCGTCGAGCCGTCGACGCTCGGCGAAGACTCGGTGGCGCTCGGCGCGGTCCGGCTCGCCCTCAGCCGCGTGGAGCACGAGCTGTTCAGCGTCGCGGATGTCGCCTGAGCAGGCCGATCACCACGATCAGCACGGCCACCGCACCGCTGGTGAACAGTTGCGTCCGCGCGTCGGCGTCCGTCCACATGAGAATGAGCACGCCCGCCATCGCGATCAGCGCGACCCGGCTGAGCCACGGGAAACCCCACATCCGCACCGGCAGATCCGCGGCCGTGCCGTCGCGGTCGGCGGCCCGGCGCAGTCTGAGCTGGGAGATCGCGATGAAGATCCACACCAGCAGGATGTTGGCGCCGATGGCGTTCAGCAGGAACGGCAGCACGTGTTCGGGGGCGAGGAAGTTCAGCAGGACGGCCACGAAACCGAAGGCCACCGACGCCAGCACCGCCGTCCGGGGGACGCCCGCTCCCGACAGCTTGAGCATCGCGCGCGGCGCTTCACCGCGCTCGGCGAGGGAGAACACCATTCGCGACGCGCCGTAGAGGTTCGCGTTCAGCGCCGAGAGCAGCGAAGTCAGCACGACGAAACTCATCAGCAGCGCCGCCGACGGCACCCCGATCTGCTCCAGGATGGTCACGAACGGGCTGGTGTTCGCCGAGGCGGACTCCCACGGCAGCAACAACACCATCAGCGCCACGGAACCGATGTAGAACAGCAGCAGGCGGACGATGACCGTGCGGGTGGCGCGGCGGATCGAGTCCGCCGGGTCGTCGGACTCCGCCGCGGCGATGGTGACCAGTTCCATACCGCCGAAGGAGAACGCCACCGCGAGCAGACCGGTCAGCACCCCTTGGAAGCCGTTGGGCAGGAAACCGCCGTGTCCGGTGAGATTGTCCAGTCCGACCGGCGACGTTCCCGGCAGGATCCCGAACACCGCCAGGGTGCCGAATACGAGAAACCCGACCACGGCGGTCACCTTGATCGCGCCGAACCAGAACTCGAACTCCCCGAACGAGCGCACCGCGAACAGGTTCACCACGGTCAGCACCGCCATGAACAGCAGCACCCAGGTCCACTGTGGAACGACCGGCAGCAGCCCGTTCGCGATCCCCGCCGCCGCGGTGGCCTCGGCGGCGACCACGACCACCAGCAGCGACCAGTACAGCCAGCCGACGGTGAACCCGGCCCAGCGCCCGAGCGCCTTCTCCGCGTATACCGAGAACGACCCGCTGCTCGGCTCGGCGGCCGCCATCTCGCCCAGCATGCGCATGACCAGCACCATGAGCAGGCCCGCGACCACATAGGACAGCAGGATGCCGGGGCCCGCGGTCTTGATCCCCGCGCCGGTGCCGACGAACAGCCCGGCGCCGATGGCCCCGCTGATGGCCAGCATGGTGACGTGGCGCCGCCGGAAACCGGTGCCGAGCGACCGGGTCTCGGTCGCGGTCACGGGTTCGGCGGGACCTGGTGCGGGCATGGCGGATCCATTCGTCTGCGGCGGTACTGGAGAAGCTCAACCGCGGGACAACTCTTCCAGCCGCTCATGGAGCCGGTCGACGTGGTCCTCGCTTTCGGGCTTCATCAGCACGCTACGCAGGATCCTCGCGCCGTCCGCATCCGCGTCGACCCCGATGTGACGCAGACCGAACTGTGGCTCGCTCACCCGGAGCGTGCTGAGGAACATCGGTTCCCTCGCCGCGGCCATGCCGTCGCGCAGGATCCGCGCGCTCTCCTGGTCGATCTTCGACAGCGAAAACGGTTCCGTGCGGGGGAAGTAGGTGACGATGTCGAGTTCCGGCGGCTGGTACAGGTCGAACCGCTCGGAGTCCTCCAGCAGCTTCGCCCACCGCAACGCCGCGCGGCGCCCGGCCGCGAGCACCCGGCCCAGGCCGTCGGGAGTGGGCGGCAGCAGCCGGAAGGTGAGCCACAACGCGGCGGCCGCGGCACCCGCGCGGGAGCATTCGAGACTGATCTCGCCGAGGTGCAGGTCTTCCGAGGTGAAGTAGGTATACGGCGAATCGTGCAGATAGAACCGGCCCGCCCCGGGGTCCTTGAACAACACCGCGCCGCAGCCATAGGGCTGGAGGCCGTGCTTGTGCGGGTCGATGACGATCGAATCGGCCTCGGCGATGGCGAGCCAGGGAGTTTCGGGCAACCCTTCCGGACCGTCCAAACCGGACAGCAGCCGGAAGAACCCTCCGTAGGCGGCGTCGACGTGCACCCGGACGCCGTACCGTTCACGCAGCGCCAGCGCCTCGTGGACCGGTTCCACCGTGCCGAGCGCGGTCGTGCCGGCGGTGAGCACCACGGTGCCGATCTTTCCGGTGCGCACCAGCTCTTCGAGTGCGTCGAGATCCATCGCCCCGCGGGCGTCGACGGGCACCGTATACCCCTCGACGCCGAGTACGCCGCACATCCGGCCGTGCGTGTAATGCGCCTCGGCACTGTATGCGATCCCCTTGCCGGGATGCGTTTCTCGTGCGACGAACAGGGCCTCGAGGTTCGCCACCGTGCCGCTGGTGGTCAGATGCCCCAGATGCTCCGTGTAACCGAACATCGTGGCCAGCTCACGGACGACCTCGCGTTCCATCTCGGCCGTCGCGGGGCCGCCGTCGAGCGCGTGGTTGTTGGGATTGACCAGCATCGCGGTCAGATAGCCGACCACCGCGGCCGGATGCGGCGGTTTGAGCATCTGACCGGCGTAGGACGGATGGAAGAACGGGTAGTTGTCCTTCAACCGCTCGGTGAGCTCTTCGAAAGCGGCCTCGAACCGCCCGTCGGAGATCTCCAGCGACGGATGCGGCCGGAAGGGCGCGAACGTCTCCGCCCACGCCTCGTTCGACGTCAACGCCTGACCGAGCCAGTACCGGAAGTCCATCAAGCGCGCCCTTCGCTTCGTTCGGCTCCAAAAAACGTAGGAGTCGCCGGAGTCCTCGCGCAACCGTCTTCGGTAGGGGTCAGTTCCCCCGGGCCGCCGCCTGCCGCCGCTCCTCGCCCTTCTCCTCCAGCTGCCTGACGATCTCGCGCAGCGAAGCGGCCAGCCCGGTGCACTCCGCGGGGCTGAGCCGCTCGGTGACGAACGCTTCCTCCTGGTTGAACTCGGGGAAGAGCTCCCGCATCAGCCGCTCCCCCTCGGCCGTCAGCGCGAGCAGCACCAAACGTCCGTCGACAGGATGTTTGCGCCGGGCGACCAGGCCGTGCGCCTCCAAGGTCTTCATCACGCCGGTGAGCGTGCCCTTGGTGATCCCGGACTCGGCGGCGACGTGCCTGGTCTCCTTCTCGCCGAAGATCCACACCACCCAGAGCACCACGAACGCGGTCCAGGTGAGGCCGGCGTTGCGCAGGACCGAGTTCTCGAAGTGCAGCCGCACCGCCGTCGCCGCGCGGTGGAGGTTGGCGACCGCCTCCATCCGCTCCCACGACAGCGGGATCCCGCCGAGTTTGGCCCGCACGGCGTTCTCGGTCTCGGCCAGTGTGTGATACCCGGTCAACAGCCACATCCTCACCGGCCCCGGAGGTACCAGCCCGGTGGGCGCGCACCCCCGCGCGCCCGCTCCGCCGATCGTATGCGGAACGGGTGGGAGTCCACAGTGGTCTTTCCGGGTTGCTCCGTGCTAGGCGACGGACGCCAAGGGCTCCAGCAGATCCTGTCCGGTTTCGGACAACTCGGCGGCCACCCGGCTGCCGGGAACGCCTTCCCGCGGCATCCGGATCAGCCCGGCGTGGGCGAGGCGGTGAGCCATGCTCTGGTCACTGCACGGCAGACCGTCGACGTAGAGATCCGGCTCCAGGCTGACGGTGATCTCGGCCCTGCCCTGCGCCACGGCTCGCAGCATGGCCCGGGCTCGATACGACAGGGCTTCGGGTTCTTCGACTGTCTCATTCATTCAGGTTCACTCCTCTGACCTGGAGTTTCCCGTCCACGGCCGTTCAAACATCACACCGGTTCACCGCGCGGGGACGGCCGCGCGATGCTCGGCGATGTCGCCGAACAGGTCGCCCATCTCCTCGACGCGTTCGATCACCTGATCGGCGGTGAACAGCAGGTCGGCGGCCTTGTGGCAGGCTTCGACCTCCTCCCAGGTGACGGGTGTGGAGACGGTCGGGATGGCGCGGCCTCGCAGCGAGTACGGCGCGATGGTGGTCTTGGCGGTGTTGTTCTGGCTCCAGTCGATGAACACGCGGCCGGGGCGGATCGCCTTCGTCATCCGCGCGACCACGGTTTCCGGTGACCGGCGCGCGAGTTCCTCCGCGACCGCCTTGGCGTATTCGGAGGTGCGTTCGTCCGACCGGGTGCGCACCGGGCAGTACAACTGCATTCCCTTGTTGCCGCTGGTCTTCGCGTACACGGTCAGCCCGTCTCCGGTGAGCAGGTCGCTGAGCGTCTCGGCCACCCGGCAGCAGTCGACGACGTCGGCGGGCGGGCCGGGATCGAGGTCGAACACCAGCAGATCGGGGGATTTCCGCGCGCCGCGCGGGCCGACCGTCCACTGTGGAACATGCAGTTCCAGTGCGGCGAGATTGGCGGCCCACATCAGCGTCGGCAGGTCACCGACGACCGGGTAGTCGAGCGTTTCCTCCACGCCGCGTCGGCCCCGGTTGGCGAGCCGCGCGGTGCGCACCCAATCCGGCGCGTGCCGGGAGACGTTCTTCTCGTAGAACGGTTCCCCGTCGACACCGTCGGGAAAACGGCGGAACGTGGCGGCGCGGTCGCGCAGATGCGGGAGCAGGACGGGGGCGATCCGGCGGTAGTAGTCGAGCACCTCCCGTTTGGTGAAACCATGCGCCGGGTAGAGCACCTTGTCCAGATTGGACAGCCCCAGCCGCCGCCCCTCGACCTCGACCGTTATCCGCTCTTCAGGCACCCTTCGACGGTACCGTGAAGCATGAGCACCGTGCCGGACGCGATCGCCCCGATGCAGGCGACCTGCCCACCGGCGAGTGGGGGTACGAGTACAAAGGGACGGCGACCTCCTGCTCGACGAGCCCTACTCCGCCCGCCGCGACTGCTGACGTCGCTGGGCGGCGGTGGCCGCGTTGTCATCCCACCGGGGTATACCGACGGCGACATCTTCCTGTCGGCTGTTCGAGGTCGCCCGGGAGCACGGTCTCGAAAGGGCTGATCGCAAAGAAGCTCGACACTCCGGCAAGTGGACGTGGCAGTGGATCGAACGGGCGCTGTGATGTCGTCATCGGCCGTCGCACGGCTTGAGGCCTGGCGTTCCCGGTCGCGGGTTGTGGTCTTTGGGCGGCGGTGCCAGCTGAGAGTTTCTTCGCGACTTTCGATGGTGCGAGGTTTCGCAATTAGTCGACTAACTACGATGCGCTTTGCTTCGCTCATTCTCGTTGCTTCGCGCGCTTCACTGCTTTCTCTGCATGTGCATTTCACGGACTTCGATCACTAGGCTGTTCGGGCTAGCACACCTGTTCTATTTGGAGTAGTGTGGGGTTGTGGCCAGCGATGACGCATCCCCGGAGACGTCCACCGAGTGGTGGCGCGTCGATACCGCGACGCTGCACGCTCGCAAACAGGAACTCGAGTTTCAGAAGCGTCGGATCGATGCGGAGCAGAATGCGATTCTGGCGGAAATCAATTCCCGTGGGGTGCGGGGGTGTTCTGGTCATTCGACGTTGGCGGCGTTGATTTTCGAGGACTTTCGTGTGACGGACAAGGAAGCCAGCATCCGCGCCGACCGCGTGCTGGCCCTGCATCCCGGCCCATCTTTCGGCGGTGACCCCGAGCCACCCCTGGCACCGTTGACCGCTCTGGCTGCTGTGGAGGGCGCGATCGGGGGTTCGCAGATCGACGCCATCATCCGCACCCTCGCGCGAATCCCGTCCACTGTGCCGGATGAGGACGTACGGAACGGGGAGAAGATCCTGGTCGACTTGGCTCGGCATGCGGGGCCGCGGCAGATCACCCGGGCTGGGCGCCGCCTGCTGGACAAGCTGGATCCGGACGGGAAAGAGCCCCGTAACGAGGACCCGAAGGACACCCGTCCGGAGATGCGGTTCGTCAAACACCGCGACGGCACCCTCGGCTTGAAAGCCACCCTGGACCTGGAAACCTACGCCCGCCTGAAATCCGACCTGGATCCGATGGCCAAGCCGCACAAGGCCATCGACGGCGTCCGGGACTCCCGCACTCAAGATGAGCGCTATGGGGATGCGTTCACCGATTATGTGCGGTTGAAGACCACCAGCCGGAACCTTCCCGGTCAGGCGGGCGAGGCGACCCACATTTTTGTCACCATGTCCTACGACGACCTCATGCGTGACATCGGCGAAGCACACTTAGATCTGGTCGGACCGATCAGCGCCACCGACGCCCGCATCCTCGCCTGCGACGCCCGCGTCCGGCCCGGAGTTCTCGGTACCGCAGGCGAACCCCTGGACATCGGCCGATCGAAACGGACCGTGTCCCTCGCCCAGAAGTACGCGCTCACCATCCGCGACGGTGGCTGCGCCTACCCGGGATGCGATATGCCCGTGCCCCGCTGTACGGCCCACCACATCGTTTTTTGGCGACACCACGGCGAAACGAAGATCGACAATCTCGTGCTGCTGTGCACCAAGCACCACCGGCTCATCCACCACAGCGAATGGAAAGTCCAGATCGCCCAAGACGGCTTGCCGGAATTCACCGCACCCGCCTACCTCGACCCCACCGGAACACCGAGACGCAACACCATGCACTTGAGGATTTAGACCGACCGTCCAGCAGGTCATCCACAGCCACAAGGGAAAGCTGTCGCAATCGCCGTGAGGGCAGTCCTCAGGAACCGAACCGGTCCAGCGCCGCCAGCGTCCAGGCCCGTTTCACGTCGCTCGACCGATGCCCGGAGCCGTCGTCGATCAGCAGCTTCGCGCCGGGCCAGGCGCGGGCGAGTTCCCAGGCGGTGTCCACCGGACAGCTCAGGTCCCGGCGTCCGTGGATCAGCACACCGGGAATGCCCCGCAGCAGACCGGCGTCGCGGATCAGCGCGCCGGGTTTCAGCCGGCCCGCGTGGGAATAATAGTGTGTGACGATGCGCGCGAAAGCGAGTTCCCCTTCGCCGATCGGACCATTGTGGACGGTCGCGCCGGGCTCCAGGGACAGTACGGTGTCCTCCCAGGTGCACCATGAGCGCGCGGCCCCGGTCCGCACGTGCGGGTCTGGGTCTTCCATCAGCCGCGCGTAGGCCGCGACGAGGTCACCGGGGAGATCTCCGCGGAAGCGCGTCCATTCTTCGGGGAAGAACCGGCCGACGCCGCGGTGCAACCAGTCGATCTCGGACGCCGTGTCGTGCTGATCGAGCTGACGACGATCTCCGTGACCCGCTCCGGGAACCGTTCGGCGTAGGTGAGCGCGAGTGTCGTCCCCCACGAATCACCGGTCACGAACCAGCGTTCGATGCCCAGATGCTCCCGCAACCGTTCCAGGTCGCATCCCCGGCGTGCAGCCCTGTTTCCCAGTAGACGAAGTTGCCGTCACCTACATCGAGCAGCCCCTTGTCGTACGGCTCGACAGGGGGGATACAGACCGATCATGAACCCAGCCTAGACCGTCCGTGAGGCCACGAAACACTTTCGCCGCAACGAAGTTCAGCACACCGGCCCTTTCATCGTCGCGCTCGAAGGAGGAGATTCAGTGGTACCGGAGAAGATCCCCGGGAACGGAGAGACATGGCGGTGGACGGCACGGACTTCACCCTTGGGGTGGAGGAAGAATTCATCCTGCTCGACCCTGTGGACGGCTCTGTCGCGTTACGTGCCCCCGAACTGCTCGCGAGTCTCGGCCCCGAACCGGACGTCAGCGGCGAGCTGATGCGGTTCCAGATCGAGACCGCGACCGGCGTCTGCCGCGGTCTGGACGAGGTGCGCTCGGAGCTGACGCGGCTGCGGCAGACGGTCGCGAAGGCGGCGGAGGCCGACGGTTGCCTCATGGTGGCGGCGGGCATCCCGCCCGGTGACCTGCGAGGAGACCTGCTCACCCCCGAACCCCGGTACCGACGGATGGCGCGGGCGTTTCCGGAGCTGATCGGCGAGGCGGGGACGTGTGCCTGTCATGTGCACGTCGGCCTGCCGTCGCGGGATCTCGGCGCGCGGGTCCTCTCCGGGCTGCGGCCTTGGTTCGGCCCGTTGCTGGCGCTCAGTGTGAACTCCCCGGTGGAGCGCGGCGCCGACTCCGGGTGGTCGAGCAGGCGCTTCCCGATCTGGGACCGCTGGCCGACGGCGAAACCGCCCGACGAATGGTCCGGCGCGGCCGCGTACGACCGGAGTATCGGCGACGCCTTGCGCCGAGGCGACGCACTCGACGCGGGGGGTGTGTACTTCTACGCCCGTCTTTCCCCGCGCCATCCCACGATCGAGGTACGGATCGCCGACGTCTGCCTGTCCGTCGACGACGCGGTGCTCCTCGCGGCACTGGTGCGCGGACTGGTCGCGACCTGCGCCGAGACGACGCGGCCGCCGCGAGCCCGCGGTGCCCGGATCAGCGCGGCTTTGACGGCCGCCGCCCGCGGGGGTCTCGACGGGCCGGGCGTCGACGTCTTCACCGGCAGGGAGGCCGATCAGCGCGATCTACTCGGCGAACTCGTCGATTTCGTCCGGCCGGCGCTCAAGACCGCGGGCGACGAGGAGGACGTCGAGCGGGGGTTGGACTCGCTGTTCGAACACGGGACCGGCGCGGCCCGGCAGCGCCGGTTGTTCGCGGAGGCCACTTCGCTGGGCGAGTTCGCCGCGGAACTCGCCCACGCGACGATGACCGTCCCGACCAGGTGAAACCGGCCGGCGTCACAGCCAGCCGGACTCCTTGGCGATCCGCACCGCGTCGACCCGGTTGCGGGCGCTGAGCTTCGACACGATCGTCGTCAGGTAGTTCCGCACGGTACCGGCGGACAGGAACAGTTCGGACGCGATCTCGGTGGGGTCGGAGCCGACCGACGCGAGCCGGAGCACCTCGATCTCGCGGGCGGTGAGCGGGCATTCCTCGCTGTCCCAGGCGGCGAGCGCCAGATCGCCGTCGACGACGCGTCGCCCGGCGGCGACCCCGCGGACCGCGTTGGCGAGCCTGTCGGCGGGCGCGTCCTTGCGCAGGAAACCGTTGACCTTCGCGGCCAGCGCCCGCCGGAGGGTTCCCGGGCTGCCGAGTGAGGTGAGGATCAGCGTGCGCACGCCGGGCAATTGTTCGTGCAGTTCGGCGGCCGCGGTGAGCCCGTCCTTGCCGGGCAGGTCGATGTCGATGAGCGCGATGTCGGGACTCGCGGACCGCGCGAGCGGGAGGATCTCGTCGCCGCTGGCGCATTCGGCGACGACCTCGATGTCGGGTTCCAATCCGAGCAGCGCGACCAGGGCTCCACGGACAATGTGCATGTCCTCGGCCACCAGGACCTTGATCATCGACCCCATCTGCCTTTCGCCCGCGTCCCGCCCCCGAGCCGCCGATACTATCCTCACACACACGATCCGCGAAATGGAAACCGGCCCGTGACCGCCGCGGGGGACGCGGTCAAGGGCCGGTTCTGTGTTGCCGCGGGAATACGTTCTTCGGACCGCGCCAACACGGCCGGGGAAGTTCCGGTGTGAATGCGCTACCAGGAATTCTGCGGCCGCGGGCCGGGGAGATCCAGTGTGACCAGCACCGCCGGACCGTGGTTTTCGCATGGTCGGGGCCCTGTGAAATTTTCACGTCGGCGCACACATCAATCCATATCCGGCGGTGAATCAAGCACTTCAGGAGAAGCGGCGGCGAACACTACTGTCGGAAACCGTAAAGCAAGCCAGAATTCCTCGAGCGAAAGGACGGTACAATGGATGAGACTGTCCGGCGAGCCGTGGAGCGAGCCATTGGGGCCATGAACGAGAAACTGGGCGAGGAGCTCACGATCGATGACATCGCCCGTGCGGCGACGTTCAGCAAATTCCATTTCACCAGGGTGTTCCAGCAGGCCACCGGCGTCTCGCCCGGCCGGTTCCTGTCCGCGCTGCGGCTCGACGAGGCCAAGAACCTGCTGTTGACGACCTCGATCACGGTCGCCGACATCAGCCGCCAGGTGGGCTACAACAGTGTCGGCACCTTCAGCACGCGGTTCAGCAGCCGGGTCGGCCTCTCCCCGTCCGTGTACCGCCGGCAGGGCGGCTTCCAGCGCCACCTCGCGGGCGATCCCCGTCCGGGTGCGAAGCGGGCGGTCGTCCGAGGTTTCGTGTCGGCGCCGCCGGAGATCTCGCCCGGCCTCGTCTTCGTCGGCCTCTTCCCGACGCGCATCCCCGAGGGCGCGCCCGTGCGTTACACGGTCATCGACGCCCCCGGCCCCTATCAGCTGACCGATGTCCCGGAAGGCACCTGGCACCTCGTCGCGCACTGCGTGAGCGGCCCGCCCATGCGCCGTGGCACCGGGTACACCGGGCACCACGGTCCGCTCACCGTCGAACCGGGCGTCTCGGCGCGGCTGGCGGACCTGCGGATGCGCCCCAAGCGCCTGTTCGACCCGCCGGTCCTGCTCGCGCTGCCCGACCTGCGGCACCGGCCGGAGCCGTTCAAACGCGCGGCCTGATCCTCTCCCGGATGTCAGGAAAGGGTCGTTCAGGACGAAAAACGTCTTGAACGACCCTTTCCTGACATCTACGCGACCTCAGGCGGACAGGCGGCCGGCCGCGGGCGCCAGACCGTCCCGGATGTTCTGCCGCCACAGTTCATAGGCGGGGGTCCCGTCCGAGGCGTCCTCGGTGACCTCGGTCGAGTCGGCCAGGTCGACGGCCTCCTCGATGCTCAGCCCGGCGAGCGCCCGCGCGGCGCGGCGGGTGTGCGGCGGGACGAACGACGAGAACGTCCTCGCCTTCACCGCGAACACGACACCGAGGCCGAGTTCGTCCTGGTGCTCCCCCGCCGACTCGCGCAGCCTCACCAGCCCCGGCCGGTCGCAGCCGCCCGCGAAGGTCGAGGCCAGCCCGACCCCGCTCCACAGGTCCGGACGGCGCCCGGCGGGGAAACGGTTCACGGCCGCGGCGACCTTCACCGGGTCGCCACCGTTGATGAACCACAGCGCCCGCCCGATGCCCTGGTCGCAGGCGCGCGGGAAGTACGCGGGGGCGCCCGCCCACGGGTACGGCTTGGGGACGAACTGCTCGTCGACCCACTTACGCGTGTCGAAGTAGGCGCGGTCGAAGGCGTAGCCGTCGACCGCCAGCCAGCTCATCGTCGGATGGAACGGGACGCCGTCCAGCTCCGGCAGCACCTTCTTCCACAGCGGGCGGGGCAACCGGGCCATCGCGAACCCGATGCCGATGTAGGTCAGGAACACGTGCGGGAGCCCGGGACCGCTCATCAGTTCGGCCGTGCGGTCCGTCCGGCCGCCGGGCATGACGTCGAGGATGGTGAACGCCATCGCCGCGCCCTCGTAGGCGAACCCGCGCATCTCCGGCTCGACCATGTCCAGCCGCCGCTCGGCCTCCCACAGCGCCGGCGCGTCGATCCCCCACTCGAAGCCGCACACCACCGACTGCGGGATCGACTCCAGACGGGCGGTCGCCGGCGTCGGCGGCACTCCGAAGCCTCGCCCCTCGAAGCCGACCGAAGCCAGCGAAGGCGCGAACATGACCTTGCGCAGGGCACCCAGCAATGAGCTCATCACTTACGTCCTTTGTGGATAGTGTCGGCTTCGCGCGCGAACTCGGCTCGTACCGAGGAGACCACGCCGTGCTCGACGGCCGATCGAGGTCTGCGCCGGTACCGCCGAACAGTCCATCCGCGTCTTCGAAAGGGGTCGAATTCACCCGTTCGCCGGACGAATTCACTGTAATGGAACGTTCTCGACAGACAAAGAAACCACTTATGGCAATAGTTTTACCGTCGCCTCACCTAACAGCGTGTAATCGACCGCTCTCAGTTTCAGTATGCTCGAAGCCATGCCATCGTCGCAGCTCACCAGGGTCTTGATCGGCCGAGCAGGCTGCCAAAAAAAGCGCAACCTCGTATCGTGCGATTTCGATTCACTCTTCCGGGTTTGCTATGTACACTGAGAGTTAGCGCGTTTCTGGGGAAGAGGAGGTCGGAGTGATCCGAGTCCTATTGGCCGAGGATATGCACATGGTCCGCGGCGCCTTGGTCGCTCTGCTGAACCTCGAACAGGACATCGAGGTCGTCGCGGAGGTCTGCTCGGGCGACAAGATCCTTCCGATGGCCGCGGAGTATCTGCCGGACGTCGCGATCATCGACATCGACCTGCCCGCCAAGGACGGGCTCGCCGCCGCTTCCGAGCTTTATCAGCAACTTCCGAACGTCCGCACGCTGATCCTCACCTCGCTCGGCCGTCCGGGCACCGTGCGCCGCGCGCTCGACGCGAAGGTGAACGGCTTCCTCCTCAAGGACGCACCGGCCGACAAGCTCGCCAACGCCGTCCGCTCGGTCGCCATCGGCCGCCGCGTCATCGACAGCGAACTCGCGCTGTCCGCCTGGGAAACCGAGGATTGCCCGCTGACACCGCGGGAAGTCGAGATCCTCCGCCTCGCCGCGAACGGGCGCACGGTCGCCGACATCGCGGCGGAGCTGTTCCTGTCACCGGGAACCGTGCGGAACTATCTCGCCACGGTGGTCACGAAACTCAACGCCCGCAACCGAGTGGACGCCATTCGCATCGCCACCGATTCCGACTGGCTTTGAAGCCTGCCGCGTCTTCTCTTTTGCCACAACCGGTTCACCGCTCCAGGTCGTGACGATCGCATACGGGGCAACGAAGAAATCACGGTACACCGGGTGTTCCCGGCACTGTTCCGAAGGTTCCGCCTCTGTCACCGTCCTTGAGGGGGAGTCCGCCGGAGGGCAGGGGATGTACGCGATGACCATCGGACCAGGTGACACGGCCAGGGTTCTGGGGCCGCTCGAGTTGCACATCGGCGGTGTCGATCGCGCGCCGAGCACACCGAAACTCCTGCAACTGCTGGCGATGCTGCTCATCCGTCCCGGCAAGACGGTCCACGTCGACTCGCTGGTCCACGAACTGTGGAACGACACGCCGCCGCGCAGTGTCCGCCGGACCCTGCACACCTACGTCCATCACCTTCGCCGCCATCTCGACCCGGACGGCACCGGCGGCCTGCTGGTCACCTGCTCGCCCGGTTACCGGCTCGACATCGACGCGGGCGTGGTCGACGTATCGGAATTCCACCGGCTCCACCGCCTCGGCCGCGACCTGCTGGACGAAGGCGACAACGCGGCGGCCGCGCACGCGTTCCGCACCGCGCTGGACCTGTGGTCCGGTCCCCCGCTGGCGAACATCCACTGTGGACCGACCTTGGCCGCCTACACCGTCTATCTCCTGGAGCATCGGCGCAACGCTCGCGACCTGTGGATCGAGGCCGAGATCCGCGCCGGGAACCACCGGGAGATGCTCGGCGTGCTGCGGTCGCTCACCACCGCCGACCCGTTCGACGAAACCCTGCACGGCCAGCTGATCCGCGCGCTCGGGCTCAGCGGGCGGCGCAGCGACGCGCTGGCGTCGTTCGAGCGGCTGCGAACCAGGCTCGAGGACGAACTGGGGGTGAAACCCTGCGCCGAACTGCGGGAGCTGCACCGCGAACTGCTTTCCGAGGGACACCCCGTCCGCTGAACGAGCACCACCCCGTCACCAGATCAAGGAAGTTGAGGAGTCAAGCATGACCGCTCGCACCTACGGCCAGTTCTGCGGCCTCGCCCGCGCGCTCGAGATCATCGGGGAACGCTGGTCTTTGCTCGTGATCCGCGACCTGGTGCTCGGCCCGAAGCGTTTCGACGAGCTGCAGCACGGCCTGCCGAAGATCCCGACGAGCATCTTGTCGACCCGGCTCAACGAACTCGAACGGCACGGCGTCGTCCAGCGCCGGGTGCTCTCGCAGCTCGACGCCGGGGTGGTCTACGAGCTCACCGAGTACGGCAACGACCTCGATCAGATCCTTCTGCAGCTGGGCCTGTGGGGCGCCCGTTCGCTGACCGATCCGGCGGCCGACGACCTGTTCACCCTCGACGCGGCCATCCTGTCGCTGTACACGACGTTCCAGCCGGACGCCGCCCGCGGCGTCCAATGCTCCTTCGAGCTCCACTACGGCGACCAGATGATCGTCCACGCGCTGATCGACGATGGCGCGGTGACGGCGGGCGAGGGCCCGCTTCCGGAGCCGGACCTCGTCATCGAGCCGCGCGGCCCGGTCGTGCTCAAGCTGCTGAACGGCGAGCTGGACGCCACGAGCGCGCTGACCTGCGGCGCGGTGGCCGTCAAGGGCGACCCGGCGATGCTGGAGCTGTTCACCCGGCTGTTCCACATTCCCTCGGCCCCGTCGAAGACCGAAGGCCTCGTCACGCACTGAAGACCTGTCGCGGTGGGACCGGGACGCCGGTCCCGCCGGGTCACTCGCGGTGGCTACTCGAAGCGTGCGGTGTCGCCGGCGCCGCGCCGCACGATCTCCGGCTCGCCCGACGAGAAATCGATGACCGTGGTGGGTTCGACCCCGCAGTCCCCGGAATCGATCACCGCGTCCACCACGTGTTCCAGGCGCTCCTTGATGTCCCAGCCCTGGGTCATCGGCTCCTCCTGGTCGGGCAGCAGCAGCGTGCTCGACAGCAGCGGCTCGCCGAGTTCGCCGAGCAGCGCCTGGGTGACCACGTGGTCCGGGATGCGCACGCCGACGGTCTTCTTCTTGGCGTGCAGCAGGCGGCGCGGAACCTCCTTGGTGGCGGGCAGGATGAAGGTGTAGCTGCCCGGCGTCGACGCCTTGATCGCGCGGAAGACCGCGTTGTCCACGTGCACGAACTGACCCAGCTGGGCGAAATCCTGGCACACCAGGGTGAAGTGGTGGCGGTCGTCCAGTTTGCGGATGCTCCGGATGCGGTCGATGCCCTGCCTGTTCCCCAGCTGGCAGCCGAGCGCGAAACAGGAATCCGTCGGGTACGCGATGAGCCCGTCTCCGCGCAGGATGTCGACGACCTGTCCGATCGCGCGTCGTTGCGGATTTTCCGGATGCACGTCGAAATACCTGGCCATGCGCCGAGCTTAGGGCCACGGGCCCCCGGTCGCCGCGAGAGCCCGCCCGGCGTGGCGTACACGGCGGGGTACACAGTGGAACGCCCGGAACACCCGGAACAGCGGATCGGCACACGTCTTCCATCGTGGCGTGTCCCACGATCGCGTTCATGGTCCGAACGCCCCACACCCGCGCGGGTGATCGAGCGATTTTCCCTGTCGCCAGCGGGGAAAACGTCTCCCTGTCGGCCTTCCTCCCCGACCCGGAAGAAGCAACCGGGGTAACGAACATGGGTTAGGATCCGAATCACACGGCGATGGAAGGTCGCGCGGCGGCTGACCACGGCCGACGCGGGGGGAAGCACGACAAGGACCGAGACATCTTCTGTTACCTCTGGGGTGCCTGTGCCGGAACAGCTCGCGGTGACCGCCGAACCTCTGGGTACCGCCGGGGTCGACCGGCGCCCCCGGCGGGCACTGTTCCTCGCCGGGCTGATCATCACCGTCGTCTTCGTCAACTCCTGCCTGTTCGGTCTCCTCGCGGTACTGCTGCGGCCGGGGGTGGACTTCTGGCATGGCCTGCTGGCGGTGCTGTACGTCGGGCCCGTGCTGGCGATCCAGCTGCTGTACTTCAGCCGCCCGTCGGTCCGTCTGGACACCAGGCTCGCGAAAGCGATGCTGGTGGTGCAGGCGTGCCTGGCCTACCTGGCGACCCTGCACTTCGACGCGGCGCTGAGCTCGCTGACCACCCTCGCCGCGGGCAGCGCGCTGCTGCTGTTCCGGCCGAGGACGGGCTGGACCGTGTTCACCGTGTTCATGGCGGGCACGATCTGGATCCTGTGGACCTACGACGAGACCTGGCTCGGGGCGTTGTTCGACAGCGTCACCGCGGTCTTCTACGCCCTGGTCGTCTACCTGCTGACCTGGCTCGCGCGGCTGGTGACCGAACTGCACCAGGCCAGGACCGAACTGGCGCGGCGGGCCGTCGCCGAGCAGCGGCTGGCCTTCGCGAGGGACCTGCACGACCTGCTCGGCCTCAGCCTGTCCGCGATCGCGCTCAAGGGCGAACTGGTGCACCGCCTGCTGCGCAAATCCCTGGATCAGGCACGTGCGGAACTCGCCGAGATCACCGGGATCGCGCAGCGGACGCTGTCCGACGTGCGGTCGGTGGCCAGGGGCTACCGGGAGCTTTCGCTCGACAAGGAAGCACGGACCGCGGTGTCGCTGCTCTCGGCGTCGAACGTCGCGGTGCGGGTCGACCTCGAGCAGGTCGAGCTCCCGGTGAAGCTGCGCACCCTGCTGGCGAAGGTGCTGCGCGAGGGGGTCACGAACGTTCTCCGCTACACCGGCGTCGAGAACTGCGAGATCACCGTGCGCGAGACCGGCGCCCTCGTCGTGCTGGAGATCGTGCACGACGGGACGGCGCACGAGGACGTCCCGCAGGAGACGGCGGAGAGCCTGCGTGAGGTGACCGAAGAGGTCGCCGGATACGGCGGGGAGCTCAGCGCGGGTCCCGACGCGGCGGGCCGGTGGCGGCTGCACGCCGAACTCCCGGTGCCCGAGCAGGCCGAACCCGCCGAGGCGGCGCTGGAGCAGGGGCCCGGCCACTGGTCCCGGATCGACGCCAGGAACGTCCAATGGACGATGACCGCGGTCTTCATCTTCTTCAGCCTCTCCGCGATGACCCGGGCCTTCATGCTGACCGACGACGGCTGGGCCCTCACGCTCATCGCCGGGTACCTCACCGCGTTGACCACCCTGCAACTGTCCTATTTCGCCCGGCCGAACGTCCGGCTGCGCTCGCGGCAGAGCTACGCGCTGCTCTTGGTGCAGGCCTGCCTGATCTTCCTGCCGCTGATCCCGCTCGGGCACGCCTGGGTGAGCCTGCCCAGCCTGTTCGCCGGCACCGCGCTGCTGGTGCTGCCGCCGCTGGCCGGGTGGACGGCGTTCGCCGCGACCGCGACGGGCGTGGTGCTGATCCGGATCGGCTACGGCACCGACTTCATCGGCGGCTTCTACAGCTTCGCCTCCATCCTGAACACCGGGTTGATGGTCTTCGGTCTCATCTGGCTGATCCGGCTGGTGACCGAGCTGGGCGAGACCAGGAAACGCCTCGCCGAGGTCGCGGTCGCCGAGGAGCGGCTGCGGTTCGCCCGCGACCTGCACGACCTGCTCGGCATGAGTCTGTCGGCGATCGCGCTGAAGAGCGAGCTGACCAGCCGGATCATGGACATCGACACCACCCGCGCCTCCGACGAGCTGCTGGAGATCCTCGGGCTGACCAGGCAGGCGCTGGCCGACGTCCGCTCGGTGGCCAGCGGCTACCGGGAACTGTCGCTGGATCAGGAGTCCCGATCGGCGCGGGCGGTACTGGTGGCCGCCGACGTCCAGGTGCGGCTGGAGATCGAGCAGGACGACCTGCCGACGACGGTGCGGACGGTGCTCGCCGTGGTGCTGCGCGAAGGCGTGACGAACGTGTTGCGGCACAGCAAGGTCGAACGCTGCGAGATCGCCGTGCGGCGGACCGGGAACGGTGTCGCGCTCGACATCGTCAACGACGGCGTCCAGAACGGACGGCCACTGAATCCGGAGCGGCCGGAGCGGCCGGCGCGAGTCGAGGCCCCGGGCAGCGGCATCACGAACATGTCCGACCGCGTCGCCGGACTCGGCGGGGAGCTGACCGCCGGGGTCGAGGCCGACGGGCGGTTCCGGCTGCGCGCCGTAGTGCCGGTCTAGGTCGGCGCTAGATCCAGCCGGAGTCCTTGGCGATCCGGATCGCGTCGACCCGGTTGCGCGCGTTGAGCTTCGAAACGATGGTGGTCAGGTAGTTGCGCACGGTTCCGGTGGAAAGAAAGGCCTTCGCCGCGACCTCCAAGGTGTCGCGGCCTTCGGCGGTCAGCCGCAGGACGTCGATCTCCCGCGGGGTCAGCGGGCATTCCACGGTGTCCCAGGCCGCGAGTGCCAGGTCACCGTCGACCATCCTCCGGCCGGCCGCCACGCCGCGCACGGCGTTGGCGAGTTTCTCCGCGGGGGCGTCCTTCAACAGGAACCCGTTCACCTTGGCCGCCAGCGCCCTGCGGAGCGTGCCTGGCCTGCCGAGGCTGGTCAGGATCAGGGTCCTGACCTCGGGCAGCTGCTCGTGGAGTTCGGTGGCCGCGGTGAGCCCGTCCTTGCCGGGGAGATCGATGTCGATGACCGCGACCTGAGTTCGTGAAATCCGCGCGGCGCCGAGGATCTCGTCACCGGAAGCCACTTCGGACACCACTTCGATATCGGGCTCCAGCCGCAGCAGCGCCACGAGCGCGCCCCTGACGATATGCATGTCTTCGGCCACGAGAACTCTGATCACCATCGCGCCGTCCCCTCACGCGCACCCCCATGGCCCCAACATAAACACGCCCGGACGGAACGCGTTCCACCGTTCGGGTGGTGCGTCGGTCCGGCTCGTTTTCCGGGCGACACGGCGAAAGGGCGCGGAGCGACCGGTTGCGCAGTCGGTCGGCTACTTTCCGTCGACATGCCGAACCGCCACTCGCTTCGGGGTGCGAGTGGCGGTCCGGTGGGGTGCTCTCAGCTCGCCTCGGCCAGCGGCGGAGCGGTGCAACAGGCGCCGGTGAAGCAGTTGAAGACCTCACCACGCGGCTGATTGGTCCAGTTGTCGAACCGGTCGATCACCAGATCGACCTGGTTTCCGGCGAAATCGGTGTCGATTCCCCGGACGGCGAAGAGCGAGCGGACGTTGTCGGTCACAGCGTTCTTCATCGAATGGCTCCCAGGCTGTTCGGTGGTGTTCCTTCGATGAGGGAATCGTGCTGCCCAGGGCCTGTTCGCGGCCAGTGCCATGCATCATCGCGGCGATGTGCTTTTCACCTACGCCAGAAGGTTCTCCTCGACTGCTCCACTTCCGCTCCCCCGGCTGTCGAACGGAGTAACGGCGGCCCTTGCCGGTGACGGAAAGCGGCGAACCGGTCTCAGCGAGGCACGGTGTCCGGTCTTGTCCGGTGTGGACAGTCGAATCAGGATTCGAGCAGGCGCGCCAATCCGGAGTACCCGTCCTCCTTCAGCCGCAAACCCGAAATCTTCGCGTAGGCGTCGTCGGCCCGGATCCCGAGCCCCTCGACCATCCGGTTCATGAAGTTGAACAGGGCGCACACGAGGACGGCGTCGTGCAGCGCGGCCTCGTCCCAGCCCGCCGCGAACACCGCTTCGGCGTCGGCATCGGTCATCCGGGACGGCGTGCGCGTCAGCTTGCCCACGTACGCCAGTACGGGCTTCATGCGCCCGTCCACGGGCGAGGAGTCCAGATCGGCCAAAGCGGCCGCCAGAAGCCCTTCCGGCACACCGAAAGCCTCCGCGGTGACGGTGTGGACCCCGTGGCAGTACCGGCAGTCGTTGACACCGGAGACGTAGGCCGCGATCAGCTCCCGCTCCCCCGCGCCGAACGCCGACGGCGCCCGCATGATCAATTCGTGGAGATCCAGCAGTTTCGACGCGGGCGCGGGGAACTTCCGGAAGACCTGCAGCAGCGTGGTGTCAGTCGGCAAAGACCCGAGATAGGACATCGTCCGTGGTGCTCCCTTTGTCCGGCGCCCGCCCTTGTCCGGTGAACTCTTCGACGTCATCGCGACGCAGCCAGCAGGCCGCGAGGCAAACCACCGACGCCGGTCCCAGCCCGGTCACCGTGGCGGTGACCCGCGTGGTGGCGTGTTCCCATTCTCGGCGCAGGGAACCCGCCGCTGTCATCTCCGGACCTGCTTCGATCAACGGGCGCACCGCGCGCCAGCGGAGGATCCCGGCTTCGACGAGCGCGCCGATGCTCAGGTCGAGCGCGTCGTGCCGGGCCTGGTCCACGGCGAGGGCGACCAGCGCGGGCTCGTCGGCGAGACGCGCGAGCCCGACGCTTGCCAGCAGGCGTTCGGCGTCCAGGCCCAGCAGGATCACCCCCGACTCGGTCGAGGGAGCGTCGTCGATCGACGGCAGAGTGAAGCGGGAGTCGTACGGCTCAGACACGGGTGACGTCCTTCGCGGCCGTCCGCGGCCGGGCTTCCCGCCGCAAGTTCTCGGCGACGGCGGCCGCGACCCGCGCGGTGGCGACGCGGTGGCCGTCGATGTTGCGGGCGGCCGGGCCCAGCGCCATGCCCGCGGCCGCGCCGACGGCGAAGACCCGGGGCGCGCCGAGGTAGGCGAAGGTGCGCTCGTCCAGCTGAGGCCAGCCGCCGCGGTCGAGAACGGCCTCGTCGGGCATCAGGCCGTCACCGATCGACGGCGTGGTGCCGAGCGCCAGGACGGCGTGCTCCACGGAAACCCGCGAACCGTCTTCGAGGTGCAGGCCGACCCCCGGCGTCACCTTCACGATCGCCTTGCCGCGATGCACGATCAGCCGTCCTTCGGCTTCGGCCGCCTCGAGCATCGGGCGGAACTCGAACATGATCGACGCGCGCCGGAAGCGGCCCATCAGTTCGAGCCGTTCCGACCAGCTCACCCCGTCGAAACGGGCGCGGCCTTCGGGACGGAAGAACGACGAGTTGACGTCGGCGCACTGGTAGCGTTCGCCCGTTTCGCGGACCACCCAGTGCACCTCGCGGCCTTGGGCGAGCCCGTTGGAGATCAGGTGCGCGGCGGTGAGGCCGGCGCCGACGACGGCGAGCCGCTGTCCGCCGCCGGGAACGGGTTCGTCCCAGTAGCTCACCCCGCGCGGCGGATGGCCGCCGCCCCACCAGGTGTCCGGGGCGGACCGGCGCTCCTCGCCGAGGCACAGCACGGCGTGGCGCGCGGTCACGGAGAACCGGTCGGCGCGCACGGTGACCGCGTCCGAGGACACTCCAGCCGGCAGCACCTCACGCACCGAACCGCGCCAGGTCCGTTCGGTGACGTGGTGGCTCGCGGCCAGATGCCGGCAGTAGGCCTCGAAGACGTCGACGGGGACCACGGACCGGTGCCCGGCCTGCGCCATCCGGATCTCGCGGCGTTCCACCGGCGTCAGCACCGACCAGTGCAGCCGGGCGAAGTCCAGCAGTTCGCAGTCGCGGTAGCCCTCGACGCCGGGGTGGTGCTCGTACGGTGACCGCAGCACGCGCTGGCCGAGCAGGTCGATACGGTCGAAGAACCGGCCGCAGGGACGGCCGTCGCGGTCGACGACGACGAGGTCGCGCACGCCGTGGTGCCACAACGCGGAAGCGACCGCGAGCCCCGCCGGGCCCGCGCCGACGATGACGACGTCGGCGCCGGACGGCGGTCCGGCCGTGGCCGCCGCGCGGGTGCCGGGGACGACCGGCCATTCCCGCCCGCGCGGCGATTCGAGCAGCTGGGGTTCCGGGACGAACGTGATCACCGGCGTACTCAGCCGATCACGGTCACCGGGACGATCAGCTCGATCACGGGGCGCTGTTTCATCCCGTTGCTGATCAGTTCGTCCAGGGTCTGCTGGGACTGCTCCGCGGTGTCGGTCGCGATCGGGCTGTACCGGGAGTAGGAGTAGGTCGGCTTCCGCCCGCCCGCGTCCAGCGAGTACACCTTGAGCACGGCCTCCCCCGGCCGGACTTCACCGTCGTAGAAGGTGAGGCGGCGCTGGTCCGGCGTCATGAAGGACTTCGAGAACTGGCGGGAAAGCACGAGGGTTTCGGCGTCGTTGACGAAGGTCGAGTCCTCGTCGGTGACGACCTGCATCGCGACCCAGGTCTTGTCGGTCAGGTTGGTCTCGGACTTGATCACCTGCCAGCGTCCCGGCTCCGGGAGATTGACGCTGACCGAGATGTCGTGATCGGTGGTGTCGATCGCGCCGGAGATCATCAGCACCCGTCGGCGGACGTCGGCGACCCCGGCCATCTGAATGTCACGTGCGCGTACCCGTGTGGAAACATCCAAGCCCGGGAATTCAGGTGATGACATCTTTTGTGCCTCCAGCCCTTGAGATGAACACAGCACACAATTCCAGCTCGGCGAAATTCCCCCACCCCAAACACCGGAAGAATTTCACGCCGAACTGGACGATGTCAAGATGAGGAACACCTGACCCGCTGGTACGAAAGGCCGCCGGTAACGGAGAAGGAGACTGGGCCGTTCAGCGGTACCCGCTCAGGAACCGTCGGAGTCCTCGGCCCAGGCAGCGGCGGGCGTGCCGTGCTCCAGCGCGCCGATGTAGACGATCTCGAACGAGGAATCGGACCGCTTGAGCCCTATCCGGATCACGAGATCTTGCTTCACCAGAATAATGAACTGATGCGGATCGCGGCCGTCCCCGAAAATGTCGTAGATGAGAAAGGCGGATCCGTCGGCCACCGCGAAAAGTGCTTCGTAGATGACATTTCGATCGGCCTGCGGAGCATTGATCGCCCATTCTTCCAGCACCTGCAAACCCGACGTGAGCTGGAGGCGCATAGCCATCCGGAGGCCTCCTCGTGGTCTGGCCGGGTCGTGGGCGTTCTTCATTCTCGCGCGCGCGATACCCGGTGGTCTTCTTTGTCCGTGCTTTTCGTACCGGCCTAGGCCGTGTCCGGTAAGTCTGTTCGGCTGGACCGCCCGTGCCGTCAGGGACCGCCTGGGCGCGAAGACCGCGGACAGACTTACCGGACACGGCCTAGTTGTAACCGAGGACGATGTGGTCGGCCGGGAGCTCGTTGTCGGCGGCCTGCCTCGGCTCCGGGACGAACGCCGTCGCGTCGGCCTCGGTGGTCCCGCGCGGGTCGGCGTCATCGCCCACCACTCGAATTCGCACCTGTGCCGTCATGGCGTTCCTCCCGACCTTCGATGAACGACTCACTTGACAACCAGGATGGACCCGCCCGATCGGGAGCCGGTCGTGACGTGATCGAAGACGCCGGGGGCTCGTGCTGAGCAAAGAAAAAGTCGCCGCTGAGGGGGTGCCGGTAGTGCCCTTGTGGTATCCGGAAAATCCAAGGAGCACACCATGACCGAGCGCCTCGACCCGTACGAGATCTACGCCGACGACGAACTCGACGTCGACCTGCTGGGCCTGTCGTGGCCCGACCCCGCCGTCCCCGAGCAGCGGGACCGGCCGTGAGCGCGGCGGAACGGCAGCGGACCTGCGCGGCCTGCGGGGGCCCGTTCGAACCTGAAGAGCGAACGGATCTGGAGGCGGTGATCGACGGCGGCGTCCTCTACGTCGCCGTGCACACCTGCCACAGCACGTATCCGCCGCGGCGGGAGACCGAGGCCGCGCGACGGCTCACCGCGTAAGCGGCGCCCGATCACGCGAGTCCCGCCTTCGATCACGCGAGTCCCGCGTCCAAGCACACATGACGCGAAAACCACTTTCGCAACGTTGAAGGTTGCGAAAGTGGTTTTCGCGTCATGTGGCGGCGTCCGTCAGCGCAAGACCGAAGTGCGCCAGGTCGCCGGCGTTCGAGACGTCCAGGCGGACCGCGCCGCCACGACGGGCGCGGGCGCGGCCGAAGCGAGCGCGGTGAAGACGGCGACGAGCGCCGCCAGTTCGGCGTCTTCCGGGTCCCCCCGCAGGACCCGGAAGACCGGCGCACTGTCCTTTTCGGACGGTGGCATGGCTCCCCCGTTCAGATCGGATGATTGCCGTGCTTGCGCTGAGGCGCCGCCTTTCGCTTGTCCTGCAGCATGTCCAGCGCCCTGGCGACGGCGGAACGGGTGTCGGCGGGGTCGATGATGTCGTCGACCAGCCCGCGTTCCGCCGAGTACTGCGGGCTCATGAACTCCTCGGTGTACTCCGCGACCAGGTGGGCGCGCAACGCGTCCGGATCGGGCGCGACGGCGAGGTCCTTGCGGAACAGCACGTTGACCGCGCCCTCGGCGCCCATCACGGCGATCTGGTTGGTCGGCCACGCCAGCGACAGGTCGGTGCCGATGGACCGCGAGTCCATCACGATGTACGCGCCGCCGTACGCCTTGCGCAGGATGACCTGGATCCGCGGCACGGTCGCCTCACAGTAGGCGTGCAGCAGCTGCGCGCCGTGCCGGATGATCCCGGAGTGTTCCTGTTCGACCCCCGGCAGGAAGCCCGGGACGTCCACGAGGGTCACCAGCGGGATGCTGAACGCGTCGCAGAACCGCACGAACCGCGCCGCTTTCTGCGAAGCGGGACCGTCGAGCACGCCGGCGAACACCATCGGCTGGTTGCCGACCAGGCCGACCACACGTCCGTCGATCCGCGCGAGCGCGCACAGCACGTTCTGCGCCCATCGCTCGTGCATCTCGAAGAACTCGCCGTCGTCGGCCAGTTCCGTGAACACGTCCCGCATGTCGTAGGGCTTGTTCGGCTCCACCGGGACGAGCTCGGCGAACCTCGGCCGCCGGTCCTTGCCCGCGTCCTGTGACGGCTCGCGAGGCGCGGATTCCAGATAGTTCGACGGCAGCAGCGAAACCAGGTAGCGGACGTCGGCGAGGCAGCTCTCCTCGTCGTCGTGCACCACGGTCGCCACGCCCGACGACGCGCCGTGCACGTCCGCGCCGCCCAGTTCGTCGTGGCTGACCCGTTCCCCGGTCACGGTCTCGACGACGTCCGGCCCGGTCAGGTACATCCGGGCGGTGTCGCGCACCATGAACACGAAATCCGCGAGCGCGGGCGAATACGCCGCCCCGCCCGCGCACGGCCCGAGCACCACGCTGATCTGCGGGATGACGCCGGACGCCTCGACCTGGCGGCGGAAGATGCCACCGTAGCCGTTGAGCGCCATGACGCCTTCCTGGATCCGCGCTCCCCCGCTGTCGTTGAGCCCGATCAGCGGCGAACCGGTGGCGATCGCCAGATCCATCACCTTGTGGATCTTCGCCGCGTGCGCCTCGCCGAGCGAACCGCCGAAAACGGTGAAGTCCTGCGCGTAGACGAACACGCGCCGTCCGTCGATGGTGCCCGAGCCGGCGATGACCCCGTCGGTGTACGGCCGGTTCTCCGCCAGCCCGAGCCCGCTCGCCTGATGCCGCCGGTACAGCTCGACCTCGGTGAAGGAATCGGGGTCCAGCAACAGATCCAGCCGTTCGCGCGCGGTGTGCTTCCCGAGCGAATGCTGACGCCGGACGCCCTCGAGCCGCCCGTCGACGATATGCTCGCGCAGTTCGTCGCGCTGGGTGCGCAGCAACGGCATCGTCGGTTCCGGTGGGTGCACCGGTTCGGCGCCCCTGGCGAGCGGGATCACCTGCCCGTCGGTCGCCCTCGGGATCCGGGGGCGCCGCAGCCGGTCCTCCGGCAGCGGCACCACCTCGGAGTCCTCCGCGCGCTGAGCGCCCGGATCGCCCTGCAGGGTCACGCCGCCTCCCTGAGCCTGGCCTCGCGCTCGAGCTCGTCGAGTTCGATTTCCCGCTTGATGTCGCGCCAGCACACCCCCCGCCCGAGACGGGGCATCGTGGTCACCACCGGCGGCCGTTCGGACGAGGACGCCGGGGCGGGCGTGGCGGATTCGTTGATGGTCATGACAATTCCTCTCCCTGTCAGGCCGATGCCCGTATCCGGCCGTCGATCTGGTGGTAGCCGCCGCCGTAGAAGACCAGCGAGTCCTGCGCGGTGCCGCGGCTGGAGGCGACCACCTTGCCGAGGAAGATCGAGTGGTCACCACCCTCGTAGACCTCCGCCAGCTCGCATTCCAGCCACGCCAGCGCGCCGTCGAGCAGCGGAGCGCCGGTCTGCGGCCCCGCCGTCCAGTCCACCGAGTCGAACTGCGCGAGCCCGGCCGGGCGACGCCAGTCCGCGAAGTACTTCGCCAGCTCCTTCTGGTCCGACGCCAGCACCGTGACCGCGTACGAACCGGCCGTCACGATCGCCTCGTGCATCCGTGCCGCGCGGGAAACGCAGCACAGCACCATCGGCGGCTCCAGCGACACGGAGGTGACGGCGTTGGCGGTCATCCCGTGGGCCCGTTCACCCCCGGCGGTCAGCACGGTGACCCCGGTGGCGAACTGGCCCATCACCTCCCGCAACCCGGACTGCGCGGACAACCGGCGTCGCGCGGCGGGCGTCGGCAGGCGTTTCAGCACCGGCCGCGAAGGCTCCTCCACCTCGCCCACGTCACTCCCCCTTGCCGTTGACGGCGTACGGGGCCAGCGCCTCACGCAGCTGCTCGGGCACCCGGCTGGGCACCGTCGCCGTGTTGGGGCCGCGCATGCACGCGATCCGCTGCCGTCCGCGCGCCACCAGCCGCTCCCCCTCGTCGGTGAGGTGCACGTAGTCGAAGGTGAACTGGATCTGGGTCTGGGTCAGCTCTTCCAGTCGCAGCCGGATGGAGAGCTCGTCGAACGCGGTGATCTCCGCGTAGAACTCGCAGTCCACCTTGAGCGTGAAGAGTTTGAGGTCGCGGCGGACCTCTTCGAGCACCGCCGGCGCCTTGTCCTTCAGGAACATCTCGCGGCACCGGCCCTGCCAGCGCACGTAGTTCACGTAGTAGACGTTGCCGACCAGGTTGGTCTCTTCGAACCCGACCGTGTGCAGGATCTCGTAGTAGTCGGCCATGTCAGTTTCCCTCTCCCTGGAGCACCGCGAAGACCACGGGATCGGTCCGGTCGTTGACGGTCGTCACCCAGGTGGCGATGCGAGCGGCGCCGTGCGAGAGCACCGCCCAGCCGTCCGGATCGACCCGGTGCACGGTGAGTGCCTGTGTCATGTCCCCGGTCTTGCGCACGCATTCGAGCGCGCTCCAGACCCTGGTGTGCGCGACCGAAAGCGGTTCGCGGGCGTCCGCGGCGAGCAGTTCGCCCACCGAAAGCAGATCCTCGCCGAGCAGACCCGCCCAGTCCTCCGGCGTCCGTTCGATCGCCGTCTCGACGTCGCAGGCGATCCGGCCGTCGCCCGCGATCGCCAAGGTCAGTCCGGCGCTGTGCGACGCGCTGACCTCGACCCCGTCGGCCTCCGGTTTGCCGTCCGGCCGGTAGCGGATCTCGAGCGGGCTGTCGACGGCGCGGCCGGCGGCCAGTGCCGTCTGCGCCCGCCGTTCCGGCGTGGTCTCCACGGAGACGCCGACCGGGTCCGGTTCGACGACGATCGCGCGGGACGAGCCGAGCAGCCGTTCGACGGAACGCTCCAAATAGGACCCGAGCATCGACGGGACCCACGGCCCTTCGCCGTCACGTTTGCGCACCGCGCGCAGTTTCAGCCCTTCCCATCGCTCGACCAGCTTCCCGTCGGGGTTGCGGACGTCGAGGTCGTAGAGGTAGCTGTCGCCGTCCTGCGAACGCTCGCGGGCGTCGAGGAGCACGTACTCCGGGTCCTGCTCGCCGGGCTCGGCCAGGTACAGCCGCTCGATCCCTTGCGGCAGCAGGGTCGCGTCCGGGACACAGCACTGGATGGCGTGCATCATCGCGTCGCGGGTGCCCGGGTCGGCCAGGAGCTGTTCCTGCGGAAGGAACGGCGCGAACCAATCGACCTCGGCGCCGGTCGCGATCTCCGCGACCGCGTGCCGCGCGCTGGCCCGGCGATAGCCGGTGACCCGCTGGAATCGCTTGCCCTGGAACAGGACCGTGCCGTAAAGCTCGGTCGTCGGGTCGACCGGGACCGGCGGCAGCGCGACGTCGCGGACCACGGTGTCCCCGAGCGGATCCGGCCGGGAGAACCGCAGCCGGGCACGGAAGTGGTCGGCGCTGAACCCGGTCTCCCCGCTGCGCAGCACCACGTCCACCGTTTCGGCGTCCCTGGCCAGCGCGGCGAGCCGGATCGTGGTCGACCCGCCCGGCGAGACGATGATCGGGCGCAGGAACTCGACGTCGGAGAACACCGGCGCCGGCAGGGTTTCCACGGCCAGCGCGGCCTTGGCGACCTGGGTCATCGCCTCCATGCCGATCACCGCCGGGAACAGCAGCTGGCCATCGAGCAAATGGTCGGCCAGATACGGATCACTGCCCGCGGAGAGGTCGGCTTCGGTGATCAGCTCGACCCCCGGGTAGTGCACGACGGCGCGGTCGACGAAACGGGTCAGCGGCAGCTCGCGCTTCTCCACCGGCAGGGTGACCAGGCCCGCTGTCCGGCCGCAGACGACCAGTACCGACGGGGCGGCCGGATCGCCGACGACCTGGCGGAGGATCTCGATGCCCTCCTCGGTCGGGATCGGGGTGATGCCGTCGCGCATCAAAGCGCTGACGACGCCGAGCTTCTCGCCCATCCCGGTCCCCGACCAGACCGACCATTCGAGGGCGATCGCGCGGGCCTGGGGGTGTTCGCGGCCGAAGCGGACGGTCAGTTCCGTCATCCAGTCGTTGGCCGTGGCGTAGTGCGCCTCACCGCGCAGCCCCGCCCGTCCGATGATGCTGCCGAAGGTGACCAGCAGCTTGATCCTGTCCTTGTCGACGGCGTCGAGGACGGCGTTGAGGCCACCGATCTTCGGGGCCAGCGTCTTGCGGAAGGTCTCCTCGGTCAAGGAGAACAGCGCGGCGGGCTCGTTGCGGCCCGCGCCGTGCAGTACCGCGGTGACCGGGCCGAATCCGTCCTGGATCCGGCCGATGGCGTCGGCCACCTGACGGGCGTCGGTGACGTCGGCGCGTTCGTAGCGGTAGGTGATGCCCGCCGCCGCCATCCGCCCGAGGTTCTCCGACAGTTCGGCGTCGTCGGCGGGGTCGCTCCGGCCGAGCAACGCGAGTTTCGCGCCGGAATCCTTGGCCAGCGCCAAGGCGCTCTCCGCGGTGATGCCCTTGCCGCCGCCGGTCACGAGCAGGACGTCTTCGGCGCCCAGCGGTGTCCCTTCGGCCTCGGAAGGTTTGAGGGCACCGAGCTTCGGCACCGTGCGGACACCGGCGGAGTCGTAGCGGACTTCGCTGAAGTCGCTGGTCGCCGCCACTTCGGTGACCACAATGGACACCGCGTTACGGATTGCCTCGGGTTCGGCGGGACGGACGTCGGCGAGGTCGACGATCGTGGTCCGGGCCGACGGGTCTTCCAGCCGCAACGTCTTCGCCAGACCGGAGGCGCCGAGGCCGTGCTGCACCACGACGAACCGCGTGCCGTTGGGCGCGGCCAGCACCGCGCGCCCCGCCTCCAGGAACAAGCCCACGTCACCGGAATCGCTGTCTTCGTTCAGGCACAAGAGGACACCGTCGCCGACACCCGCGGTGGCCAGCGCCACGCGCAACGGCTCCGCCAGCGGATGGCCGTCCGGAGCGAACGCCGTCCACTCCGCCTGCGAAAGGCCGGCGTTGCCCGGCGTGAGGTCGGGTGACGGCTTCGGCGCGACGACGTACTCGACCGCGAACGGCCGGACCCACGGGCCGACCCCCGCGACCTCGGCCTGGTTGCTGTCGGCGGGTTTGGCGGTCTGCGCGAGTTCGTCGATCATCTCGGCGAGTTCGCCGAGACAGACGGTCGCGAAGTTCGGCATGCCCTCCAGCGCCGGACGGCCGAGCGCGCGGGTCACGTCGTTGACCAGCTGACCGACGGTGATCGACGAAAGGTGCAGGTCGTCGAGCGGATGCGTGTCGGCGGTGACCGCTTCGAGCGGCAGTTCGACCCGCTCGGAAGCGAGCTTGCGCAGCAGTTCGAGGGTGCTGCTGCCGCCGCTTTCCGACGCCGTCCCGGTCTTGGCCTCGGTGGGTTCGGCGACGCGGTCGCGGGCCAGTTCCGCACCGATGGACGGCGCCGCCTCACACGGGCTGGTGAGGAACGAGAACTTCCCGTCCGCCGGCAATGCCCGCACGACACGGCCGTCGAACAGCGCGGAAGTCTCCAGTGGGGCGCCGAACGCGAACGCGGCGCCGGCCACCTTCAGCACCGAAGCCAGCGTCGGGCTGTCGGTGTCGATCGCGAGTGCCGGGGTGCCGGGCGCGATCGCGCCGAACAGCCCGGTGAGCACGCGGCCGGGGCCGACCTCGATCACCAGGTCGCTGCGCTCGGCGACTTTCGCGGCCGCCTCACGGAAGCGGACCGGCAGGACCACCTGATCGCGCAGCAGGTCACGCAGGTCTTCGGCGGCGTGCAGGACGTCACCGGTCACCGTGGACACGACCGGCCGGTCGAGCCGGGCGAAGTCGAACGTGGCGAGTTCGCCGGTCATCGCCTCGGCGGCCGGGACGACCGCGGGCGAGTGGAACGCGTGCGAGACGTTGATACGGGTGGCGGTGACGCCCTCCGCGCGAGCACGGGCGACCACCCGGTCGATCGCGTCCGCCGGTCCGGAAAGGACGGTCTGCTCGGGCGCGTTGTACCCCGCGATGACGACCTCTTCGCCCTCGGCGAGCCGCTCGGTGACCCCCGGGGTGGCGGCGACCCCCGCCATGGCACCGTTTCCGTCGCTCGCGGTCGCCATCACCTTGCCGCGGATCTTGGCCAGCCGGAGGACTTCGCGTTCGGTGAGCGCGCCGCCCCAGTGCAGCGCGGTCAGTTCACCGAGGCTGTGCCCCGCGACCGTCCGCGCCTCGATGCCGAGGCTCTTCAGTACCCGGAGCCCGGCGAGTGAGCCGGTGACGATCCGCGGCTGCGCGACGTCGGTGGCGACCTGGTCGGCACCGGTCGACAGGCCCGCGGCGCGGTAGATGTCGTCGGCGTGGGCGAAGCGTTTGCGCAGCGCGCCGACCGTGCCCTGCCCGGAACCCTGACCGGGGAACAGGAAACCGATCTTCGGATCCGTCGAGCGCGCACTGGCGAAGATGCCTTCGCGGGAGGAGAAGATCTCCGGCTCTCCCTCGCCGAGAAGGTCGAGGAGTCTGGCCAGCTTGCGTTCGGCGTCCTCCGGGTTGGCCGCGACGATCGCGGCACGGACCGGTTTCCCGGACAGTTCCGCGGAAAGCGTGCCCGCGAGGTCCGCCAGCTCCGCGAACGAGAGCTTCGGCACGACCTCCAGCAGCCCGGTCACCCTGCCACGCAACGACGCGGCGTCGTCGGCGTCGAGGAGCAGCAGTTCGCTGTCCTGCCGTCCGGCGACCAGCGACCGGGTCCTCTCGTCGAGTTCCTTGCGCCGGGCCGCACCCGGCGCTTCGGTCACGGTGACGTGCGAGTTGATGCCACCGAACCCCATCGCGGAGACTCCCGCGCGGACCGGGTGGTCCGAGGGCCACAGCCCGGCCTCGGCCGGGACGTACATCCGCGCGGAGTCGCCGACCAGCGACTCGTGCGGTTCGAAGTGGCCGGTCGCGGGCGGGATGACCTGGTGGTAGACCGCCAGCGTGGCCTTGATCAGGCCGGCGACCCCGGCCGCGGCCTTGGTGTGGCCGATGTTGCCCTTGATCGTGCTCAGCGCGGCGGGGTCGGCGAGCGGGTCGGCGTCGCGGCGGGCGGTGGAGAGCGCCTCGATCTCGGTGGCGTCGCCCAGCGCGGTCCCGGTGCCGTGCCCTTCGAAGTACGAAACGGTCTCGACCCCGTAGCCGGCCTTGTCGTAGGCCCGTTTGAGCGCGAGGCGGTGACCCGACGCCTCCGGGCGGGTGATACCGCCCTTGCCGTCGGAGGAGACACCCCAGCCGCCGATGGTGGCGTAGATCCGCTTGCCCTGCGCGATCGCGTCGTCCTCGCGCATCAGCACGAGCATGCCGGAACCCTCGCCGGGCCAGAAACCGTTGGAATCGGCGTCGTAGACCTTCATCTCCCGTTTGGCGAGCGCACCGGTCTTGGCGAATCCGATCACCTCGAACGGGTCGATCGACAAGTCGACACCACCGGCGACGGCGACGTCGAGGTCGCCTTCCGAAAGCGCGTTCGCCGCCGTGACCACGGAAAGCAACGACGACGAGCAGGCACCGTCCACGGTGAAACCGCCGCCGCCGAAGTCGAAGAAGTTGCAGACCCGGCCGGCGATCGTGTTCGCCAGCCCGCCCGCGAGCGTGTCCTCGTCGATCTCGGGGAACGGCGCCTTGTACTGCGCTTCGAGATCGTGGAGGAATTCGGCGGTGTCGCCCTCGGCCCAGCCGCGCTCGGCGAGCGCCGCCGCGATGGTCCGGCGCACGTACGGCCAGCGCAGCCGCATGATGTTGGCCCGCGAGAACTCGCCGGTGAGGCTGTTGCCGATGACCACGCCCGTGTTGGGCCGCGGCAGCCCGTCACCCTCGGGGAAACCCGCGTCCGCCAGCGCCTGCGCGGCGACTTCGAGGGCGAGCCAATGCGTGGTGTCGGTCGAACGGAACGTGCTGCCCGCGACCTTGTACTTGATCCGGTCGAACTCGTAGTCCCGGAGGACCGCGGCCTTCTGGGCGTAGAAACGGTCCGGCGCCCCTGCGTCGGGCGAGTAGTAGTCCTCGCGGTTCATCCGCTCGTCGGGCAGTCTCCGGAACGCCCGGCGGCCGGCGAGGACGTTCTCCCACAGTTCTTCCGGGGAACCGGCGTCCGGGTATCGAAGACCGATACCGACAATCGAAATCCGCTCAACGCTCATGCCACCGCACTCCCCTAGCTCTCAACCACTCAAGTCACGGAATCCGGTCCCGGCGCCGGGAACTCTGTTCCAGGAACGAGGGCGCCGTCCGCACCTGCAGTCCGGTCAAGCATGACCCGGAGCAGGGCGAGAAGTCTTCTCTCATGTTGTTGAAGGCGAGCCTGAGACCGAGACGCGGTGGGCGGCCGCGGCGAAACTCGTCCACCCCACGAGCTCGACCAGCTCCCGATCACCCAGGCCCGCGGCGGTCACCAAAGCGTCGTCGACCTGATAGGGCGCCTTCGCCACCACCAAAGCCAGCCGGACCGCTGGATCGTCGAAGGCGTCCACCCAAGAGCGGCTCAGCCCCGGCGCGGAACCATCCCATGTGGACAGTTCCCGCGCCACGGCATCCCGTACGGCCGAAGGCACCGCCAATGAGGCGAAAGCCGACGAAGCACGGGAAAACGCGTCCTCCACTACCGGGTTCCCCGCAGCCCAGGAGAAATCCCGTGACCCCGCCGGAAGCAAGTCCAACGATGCACCGGGCAGGGCCTCCGCCACCGGGCGAAGGAGCCGCCCCAGGACGGCCTTCGCCTTCGCACGAGCCGAATCCGGCACGGAGGAAGGCAACGGCGAAGGTCCCAGGAACACGCTCACCACCCGGTTCAGGTAGTGGAACGTGAACGCGACCGCGGTCAGCTCCGCCCTGGCCGCCACGGACAACGCCCCGGCGAAGGGATCCGCGACGGGACGTCCCGCGGCGATCGCCGAAGCCTCCGAGGAACGCCCGAGCGAATCCAGCGCCATCCCGTGGACCTCGACACAGTACGGGCACGAGTTCGCCCGCGACACCAGTGTCGCGACGACCTCCCGGTCCGCCCGGCTCGTCGCCCCCGACGCCACCAGCGATTCCCGCAGCATCACCCAGCTCGCCGCGAGCACCGTCGGCGACGGCGAATGCAGTGCCACCGGTGGGGCCAGCATGCCGAATTCGCGTTCCAGCCGGCGGTAGACGTCGCGCACGAGCCCGGTCGCCCGGCCGTACGGGACCGGCCGGACGTACCGGACTTCGCGCAACACCCGTCTCAGCGCGAGTCTCACCAGCACGGGTGCCATGCTCAGCTCCCGGCCACCAGCGACAGCTTGCTGACCGCCCGCCGTCCGGTGATCGAACCGTCCGGCGCCGGCGCGCCGTAGGTGACGTCGACACCGCGTGCCTGCAACGCCCGCACGATGCCCGGCACCGAACGTTCGGCCAGCGCCGCGATCGTCATCGCCGGGTTCACCGTCAGCGCGCCCGGTACGGAGGCGCTGTCGGTCACGAAGATCCCGGGATGGTCGCGGAGTTCGTGGTTCGGGTGCAGCGCCGAGGTCTCCGGGTCGTCACCGATCCGGCACGACGCCAGCGGGTGCACGGTGTACGCGCCGACGACGTCGTTGGTCCACGGCGACACCTTCGCCAGGCCGTCCTTTTCGAGGATCTCCTTGCACTCCGCGTCGGCCAGTGACCAGCCGTGCAGGGTGTTCGGCGTCGGGTCGTACTTCAGCGGGCCACGGCCGAGCATCTGCTGGGAAATGCGGTAGGCATTGCCCGTGGGCGGCGGAGCGCCGAAGACACCTTCGTTGTCGTCCTCGGTCATCAGGAAGATGGTCAGCCAGGACGACCACTTCTTGAGGATCTCCTTCTTCTGCGCGCCGAACCAGCGCGGTTCGTCACCGTCGGGGACTTGCGCGAGGATCGTGCCCAGTCCCGGCGGGAAGTACAGCTGCTCCAGCGAATACCGCTCGTACTCCGGGAGCGAACCGTCGAGCTTGTCCCAGTTCGCCACGGTCGGGCCCTTGCCGATGTGGTTGGCCTCGTAGACCTTGCCGTCCTCACGGGACAGTCCGAGCACCTCGCGGACCCGCTCCTCGTCGATGATCGCGGTGTTGAGCCGCTCACCGTTGCCCGAGAAGTACCGGCCGACCGCGTGCGGCATGGTGCCCAGCGCCGCCTCCGAACGCTGCAGGATCACCGGGGTCGCCCCGGCGCCCGCGGCGATGATGACGACCTTCGCGTCGATCGTGCCGCTGCCGGTCTGCGCCCGGTAGTCCGTGTCGTCGACGACGTTGAAGTGCACGCGGTAGTCGCCGTCGTCGATCCGCTCGATCCGCTGGACCTCGTGCAGCGGCCGGATCTTCGCGCCGTGCGCGAGCGCGGCGGGCAGATAGTTGGTCAGCAGCGAGCGTTTCGCGTCGAACCGGCAGCCTGCCATCATGAAGTTGCAGTTCACACAGCGGTCGTTGTCCACCGCGACCGGCGCCGGGTTCGCGGTCCGGCCGGAGTGGTCGCACAACGCGGCCCACAGCCCGCCCGCGTACGAGACGTCGTTCCAGTCCTGTGTGGACACCGGAAGCGAATCCGAAACCCGGTCGTACCAAGGCTCCAGGGTGTCCCGCGTCAGCACCGACGGCCACATGCGACGGCCGATACCGCCGTGGCGCTCGAACACGAACTTCGGCGCGCGCGGCATCGCGGCGAAGTACACGACGCTGCCGCCGCCGACGCAGTTCCCGCCGAGCACGCTCATCCCGTCGCCGACGACGAAATCGAAGGCCCTGGTGTAGGACGAACCGAGCAGGTAGTCGTGTTCGAACTCCTTCGTCTCCAGCCATGGCCCGCGTTCCAGCACGGTGACCTTCGCCCCGCCCGCGGCCAAGTGGTAGGCGGGGATGGAGCCACCGAACCCGCTGCCGACGATGACGACATCGGTCTTGTCGTAAGCGTTCATGCCGGGCTCCCGGAAGGCGTGGTGTCAGGGTGGAGTCGCGCCAGTTCGCGACGGTAGGAGAACTTCGGGAACCGCCACAGGCCGTCTTCGTCCGGCGCGGTGTACCCCATCGCCAGCAGCCCGGGGTGCCCCTCGGCGATGGCTTCGGCGGTGTGCTTGTGCGCCGCGCTGTCGAAGGACATGTTGCAGAACAAGGCGAGGCTGACCCAGCCGTCCTTCTCCGGATGTCCCGGCGCGGTCAGTGCCCGCACGAGTGCCGTCCTGTCCACGAAGGACAGAGCGACGAACGACGGCAAGCCCTCGTCGAGTTCGAGGCCGTGTTCCTTGGCGTAGAGCTTCGCGTGCTCGTTGAGGGCCTGCGCCAGATAGGGCAGCCCGACGGTCACCCCGGTCGCCTCGGTGTGCAGCAGTTCGAGCGCGCCCGCCACGACCGCGCCCGGCCCCGGCGAGGCGCCGGCGATCGCGTGATCTCCCGGGAACCGCTTCTCCCCCGGCACGATCGTGTCCGCGTAGGCCTCCAAAGTGGACACCTTGACCTGTTCGTCCGAATCCATGGAACCTACCTCCTGTTCCTGGTGTGCACGGTCATCGGCAGCCCGCCGCGTACCCGCAGCGACAGCATCGCCTCGGGGACCACGTCGTAGCCAGGGACCTTCCTGAGTTCGAGGTCGCGCAGGACCATTGTCAGCACGAAAACGGCCTCCATCACGCCGAGGCTGTTGCCGATGCAGAACCGCGGCCCGGCGCCGAACGGGATGTAGGCGTAACGGGGCCGCCCGCTCGGCCGGTCCGGATCGAACCGGTCCGGGTCGAATTTCTCCGGCTCCGGCCAGAACGCCGGATGCCGGTGCAGTGTGAAGGGCACGACGACGACGTCGGATCCGGCCGGGATGTGGTAGCCGCCGATCTCGTCGTCGGCCTGCGCCACCCTCGGCAGCAGCCACACCGGCGGATACAGCCGCATGACCTCTTCGACCACCCTCGCGGTGTACGGCAGCCGGTGCAGATCATCGTGCGTCGGCAGCTGATCACCCAGCACCGCGTCGGCCTCGGCGCGCAGTTTCGCCGCGACGTCGGGATGTTCGTCGAGCAGGTGGAAAGCCCAGCCCAGGGTGCTCGCCGTCGTCTCGTGCCCGGCGAGCAGCAGGGTGATGAGCTCGTCCCGCATCTGCTCGCGGGTCCCGTCGGTCGCGATGAGACGGGACAACACGTCCTCGCCACCCTCGACCGGGTTCGCCAGCCGCTGCTCGACGAGTTCCTCGGCGATCCGGCGGATGTCCGCCCGCGATTCCCGGAACCGCAGTTGTTTCTTCAGCGGCGCCCACTGCGGGACCATGCTCAGCGTCACCGCTTCGAACATCGCCTGGTCCTGCACGGCCTCGAACGAATGCCCCAGTGACGTGAAGCCGCCGAGGTCCGCGTCGAGCAGGCTCTTGCCGAGCACGGCGAGCGTCAGCCCGGTCATCTCGTGCAGGATCTCCACCGGACCCTCGGTGTCCCGCAGGCGTTTCACGAGACCTTCGACCTCGTTCGCGACGACAGAGGCCTGCCGCGCGATCCGCTTGGGCTGGAACACCGGCTGGATGGTCCGGCGCTGTTTCTTCCAGACGTCGCCGTCGCTGGTGAGCAGCCCGTCGCCGAGCGCCCGTCTCGCCTCCTGGAGGCCGATTCCCTTGTGGTAGTTGGCCGCGTTGTCCGCGAGCACGTGTTTGGCCAGTTCGGGGTGGTTCACCAGGTACATCGTCTTGGGCCCGATCGCGATCCGGACGACGTCCCCGTGCGCCTCCGCCGAATCCGACATGAGCGCCAGCCGGTCGGTGAAGAGCTTCTTCAGCAGACCGAAGGTCGCCCGGCGCGGCGGGCCGGGCGGCGCGAGACGCGCCGCCCGGCTGAGTTCCGCCTCGTGGGTCATGCCGCCACGGCCCCGGTTTCCGGCTTCTCGGCCGGTTTCGGCAGGCTCGTGACCTCGGCCGACTTCGCCTGCTCGGCCTCCCACTTCTCTCCTGCCTTCTTGGAGAAGTGCAGGCCCCACAGGAACGCGCCGCGGATCAGGCAGACCAGGGCGGTGGCCAGGAACAGGCCGTACGCCACGTGGACCACCATGAAGAACCCGTAGGCGATCGCCACCCCCGAACCGAACAGGATCTGCGACGCGGGCTTCGACGGTGTCGTGCCCGGGTCGGTGACCATGTAGTTCGTGTAGAGCACGAACGCCACCCCGGTCATCATCCCGAGCGCGCCGGGGATCGCGGTGTCGAACAGCAGACCGCGGATGATCGCCTGGAGCGCGAAGGTGATGAGCCACGCGCCGATCAGCCACATCCGCTGGGTCAGCATCGCGTTGAGCACCGTGCCCGACACGATGATGATGCCGACGATGAGCCAGCCGACCCACGAGTCGACCTGCTCGGTGAAGTGATAGGGCGGCGCGATGCTCGCCCACGGGAACACCAGCAGGATGATCGTGATGCCGAAGTTCGACGGGTTCATGTAGTGCCGGAGCCTGCCGCGCACCGGGGCCTGGAGGACCCACTTGGCGCCGACGGCGACCACGACGCCGAACATCATGACCAGCACCTGGTCGTTGACGTAGGTCAGCATGTTCAGCGCGAGACCGGTGATATGCGCCGGGAGGAGGAACTCCACCAGTCCTTTGAACCCGTTGCCGCGGAAGCGGACCGGACGGCCCTGTGCCCGCGCGCCGATGATCTCCAGCAGGATCTCCGCGGCGTACGCCGTCGCCAGCGCGATGAACGGATAGGTGTAGGGCTGCTCGAAACCGAGCACGGTGTAGCCGATGATGTTGAAGACGGTGATCGAGATCGCGAACCGGCGAAGGGCCGTGATCGTCTTGTTGCTCTTGGGTGCGGTGAGTGTCTGCTCAGCCATGTCGGTCACTTCTCCTTAGCCTGAGCGCCGAGCTGGAACGTGTGGCTGCCCGGGGTCAGCTGGACCTCCTGGGTACGGATGGTCCCGGTCAGGTCGCGCCATTGCAGGCTCACCTTCACCGGCCCGGTGACCTCGCCGAGTCCGATCTGGATCTCGTGGCTGCGCTTGCCGGAGTGACCGCTGCCACCGTCGACGCGGTCCATGTACTTCTTGCCGTCGGGGGTGACGACGGTGACCTGCGCGCCGATCGCCGCGGTGCCGGCCGCCTTGCGCGGACCGTCCGCCGAAGCCTTGTCGTGCACCAGCTTCAGGTTCAGGTACGACCCGGAGTCGGGACTGACGTTGCGGTAGAAGATCGGCTGCTCCCACTGGCGGGCCACGGCGAAGTCGAGCTTGCCGTCACCGTCGGCGTCGCCGGTGGCGATACCGCGGGTGGGCACCGGGATGGCGAGACCGAGGCGCGGGGCCAGGTCGGTGTACCGGCCGTCGGAACCCTTGGCCCAGAAGTGCAAGGTGTGGTCGCCGCCGACGTCGTCACCGGCCACCATGTTCGGCCAGAAGGACGGGTGCTTCAGCAGTTCGTCGTTGGAGGTCGCCAGCTCCTGCAGCTGCGGCCAGCGGTTGACGTCGCCCTTGACGAATCCGGTCGCTTGGGTGATCACCGATTCACCGCTGTTGTTGTAGTCGGCGATCTTCACGTCCCAGCCCCAGCCGGACCACGCGGTGCCCGCCTGCGCACTGCGGTCCACCCACGGTGCCTCGCCGCCCTGCAGACGGCCACGCAGATCCGCGGTGTCCTTGGCGGTGTTCATGAACTGGAAGTGGCTTTCCTCGATCCCCCAGGACGTCGTGATGTTGCTGACGTACAGGTCGTAGAGACCGTCGTGGTCGAGGTCGGCGAAGTCGACGCCCATGCCCTTGAAGGAGTCGTTGCCGAGCACCTTCGACTTCGGCTCGTTGGGCCCGCGAACCCCCTTCACCTCGGCGAATTCGATGTGCCCGGGGCGGGACTTGTTGTACAGCAGGCGGTCGTGCCCGAAGTCGTTGCCGATGTAGAGCTCCGGCAGGTTGTCCCCGTCGACGTCGGTCGCGCTGGCCGCCAGCGACCAGCCGCCCTGGGCGTCGGCCGGGATGGCCTTGTCGTCGAGGGCGAACGCCGCGCTCGGCTTCGCCCCCTGGGTGGCACCGGTGAACCGCAGGATGTACTTGCCACCCGCGTTGTCCGCGTGCGACATCGACTTGTTCATCTCCACCCCGCCGGAGACGCGGTCGTCCAGCACCGCGCTGTCGGGGAAGTAGTTGCCGATGAAGATGTCCTGGTGGCCGTCACCGTCGAAGTCACCGACCGAGGCGGCGTTGGTGTTCCACAGTGGACCGGAGTACTCACCGTTCTTGGAGTTGTTGCCCGGCACCAGTTCTACCGGCTCGTAGGCCTTGGGCGCGAGTTCGGTCGCGCCCGGCTTCGAGAGGAACAGGATCGGCGTACGGCCCCAGTAATAGGCCAGCAGGTCGACCCGGCCGTCCTCGTTGTAGTCCGCGGGCACACAACCCATGGGCGCGATGTACTTGCCCATCGGCAGCGGTGCCGCGTCGAGCGCGAACGGCGCGTAGCGGTCGCCGCCCTTGCCCGGCGTCGGGGTGATCACCAGCTGGTCGCTGCGCGGGTCCACGAAGCACAGATCGTTCGCGAGCTCGTCCCCGTCGAGGTCGTTGACCGCGATCGCGGCGCCGACCGAGGAGATCCAGGCCCGGATGTGCTCGTACTCCTTGTTCACCGTCCGGATCGACTGGCTCTTCGCCGCCTCCGGCAAGGCGATCGTCAGCGGTTCGAACGCGTACTTCGAGGCCATCGTGTCGGCCTCGGCGGTCGAGACCGTGGGCAGCTGGGCCACCACGAACAGTCCCGCCATCAGCAACAGCGCCACGATGCCCGCAAGCTGCTTGCGGAGCCAGCCCAAGGTCGCGGTCATTTCCCTGCACCTCCAGAGTTGAGAACCTCAGCGGCGATGCGCTGTCGCCAGGTTTCGAAGGCCGGGAGCTCGCCGTCGACCACCACAACAGGACGGACCTCCTGGGTGATGGCCGCCGCCCGCTCGGCCGGCAGCCCGCAGATCGCCTGTGTGGCGACCTCGGTCTCGGGGATCAGCAGCCCGGCGCGGACGCGGGCTTCGGCGGCGAAAGCACTGCCCTGGGCCAGGTTCCCGCGGTGCTCACCGGCGAACTCGGCCAGCTTCAGCAGTTCGTCGGAGGTCACACCGCACGCGTAGGTCGAGGCGAGCCCGACCCCGGCGTAGAGGTCTCCATGCCGCCGCTGCGGGAAGCGCGCGATCGTGTCGGTGACCAGATCGACGTCGGTACCGCAGATGAACCACAACGCCCGCCCGATGCCCTGGTCGATCGCCCGCGACGAGTAGCCGTCGTTACCGGGCGGCCAGGAGAAGTCCGGGTCCTGGAACTGGCCGTCGATGTACTTCGCCGTCTTGAAGTAGGCCTGGTGGAAGCCGTACCCGTCGAGCACCAGCCAGCGCAGCAACGGGTCGAAGTCCTCGGCGGACGGCCAGCGGAACCGCGGCAGCCGCGCCAGCGCCCAGCCGACGCCGACGTAGATGATGTAGTCGTGCTTCTCGGCGGGGCCGTCGAGGAAGTCGGCGATATGCCCCCGGCCGCCGCCCGGCAGGCCGTCCAGCATTCCGTATCCCATTCCCGCGCCTTCGTAGGCGAAGCCGCGGAATTTGACCGGAATACGCTCGAGCCATTCTTCGGCCTGCCCGGTGGTACGCGCTTCGACCGCGTGCGCGTAGCCGAGCAGGAATTTCTCACCGACGGTCTCCAGCAATTCCTGAGCGGCTGGGCTCTTCTTGTGGAAACCCCGCTTCTCCAGCGTGGTCTCGGAGACATCCGGCGTGATCATGCGACGTCTGATCGTGCGCCAACCATTGCCCAACGCACTCTCCCCCTAACGGGTGGATTCGAATTCTGGATTGGTTAAAGGCTCACACGCGCGACGAGGGCGCGGCTACTTCGCGGTTGCGCCCGCGGTTCTCCCGGTTTGCGAAACCGGGAGAACGCGGGAACACCTTCGGTCAGGCCACCGCGCGGAGGTAGTCCGGAGCGGGCATGGTCATCCGGTTGCCCGCCGACGTCGGGCCGCCGGCGAGGGTGATCGCCATCGGCGCGTCGGTCGGCCGGGGGGCGCGCATCGGCATCCGCAGATGCGCCCGGCCGTACCGGGTGATGTCGACCCGGCCGGGCAGGGTGCCCACGGAGAACGTGGAAGCCGCGGTCCCGGCGGCGTGCTCGGCCACCCCGATCACGGTCCACCGTCCCTCGGGGACGTTCTGGATCTCGATGTCCGCCGACAGGAGGTTCGCCCTGCCGCCGAACGCGACCGGCCCGCACTGCGGGATCGACTCGGCGAACAGTCCGATGAGGACACTCGCCGGGCCGGCCCCGCGCGGGGTCTCGACGCGCACGCTGATCGTGCCGGTGCCGCTGCGCATCGTGGCGCTGCCCATTCCGGCGCTGTGCAGGGCTTCCAGGGTCGGAAGCCGCTGGAAGTGCGGGGCCAGCGCGACGAGCAGTTCGCCGACCTCGGGGTCACGGTACTGGGTCGGGGTCATCCCGACCGCACGGGTGAAACGGCTGGTGAAGGTGCCGACGCTGCTGTAGCCGACGCTGCACACGATGTCCGACACGGTCAGCGATGTCGTCAGCAGCAGCCTCTTCGCTTCGAACAGCCGGATCGCGGTGAGGTACCGGCCGGGGGTGACCCCGGTCGCCTTGGTGAAGATCCGCGAGAAGTGGAACGGGCTGACGAAGACTTCCGATGCCAGGTCGCTCAAGGTGATCGGGTCGAAGTACCTCGCGTGCATCGATGAGATGGCCTGCAGCACCGCAGGTTGCAAGGGGGACGCCGGCTCGGGGAGCCGGCCGGGTTCGGTGACGCCTTTCTCGTTCGCCGCCATGGCGACTGTTCGTAGCTGCATCAGACCAACCTCGGATTCGCTGTCGCTTTTCCTCTGTTGACAGCAAACGCGGCGGCGATTTCGGAGCACTCGACTCGCGATGGAGATGGGCTGTCCGGGTGTTGTCCGGAGAACGACACACAGGCGGCAGGTCGAGTCGCGAAAGCCACTCTCGCAACCTTCAAGGTCGGGAAAGTGGCTTTCGCAACGCTTCCGGCTCAGACGGGGAGGTCGAGCACGCACTCGCCGACGCTCACCTCGGCGGGCCAGTCGAGTTTGAGGGCGCGGTCGACGCGGTCACCGGCGTCCACCGGGACGGCGTGCGCGGCCAGCCCCATGGCGCGGGCGACGAGGTACAGCGTCTGTTGCAGGGCACCGACATGCGCCAGCGTCGTGGCGTACGCGCCACCGCCGAGCACGGACGCCATCCGCGGCATCCGCGCGGTCACGGTGATCAGCGCCGAAGGCCGCTGATGGTTGCCGCCGCCGATCATCGCCATGTCGAGCATCGCGTCGAGATCGGCTTCGTCATCGTTGACCAGGACGAGCCGATGCTCCAGCGGGTCGTAGTGGTAGATCCCGCGATCCAGCCCCGAGCACCGGTTGACCGAGACGTACAACTCGAGCTCGTACAGGCAGGCGACGCTGAAGTACGGCCGCTGCGAGGCGCTGTGCGCGGGCCCGTTCGGGAGATGGGCGGGACCGATCGACCGGATCCGCGCGCCGCGGAACAGGAACTCGCCGATCTGTTCGGCGGACAGCACACCCTCGGTGAATTCGGGACAGCTGTGGTCGTGCTCCAGCAACGCCGTCAGCGTCGGATCGGTCTCCGCGCGGTCGTCCAGATCCGGCCGGTACAGCGCGTAGGCCGGGCCCTCGCCGGGGGCGGCCTTGACCACCGGCGGTTTCCCGAGCCCGGGCAGATCCGCCGGGCCACCGGGCCGCCAGGTCCGGCTCGTGGTGTGGAACGACAGTTCGTCCGGGGACCACAGGCCCAGTTCGGGATCCTCGTCCTCGGCGAACCGGCCGTTCTCCTCCGCGACCTGGGCCACCCCCGCGGCGACCAGGTACGACACGATCGCCCCGACCACCCCGGCGTCGATGCCCGTCGTGGACGCGATGTCCCCGACCGATTTCGCGGTCGCCAGAGTCGCCGCGACGTGCACCGCCCACGGTTGGGACAGCACGACGCGATAACGCGCGGACGGCGACTCCAGCCCCATCCCGTCGGCGTCGGAACGCAGGGAACTGAAGCGGGACAACCGGATCGGGCGCGTGGACGGGACGTCCCCCGGCGTGAACACCGGCGCGAGCACCACCGGGATCACCGACAGCAGCGGCCCTCGGCCGTCGGCGAGACCGAGCGAGCGCACCACGGAACCGCCGAGTTCCTTCAGCACCTGTCGCAATGCGTCGGCGCCCTCGGCCGTCCAACTGAGCTCGCCTTCGAGATCGGGCTCCCGCTCGACCGGTTCCCAGGACGAGGTCACGTTCGCGAGAGAGACCGGTCCCAAGGCCATCCGCCGCAACGATTCCCGCACCAGTGGTTCCGCCTGGTCGAACTCGTACTCGCCCCAGCGGGTGACGACCACCAGCGAGCCGTCCTCACCGATCTCGACAAGGCTGTCGTCGGTAAGCGACCACAAGGGGATCGTTTCGGCCACACCGCCGGGGGAATCTGTCGTCAACTGCTGCTCCAGCCGGATCTACAAGAACATGGGGAAGGGGTTGAGTCGTTCGTACGGGGTCGGTTCGGCGAGCCTGCCCATCCGCACCGGCACGTCGAACAGCCGTCCGGGGGCGAAGCGGCTCCAGAACGGACGCAGCCCCGGAACGACCACCCGGACCACCGGGAGGTCGATGTCGGGTCTGGTCTGATCCAGCACGAGCGTCTCCATTCCCAGCGCGGAAAGCTTGCGTACCAGGCTCTCCACGTCGTCGCGGACATCGGGCCGCCGGACGAACTTGAAGTCCGCGGCGCGTTTCGCCGACCGTCCCGGCGCCGGAAGCAGATACGGCTGGTTGGCGACCGTGGCGTACCGGAGCCATCTCGACGCGTCGGGATCGTCGAGTTCGACGTCGTTCGGGAGCACCGCCGGGATCATCTGGTTGAGCTCGCTGACCGCCCTCCTCAGCGCCGTCCTGGGGTCCAGGTGTGCGCCGAAGCCCATCATGACGTTCTCGCGCGGCCCGGCGATACTTCTGGACAGCGCGACCATCACCGGCACCCCGAGGTCCGCGGTCAGGTCGAGGACCCACAGTTCCCGGCCGGCCCGCGCGTACTGGCCGACCATCTCCTCGGCCCACGGGTCGTCGAACGACGCGATATCGACGCCGGGCATGGGAAGCCGGTTGTACCACCACATCGCGACGGCATCGCGTTCGACGAGTTCGAGCAGTCCCTGCAGGATCGCGTCTTCGATACTGCTTCCGGCCGCGCAGCCGTTGGAGTCCGCGCGCATCCCGGTGATCCCGCATTCGGGCGGCACACCGTAGTAGAGGTACGCGGTCGGCATCAGCTTCCGGCGCTGCCGCGACAGCGACCACAGCGGCGTCCAGTCGACGGCGGCCTCGATGTCGAACCGGTCGGGGACGTGCTGGAAGTTCGCGTGTTCGGCGTTCCACTCGACCCGGTCGGTGTACTGGCGCTCGTCGAAGAGCATGCACGAGTTCGGGTGGACGGCGTCGTCGCCGAGCGCGCGGAAGGTGTCGCGGATCCGCAGTTCGTCACCCTGGTAGTTGGCCGAGAACCGTTCGATCGCCTCGCACAGCGCGCCGACCTCGGCGTCGATCGGGCTCGCGCCCTTGCCGCCGTTGTCCCCGCGCAGTCCGGCCCGCAACCCCGCCTCACCGCGTACGCGGCGCGCGACGTTCAGCCCGGAGCGGTACGCGTTCACGAACGCCGGTGCCCTCGGGTCGCGGGCGATCTCCTTGACGATGCCGGTGACCGGGCTGACCAGGTGGCCGAAGCGGTCGAGCACCTCGACCGGGGTGAGCGTGCGGTGCCCGCCGCCGCCCGACGTCGCCTTCTTGGCCTCGCGCAGCACGATCGGCTCGGCGGTCCGGGCGGCGACGATCCCTTCGTCCCCGCATTCGGGGCATTGCGGGCGGCGGCGCAGTTCGTGCAGCCGCCCCTGCAGGTCGAGGGTGTCCAGGATCCACACGGCCTGCTGCCCCGGATAGCGGTGTCCGGCCAGCCATTTGGACGCTTCGAGGGAGATCAGCTGTGACGCGGCCGCGGTCAGCGGCGGCACGGCGGGCATGGGGAACGACGCGGGACCGTCGTGTCCGAGGACCTCCTGCACACAGGCCTCCGCGTGCCGGTGCCCCCACAACCGGTTCGTCAGGCAGTGCCAGCAGCCGGACCGGCCGGGCTGCAGGATCGGGCCGATCCACACCTGCGATCCCGACGGCCTGGCCAGCAGCCACGGCCGCCCGGTGCGCCGGTGTTCGGCGTCGATCTCGGCCAGTCTCGGGTCGAGGTAGTCGTCGCACAGCACGATGGCCAGCTCGGACGCCGTCCCCACCACCTCGATGCCGCTCGCGGCGAGCGCGCTCGCCACCTGTGAGGTGTCGACACCGCGGCCGATCGCGATCAGGCTCGCCGTCGCCGGCTTCTGACGGCCGGTCACCGCGGACGCGTCGAGACCGCACGCGTCCCAGTACGCGAGCGCGCGTTCGTCCCCGCTGACCTCGTCCGGCACGTGGACGGTGACCAGACCGGCCTCGACCAGCCGGGCCAGCACCCCGGTGACCTGTTCGGCGTTCATCCCGTCCGGGCAGGCGGCCAGGAGACCGTCGAGGTCACGGGTGCCGTCGAGCAGGGCCGCCACCGACGCGACGTGCGCGCCGCGGATCGCGATGACCCCCTGTTCCGAGAACAGGTAGGCACCGTTGCCCTCGCTGATCTCCGCACGCAGATGCCGTTTGAATCCCAGACCGCCGCTGACCGAGCCGGGCGTGGACGATACCTCGCGCATGAAGACCCCCATAGGTGGAGTGGTCCCCGAATCCTGCTGCGCGAAGCCTTGTACCGGCCAGTGCCCGTTTCACGCTTCAAACATGAAAAACCCATGTTTTCCCGGGACGCACGCACGCGGGACCTGGTGGACGGCTCACTGGCCCGGCGACCCGCCGCTCTGTCACTGTCGACGTACTGGGAAACAGCCCACGACGCGTATCGAGCTGGAGGGCGCTTGCGATGTACACCGGATCACGAGTAGCGGACACGCACCACGGCTCGGCACCCGACCCGATCGCCGCCCCGCCCGCAAGCCCCGTCCGCTTCACGCTCCTCGGCCCGCTGGAACTCGTGCGGGACGGGATCGACTACGCGCCGACGACGCCGAAGCTGCTGCAGGTGCTCGCCATGCTGGTGATGAGCCCGGGGAAGATCGTGCACATCGACACGATCGTGCAGGAACTGTGGGCCAACGACCCACCGCGCAGCGTCCGCACCACCATGCACACCTACGTCTACCAGCTGCGCAAGTGCATCGACGAGAACGACCTCGCCCCGTACGGCGAGACCATGCTGGCGACGAAACCGCCGGGGTACGTGTTCCGGATCTCCCCGCGGCAGGTGGACGTGTTCCAGTTCCAGGAGCTGCAGCAGAAGGGCCGGGAGCTGCAACTGCGGGGCGAGCACGTTGAAGCGGCGAAGGCCTTCCGGTCCGCGCTCGACCTGTGGTCGGGGCCTCCGCTCGCGAACGTCCACTGTGGACCAGTGTTGTCGGCCTACGCGGTCGACCTCGTCGAACAGCGGCGCAGCACCCTGCACCTGCGGATCGAGGCGGACATCGCGGCCGGGATGCGGCACGAGCTGATCGGCGAACTGCGGTCCCTTGTCACCGCGAACCCGCTGGACGAGGCCCTGCACGGGCAGCTGATCCGCGTACTCGGCCGCAGCGGGCGGCGTTCCGACGCGCTCGCGACGTACCGTCAGGTGCGCGCGAGGCTCAACAACGAACTGGGCGTCGAGCCCTGCGACGAATTGCAGGTACTGCACCACGGCCTGCTTTCCGAGGGTGAACCCGCGTGAAACCCGCTCCCACCACGGAAACGAAAGTGAGGATCGACGGATGAGCAGTCGTACCTATGGACAGTTCTGCGGTCTGGCCCGCGCGCTGGAGATCATCGGCGAGCGCTGGTCACTGCTGATCGTCCGTGACCTCGTCCTCGGCCCGAAGCGGTTCACCGAACTGCAGGCGGGTCTGCCCAAGATCTCGGCGAGCACGCTGTCCGCGCGGCTCAACGAACTCGAGCAGTCCGGGGTGCTCCGCCGCCGCCTGCTCCCCCAGCTCGACGCAGCGGTGATCTACGAACTCACCGAATACGGCAGCGAACTCGACCAGATCGTGCTCGACCTCGGCCTTTGGGGCGCGCGGTCGCTCGGCCGTCCCGCTCCCGAGGACGTGTTCACCATGGACGCGGCGATCCTCTCGCTGTACACGACCTTCCAGAGCGAGAAGGCCAAGGGCGTCCAGGTCACCTACGAAGTGCGCCACCCGGGCGACATGGTCCTGCACGCGATCGTCGAAGACGGCGCGCTGAAGGTGGCGGACGGCGCGCTGCCCGGTGCCGACGCGGTCATCGAGCCGCTCGGCCCGTTCATCAAGGATCTGCTGACCGGGGACCTCACCGCCGCCGAAGCGACGCGAACCGGGAAAGTCCGTATCGAGGGCGCCTTCGAATACCTGGAACTGTTCACGGAACTGTTCCACATTCCGGCGGCTCCCAAGGCCGCGCAAGGAATCGTAGTGCGCTGAATGGCCTAATACCCCAGGCCGGATCAGCATTCCGGAGTAACCGAGCCGTCGTTTCGCGGGCTATCGTCGACTTCTGTCACCGGCCGGTCTTTCGCCCAAGGAGTCCCTTCATGGCCGCACTCGATTCGGATCGTCCCGGTCTCTTCGCGTCACTCAACGGGAAGTACCACCGCGCCGCGCTCGGCGTCTTCGCGGTCGTCGTGGTGGCCCACTGGGCGGAACACCTGGTGCAGGCGTTCCAGATCTACGCCCTCGGCTGGAAGACCGCGGACGCTCGCGGCGTGCTCGGCATCCCCTTCCCCAAGCTGATCAGCTCCGAATGGCTGCACTACGGCTACGCCATCGTCATGCTGGTCGCGCTGTTCGCCCTGCGCAAGGGCTTCGCCGGCCGCTCGCGGCAGTGGTGGAACCTCGCGCTCGGCCTGCAGTTCTGGCATCACATCGAGCATCTGCTCCTGCTGATCCAGGCGCAGACCGGCTGGCGTCTCGGCGGCGGCACCGCGCCGAGCAGCATCATCCAGCTGTTCATCCCGCGGGTGGAGCTGCACCTGTTCTACAACACGATCGTCACCATCCCGATGATCATCGCGATGCTCGTGCACCGGAAGGCCTCCGCCGTCGAACAGGAGCTGACCGGCTGCACGTGTTCGCCCGAAAGCCGGCGTGAGCTGGCGACAACGGCATCGTGACCAGGAGGCTCTTCGCCCTCCTGGCCCTGGTCGCGGCGTGGTTCGGGGTCGCGGTGCTCGCCGCGGCCCCGGCTTCGGCCCACGTCGAACTCCGCTCATCGAATCCCGCCGACGGCGCCCGGCTCACCTCGGCACCGGCACAGGTCTCGATCACCCTGTCGGAGAACATCGGCATCCAGCCGAACTCGATCAAGGTCGTCGACCAGCAAGGGACCGACGTGGTGTCCGGCCCGGTCTTCCAGCCGGGTGAGGTCGCCGAAGAAGTCGCCGTCAAGTTGGAGCCCGACCTCCCCGACGGCAGTTACCTCGTCGAGTACGCCTTCGTCTCGACCGACTCGCATCCGGTACGCGGCACGATCGCCTTCGTGATCGGCACCGGCCCCCTGATCACCTCGGCGGGCGCGGTGTCCGCCTCCACCGGGACCGATCCGGTGACCGACGCGCTGTTCACCACCTTCCGCTGGGGTTCCTTCGGCGGTGTCGCGCTGCTCGGCGGAATGGTGTTCGTGCTGGTCTGCCGTCCGGGAGGCCGGACCGATCCGGCGGCGCGGAAGCTGATCACCACCGGACTGTGGCTCTCGGGGGTCACGGCCGTGGCCGGGTTCCTGCTGCAAGGCCCGTATGTCGCGGGCCGTGGGGTTGGCGCGGTCTTCGACCCGGCTCTGATCGAAGCGACCCTGCGGGTGGCGTACGGGAAGCTCCTGCTCCTGCGCCTGGCCGCGATCGTCGCGCTCGCCGTGATCGTGCGACGGCTGCTGGCGGGTGAGCTGCCACAGCGGCCGCGGTCGCGCTACGAGAACCTCGGCATCGCGGCCGGGTTCATCGTGATGCTGAGTTTCTCCGCGACCGGGCACGCGGTGGCCGACAAGATCATGTTCCTCGCGGTCAGCGCCGACCTCGCGCACTTCGGCGCCATGGCCGTCTGGGTGGGCGGGTTGATCCAGCTGGCCGTACTCCTGCGCGGCGAGTACTCGGCGGCCGACGCCGAGCCGGCGCTCGCGAGGTTCCATCCGATCGCCACCTGGTCGATCGTGATCATGGTGGTCAGCGGCGCGTATCTGGGCTTCCGGCTGGTCCCGTCGGTGGAGGCGCTCTGGACGTCGGCGTACGGCATCGTCTTCGTGCTGAAGCTCACCGGGTTCGCCGCGTTGCTGCTGGTGGCGAACCTGAGCCGCGCCGCGGTCCGGCGCGGGATCCCCGGCCGCGGCGGCACCGGCGTGGCGACCGCCGACCTGCGGAAACTGCGGGTCAGCGTCGGGGTCGAGGTGCTGATCGTGGCCGTGGTCCTCGCACTGGCCGCGGCGCTGTCCTCGATGTCCCCGACCGGCTGATCAGCGCTCGATCTCCTCGTCCGGCGGGGCGAACGGCCCCCAGGTGAAGGCCCGGAGCCACGGCTCCGGATCGCCCAGCCACTCCAAGGCGGCGATCTGGGCCGGGCTCCGGCGCCCGGCGAGTGACCGGTACAGGTCCACGGGCTCACCCGAGAGCACCGCGGCGACCGGTTCGGTACCGGCGATCCAGGTCGCGCCCTCGGTCTCGATCCGCATGCCGGGCAGCCCATGCCTGCCCAGCGACGCGCCGAGACCGCTGACGAGCACTTCGAAACCCCGCAGCCAGGCCCCGTGCGCCCCGGGCGGCGGGGCACCGAGCGCGTACCGGAGATCGAGTTCGTGGGTGAAGGCGTCCATCACCATGATGTCGCCGCGGCTCTTGCCGTCACCGTCGGCGATGAGGAGCGCGTCGGCCTCGGGGCCGCGTTCGAGCCAAAGCCGCAGCAATTCGGCGACCGACGCCGTTTCCGGAATCGGGCAGGCCTCGCCGCCGAACCGGGTGATCACCCGATCACAGATCTCGGCCAGATGGGCGATCAGCTCCCGGACAGTCCACTGTGGACACGCCGGGACGGCCCGCTCGCCCGCGCCCGCGTGATCGGTGAGCAGGATCGCGATGTTCTCCCTGACCTGCCGATACCCTTCGGCCGCGGTCGCCGGATTCCGGCCAGGGACCCGAATTCGGCTGCTCGTCACGCGGCCACCTCCAGTGGGGGCAAGGGATGATCGTCCATTCTCTCATCGTTCCCCGGATCACCCTTCTTCCCGCTTGCGCGGACCGTTCACCGCAAAGACCACCCACCCCTGGCGCATGTCGTCGCGGCTTCAGGCACACTGGTCGATGAAAGCCCCGTGTGGCAACGCCCGTGCGCTGTAAGGGAAAGCGCCCAATGGCGACACATCGACCACTGTGGAGGTGACCAATGGAGATACCCGGCTTCGATCTGGCGTGGCGTGGATTCAACCGCGCTCAGGTCCGGGAATTCGTTCGCGAGGTGGAAGCCGAACTACGACGAGTGGAAGCCGAACGCGACGAGGCCATCCGCCGCGGTGAGGCTCTCGCCGCCGAACTCACCGCCACCCAAGAGGAAAACCGCGAACTGAAGGCCAGCGTCGACCGGATCAGCCGCGTGCCGATCGCTCCGGACGCGTTGCAGGAACGATCGCGCCGGATGCTGGAACTCACCCGCGAGGAAGCCGACGACATCACCGCCCGTGCCGCCGAAGAAGCCGCCAAGGCCGAGGCGGAGCGAAAGCGGATCACCGAAGATTTCGAACGCGCCATGACGCTGCGCCGCGCGGAGGCGATGCGCGCGCTCGCCGCACGGGACGAAGCCGCGCAGGAGCGGGCGCGGAAACTGCTCGACGCCGCCGCCGAAGAGAGCGAGCGCCTGGTCGCCGAAGCGCGGCAGAAAGCCGACGTGTCCCTCCGCCTGCGCGATGACGTGCTGAAACAACTGGTCAGCTGCCGTGAACTGCTCACCGAGGCCGGCTCGGTACTGGCCGTGCCCGACTCCCCGGAACCGGAGGTGCCCGTTCAGCGCCGGAGCAGGGCCGAAGCCCGCGCCGGCGCCGAAGCGGCCACCGCTTAGGCCCCGGACCCCACTGCCACCCTCGACGGGCGGGCTACGCCTGGCTGTCCAAACCCAGTCCGGAGGAGAACACCACCGGCCGGATCTCCATCGCGTTGATGTGCGCGTCCGGGATCTGGCCCGCGATCTCGATCGCCCGCTCCTTGCTGTCGCATTCGACCAGGTAAAAGCCGGCCAGGTACTCCTTCGACTCCGCGAACGGGCCGTCGGTGACCACCGGGACGCCGTCACGCACCCGGACCACCGCGGTCTCCTTCGGCTCCGCCAGCGCTTGCGTCCCGAGCAATTCGCCGCTCTCGGTGAGCTTCTTCATGAAAGGGTCGATGCGGGCGACCACCTCGTTGCGCTCCTCCTCGGGAAGAGCGTCCCAGGCGGTAGGGTTCATGGTGATCATGATCAGGTACTTCATCGGTGTTCCTCCTGGTCGCCGGGCCGGATGTCCGGCCGCTCACGCAGGAGTCGGAGCCACCGGATCGTCTTCGACATCCTGGCACCCGTGAATTTCGAGCTCCCGGGCACATACACGGGGTGGGTATAGTGATCGCCGACGGGTGAGGGACGAGAGAACGGGTGCACGATGACGGGCTACGGCAGCGAGCGGGAGGCCTATCTCAAGCGCCTGCGCCGGATCGAAGGACAGATCCGCGGTTTGCAGCGGATGGTCGAAGAGGACAAATACTGCATCGACATCCTGACCCAGGTGTCCGCCGCCACCAAGGCCCTGCAGTCGTTCTCTCTCGAACTGCTGGACGAGCACCTCGCCACCTGCGTGGTCCAAGCCGCCGCCGCGGGTGGCGAGGAGGCCGACCTCAAGGTCCGGGAGGCGTCCGACGCCATCGCCCGGCTGGTCCGTTCCTGATCAGGCCACGCCGGCGAACCGTCGCAACCGCAGGCTGTTGGTGACGACGAAAACCGAGGAGAACGCCATCGCGGCCCCGGCGATCATGGGATTGAGCAGGCCGAGTGCGGCCAACGGCAGCGCCGCGACGTTGTAGGCGAACGCCCAGAACAGATTGCCCTTGATCGTGCCGAGCGTGCGGCGCGAAAGCCGGATGGCGTCCACGGCCCCCCGCAGGTCACCGCGCACCAGCGTCAGGTCGCCCGCTTCGATCGCGGCGTCCGTCCCGGTACCCATGGAGAGGCCGAGGTCGGCCTGCGCGAGCGCGGCCGCGTCGTTGACGCCGTCACCGACCATGGCGACCACGCGGCCTTCCGCCTGCAACCGCTTGACGACCTCGACCTTGCCGGTGGGCAGCACCTCCGCGATGACCTCGTCGATCCCCACTTCGGCCGCGACGGCGTTCGCGGAGCCGACGTTGTCGCCGGTCAGCAGGACCGGCCGCAGCCCAAGCGCTTTCAATTCCGCCACGGCCCGCGCCGACGTCGGCTTGACCGTGTCGGCGACGACCACCACACCACGGGCCTCGCCATCCCAGGCGACGACGACGGCGGTCGCGCCACGATCCTCGGCAGTCGCCTTGACCTGGGCGAACTCGTCACCGATGGGGATGCCGTGCCGATCGAGGAGAGCGGCACGGCCCGCCAGGACGGTCTTGCCTTCGACCTCACCGATGACACCAAGACCCTCGACGTTACGGAAGCCGTCGACCGGCGGCAGCTCACCCAGCCGCTTTTCGGCGGCCGCGACGATCGCCCGGGCGATCGGATGCTCGGAAGCGTGCTCGACCGCCGCGGCCAGCCGGAGCACTTCGCTCTCGGCTGCTCCGTACAAGTTGGTCAGACTCATCTTCCCCAAGGTCACCGTGCCGGTCTTGTCCAGGACGACGGTGTCGACCGCGCGAGTGGACTCGAGCACCTCCGGTCCCTTGATGAGGATGCCCAGTTGCGCGCCGCGGCCGGTGCCGACCAGCAGTGCCGTCGGCGTGGCCAGGCCGAGCGCGCACGGGCAGGCGATGATCAGGACCGCGACGGCGGCGGTGAAGGCGGCGTCCGCCCCGCTGCCCGCGCCGAGCCAGAAGCCGAGCGTGCCGACCGCGAGCGCGATCACCACCGGCACGAACACGGCCGACACGCGGTCCGCGAGCCGCTGGACCCGCGCCTTGCCGTTCTGCGCGTCCTCGACCAGCCGCGCCATCTGCGCGAGCCGGGTGTCGGCGCCGATCCGGGTGGCACGGACGACGAGCCTGCCGCCCGCGTTCACCGTCCCGCCGACGACGGCGTCTCCGGCGGTCACCTCGACCGGGACGGCTTCACCGGTCAGCATGCTCACGTCGACGGCCGATCCGCCGCCGGTCACGACACCGTCGGTGGCGATCTTCTCCCCCGGCCGCACGGCGAACTCGTCGCCGGTCTTCAGCTCGCCGATCGGGACACGGCTCTCGACACCGTCCTTGAGCACCGCGACGTCCTTCGCGCCGAGTTCGAGCAGCGCCCGTAGAGCGGCTCCGGAGCGGCGCTTGGACCGGGCCTCGAAATAGCGGCCGGCCAAAAGGAACGTGGTCACCCCGGCGGCGACCTCGAGGTAGAGGTTGCCCGCGCCGGACCCGCGTTCCATGGTCAGCTCGAAGCCGTGCCGCATCCCGGGCACCCCGGCGGTGCCGAACAGCAGCGCGTACAGCGACCAGAGCGTGGCGGCCGCGACGCCGAGTGAGATCAGGGTGTCCATCGTCGCGGCGCCATGGCGGAAGTTCGTCCAAGCCGGGCGGTGGAACGGCCACGCGCCCCAGGTGACGACGGGGGCAGCCAGCGCCAGCGAGACCCACTGCCAGTAGGCGAACTGCCAGGCCGGGACCATCGCCAGCACGATCACCGGCACGGCGAGCACGGCGGAAACCAGCAGCCGCGTTCGCAAGGAGGCGGCCTGGTCGTCGTCCTCGTCGGGTTCGGGCGGTTGGGCCGTATAGCCCGCGGACTCGACGACACCGACCAGATCGTCGACCGAGACCGCGAGCGGGAAGTCGACCTGCGCCTTCTCGGTGGCGTAATTGACCGTGGCGGAGACGCCGTCGACCTTGTTCAGTTTGCGTTCGACCCGCGCGGCACAGGACGCGCAGGTCATCCCGCCGATGGCCAGTTCGACCCGCTGGGATGTCCCGACGCTCACGGGGTGCCTCCCGGGTGCTGCCCGTGGTGCTCGCCGGTCGGCGCGGGCGATTCGTTCAGGGGCCCGACCGCGGACCCGATCGCCCAGGCGAGGGCGAACACCGCGGCCAGAGCCGCGGCGAACGCCGACACCTTGACGACGGTGCTCACGAGACGAGTTCGTAGCCGGCCTCGGTCACGGCCGCGTCGACGGCCTGGACGTCGAGCGGAGACTCGCTGGTGACGGTCACCTGGCCGCTGGTGACGTCCACGTTCACGGCGCTGACGCCCGCGATCCCGCTGACCTCCTCGGTGACGGAGGAGGCGCAGTGTCCGCACGACATGCCCTTGACGGTGTAGGTGGTTTCGGCCATCGGTACGAACTCCTCTGCGGGACGGGCGAAGCGATCACTTCCTTTATACCCAGTGGGGGTAGGGGTTTACACAGAGGGTGCGGGCACACTGCGGAAATGAGGAAGATCTCCGCCATCGGCATCGGCGCCGGCGATCCGGAACACCTGACCGTCCAGGCCGTCCGGCGGCTCAACGAGACCGATGTGTTCTTCGTCCTCGACAAGGGGTCGGAGAAACAGGACCTGGTGGGCCTGCGCCAAGAGATCCTCGACCGCTTCGTCGAACAGCCCGGCTACCGCGTCGTACGGGCCCCGGACCCCGAACGCGACCGTACTCCTGACGACTACCGGAAGGCCGTCGCCGACTGGCACCGGCTCCGGACCGACGTCTACGAGAGCATGATCGCCTCACTCGGCCCCGGCGAGCGGGGTGCCTTCCTGGTCTGGGGTGACCCGGCGCTCTACGACTCGACCCTGACGTTGCTGGACGCCGTACTAGCCCGAGGGACCGTCGAGTTCGAGTACGACGTCATCCCCGGCGTCAGCAGCGTCGCCGCGCTGACGTCGCGACACCGGACCACGATGAACCAGATCGGGCGCCCGGTACTGGTCACCACCGGCCGTCGCCTCGAGGCGGGCTGGCCCGCGGACGTGGACGACGTGTTCGTGATGCTGGACGCGAACTGCACGTTCACCAGCTTCGCGGACACTGGCCTGGAGATCTACTGGGGCGCGTACCTCGGCACCCCCGACGAGCTCCTGCTCTCGGGCCCCCTGTCCGCCGGCCTCGCCGCGGAGATCCGCTCCGTCCGCGCCTCGGCGCGCTCACGGAAGGGCTGGATCATGGACATCTACCACCTACGCCGCCCCGCCCCGCCCGTAACGCCGCGCCCCACCCCGTAACTCGCGTGACCAGCCCCGTAATTCGCGTGATTGAGCCCGTGACTCGCGTGTCTGGATCCGTGACGTCTCTGGTCACGTGAGTCACGGGTTCAGTCACGGGTGTGTGGTTCCGCGATTCGTGTGATCAGGTGGATGACTCTTGTGTTTGGTCGGACGACACGGTGTGGCGGGGGCCGCGAGGTCGTGTCGTCCGGTTGGGCACGGGTGGTGCGGGGTCCGGGTATGGAAAAAAGGTCTGGGACCTGGGAGAACTCGGGGTTCTCGACCAGGTCCCAGACCTTGTTTTCAAGGTTAGTCCGGCGGTGTCCTACTCT
>NZ_JBVJCE010000024.1:138632-155552 GCF_055588925.1 Amycolatopsis sp. NPDC041971 | reverse complement strand
CCCCCCCCCCCCCCCCCCCCCCCCCCCCCCCCCCCCCCCCCCCCCCCCCCCCCCCCCCCCCCCCCCCCCCCCCCCCCCCCCCCCCCCCACCCCCCTGTACCGAATGGCGTCGTCTGTTCGATCACACGAAACCGCCACTTGAGCGCAGCGGTGCGTACCTACGGCACGGTCGGCTCTGACTCGACTTACCACTCACGAATCCTGGACCGCTCCATGGAGGCCTTCGCGCTTCGGTGCTTTCGCGCGCCCGGGGCGGTCACCAGGAACGCAGGGTGACGATCCGCTCTTCGAGCTGTTCGACCGAGGCCATCGCGGTCGGCGGTCCGCCGCAGACGCGGCGCAGTTCGTTGTGGATCGCGCCGTGCGGCTTCTTGGTGCGGTGATGATGGACGCCCACCAGCGCGTTCAGTTCCTTGCGCAGGCTGCCGAGCCGCTCGCTGACCGACTGCGACCGCGCGACCGGGGCGGACTCCTCGGCCTTGGGCTTGCGCCGCTTCTCGTCGGAGAGCTGCTCCTCCTGCCGCTTCCGCAGCAGGGCGCGGACCTGGTCCGGCTCCAGCAGCCCCGGCAGGCCGAGGTACTCCTGCTCTTCGTCGGAGCCGGAGAACACCGCGGTGCCGAAGGAGTTGCCGTCGTAGATGACCTGGTCGAGCTCGGCGGAGGCACCCAGCGAGGTGAACGCCTTCTCCTCCTCGCCCGGCTCGTCCTCGGTGCGGTTAGCCTGGGCCAGGAGTTCGTCCTCCCAGCCCTCCTTCTCGCGGTGCGGCTTACCGAGGACGTGGTCGCGCTGGGCTTCCAGCTCACTGGCCAGTTCCAGCAGCACCGGCACACTCGGCAGGAAGACCGAAGCCGTCTCGCCGGGCTTGCGCGAACGCACGTACCGGCCGATGGCCTGCGCGAAGAACAGCGGGGTCGACGCGCTCGTGGCGTAGACGCCGACGGCGAGACGTGGGACGTCGACGCCCTCGGACACCATCCGGACCGCGACCAGCCAGCGGTCGGTCGAATCGGAGAACTCCTTGATCCGACCGGACGCCTTGGGGTCGTCGGAGAGGACGACCGTCGGGTTCTGACCGGAGATGCGCTCCAGGATCTTCGCGTAGGCGCGTGCCGAATCCTGGTCGGTGGCGATCACCAGACCGCCCGCGTCCGGGATGCCGTTGGCGCGAAGCTGCGCGAGACGCGTGTCCGCTGCCTGCAGCACCGACGGGACCCACTCGCCCGCCGGGTCGAGCGCCGTGCGCCAGGCCCGCGCGTTCTGCTCGGCCGTCAGCGGCTCGCCGAGCCGCGCGGTGAACTCCTCCCCGGCGCTCGTGCGCCAGGAGGCCTCACCGGAATAGGCCAGGAAGACGACCGGCCGGACGACGCCGTCGGCGAGCGCGTCGGCGTAGCCGTAGGAATGGTCGGCCTTGCTGCGCTGGAAACCCGAGCCGTCGGGCTCGTAGGTGACGAACGGGATCTGCGAGTCGTCGCTGCGGAACGGCGTCCCGGTCAGCGCGAGACGGCGGACGGCGGGCGTGAACGCCTCGCGGACCGCGTCGCCCCAGGACTTCGCGTCGCCGCCGTGGTGGATCTCGTCCAGGATCACCAGGGTCTTGCGGTTCTCGGTGCGCACGCGGTGCAACGTCGGATGCGCCGCGACCTGCGCGTAGGTCACCGCGACACCTTGGTAATCCCGCGAGGTGACCCCGGTGCCGTTGCGGAAGTTCGAGTCGATCGCGATACCCGCGGCCGCGGCCGCGGCGGCCCACTGGTGCTTGAGGTGCTCGGTCGGCGCGACGATGGTGATCTTCTCGACGGTCCGGTCGCTCAGCAGCTCGGCCGCGATCCGGAGACCGAACACCGTCTTCCCCGCGCCCGGCGTCGCGACGGCCAGGAAGTCCTTCGGTTTTTTCGTCAGGTACTTCGTCAGCGCTCGCCGCTGCCAGGCACGCAGCGGGCGGGCTGTGCTGTCCTTCGCCGCGGGAGGCGCGCCCAGCTCGCCCCGATCGCGTTCAACCGTTTCCGCCATGCCGGTCCCCTCCCCCCACATCCGAAAACACCTGGTCATCCACCCTGTCACAAGCGAAAACCCTCACTTGGATATCCGGCCGCGACGCCGGCGCCTGAGGTGAGGGCACTTCGAAGAGACTACCCGCCGGACCGATGGAACGCCGGAAGCGCCACCCCCGTTGTCGGGTTACTCACCCGACAACCCAGGGGGTGACGAGCCGAATGCCGCAGCATGGACCATGCTGGACACCGTCAAGGGCGCTCGGCGCCGGCGGAGGAGCTGCATGAGCGAGGAGAACGGCCGTCCGGATACGGCCGCCGAGGTCGCGAAGGGCCGCAGGGGTCCGTTAAGCCTGCTCAGCCGCACGCTCAGCAAGGCGTGGGACGGCAACATCTTCTCCGAGGCCGCCGAAGCCGCGTTCTGGCAGACGTTGTCCCTGCCGCCGCTGCTGCTGGGGCTCCTCGGTTGCCTCGGCTTCGTCGGCGACTGGTTCGGCCAGGAGGTCGTGACCGCGGTGCACGACCGGATCATCACCTTCAGCAAGACGATCTTCAGCGACAACGCCGTCCACGACATCATCGAGCCGACGGTCAACAGCATCCTGTTCGTCGGCAAGGGCGAGATCGTCTCGATCGGTTTCCTGATCTCGCTCTGGGCGGGTTCGTCGGCGATGTCTTCGTTCGTCGACGCGATCACCGTGGCGCACGACCAGTACGGCGTCCGCAACGACCTCTGGCAGCGGATCTTCGCGCTGTTGCTGTACTTGGCCGGGCTGGTCATCCTGGTGGTCGGGTTGCCGTTGCTGGCGATCGGGCCGGACCTGCTCCCCCAATTCTTCCCCACCGACTGGCGCGACACGGTGTCCTACTGGGTCGGCACGCTGTACTACCCGGTCCTCGGGGGAATGATCGTGCTGGCGCTCACCACGCTCTACAAGCTCGCGCTGCCGCGACGGCTGCCGTGGCATCGCGGCCTGCCGGGCGCGATGCTCGCCATGATCGTGTTCCTGCTCTCCAGTGTGGGCCTGCGGATCTATCTGAACTGGATCACCAAGACCGGCTACACCTACGGCGCGCTCGCCGCGCCGATCGCGTTCCTGTTGCTGATGTTCTTCATCGGGCTCGCGGTCGTCTTCGGGGCGTACTTCAACAGCGCGATCCAGGAACTGTGGCCCGCCAAGGCGACGAAACGCCAGCGCCGGAAATGGCGGCGGCTGGAAATGGAACGCGCCAGCGAACGGATCCGCGCCGAAGAGGGCCGCAAACTGTGGGAACGGACGACCGTCCCACCGCGGCATCCCCGTCAGGACGACGAGAGCGAACCGGAACAAGCGGTGAACGATGAACCGCAGAGCGAAGCCGACCAGGTGACCGAACGGCGAAGTTGACAGCCGGCCTCATCCCGAAGTCGTACTCCGATTCCACCCGTGGTGTGAATCCAGTCCACCCCCCACCGTGAAAAGCTCGCGGTAACCCGCCCGTCCCGAGCCATTCCTGGGGGATACCGCCATGTCCACGCTGGCCAGACTGAGCCTGCGCAACCGAAGTCTCATCGGGCTGCTCGCCCTGGTGGTGATCGGCTTCGGCGCGTTCGCCCTGCCGCAGCTGAAGCAGCAGCTGTTCCCGTCACTGCAGTTCCCGCAGGCGCAGGTCATCACGCCGTACGCGGGCGCGTCACCGGACGCGGTCGACCGCCAGGTCACCGAGCCGCTCGAAGGCGGGCTGCAGGGCTTGAAGGGGCTCGAAGAGCTGAACTCGACGTCGTCGGAGGGGCTGTCGCGGATCACCGCGCAGTTCGAGTTCGGCACGGACATCGACGCGGCCGTCGGGCAGATCCAGCGTGTCGTCGACGGGCTCAAGGCACGGCTGCCGCAGAACAGCGAGCCGTCGGTGTCGGCCGGGTCCACCGACGATCTCCCGGTCGTGCTGCTCGCCGCCGGGACCACCGGCGACCCGCAGGCGCTCGCACCCGCGCTGACCGGGGAGGTCGCGCCGGAACTGCGCAAGATCGACGGCGTCCGCGAGGTCGAGGTGACCGGCGCGCGACAGCCGCGGGTCACCGTCGCGCTGGACTACGCGAAGCTGGCCGCCGCGGGTGCCGACCCGTCGTCGATCGCCACCACGTTGCAGACCGCGGGTGCCGCCGTCCCGGCCGGGACGCTGATCGAAGGCGACAAGACGCTCACCGTCCAGGTGGGCGGCGGACCGACCACAGTGGACACGATCAAGAACCTTTACCTGACACCGGCGCAGCCGGTGCGGCCCGGCGCGCAGCCCGCCAAGCCGGTGAAGCTCGGCGATGTCGCGGACGTCCAGGCCGGATTCGCGCCGCCGACGTCGATCACGCGCACCAACGGCAAGCCGAGCCTCGGCCTCTCGATCACCATGGTGGAGAACGGGAACGCGGTCGCGATCTCGGAATCGGTGCGGGACAAGCTGCCCGAGCTGTCGAAGAAGATCGGCGCCGAGATGAGCGTCGTGTTCGACCAGGGCACCCCGGTCAAGGACGCGATCAGCGGGCTGACCACCGAAGGCCTGCTGGGGCTGGCGTTCGCGGTCGTGGTGATCCTGCTGTTCCTGCTGTCGGTGCGCTCGACGCTCGTGACGGCGGTGTCGATCCCGCTTTCGGTGGTCGTGGCGCTGCTGGCGCTGTGGACCGGTGATCTGTCGTTGAACCTGCTCACCCTCGGCGCACTCACCATCGCCATCGGGCGGGTGGTCGACGACTCGATCGTGGTGCTGGAGAACATCAAACGACATCTGGCGTACGGCGAGGAAAAGCAGCGCGCGGTGCTCGACGGCGTGCGCGAGGTGGCGGGGGCGGTGACGTCGTCCACCCTCACCACGGTCGCGGTCTTCCTGCCGATCGCCTTCGTGGGCGGGTTCGTCGGCGAGTTGTTCTCGCCGTTCGCGATCACGGTCACCGTGGCGCTGCTCGCGTCATTGCTGGTGTCGCTGACGATCGTGCCGGTGCTGGCGTACTGGTTCCTCAAGCCGCCGAAGACCCCGGCGAACGAGCACGAGGCCGAGCTCACGCGCCAGGCCGCCGAGGACAAGGAACGCCGCGGGCTGCTGCAGCGCGGGTACGTTCCGGTGATCCGGTTCGCCACCCGGCGCCGCGTCACCGTGGTGCTGCTGGCGCTGATCATCTTCGGGGGCACGGTCGGGCTGGCCTCACAGCTGAACACCAACTTCCTCGACCAGTCCGGCTCGACGACGCTGAGCCTTTCGCAGAAGCTGCCGCCCGGCATCAGTACCGAGGCCAAGGAGAAGGCCGCCGGCACGGTGGAGCAGGCGCTCGCCGCCGAACCCGCCGTCGAGACCTACCAGGTCAGCATCGGCGGGGGCGGCTTCTTCGGGGGCGGCGGAACGGCGACCAACATCCAGGTCACCGTCGCCAAGGACACCGACCTCGACGCGCTCTCGGACCGGTTGCGGGGCAAGCTCGACAAGCCGGAACTCGGCGAGGTCAAGATCGGCGCGGAAGCGGGCGGGTTCAACTCGGACCAGGTCTCGATCACCGTCACCGCCCCGGACGAGGCGGCGCTGAAGCCCGCCGCCGAGCAGGTCCGCCAGGCCCTGTCCGGAGTGCCGGACCTGACCGAGGTGACCAGTGACCTCGCGCAGGGTTCGCCGCGGGTGCAGGTCGAGGTCGACGCCGCGAAGGCCGCCGCGAGCGGGCTTTCGGCGACCACGATCGGCCAGATCGCGAACCAGGCCATCGCCGGCCGCACGGTGACCCAGTTGCCGGTGGACGGTCAGCGCACGGACATCGTGCTGCGCGCGGGAACCGCCCCGGTGTCGGTCGACGCGGTCAAGGCGCTGCCGATCCCGAACGCGACCGGTGTCGTCCGGCTGGACTCGGTCGCTACCGTGTCCACAGTGGACGGCCCGGCCGCGGTGCACCGCACCTCCGGGGAGCTGAGCACCACGGTCACCGCCAAGAACATCGGCGCGGACCTGGCCGCCACCACGAAGGCCATTCAGTCCAAATTGGATGGTTTGACCTTCACCGGCGGCGCGGCGTACAAGCTCGGCGGGGTCAGCGAGGACCAGCAGGAGGCCTTCGGGAACCTGTTCCTCGCGCTGCTGGCCGCGGTCGCGATCGTGTACCTGATCATGGTGGCGACGTTCCGCAGCCTGCTCCAGCCGCTGATCCTGCTGGTGTCGATCCCGTTCGCGGCGACCGGCGCGATCGGGCTGCTGCTGGCCACCGGGACCGCGCTGGGCCTGCCCGCCCTGATCGGGATGCTGATGCTCGTCGGCATCGTGGTGACCAACGCGATCGTGCTGATCGACCTGATCAACCAGTACCGGGCTTCGGGGATGAGCGTCGCCGACGCCGTCGTCGAAGGCGGCAGGCGACGGCTGCGGCCGATCCTGATGACCGCGGCGGCGACCATCTTCGCGCTGGTCCCGATGGCGCTCGGCCTGACCGGCCAGGGCGGGTTCATCGGCCGGCCGCTGGCGATCGTGGTCATCGGCGGCCTGGTCAGCTCGACCCTGCTGACGCTGATCCTGGTGCCGACGCTCTACACGATGGTCGAGACGCGAAAAGAGAAGCGCCGCGCGAAGAAGGACGCCCGTCGGTCTTCGGAGGCCGCTCCGACTTCCGAGACGCTGACGCCCGAGCCGACCGCGTAGACCTGGGGGCGGGAGGTGGAAGGCACGCCGGGGCCGGGTGGGCGCCCGGCGTGCCTTCCACTCACGTGACGGAAGCCGTGACTCGCGTGATCGAAGCCGTGACTCGCGTGATTGGACCAGGTACGCCTTCGATCACGTGAGTTCCGCCTTCGATCACGCGAGTTACGTGTCTGATCACGCGACTCACGCCTTCCGGAACCGCCAAGTCTTGCTGTCGAACGCCACACACCACGAAGGCGACAGCATGATGACCCGCAGCGTCCCGTCGGAGGCGACGTCGATGCCCTCGGTCTCGAAGTTCCCGCCGCAGGTGCTCTTCAAGGGCAGCTGCCCCAGTGACGTGACCCGCCCGGTCACGTCCGAACCGGACAACGCGCCGGAAAGATCCACTTGCAGCAGCGGCTTCGTGGTCCCGAAGAGCGAGCCTTCGGGATCGTCGGACGCGCACAGCAGCCGGGTCGCGGTGAGGAAGTCGCAGCCCTGGATGTCCCGCACCGGCCTGTCGAGCCGGATCGCGGACGCGTACGGCAGGTTCGCCGACGGATTCGTGTGCGCGACACCGGGCATCGGGTGCACGAGGAGCCGGTCCATCGTGCCCCACTCGCCCGCCACCATCCAGCGGGCGTCGGGGGTCACGGCGGCGAACGAGTTGTTGTTCGCCTCCCACGACTCCAGCGTGTGCGTGTAGTTCACCCAGGTGCCGGTGGGCGACTCGACGCGGAAGAGCTTCGCGCCCCTGTCGTCGCGCTGGTACGGCTCGACGTACCAGCCTTGTGCCGAACCCGGGTCCCCGACGTGGTTCCAGCCCTGCGACGACAGGTTCATCGGCACCGTGGCGATCCCGGTGTAGCGGTAGATGGTCCCGGACGGCCGTTCGATGGTGGCCAGGCCCTGGCCCTCGTCGAGCGGGCGGGCGTTGTCCGAGCCGACCGTGGTCCAGCCGGTGACGGCTTGGGCGGCGGCGGGTGAGAGCACCGCGACCAACGCGGCGATGGCGAGCACGATCCCGGTTCTACGCATGAAGGCTCCGTCCCGGCGGGTTTTCGCTGGCGGTAATGAATTACCAGCGAAAACCGGGACGGGCAGCCGCCATGTGAAGGATTTTCAGATTTTGTCCGGTTTCGGACACCGGACGGCCAGGTGTCAGTCGCCCGGCTTGAGACCGTCGTAGATCTTCTTGCAGTCCGGGCAGACCGGCGAACCGGGCTTCGCCGACTTCGTCACCGGGAAGACCTCGCCGCACAGCGCCACCACATGCGTGCCCATGACCGCGCTTTCGGCGATCTTGTTCTTGCGCACGTAGTGGAACATCTTCGGCGCGTCGTCGTCGGTGCTATCGGTGCCCTCGGGACGGGTATCCGGCTTCGGAAGGGTCTGTGTACTCACCCCTCCATAATGCCCCAAATCCTCCTGCGCACACCGGCGACCTGGCAGGATCTCGCCCATGTTCCAGAAGGTGCTCGCGACGTTCGGTTCCGGCGGGGCGAAGATCGACGCCCGGCTGCTCGACCGCACGGTCTCCCCCGGCCGCCCGCTGCGCGGCGAGGTCCTGCTGCTCGGCGGCGAAGTCGATCAAGAGATCAACGGTCTCTCGGTGAAGCTGCTCGCCAGGGTCACGCTGCCCGACGAACGCCGCCCCGGCGTCGAAGACCTCGAGTTCGGCACCCAGCAGCTGGCGGGCAACGAGCGGATCGCGCCGGGTCAGCAGATCCGCCTCCCGTTCGAGGTGGCCCTGCCCTGGGAGACGCCGATCTCCAGTGTCTTCGGCAAACCGCTGACCGGGATGGCCGTCGGCCTCCAGACCAGCCTCGACATCGCGAACTCCGTCACCGACCCGGTCGACGTCGACGGCGTCGCGATCGAGCCGCTGCCCGCGCAGAAACGGATCTTGGACGCCTTCAGCCGGATCGGCTTCGTCTTCCGCGAGGCCGTGCTGGAACGCGGCCGGATCAACGGCGCGGTCCAGCAGCTCCCGTTCTTCCAGGAGATCCGCTTCACCCCTTCGCCGCGGTTCGCGCCCGTCTTCACCTCCGTGGCGGCGACCTTCCTGTCCTCGCCGTCGGAAACGCAGGTCGTGCTGGAGGTGACCAAACGGGTCCGGGTGTCCAAGAGCGGCGGGTTCGGCGGCCGCGGCCAGGAGTTCCTCGGCCTGTTCAAGGTCGACCACGCCGCGCTCGAGCGGGTCGAATGGGAGTCACAGCTCGAGGGCTGGCTTCACGAGGTGGCCAAAGCACGTGGGATCTTCGACTGAGCGACACAGGAGGCGCGATGACGGAACCGCCGGCGACCAGGCCGTACATGCCGGGTTACGGGACGGCTCCGGCCACGTACGGAATGGACATGCTCGACCCCGCTTCGAACGCGTCGATCCGGGTCCGGCCACGGAAGGTGTTCGGCATGCTTGAAATGGACTTCTCGGGCTCCCCGACTCGCTGGGTGTGCCCGGCATGATCTGGGCCACCGCCGTCACCAGGCTCGGCGGCGATCACCTGATCGCCGCCGTCGCGTGGAACGACCTCGAAACCCGCTACGCCGAGCCGCACCGCCGCTATCACGATCTCCGGCACGCCACGGCCGTCGCCCACGACAGCGGCGACCTCGCCGTCGCCTTCGGCTTGGGTTCCCGCGAGCGAGCACTCGTCGCCATCGCCGCCTGGACGCACGACGTCGTCTACGACGCCCGCCCCGGCGAGGACGAACGAGCGAGCGCGGCCTGGACCCGTGCCGAGCTCACCAACGCCGGCGTCCCCCATGCCGAAGTCGAGCGCGCTGGGAAACTGGTCCTCGCCACGATCGATCACACCGCCCCGGCCGACGACCTCCTCGCCACGGCGCTGCTCGACGCGGACCTCGCGATCCTCGGCGCCACCCCCGAGATCTACGAGGAGTACGCAACCAGCGTCCGCGAGGAGTATTCGATCTACTCCGACGAGGACTGGCGGGCGGGACGCTCGGCCGTGCTGGAGAACCTGCTGGCACGGCCGCGGCTGTACCGCAGCGACATCGCGCGGGCGCGCTGGGAGAACAAGGCACGCGAGAACCTCGCGACCGAATTGACCCGCTGGCGTGACGCGGACCCACATCACCGATGATGTTCGTCCGTGACTCCGCAACTGTCCCTCCACGAAGAGGTCGCCTCCGCCCTCGCCGCCGGCGATCCCGTCGTCGCGCTGGAGAGCACCATCCTGTCCCACGGTCTCCCGCCCGGCCGCAACCTCGACGTCGCCCGGCGGCTGGAGAAGGTCGTGCGCGACGGCGGCGCCGTCCCCGCGACCATCGCCGTACTCGACGGCGTCCCGCTGATCGGTCTCTCGGGTGAGCAGCTGGAACGCGTCTGCGCGCCCGGCGCCGACCTGGACAAGCTCTCGCTGCGCGACATCGGCCCGGCCGTCGGCCTCGGCCGGTCCGGGGCGACGACGGTCGCGAGCACCGCGGCGCTCGCCGCCGCGGCCGGGATCGGCATGTTCGCCACCGGCGGGCTTGGCGGCGTGCACCAGGGCGCGGCGCGGAGCTGGGACGTCTCGGCTGATCTGGGCGTGCTCGCGAAGGTGCCGACCACGGTCGTCTGCTCCGGGGTGAAGTCGGTGCTCGACATCGCCGCGACACTCGAAGTGCTGGAGACCAACTCGGTACCCGTGCTGGGTTACCGCACCGGCGAGTTCCCCGCGTTCTACCTCCGTTCCTCCGGCCACGAGGTGCCGTGGCGGGTCGACGACGCCGCGCAGGCCGCCTCCGTCATCGCCGCCCACCGCGCGCACGCGAATTCCGGTGTGCTGCTGGCGAATCCGATTCCCGAAGCGTCCGAAATGGACAAGGAACTGCACGATCGGCTGCTCGCCGAAGGGCTGGAGCTCTTGAAGGCGCGAGGGGTGCACGGCAAGGACGTCACACCGGTACTGCTGGAGCATTTCCACACCGCGAGCGACGGGGTGAGCCTCGACGCGAACGAGGCACTGGTGCTCTCCAACGCGGAACTGGCCACCGAGGTGGCCGTCGCGCTCGCCGGGAACGCGGCATGAGCGGCATCGTCGTCGTCGGCGACGTCGGCCTCGACGTGGTCGCGCGGCACGAAGGCCCGATCCCGCACGGTGGCGACATCCGCGCGAAGGTTCATTTCACCAGCGGCGGCGCCGGCGCGAACACCGCGCTGTGGTTGCGGGCCGAGGACGCGGAGACCACGCTGGTCGCGCGGATCGGGGACGATTCCGGCGGCCGCATGGTGACGAGCGAACTCGAAGCGGCCGGTGTCCGCTGCGAGTTCGCCGTCGATCCCGAGGAACCGACGTTCTGCGTCGTGGTGCTCGTCGACGGCGCCGGTGAGCGGAGCATGCTCGCCGACCGCGGCGCGAACGCGCGGTTCAGCCCTTCGGACATCACCGAGGCGGCGCTGAGCGGCGCGAGCCACCTGCATCTCTCGGGCTACGTCCTGCTGTACCCGTCGTCACGGCCCGCTGCGCTCGCCTCGCTGGCGGCGGCGAAGAAGGCCGGGCTGACGACGTCGGTCGACCCGCAGGCGGCGACGCTGATCACCGATCCGGCGGCCTTCCTCGACGACGTGCGCGGCGTCGACCTGCTGATGCCGAACACCAGCGAACTGGTCGCGCTGACCGGATCGAGCGATCCCGAGGCGGCGAAGGAACTGCTGGACTACGTCGGCGAGGTCGTGGTCACCGCCGGTCTCGACGGCGCCAGCTGGGTGGACGCGAGCGGCACCATCACCTCCGTGCCGTCCCAGCCTGCGGACTGCATCGACTCGACCGGCGCCGGGGACGCCTTCGACGCCGGTGTGCTGGCGGCGTGGCTGCGCGGTGAGTCCACCGTGCAGGTCCTTCAGGCCGGTACCCGGCTGGGCGCCCGTGCGGTGGCGAAGGTCGGGCCGCAGCCGTAGCGTTGCGTGATCAGCCGGACGACACGCGTGATCATCCGCCCAAGTGCTATGAACGGTCCGTTACTTGCAAATTTTGCAAGTAACGGACCGTTCATAGCACGCGCGAAACGAGTCAGCCGCCGTCGATGACCCGATGGCCGCCGCTCTCGATGCGAGTCGGTTCGGCCTCGAACCGGTTGACCTTCTCGCTCTTGCGCGGCGGCCGGTCGTTGGCCACGAGGACGGCGATCCAGGGCAGCGGGATCGAGATCGCGATGAGTGCCAGCGCGAGCCACCAGGTTTCGTAGAAGATCCCGGCGAGGATCAGGCACGGGATACGGAACGACATCATGATGATGTACTTCCGCTTCCGCTTGGCCAGCTGCTCTTCGTAGGACGGGGCGGCTTCGGTGATCAGCACCGGAGCGGGTTCCCTCGGTTCGGGACCGTGGGCGGGCGCGTTCACAGCACCACCTCCGGCTTCCATGCTCCCACTCCCGGGGCTCATCCGACACCCGGGTGGGTGAGGCGATGCAAAGCGGCGACCACGAGCGTCTCGACGCCGGCCGAAAGCGTCGGGTGCGGGATCGGCGCGAACAGTGGCGAGTGGTTCGACGGGATGTCCTGTTCGAAGCGGCCGGCGGTCATCGCGGCGATCACCTTGTCCTCGTCCAGCCCGCCGACCAGCCAGAACACCGACGGTACCCCGGCGGCGCGGCCGAACTCGCTGAAGTCCTCACTGCCGGTGACCAGCGGCGCGGGTATCACCCGGCGCTCGCCGAAGTGGTCGCGGAAGGCGGCGGTGAGTCCTTCGGTGGCCGCCTCGTCGTTCTCGGTGACCGGGAACGACCCGATCCGCTCGATCTCCGGCGCTTTCGGCGCGCCCGCGGTGGCCGCCTCGCCCTGGACGATCCGTTCGACCGCCGCGACGACCTTCTGCCGCACGGCCTGGTCGAACGACCGGACGTTGACCTCGAGAACGGCGTGGTCGGCGATGACGTTGTGCGTGGTGCCGACATGCAGCGACCCGACGGTCACCACCGCCGACTCGGTCGCCGAGATCTCCCGCGACACGATGGTTTGCAGCTTCAGCACCACGGACGCGGCCAGTACGGCGGGATCCACCGTGGTCTCGGGCCGCGAACCGTGCCCGCCCCGGCCGTGCAGCGTGATGCGGAGCGCGTCGGTGGCCGCCATGATCACGCCCGGCCTGGTCAGCACCCAGCCCGCCGGGCCGGGCACCACGTGCTGGCCGAGCACGACGTCGGGTCTGCCGGCGGGCTCGAAGACCCCGTCGCGGACCATGCCGGCGGCGCCGTCCCCGGCCTCCTCCCCCGGCTGGAACACGACCATCAGCGTGCCGGACCAGTGTTCGCGGCCGGACGCCAGCAGCGAGGCGGCGCCGGAGAGCCAGGTGGCGTGCATGTCGTGGCCGCAAGCGTGCATCACCGGGACTTCGCGGCCGTCGGCGTCGACACCGCGCGCGGTGCTCGCGTACGGCAGGCCGGTCTTCTCCTCGACCGGCAGGGCGTCGATGTCGGCGCGCAGCATCACCTTCGGGCCGGGGCCGTTGCGCAGCACCCCCAGGACGCCGGTGCGCCCGATGCCGGTGTGCACCTCATAACCGTCGGCCTCCAGGCGCCGCGCCAGTTCGGCGGCGGTGCGGGTTTCGGCGAACGACAGCTCCGGATGCCGGTGCAGGTCGGTGTACAGGTCTTCCAATCCGGGCAGCGCCGCCTGCAGCGGTGCCAGGACACTTTCGAGGCTCACGACCTCATCCTGGCAGTATTACCCACCGTGAGCAGAATTCCCAGCGCACCCGATCCATCGCAATTACCCACCGTGAGCAGAATTCCCAGCACACCCGATCCATCGCAATTACCCACCGTGAGCAGAAGCCCCAGCACACCCGACCTGTCCGACGACGTCTGCGCGAGGCTGCGGGACGCCTTCCGCCGGACGGGGTACGACACCGACGGCGTGGTCGGCGCCCTCGGCTCCGCGCACGCCGCCCTCGGCCGCGGCGAACCGGAACTCGCCTACCGCGCGACCCGCGACGCGGGTGAGCTCGGCACGCTGATCCGGCTGTTCCTGCTGGGTTCGACCGAACCGGAGAAGGACGTCGAGGCCGCTTTCGCGCCACTGTCCCTCGATGACGCGGTCGCCGCGACGCTGCTCGTACCCGCCACGGACGGCTACCGGGCCGGTCTCGACGTGCGCCCGCACGGCGACGACGAAGGCTCCTGGTGGGTCGTGTCGGATCTCGACGCCGATGTCCTCGGCCAGACCGTGCCCGAGGACCACGTGCTCGGCGTCGGCCACGCGTCCCTCAGCCTGATCCGGGCCACCAGCCGCCGTGAGGTCGGCAGCCTGCTCGACGTCGGCACGGGCAACGGCGTCCAGGCGCTGCACGCCACCCGTCACGCGAAGAAGGTCACCGCGACCGACGTCTCGGCCCGCGCGCTGGCGCTGGCCGCGGCCACCTTCCGGCTCAACGAACTGGACGTCGAACTCGTGCGGGGCGCATGGTTCGCGCCGGTCGCGCGGCGCCGGTTCGACCAGATCGTCTGCAATCCGCCGTTCGTGGTCGGCCCGCCGCGGGTCGACTACACCTATCGAGACTCCGGTCTCGCCGGTGACGACGCCAGCGCGCTCGTGGTGCGGCAACTGCCCGGCTTCCTCGACGACGGCGGCACCGGCCAGCTTCTGGCTTCGTGGCTGCACGTGAAAGGCGAGGACTGGGGCGATCGGGTGACCCGCTGGCTGCCCGCCGAGACCGACGCGTGGTTCGTCCAGCGGGACATCGCCGATCCGGGCCTGTACGTCGGCACATGGCTGCGGGACGCGGGAATCGATCCCCGGTCCCCCGAAGGCCGTGCGAAATCCGGCGCCTGGCTCGATTGGTTCGCCGAGAACGACGTCCAGGGCATCGGTTTCGGCTTCGTCACCCTTCGCCGGGCGGACGGCGCGACCCCGACGATCGTGTGCGAGGACCTGCGCCAGGCCTACGACGACCCGCTGGGCGCCGAGGCGGCGAACTGGCTGGATCGCGTGGAATGGCTGCGCGCCAACGGCGATTCGCTCCTCGATGTCCGATTCCGTGTCCCGGAAAGCGTCCTTCTGGAGAGTGTCGCCGAGCCGGGCGAGGAGGGCTGGGCCACGACCGTCCAGCGGCTGCACCGCACCGACGGCCCCGGCTGGTCGCACGAAGTCGACGAACTGGCGACAAGGCTGCTCGCCGGCTGTCAGGGCGCGCTGCCGTTGGAAGACCTGATCGTGCTGCTGGCGGCCGCGCGGGGACTCGAACCGGAGGAACTGGCCGAGGCCGCGCTTCCCGTCGTCCGCGAGCTGGTCCGGCACGGCATGCTCCTCCCCGCCGCCTGATGCGGGCGGTGGTGACGAGGGTCACGGAAGCGAGCGTGACCGTCGGCGACGAGGTGACCGGCGCCATCGACGAGCCGGGTTTGCTGGTACTGCTGGGAATCCACGTCGACGACGATGTGACGAAGGCCGCCACGATGGCACGCAAACTGCACGAAGCTCGCATACTTCGCGAAGAGGGATCCTGTGCCACCACAGGTGCTCCCCTGCTCGTCGTAAGCCAGTTCACCCTCTACGGCGACACCCGCAAAGGCCGCCGTCCTTCCTGGACCGCGGCCGCCCGGCCCGAGGTCGCGGAACCGCTCGTGACGGCCGTCGTCGACGCTCTGCGCGAACGCGGCGCCCGGGTGGAAACCGGCCGGTTCGGGGCCATGATGGCGGTCCGGAGCGTGAACGACGGTCCGTTCACCCTCCTCGTAGAGGTCTAGACCAAGCTTGCTGCTCCCCCGCACGGGCATTCTCAGGAAAAGCTCAGGGTTGGTGGAGCAACTCCCCAGGTCAGCCGCCCGTCTCCTCTGTAGCGGCCGGGAACGTTTTCGGATCTCCCGGCGTTGAGCAAAGTGTCCAGCCAAGCTGGGCCGACGAGGAGTAGCGGGCTTTCCACAGGGCCTGCTAGGCCGAGGCGGATCCGGCGGACACACCGCACGTTCAGCCCGTGACCGGGGAGGCAGAATGTCAGTCCAGACTCTCGAACGCGAAGCGCGCGGGATTCGCGAGCGCCGCATCCCGGCGCAGTCCACCGAGGAGCCGGTGATCGCGGGGGCGTTCACCGATGCAGCAGCAGACCTCGACGTACAGAGCCCGGCCGCGGACCTCGTTCGCGTGTACCTCAACGGAATCGGCAAGACGGCGCTGCTGTCCGCCGCCGACGAGGTCGAGCTGGCCAAGCGCATCGAAGCGGGCGTGTTCGCCCAGCACATGCTGGACACGGCCGAGAGCCTCACGCCGAAGCGGCGTTCGGAGATGTCCGCCCTCGTGCGTGACGGCCACGTCGCGAAGAACCACCTGCTGGAGGCCAACCTCCGCCTCGTGGTCTCGCTCGCGAAGCGTTACACCGGCCGGGGGATGCCGCTGCTCGACCTGATCCAGGAGGGGAACCTGGGTCTGATCCGCGCGGTGGAGAAGTTCGACTACTCCAAGGGGTTCAAGTTCTCGACCTACGCCACCTGGTGGATCCGCCAGGCCATCACCAGGGGAATGGCCGACCAGGGACGCACCATCCGGCTGCCGGTCCATCTGGTGGAACAGGTGAACAAGCTGGCCCGCATCAAGCGTGACCTGCACCAGCAGCTCGGCCGGGACGCCACCCACGAGGAACTGGCCGCCGAATCGGGTATCCCGGCGCACAAGATCTCCGACCTGCTCGACCACTCGCGTGACCCGGTGAGCCTCGACATGCCGGTCGGCACCGAGGAGGACGCCCCGCTCGGTGACTTCATCGAGGACTCCGAGGCGACCGACGCCGAGAGCGCCGTGATCTCCGGCCTGCTCCAGGACGACCTGCGCCGCGTGCTCGCGACGCTGGACGACCGGGAATCGCAGGTCATCCGCCTGCGCTACGGCCTCGACGACGGCCAGCCCCGGACGCTCGACCAGATCGGCAAGTTCTTCGGGCTTTCCCGTGAACGCGTTCGACAGATCGAGCGAGAGGTCATGTCGAAGCTGCGTCAGGGTGAGCGGGCGGATCGCCTGCGCGCCTACGCTTCGTAACGCCAAAGGGCCTTTCGGCGCGGGAAAGCAACACCCGTTCGGCAGCGTTGACTTATGACCTGCGTCGGGAGACCGTCGAGCAGGTAATAACTCTTCGCGGTCGGGTGTTCGCGCCCGGATCGCTTTCCCCGGGAGGTCGGGTCCGTCGGGGTGGGCCCGGCCTCCCGAACTGATTTGTGGGGACCGGCGACAAATCGCGGGCTGCGAATTGCGGCCGGTCCAGTGGGGGGGGGGGGGGGGGGGGGGGGGGGGGGGGGGGGGGGGGGGGGGGGGGGGGGGAGAGGGGGGGGGGGGGGGGAGAGGGGGGGGGGGGGGGGGGGGGGGTG
>NZ_JBVJCE010000024.1:57140-138623 GCF_055588925.1 Amycolatopsis sp. NPDC041971 | reverse complement strand
GCCCTACTCCGCCCCCCCTGCCCCCCCACGCTTGCCCTCACTTGTCCGTTCCCTCTTCTCTTCTTCTCCTCCCCCCCCCCCCCCCCCCCCCCCCCCCCCCCCCCCCCCCCCCCCCCACTGGCGTCGGCGCGCACCGGCAGTGGTCTCGGTTACGTCGGCCATGGCCTCGCGGACGCCTTGGCCGGGCTTGGGTACCGTGGGCGGGTTCCCGATGCCGGCAAAGGAGCCCGCGCAGTGGCGCCCACCACGTTCCAGCACACTGAAGTCCTTCCGCTCGCGAAGGACACCCACACCGAGTACCGGTTGCTCGGCACCGAAGGTGTCGAGGTCGTCGAGGCCGCGGGCCGGAAGTTTCTCCAGGTCGAGCCCGAGGCGCTGACCAAACTCGCCAAGACCGCGATCACCGACATCCAGCACCTGTTGCGCTCCTCGCACCTGGCGCAGCTGCGGGCGATCGTCGACGATCCCGAGGCCAGCGGCAACGACCGGTTCGTCGCGATGGACCTGCTGCGCAACGCGGCGATCTCCGCCGGCGGCGTCCTCCCGATGTGCCAGGACACCGGCACGGCGATCGTGATCGGCAAACGCGGCGAAGGCGTGCTCACCGGCGCCGACGACGAGCGCGCGCTGTCGCGAGGCATTTTCGAGGCCTATCAGGAGTTGAATCTGCGCTATTCGCAGATGGCGCCGGTGAATTTCTGGGATGAGCGCAATACGGGTACCAACTTGCCCGCGCAGATCGAGCTCTATCACAAAGATGGTCAAGGCGACCCGAGCTATGAATTCCTGTTCATGGCCAAGGGCGGCGGGAGCGCGAACAAGACGTTCCTGTATCAGGAAACGAAAGCGGTCCTGAACCCGAAGCGGCTCGCGAAGTTCCTCGACGAGAAGCTGCGCAGCCTCGGCACCGCGGCCTGCCCGCCGTACCACCTCGCGATCGTCGTCGGCGGCACGTCGGCGGAGTTCAACCTGAAGGTCGCGAAGCTGGCCTCCGCCCGCTATCTCGACGATCTGCCCACCGAGGGTTCCGAGCTGGGGCACGGTTTCCGCGACGTCGACCTCGAACAGCAGGTGCTGGAGATGACGCGCCAGTTCGGCATCGGCGCGCAGTTCGGCGGCAAGTACTTCTGCCACGACGTCCGCGTGATCCGCCTGCCGCGCCACGGCGCGTCCTGCCCGGTCGGCGTCGCTGTCTCGTGCTCCGCGGACCGCCAGGCGAAGGCGAAGATCACCGCGGACGGCGTGTTCCTGGAGCAGCTGGAGCGCGACCCGGCAAGGTTCCTCCCGGACGTCACCGAGGACGACCTGTCCGACGAGGTCGTGACCGTCGACCTCAACCGTCCGATGACCGAGATCCGCGCCCAGCTCTCGCGGCTGCCGGTGAAGACGCGCCTGTCGCTGACAGGCCCGCTCGTCGTCGCCCGCGACATCGCGCACGCGAAGATCGCCGAGCGGCTCGACGCGGGCGAAGAGATGCCTCAGTACCTTCGCGATCACCCCGTGTACTACGCGGGCCCGGCGAAGACACCTGAGGGCTACGCGTCGGGTTCCTTCGGGCCGACCACCGCAGGACGCATGGACTCCTACGTCGAGCAGTTCCAGGCCGCGGGCGGCTCGCTGGTGATGCTCGCGAAGGGCAACCGATCCAAGAAGGTGACCGCCGCGTGCGACGAGCACGGCGGGTTCTACCTCGGCTCGATCGGCGGACCGGCCGCGCGGCTCGCGCAGGACTGCATCAAGAAGGTCGACGTCCTCGAGTACGCCGAGCTGGGGATGGAGGCGGTCTGGAAGATCGAGGTCGAGGACTTCCCCGCGTTCATCGTCATCGACGACAAGGGCAACGACTTCTTCGAGGCCACCTCGGAACCGGTGCTGCAGATCAGCTTCCGGTGAGACGAAGGTTCTTTCATGGCATGTCCGTGAAGGCCTCCTTCATGTTGTGGTGACAGAGGCAGGCTCGCCACCGTGGCCTGACACCTTCTCGACTGTCCACAGAGGACGCCTCCGAAGCGGCGTTGCCCGTGCATAAACGCATCGAATGGACATCCAGTGGCCGGATAGTGTCCTTTGTGGACACCTGGCGCTCAAGGCACCCTGTCACCCGCCCTCTTCGGAAGTCCAGTTCGAAGCACCAAGAACGCCACGACCAGCGGCTATGCGACTTTGCCGGGTCCCTGACCTTCAGGGTAGGGAAGGAGGCCTTCACGGACTCGGACACCACGTTCGCACCAGCTACAACAGCAGTCACAGCGGACGCGCGGACCTTCACTCCTTGCCGAGTTCCGTGAAGGCCTCCTTGAGGGACTCTGGGTCCCTCAAGGAGGCCTTCACGGATTTCCCGCGGCCGCAATGGACCGGCCGGAGCCGTTATCGCATCTGCTTCAGGACCACGGTCCGCTCCCCCAGCGGCGCCGATAGCGCCACCGAGATCACCGGATGCCGGATGTCCATCGTGCACATCTGGCCGGTCTGGCCCTGCAATTCGGTCAGGTTGATGGTGACCCTGGTCCCGTCCTGTTGCGCGGCCTCCGCCGTCGCGTGCCCGCAGCCGCCCTCTTGGCCGCGGACGTTCAGGATGGTCCCGCCGTTGCTGGTGTACACCTCACGCGGGTAGTCCGCGGGCAGCGCCGACGCGTCGAGCTGCTTGTCCGGCAGCTTGGTGCTGCCTTCCGGGACCTCCTGGCGCGGCGCGCCCGGAACACCCGGCTGACTTCCCGGCGCGGGCGTCGGGGACGAAGACGGCGCGGTCGGTGCCGACGGCGCGGTACTCAGGGTGCCGCTCCCGGGTCCGGCCGCGGGTTCCGCTGCCTGGTTCCGCGCCCCGCAAGCGGATACCGCAACGACGATCAGGCCAAGGCCGATGACATTCGTTAAGTACCTCATGTGGCTAGGACGGAACGAGGCCGCCTTGGGGTTGCACATGAGCTCAACCCGCTTCCAGGACGACGGTCCGCGGCCCGACCGGCTCGGCGAGTTTCACCGGCAGGACGGCGTAGCGGATGACCTGCGGGCACATCCGCCCCGGATCGCCGTGGTCGATCTTCACCTTGACCACGACCCGCTGCGCGTTCTGGCCGGCGAGGTCCGCCGTCGCCTCGTCGCAACCGCTCAGCTCGATGTGCACGTTCAAGCCGCCGTTCTCGGCGCTGACCTGCGCGGGCACCTTGGCCTCGACCTGGGTCGGCGGCAGCATCTTGTCCGAGGGCGGCGGGCCGGCGGTCGGGCGTGACATCGGTGGTTTCGCGACCGGCGGGCTCGCCGGGAGCGAGGTGGGCAGATCCGAGGGTGAGGTGACGACCGGCGGGGTACTCGTGTTCGCCGGTGCTCCGGGGCCGCTCGCGCCGCAGGCCGCCGTCGCGGCGAGCACGAGTCCCGCGCCCAGCGTCTTCGCTGCGTTCTTCATGGTTCCAGGACGGAACCGGGACCACGAAGGGTTGCATCATCGCTGTGCCGCGCGGCCGCGAGCCAGTCCGAGGAGCACCACCCCGGCGAGGGTGACGGCCAGCAGCAGCACCGTGCTCGCCGACGCCAGGAACACCTGGCCCCGGTCCGTGAGCGCGAAAATGCTCGCGGGCAACGTGCGCCAGTCCGGTGGGTACAGCATCATCGTCGCGCCCAGTTCGCCCATCGACATCGCCAGCGCGAGACTCGCCGACGCCGAGATCGACGGCAGCAGGACCGGCAGCCGTACCCGCAGCAGTACGCGGACCGGCCCCGCGCCGAGGCTCGCCGCCGCCTGCGCCAGCAGTGGGTCCATCCGGGCGATCGCGGCGGAGACCGTGCTGTAGGAGAACGGCAGCAGGATCATCACGTGTCCCAGCAGCACGATCCAGCGCGTGCCGTTGAAGGCGAGCGGCGGACGGCTGAACGCGACCAGCAGCGCCAGCCCCAGCACCACCGACGGTACCGCGATCGGCAGGTGGAACAGGGTGTCGACGGCCTTCCGCAGGTTGGCAGGCGCCGACTGTGACGCGAGCGCGGCCCACGTCCCCAGCAACACCGACACCAGCGACGCGATGACACCGGTCTGGATGCTCACCGAAAGGCTCGCGAACGTCTCCCCGGACAGCGCCTGCGCGAAATGCGAGCCGGTGAGCGTTCCCGGCAGCAGTCCCGTCCAGTTCCCGGCGACCGACGCCAGCACGATCATCAGCAGCGGCGCCAGCACGATCGCGGTGAACAGCACCGCGAACACCGCCCACAGCAGTATCCGGCTACGCCTGGTCCACAGCAGCACGGCGGCCTCCCTTCGTCAGTCGCCGGTAGGTTCCGTACAGGGCGAGGGAGAACACGACGTTGACCACCGCGATGACGCACGCCTGCGGGAAGTCGAACGTGACGATTCCCTTGCCGTAGACCAGCATCGGCAGCGTCGTGACGTCCTTGGCGCCGAGGAACAGCACGATGCCGAACTCGTTCATCGCCAGCAGCATGGTCAGGCAGGCGCCGGAAGCCAGTGACGGCAAGGCTTCCGGCAGGATGACCCGACGCAGCACGCGGCCGGGTTTCGCGCCGAGACTGGCCGCGACCTCCATCTGCGCCGACGAGACCTGCCCGAACGCGGCGAGCGCCGGCCGCATCACGAACGGCGTGTAGAAGGTGATCTCCGCCAGCAGGATCCCGAACGGCGAGTACAGGAATCCGCCCGCGCCCAGTATTCCGGCGCTGCCGTAGATGAAGGTGAACGCGAGCGCGATGAGGAACGACGGGAACGCGAGCACGGTGTCCACCAGCCGTGAGAGCGTCCGCGCGCCGGGGAACGGCACGAACGCGATCACCAGTGCCAGGAACGTTCCCAGCACCACGCAGCCCGCCGTGGCGCCGAGTGCGAGCGCGACGGTCTTCCAGGCGGCGTCCCGGAATTCCGCCGAACCCAGGACGTCCAGCCACACCGACAGCCCGAACTCGCCGGTCTTCGACTCCAGGGACTGGAGGACGACCAGCACCAGCGGGTAGCCGAAGAAGCCGAGCAGGACGAGCACCGGCGGCAGCAGGAGCCAGCCGCGTCCGGGCTGTTTCTCCCGCTCTCGCGCCGGTGCCGCCGTCGCGGCCAGTGCCAGGCCGGTCATCCGACACCCACCAGCGGGCAACCGTCCGGAATGGACACTCCGACCTTCTCCCCAACGCCCGGCAAACCCTCGATGTCCGGCACTTCGGCCCGGACCTCGTCCCCGTTGTGCGCGAGTTCGAGGTCGAGCCGGAAGCCCGTGCCACGCCATTGGACACCGCGTAGCACGGCGGGGAGCGCGCCGGGCGCGTCGACCGCGGTGATCCCGACCCGGTGGGGCCGGACGCCGAGCGCGACGGGCTGTCCCGCCTGGATCGTCCCGGACGGGTCGGCGGCCAGTTCACGGCCGCCGAGCCGGACCCTGGTGCCGTCGGCCTGGATCAGCTCGACCGGGATGAGGTTGGACGCGCCGAGGAAGCTCGCGGTGAACTCCGTCGAAGGGCGCTGGTAGAGCTCCCGGCTCGGCCCGAGTTCGACCAGCTTCGAGTCGCGCATGACGGCGATCCGGTCGGCCAGCGCCAGCGCCTCGCCCTGGTCGTGGGTGACGTAGATCAGCGTGGTGTCGGGCAGTTCGGCCCGCAGCCGCAGCAGTTCCGCGACCATGTCCTCGCGCAAAGCGGCGTCCAACGCGGACAGTGGTTCGTCCAGCAGCAGCACCCGCGGCCGGATCGCCAGCGCCCGCGCGAGCGCGACACGCTGTTGCTGCCCACCGGAAAGCTCACGCGGGAAGCGACGGGCGTACTGGCCCATCCCGACCAGTTCCAGGGCCTCGGCCACCCGGCTCGCTGTCTCGGCGCGGGATGTTTTCCGTGCCTTGAGCCCGAAGGCGACGTTGGCCTCGACGCGCATGTGCGGGAACAGCGCGTAGCTCTGGACGACCACGCCGAGGCCGCGCCGGTGCGGCGGCAGGGCGGTGACGTCCTCGCCGTCGAGCAGGACCCGGCCGGTGCTCGGTACGACGAAACCCGCGAGTGCCTTCAAAGCCGTCGACTTGCCGGAGCCCGACGGGCCGAGCATCGCCAGCGTCTCCCCTCTCGCCACGGTGAGGTCCAGCGGCGAGAGGGCGGTCGTCTGCCCGAACCGGACGGACACGCCGCGGAATTCGACCGCCGGGGTCATCGGCCCACGGCCTTCTTGTACGCGGCGAGGTCGGCGTCGAGCTTCGCGAGGACGGCGTTCCACTCGGGCTGCCAGATCTCGACGCCGTCGAGCGCGGCCTTCACCTTGTCCGCCCGCGGCCCGGACGGCGTGACGTCGGTCCGCGACGGGGCGCCGAAGGCGTCGACGGCCTTGGCCTGGACCTCCGGCGAGAGCAGGAAGTCCAGGAACTTCTTGGCGTTCTCGGCGTGCGGCGCGTTGTTCACCAGGCCCGCGTAGTACGGGAGCGCGAAGGTGGACCGCTTGCCCTGCGCGTCGGCCGGGAAGAAGAGCTCGAAACCGCCGCCTTTCTCGATCGCGGCGAGGTTCATCTGGACATCCCCGTTGGCCACCAGGATCTCGGCCTTGGCCACCTTCGGCTGCAACTTGCCGGTGGAGGACGACGGGCCGACGTTGTTGGCTTCGAGTTTCGCGAGGTAGTCGAGCGCGCCCTGGTCGCCGAGGACGTGCTGGAGTTGCAGCAGGACGGCGGTGCCGTCGCCCGCCTCGCCGGGGGTCGAGTACTGGAGCTTGCCCTTGAGCGCGGGCGCGAGCAGGTCGTCCCAGGTCTTGGGCGAGACCTGGGGGTTGCGGATGAAGCTGAGGTAGTTGTTCATGACGGCGAAGTAGCGACCCTGGCCGTCTTTCTGCCCGGCGGGGACCTGGTCGATCCCGGACGGCGCCGTGGTGGCGAGCAGGCCCTGCGACGCGGCCCGCTGGATGAACGGCGGGAGCGTGACCAGGATGTCGGCCTGGGTGTTGGCCTTCTCCTTCTCCACCCGGGAGGCGACCTCGCCCGAGCCGGCGGTCACCGCCTGGACGGTGATGCCGGTCTTGGCCTTGAACTCCTCGAAACGCCGGGCGTACCAGTCTTCGAGTCCGTCCACTGTGTACAGGGTGATGGTCTGGTCGCCGGAAGCGCCGCCGGCGGTTCCGCCGCAGGCGGCCAGGGTGAGGGCGAGCAGTCCGGTGAGGGCGGTGGCCGCGAGTTTCTTCATGACGTCAAAGCTCCTTGGCGGGACAGCAGGGCGGGGAGGTCGCGGACGGATTCGAGGACGTGGGTGGCACCGGCGGCTTCCAGTTCCGGCTTCTTCGCCGACCCGGTGAGCACGCCGGCGACGAGCGAAGCGCCGGACCTCAGCCCGGTCTGGATGTCCGAGGGCGTGTCACCGGCGACGGCGATGCGGCGGACGTCGGTGATTTCGAGCCCCAGGGCGGCGGCGAGGACGAGGTCCGGGAACGGGCGTCCACGGACACCGCTGACGCCTTCGCCCGGCGCCAGTACGGCGTCGGCGAGGCCGTGCCAGCCCAGCGCGTCCAGGATGGCTTTTTGGGTACTGGCGGCGAAACCGGTGGTGAGGGCGACCTTCACACCTTGGGCACGCAACTCCTGGATCGTTTCCTCGGCGCCGGGGATCGGCTCGCAGTGGCCGTCGGCGACGAGCTTCCCGTAGGCGTCCTGGAACGCGGTGTTCGCGCGCTGGGCGAGGTCCTCGTCCCCTTCGAGAAGTGCGCGGAAGACGACGATCTTGGACTGCCCCATCGTTTCGACCACGTAGTCCAGCATGCCGGGAAAGCGACTGTCCTCTTCGGACACTCCGGCGGCGGCGATCGCCGTGGTGAAGGCGCGGATCACCAGGCCGTCGTCGGCGACGGTGGTCCCGGCCATGTCCAGGACGACGAGTTCGGTGTTCACCATGAAAGCTCCTCGGCGGTGTCTTCGGCGATGGCGGGCGAGCAGGTCATGCCCCGGCCACCCGGACCGGTGACGAGCCACGCGTTGTCCGCGACGCGGGCACGGTGCACGATCCGGGAGGTGTCGGTGGTCTGGGCGTAGACGCCGGCCCAGCGGCGGGCGATCCGCGGGAGCGGCCGTCCGAGCAGCGCCCCGGCGACCTCGGCCAAGTGGTCGTACGGGTCCTCGGTGGTGTCGAAGGAGAACGGCTCGTCGTATTCGTGGGTGTCGCCGATGGTCAGCGAGCCGTCGAGACGCTGGACCATGAGCAACTGCATGGCGTTGGCCGCGGCGATCTCGCCTTGCGGCTGGCCCGCGTTGAGGCCGTCGAGCTCGGCACCGCGGTAGGCCGGGTAGTAGCGGAAGCTGTCCGCGTCGGCGACCGTGGTGGTGAGGGTCTCCCCGAGTGGCTCGGTCTGCGCCATCTGCAACCGCACCCGTCGAATCGGAGGCTGCCCGGCGAGTTCCTTGACCAGGCCACCGGTCCAGGCGCCGGTGCACAGCACCACGACGTCGCCTTCATGGGTTTCGCCCGTGTCGTCGACGACGCCCCGATCGGTCAGGTCGCGGATCTCGCGGCCGGGCAGCCAGGTGTAGCGGCCGGATTTCGCCAGTTCGGCGCGCAAAGCGGGCTGAGCGACGCGCGGTTCGACGGCGGCGTCGCGGTCGCACCAGAGCGCGCCGAGGAAGTCGCCGCGCAGGGCCGGGTTCAGCTCGCGGGTCTCGGCGGCGTCGAGCAGTTTGAAGCCGCGGTCCTCGGTGGTGGCGGCCGCCGCCCGCGCGACGGCGAGTTCGGCCTCTGTGCGGACGACGGTGAGGGAGCCGTTCGGCCGGAAGCCGATCCCTTCGACGCGTTCCCCGATGCGCTCCCACAGCACGCGCGCCCGCGCCGCCGTCTCCAGTTCGGGACCACTGGCACGGCCACCGACCCAGACCAGCCCGAAGTTGCGTACGGACGCGCCCCTGGCCTCGGGTTCGCGTTCGATCTGGACGACGTCATGGCCGCGTTCGACGGCCTGCCAGGCGTGCTGGGTGCCGAGCACTCCGCCGCCGATGATGAGGATTCGCACCCCGCAGACGCTCGTCCGCGCGCACCAACGCTCCGTGACCCCCGCCGTAACCCCAGGTGAAGTGCTCCCGAAATGTGGACCAGACCTGTTATCTTCGCGTTACATTTGTCCGCGTTTCGTCCTCTGAATGCGGTCGTTGAAAGTACAAATACCGCGCGGGGAACGGGTTACTCCACGCGGCCGAGGCGGGTTTCGAAGGACAACCGATCGCCACGGAACAGCGACCGGACGCGCTCGAACGGAATGCCGTCGGTCCCCCACGACGTCCGGTGCATCAGCAGCATCGGCAACGCCGGGTTCGTCCCGATCAGCAGAGCCTCCCGAGGAGTGGCGAGAACGGTCTCGACGCGCTCCTCGGCGCCGTCGAAGACCACCCCGAGCCGTTCCCGCAAACAGGCGTAGAGAGACTGTGTGGGATCGAACACATCCATCAGTGTCGGGAATCGCTCGGCGGTGAGATAGGTCGATTCCAGCCCGACCCGCTCGTCGTCGGCGAGCAGCACCCGCTCGATGTGGATGACGTCGTCGTCGGGATCGATTTTCAGTTCCGAAGCCAGTGAAGGACCCGCCTCGCGCCGTTCCAGCGAGATCAAATTCCGGCCCGGCTGAATGCCCTGCCTCCTGAGTCCTTCGGTGTAACTCACCAAAGCGAGCGGCTGGACGAGCTTCGGGCCCGCGACGTACGTGCCGCTCCCCTGTCGCCTGCTCAGCCGCCCCTCGAGCACGAGTTCACCGACGGCCTGGCGGACCGTGGCGCGGGAAACCTCGAAGCGTTCGGACAGTTCCCGTTCCGTGGGAAGTGCCGCTCCTTGTCCCAATTCGGAGATCACGTCGAACAGTTCGACTTTGACCGCGTAATAGCGTGGAATGCGGCCGTGTTCGGGAATTCCGTCTCGAACCGGGCCGTCGGCAGAAGGATGGACTCTCGGTGAACGTGTTCTCACTGTCCAGATCTTAGGCCGAGTTCACCTGGGCTGTACTGACCCGAACGAAGTGTTCATGCCACGCTCACACTCGTGGACGAAAAGGGCACCCTCATTCGGCGGATCGGCCTCCGCGACGCGGTCTTCATCGGACTCGGCTCGATGGTCGGGGCCGGGGTGTTCGTCGCCTTCGCCCCGGCCGCCCGGGCCGCGGGAGCGTGGCTCCCCGCCGGGCTCGCCATCGCCGCCGTGATCGCCTACTGCAACGCGACGTCGTCGGCCCGGCTGGCCGCGCTGTACCCGGCTTCCGGCGGAACCTACGTCTACGGACGGGAACGCCTCGGCGAGTTCTGGGGGTATCTCGCCGGATGGGGTTTCGTGGTCGGCAAGACGGCCAGCTGCGCGGCGATGACACTGACCGTGGTCACCTACGCGGCGCCAGGGCTCGGGCAGCCGTGGCGGAGCGTGTTCGCGGTGGCCGTCGTGGCCGCGCTGACCGGGCTGAACTACCGCGGTGTCCAGCGCTCGGCGTTCGCGACGAGGCTCATCGTGTCCGTCACGTGTGCGATCCTGGCGCTCGCGGCGGCCGCGATGCTCTTCGGCGGCACGGTGACGACGGCGACACCGGGCCCGCTGTCAGCTCCCGGGATCGGCGGCGTACTCGAGGCCGCAGGCCTGCTGTTCTTCGCGTTCGCCGGGTACGCCCGGATCGCCACGCTGGGCGAGGAGGTCCGCGATCCGGCGCGCACCATCCCCCGCGCCGTGCCGATCGCGCTCGGGCTGGCGCTGGTCGTCTACGCCGTTCTCGCCTTCGTCCTGCTGTACCACCTCGGCCCGGAGCTGCTGGGCCGCGGCCCGGACCCGATCGCGGAAGGCGTCGAGAGGTCGTCCTGGTCGTGGCTCACGCCCGCGGTGCGGGTGGGTGCCGTGGTCGCCGCACTCGGCTCCCTGCTCGCACTCGTCCTGGGTGTTTCGCGGACCACGCTGGCCATGGCACGCGACGGGCACCTCCCTCGTTACCTGACCGCGGTGCATCCTCGGTTCGGCGTCCCGCACCGGGCCGAGGTGACCGTGGGTGTCGTCGTCGCCCTGCTCGCGAGCACCCTCGACCTCCGCGGCGCGATCGGTTTCTCCTCGTTCGCGGTACTCGCCTACTACGCCGTGGCGAACGCCAGCGCGCTGACCCTGCGACCCGCACGTCGGATCATCCCCATCGCCGGCCTGCTCGGTTGCGCCGTGCTCGCGTTCAGCCTTCCGGCGGTTTCCGTGGTCACCGGTTCGGGAGTACTGGCGTTGGGCGCTCTGGGCTACGCCCTTCGTCGGCGGTTCGGCTCGAACGTCCGTTAATCACCACCATCGGCCGAAAGATCCGAAGAAAGTCGGTTGTCCCGGTGTATGTCCACCTGCTGTAGTCAGGTGGCCGCAGTCAGTCTCCCTGCCTCCACTGTGGACAGCCGGAAGGAATGAACCCTTGAACATCAAGCGTCGGTTCAGCCTGCTCAAAAAATCCCTGATCGCCGTCGCGGCGGCCGGAACCCTGGCGGGTCTCGCCACGGCTCCGCAAGCCGCCGCCGCGCAGCCGCCGTCCACCGACGTGGTCGGTGGCACCCGCGCCGCTCAGGGCGAATTCCCTTGGATGGTAAGGCTTTCCATGGGTTGCGGCGGGGCGCTCTACACCCCGCAGATCGTGCTGACGGCCGCGCACTGCGTGTCGCGGACCGGGGCCAACACCGGCATCACCGCCACCCTCGGTGTCGTGGACCTGCAGAGCACCGCGGCCACGAAGGTCAGGTCGACCTACGTGCACCGGTCGCCGACCTACCCCACCTCCACCGGTGGTGACTGGGCCCTGATCAAGCTCGCGAGCCCGGTCAGCGGCATCCCGACGCTGCCGATCAACACCTCGTCGGCCAACAACAGCGGTACGTTCACCATCGCGGGCTGGGGTGCCGCGTCCGAGGGCGGGGCGCAGCAGCGTTACCTGCTCAAGGCCAACGTGCCGTTCGTCTCCGACTCGACCTGCAAGGCGCAGGGCGGCAGCTACGCCGGCCTGATCGCCAGCGCCGAGATCTGCGCGGGCAACGTCAACTCCGGCGGCGTCGACACCTGCCAGGGTGACTCGGGCGGCCCGATGTTCCGTCGCGACAGCGCCGGTGCCTGGATCCAGGTCGGCATCACCAGCTGGGGCGAGGGGTGCGCGCGGGCGCACGCTCCCGGCGTCTACACCGAGGTGAGCACCTTCGCGACCGCGATCAAGAACGCGGCCGCCGGGCTTTAGGTTTCCTCGCGCACGGCATGCTATGAACGGTCCGTTACTTGCGAAATTTGCAAGTAACGGACCGTTCATAGCGTGCGGGAAGGCAGACGTGGCGTTGCGGAGGAAGCGGGCTCGCCAAAGAGGCCTGACACCCGCTCAACTGTCCATACGGGACACTTCCGAGGGATCATTGCCCGACTTGCGTGGTTCGCGAGGGGTCGTGAGTGACAAGAGGGATATTGAGGGGTAAGGCAAAGGTGTCGTGAGGTCGGGCGACATGATCACCGGACGAGGAAACGTTCACCGGTCCGTGAAGGCCTCCTTGCCTACCCTGAAGGCAGGGAAGGAGGCCTTCACTACCTTCCGAGGCACCCCTGGTGACACCAGGACCACGGTCACGCCCACCCCTGCCCTCGTGTGCTCCGTGGATGCCTCCACCTCGCACGACACCTTTGACCTTCTCCTCAATAGAACCACCTTGCCGCGCTCTCCTACCTTGAAGCCAGCGAAGAAGTCCTTCATCCCAAGGCTCAGTCATGCCGCCCTTGCCTTACCCCTCAATAGCAAGTGGGCGGCCTCAGCGGGTCTTGTCCAAACGCGACAGTGCCTCGTCGTAGCCCGACACGAGTTCCGCGATCACCTCGGCGACCGGGCGCACCCGGTCCATCCGGCCGACGATCTGCCCGACCGGCATCGAGACCACAGTCGGATCCGCGGCGTGATGGATCCGGTCGTGCGCGTGGGACACCAGCAGGTTCTGCAACGGCATCGGCAGCGGTTCGGGCGCGTCGGGCGCGGCCCACGCCTCGGTCCACCGCGTCTTGAGCAGCCGCGCGGGTTTGCCGGTGTAGATCCGCGTCCGGACGGTGTCGGAGGAACCCGCCGCGACCAGTGCGCGTTGCACCGCCTCGGAATCCCCCATGGTCTGGAGGTATTCCTCGGTGGCGAGCCAGAAAGAGCCCATCCACACCCCGGACGCGCCCAGCGCGAGTGCCGCCGCGACCTGTCTGCCCGAGCCGATCCCGCCCGCGGCGAGCACCGGAACGCGGTCGCCGACGGCGTCCGCCACCTCGGGCAGCAGGACCATCGACGCGATCTCTCCGGTGTGCCCGCCCGCCTCATAGCCTTGCGCCACAACGATGTCCACGCCGTTCTCGACGTGCCGGACGGCGTGCTCGGCCTTGCCCGCCAGGGCCGCGACCGGCACACCCTTCGCGTGACACCGTTCGATGATGTCCACCGGCGGTGAACCCAGCGCGTTGGCGATCAGCCGGATGGGGTGCTTCAGCGCGACCTCGACATGCGACCGCGCGACCGAATGCAGCCAGCCGAGCACTCCCGCGCGTTCGTCGGTGTCGTCCGGCAGCGGCGGCACCGCGAGGTCACGCAGAGTCCGCTCCACGAAGTCGCGATGCCCCTGGGGGATGTGTTTCGCGAGATCGATCGACGTCCCTTCGGCCGGGATCTTGGCGGGCATGACGATGTCGACGCCGTACGGTTTGCCGCCGGTGTTCTCGTCCATCCAGGACAGGACGGAGTCGAGTTCGGCGGCGTCGTTGAATCGCACACAGCCCAGCACGCCGAGACCACCCGCCCGGCTGATCGCCGCGGCGACGTGTTCGGACGGGGTGAACCCGACGATCGGCAGCTCGATCCCGAGCCGGTCGCACAGAGACGTCCGCATGAAACTCCTTTACGCCGATGGAATGGTGGCGGGCTCGTGCTCGGCGGCGTAGCGCTCCGCCCACGGATAGTCCGGTTTGCCACTGGGCGAGCGCCCGATCTCCTCGGCGAGCCAGAGCGTGCGAGGCACCTTGTACCCGGCGATCTCGGTCCGCACGTGCGCTTCGAGCGCGACGAAGTCGGGCTCCTTGCCCGCCCTCGGCTGGATCACCGCGGCCACCCGCTGGCCGAGCCGGTCGTCGGGGATGCCGATGACGAGCGCGTCGAAGACGTCCGGGTGCGACTTCAGCGCGCCCTCGACTTCCTCCGGGTACACCTTCTCGCCGCCGGTGTTCACGCACTGCGACCCCCGGCCGAGCAGGGTCACCGTGAGGTCGTCCTCGTAGCGCGCGTAATCACCCGGGACGACGTACCGTTTGCCGTCGATCTCGACGAAGATCTTCTCGGTCTTCGCGGGATCCTTGTAGTACCCGAGCGGGACGTGCCCGCGCCGGGCGATCAGCCCGATCGCGCCCGGTTCCGGCTCGACGAGCGCGCCGTCGTCGTCGACCAGGATCGCGTCCTTGCCGAAGTCGACCCGCGGGCCGGCCGAATGGTCGCTGTCCTTGCTGACCATGCCGATGCCGGTGAATCCGCTTTCGGACGATCCGATCGCGTCGGTGATCACCACATGCGGGAGCAGCGACAGGAATTCCTGCTTCACCGACTGGGAGAACAGGGCGGCGTGACTCGACACCGCGACGATCGACGACGCGTCGTAGTCACCCTCGCGGTAGGCGTCGATCAGCGGCCGCGCCATCGCGTCACCGACGATGGTGAGCACCTGGACCTTGTTGTCCTGCACGGCTTTCCAGACGTCGTGCGCGTCGAACCGCGGGACGAACACGACCGGGCTGCCGGTGAACAGCGCGCCGAAAGCGGCCCACTGCGCGGCGCCGTGGATCAGCGGCGCGGCCGGGAGCCGGACCAGGCTGCCCGACTTGCCCTGTTCGGCGAGCGTCCATTCGTCCGGGACGTACTCGCCGGTGACGAAGTTGATGCCGCCGCCGAGCGCGCGCCAGATGTCCTCGTGGCGCCACAGGACGCCCTTGGGATAGCCGGTGGTGCCACCGGTGTAGAGGATGTAGATGTCGTCGGCGCTGCGTTCGGCGAAGTCCCGCTCGGGGGATCCCTCGGCGAGCGCGGCTTCGTAGTCCACGCCGCCGTAAGACGAGTAGTCGCCGTCGCTTCCGTCGTCGACAACGACAACGTGTTTCAGTTTCGGCGTCTCCGGCAGGACGGTGGCCACCTTGTCCGCATACTGACGCTCGTGGACCAGCGCCACGAGGTCGGCGTTGTCGAACAGGTACCGCAATTCACCGTGGACGTAGCGGTAGTTGACGTTGACCGCGATCGCGCGCAGCTTGTACGCGGCGATCATCGATTCCAGGGCCTCGATCGAGTTCCGGGAATAGACACCGATGTGGGATCCGGGTCCCACGCCGTGTGCGGCGAGGTGGTGCGCCAGCCGGTTGGCGCGCTCTTCCAGTTCGGCGAAGGTGACCCGCCGATCGCCACAGACGACCGCGATGCGCTCCGGCACGGCGTCGACGGCGTGCTCGAGTAGATCCGCGATGTTGAGTGCCACTCCCTCAAAGTAGAACATGTTATTGTTCTGGGCAATGGCCGCTCTTGGGGAGGTTTCGGTGAGCGAACCGCACGCGCTGGTGGAAAAGATCGAACACACCCTCGTGGTCACGATGAACCGGCCGGAGGCCCGCAACGCGCTCAGCGGCGAGATGCTCGGGATCATGGTCGAGGCGTGGAACCGGGTCGACGAGGACGACGAGGTCCGCTGCTGCGTGCTCACCGGCGCGGGTGGCGCGTTCTGCGCGGGCGCGGACCTGAAGTCGATGTCGAAGAACTCGCCGTCCGACTCGTTCGAGAAGGGCACGTTCGACCCCAGCCGCATCGAGGGCCTGCTCAAAGGACGGCGGCTGAAGAAGCCGTTGATCGCCGCCGTCGAAGGCGCCGCGATCGCGGGCGGTACGGAGATCCTCCAAGGGACGGACATCCGCGTCGCGGGCGAGAGCGCGAAGTTCGGCGTTTCCGAAGCGCGGTGGAGCCTGTTCCCGATGGGCGGTTCAGCCGTGCGACTCCCCCGCCAGATCCCGTACACCGTCGCCGCCGACCTGCTGCTGACCGGGCGGCACATCACCGCCGCCGAGGCGCTGGAGATCGGCCTGATCGGCCACGTCGTCCCGGACGGGAAGGCGCTGGACAAAGCGCTCGAACTCGCGAGCCTCATTTCCGCGAACGGTCCGCTGGCGGTCCGCGCGATCCTCAAGACCCTGCGCGACACCGAGGGCATGCACGAGGAGGAGGCCTTCAAGCTTGACGCCCAATACGGCATCGAGGTCTTCGCGAGCGAAGACGCGAAGGAAGGCCCCCGCGCCTTCGCCGAGAAGCGCAAACCCGTCTTTCGAGGACGCTAACCCCGTAACTCGCGTGATCGAACCCGTAACTCGCGTGATCAGAGGGCGAACACGCGTGATTGAACGGCGAACACGGTCATGTCCGTCTGATCACGCGAGTTCTCCGTCTGATCACGCGAGTTCCGCCTTCAATCACGCGAGTTCGCCGTTCGATCACGCGAGTTACGGGTTACGGGACGCGGTAACCGGTCCAGTAGGGGTCGCGGAGCTTGCGCTTGTAGAGCTTTCCGTTCGGGTCTCGCGGGAGTTCGGGCAAGTAGTCGACTGAACGCGGGAGTTTGAATTTCGCCAGCCGGGACGCCGCGTACTCGAGGATCTCCGCGGTCAGCTCGTCGGACGGCTCGACACCGTCGGCGGGCTCGACGACGGCCTTGATCGCCTCGCCCCAGTCCTCGTGCGGGACGCCGAACACCGCGACGTCGGCGATCTTCGGGTGCATCACCAGTTCGCCCTCGATCTCCGCCGGGTAGATGTTGACCCCGCCCGAGATGATCAGGTCCGCCTTGCGGTCGTGGAGGAAGAGGTAACCGTCCTCGTCGAGATGCCCGACGTCGCCGAGCGTGAACAGGTCCCCGACCCGCGCTTTGTCCGTCTTGGCCCGGTCCTTGTGGTACTCGAACTTCGAGTCGCCCATCTTCATGTACACCGTGCCGGTTTCGCCGGCGGGCAGTTCCGTGCCCTCGTCGTCGAGGATCTTGATCGTCGAACCCGGCCATGGCAACCCCACCGAACCCGGCTTCTCCAGCCACTCCTCCCCCGAGATCGCCGTCCCACCACCCTCGGTGGCCGCGTAGTACTCGGTGACGACCGGACCCCACCAGTCGAGCATCCGGCGTTTGACCTCCAGCGGACAAGGCGCGGCGCCGTGGATCATCACGCGCAGCGAACTCACGTCGTAGCCCGCGCGGACGTCGTCCGGCAGCGCGAGCAGACGGCGGAACTGCGTCGGGACCATATGGCTGTGCGTGACGCGGTGCCGCTCGATCAGCCGCAGCATCTCCTCGGCGTCCCAGCGGTCCATCAGCACCGCGGTATGCCCCAGCTGAAGCGAAATGGCGACGAAGTTGAGCACCGCCGTGTGATAGAGCGGCGACCCGCACAGGTGCACGTGCCCGTCGTGTGGCACCAGGCCGAAGATCCCGAAGAACCAGGTCGACGCGCCCGGAACGGAGTCGGGATCGGCTCCGCTCAGCGGCCGCCGGACACCCTTGGGCCGTCCCGTGGTCCCTGACGTGTAGAGCATCGGCGAGCCGGCGGTGCGCCGCTCCGGACGCCCGTCGCCCTCGCCGGAACCGAGTTCCTCGATCCGGCGGAAGCCCGCGACGTCACCTACCGCGAACCGCCCGCGCTCCGGGATCCCGGCCTCGTCGGCGGCGGCGATCGCGACGTCGGCGAAGCGTTCGTGTGCGAGGAAGGCCTTGGCGCCGCTGTCGGAAAGGATGTAGGCGACCTCCGGCCCGACCAGATGCCAGTTGACCACCACGATGTACAGACCGGACTGGAGGGCGGCGAAATAGGCCGCGACGAGTTCGTCGCCGTTGGGCTGCAGGACGACGACCACGTCCCCGGTCTCGAGCCCGAGGGCCTGAAGCCCCCGCGCGTACGCGTTCGCTTTCGCGGCGAGCTCTCCGTAGCCGATCGAGCGGCCGTCCGGATCGACGAGTGCGACCCGCTCCGGCTCCCGCGCGGCGATGTTCCAAACCCCAAGTGTCCCGGTGGCAGTCGACATAGCCGAAAATCTAGAACGCGTTCCACTCAAGAGCAACCGTTTGTGGGCCCGACACGACCGGTCTTGCCGGAAAATCAAGAACGTGTTTCACTCAGAACGTGAGCGCACCCGAACTTCCGCTGTCGGCCCCGCTCAACGTGGGCTTCGACTACACCCGCTCGGTCGGCCCCGTGCTCGGCCGGTTCGTCAACGCCCTGCGCGAGCGCCGCGTCGAAGGCGTTCGCGGCAGCGACGGCCGCGTGCACGTGCCGCCGCTGGAATACGATCCCGTGACCGCCGAGGCGCTGTCCGAGTTCGTGCCGGTGGCGTCCGAGGGCGAGATCGTCTCCTGGTCCTGGATCGCCGAACCCCTCGACGGCCAGCCGTTGTCACGGCCGTTCGCCTGGGCGCTGATCCGGCTCGACGGAGCCGACACGTCGATCCTGCACGCGGTCGACGCGGGCAGTCCCGGAGGAGTCCACACTGGACAGCGGGTACGGATCCGCTGGGCGAACGAGACCGTCGGCCACATCCGGGACATCGCTTATTTCGTCCCCGCCGACGGGCCCGACACCGAACCCACCGAGGGGCCTCCCCCGGTCGCGAAACGCGAAGAGGGCGCGCCGGTCAGCGTGGTGATCACGCCGATCCACCTGCGTTACGAGCATTCCGCGTCGCCGGAGGAAAGCCGGTACCTGCGCGGGCTCGCCGAGGGGAAGCTGATCGGCCAGCGTTGTCCCTCCTGCGAGAAGGTCTACATCCCGCCGCGCGGTGCCTGCCCGACCGACGGTGTTCCGACCACCGACGAGGTCGAGCTGCCCGACACCGGCATCGTCACCACGTTCTGCATCGTGAACGTGCCGTTCCTCGGACAGAAGATCAAACCGCCGTACGTCGCGGCGTACGTCCTGCTCGACGGCGCGGACATCGCGTTCCTGCACCTGGTCCTCGGCTGCGACGCCGCCGACGTCCGGATGGGCATGCGGGTCCGTGCCGCGTGGAAACCGCGGGACGGATGGTGGACGTCGCTGGAGAACATCGGCCATTTCGAACCGACCGGCGAACCCGACGCACCGTACGAATCCTTCGCCCACCATCTGTGAGGACCACCGTGCCAGATGTAGCAGTCGTGGGCTTCGCGCAGGCCCCCAACGTCCGCAGCACCCCGGGCACCACCAACGGCGTGGAAATGCTGGTGCCGATCTTCGCCGAGGTCTTCGAGCGCACCGGTTTGTCCAAAGAGGACATCGGGTTCTGGTGCTCGGGCTCCTCGGACTACCTCGCCGGCCGCGCGTTCTCGTTCATCGCCGCCGTCGACGCCATCGGCGCCTTCCCGCCGATCCACGAGTCACACGTCGAGATGGACGCCGCTTGGGCGTTGTACGAGGCGTGGCTCAAGATCCGGATGGGCGAGGTCGAAACGGCGCTCGTCTACGGGTTCGGCAAGTCCTCCGCCGGGCAATTGCGCCGAGTGCTGGCCCTGCAAATGGACCCGTACGTCGTCGCGCCGTTGTGGCCGGACTCGGTGAGCGTCGCCGGGATCCAGGCGAGACTGGGCCTCGAAGCGGGGCTGTGGTCCGAAAAGGACCTCGCCGAGGTCGCCGCGCGCAGCCGCGCCGACGCCGCCGGGAATCCCGCCGCGCAGCTCTCCGGATCGGTCGAAGTCGCCGATCTCCTGAACACGCCGTTCGTCGCGGATCCTCTACGGGCTCACGATATCGCCCCCGTCACCGATGGCGCCGCCGTCCTCGTGCTCGCCTCGGTCGAGCGGGCGGCGGACCTCGTCGACAGCCCCGCGGTGATCACCGGCATCGAGCACCGCGTCGACTCCCCCGCGCTCGGTGTCCGTGACCTCACCAGGTCACCGTCCACAATGGCCGCCGGGCGGGCGCTCGACCTCGACGGTGTCGAACTCGCGGAACTGCACGCGCCGTTCACCCACCAGGAGCTGATCCTGCGCGACGCGCTGGGCCTCGGCGACCGGGTGCGGATCAACCCCTCCGGCGGCGTCCTGACCGGAAACCCGATGTTCTCGGCCGGCCTGGCACGGATCGGCGAGGCGGCGAACCACATCCTCGACGGCAGCGCGCGCAAGACCCTCGCCCACGCGACCAGCGGCCCCGTCCTCCAGCAGAACCTGGTCGCGACCTTGGAGGTCCTCTCGTGAAGCACCTCGCGGCCGTACTGGGAACCGGCCAGACCCACCACAAGGCCAAACGCACCGACGTGTCCATGCCAGGACTGCTCCGGGAAGCCATCGACCGGGCGATGCTCGACGCCCAGACCGGCTGGGACGACATCGACGCCGTCGTCCTCGGCAAGGCGCCGGATCTGTTCGAGGGTGTGATGATGCCCGAACTGTTCCTCGCCGACGCGCTCGGCGCGACCGGGAAACCGCTGCTGCGCGTGCACACCGCGGGTTCGGTCGGCGGTTCGACCGCGCTCGTGGCGACGTCGCTGGTGCAGGCCGGTGTGCACCAGCGGGTGCTGACCGTGGCCTTCGAGAAGCAGTCCGAGTCGAACGCGATGTGGGGTCTGTCGATCTTGCCGCCGTTCCAGATGCCGGTGGGCGCCGGGGCGGGCGGCTATTTCGCGCCACACGTGCGCTCGTACATCCGGCGATCCGGCGCGCCCGACCACGTCGGCGCGGTCGTCGCGGCCAAGGATCGCCGCAACGGCGCCCTCAACCCTTACGCCCATCTGCGGCAGTCCGACATCACGGTGGAGTCGGTGCAGGCGTCGCAGATGCTGTGGGACCCGATCCGCTACGACGAAACGTGCCCGTCCTCGGATGGCGCTTGCGCGATGGTGATCGGGGACGAAGCGTCGGGCGACGCCGTTCCCGGCGGTGCCGCGTGGATCCACGCGACCGCGATGCGCACCGAACCGACCACGTTCGCCGGACGCGACCAGGTGAACCCCCAGGCAGGACGGGACGCCGCCGCCGCGTTGTGGCGGGCCGCGGGCATCACCGACCCACTGTCCGAAGTGGACACCGCCGAGATCTACGTGCCGTTCTCGTGGTTCGAGCCGATGTGGCTGGAGAATCTGGGATTCACCGAGGAAGGCCAAGGCTGGAAGCTCACCGAGGCGGGTGAGACCGCGCTCGGTGGCCGCTTGCCGATCAACCCGTCGGGCGGTGTCCTGTCGTCGAACCCGATCGGCGCGTCCGGGATGCTCCGGTTCTCCGAAGCGGCCAAGCAGGTGATGGGCCGGGCCGGGGACTACCAGGTCGACGGCGCGCGGATCGCGCTCGGACACGCGTACGGCGGCGGTTCACAGTTCTTCTCGATGTGGGTGGTGGGTTCGGCCAAGCCGAGCTGAAGGGGTCTCATCGCACGTGTCAGGGGCGGCGGCGCGGGCGGAGGCGTTGCGCGGCCAGTGTCGCGACCACCCCGGTGACCGCCCCCACCAGCACCGGTTTGAAGCCGTGCCGATCGGGTGCCGCCACCACGGGCCGGACCACCACGGGCGGGGGCGGCCGGACCGGATCCGGCGGGGCGTCGCGCGCGGTCGCCGTCCAGGCCGTGACGAACACCAGCATCCGGGCCACCAGCGAGATGAAGAAGATCAGACCGATGATGGAACCGAACGCCACCCCGGTCGGCGAGTCCCCGATCAACCGCAGGTAAATCCCACCGGCCTGCTTCAGCAGCTCGAAGCCCAGCGCCAGCGCGACCGCGCCGCGCATCGCGCTGCGGACCCCGACCGGTTTCCGCGGCAGCCGCGTGAGCACCCAGAGGAACACGAGCCAGTTGGCCAGTAACGCCAGGGGAATCGAGATCGCCGACAGCACGTTGTGCCCCCAGGCGGTGTCGTCCACCCCGGCCAGTCCCAGCAGGTACCGGCCGAGCGCGGACCCGGAAAGCGTGATGGCGAAGGAGACCAGCAGCGCGCTCGCGAGGCCGAGCAGCGCGACCAGGTCGCCGGCGATCGTGCGCAGCAGCGGCAGATCCGACCGGTTCTGGCCCCACAGCGCGGTGAGCGCGTCGCGGAGACAGTTCATCCAGTTCCAGCCGGAGTACAGCCCGATGATCAGACCGATGATCCCGACGCTGGTCCGCTGCTCCACGAACCCGGTGAGCAGCTCGCCCGCCTTGTCGCCGAGGCCACCGGGCAGGGTGCCGGTGAGCGCGCTCAGCATCGACTCGATCAGCTGCGGCTGGCTCGCCAGCACGAAGCCGGCCACCGACACCGCGACCATGAGGATGGGCACCAGCGAGAACAGGCTGAAATACGTGATCGACGCGACGTAGTGGTAACCGCCGTACTCGATGTAGCGGTTCACCGCCCGCGCCACGTGGTCCAGCCAGCGGTAGCGGGCACGCAGCCGCTTCCATTTCGTCGGTGCTTGCTTCTCCCTCACACGCCCATGTCTACCTCAGCGAGGTCACGGCTCGTGGGCAACACGCGATCAGGCGAGCACGATCGGCTCCGAGCCGTCGTCCTCCCGCAGCGGCGGGACCGCGGCCGCCAGGACGGTGTTGCCGAGAAAGTCCAGCTCACAGCCGAGGGCGGAGAGGAACGCGGGGCCGGTCGCGTCGAAGACGTACCGGCGGCCGTCGATCGTGGCCTCGAAGACGGCGTGGATGTCCATTGGAGACAGTCCGGGCGCGTAGACCACGCCGAACCCGGGGGCGATCACGCGGCACGGTGTAGGCGAACTCCTCCCGGGAGGCCCCGCCGGTGAGCGCGACAACGAACGCGGCGAGGCCCACGGCACCGGTTCAGGCGTAGCAGACCTGGTAGTGCTTGATCCCGTTGAGCCAGCTCGACCGGAGCCGGTCCGGCGGGGAGACCTCGGCGATGTCCGGCATGACATCGGCGATCGCGTTGAAGATCAGATCGATCTCCAACCGCGCGAGGTTGGCGCCGATGCAGTAGTGCGAACCCGTGCCGCCGAAACCGACGTGCGGATTGTCGTCGCGGAGGATGTCGAACCTCTCCGGCTCGTCGAAGTGGTCCGGGTCGAAGTTCGCGGAGCTATAGAACATCCCGACCCGGTCGCCCTCGCGGATGTGCTGCCCGCCGAGTTCGGTGTCCCTGGTCGCCGTGCGCTGGAAGGCGACCACCGGCGTGGCCCACCGGACGATCTCGTCCGGAGCGGTCTTCGGCCGCTCCTTCTTGTACAGCTCCCACTGATCGGGGTGATCGAGGAACGCCTTCATCCCGTGGGTGATCGCGTTGCGCGTGGTCTCGTTGCCCGCGACGGCGAGCAGGATGACGAAGAAACCGAACTCGTCGGAGGCCAGTGATTCGCCGTCGACGTCGGCCTGCACCAGCTTGGTGACGATGTCGTCCATCGGGCACTTACGCCGCTCTTCGGCCATGTTCCAGGCGTAGCCGACGATCTCCGCGGACGCGGCGAGCGGTTCGACCTCGTACTCGGGGTCGTCGTAGGAGACCATCTGATTGGACCAGTCGAAGATCTTCAGCCGGTCTTCCTGCGGGATGCCGATCAGTTCGGCGATGGCCTGCAAGGGAAGTTCGCACGCGACGTCGACGACGAAATCGCCGGAGCCCTTTTTCTTGGCCTCGCCGACGATCTTCTCCGCGCGCTCGCGCAAGGTGTCCTCGAGTCTCGCGATCGACCTCGGTGTGAAGCCCTTCGACACGATCCGCCGCAACTTCGTGTGCTGTGGGGCGTCCATGTTGAGCAGGACCAGACGGTTGGCTTCGAGACTGTCTTCGGTCATGTTCTCGTCGAACCGGATGATCGCGGTCTTCTCCCGGGAGGAGAACAGCTCGCTGTCCCTCGACACCGCCTTGACGTCTTCGAGCCGGCTGACCACCCAGTAACCGTCATCGCGGAAGCCCGCGGTGTTGTGCGGCTGCGGGTTCCACCAGACCGGTGCCGTGCGGCGGAGTTCGGCGAACTCCGCCAGAGGCAGTCTGGTGGCGTAAAGATCCGGATCGGTGAAATCGAAACCGGCGGGGATCAGGGGAGCGGCCACGGGCTACCTCCTACGCGGTTCGCCAATGAAACACGTTCTAGAACCGATTGAAGCATACGGTGTTCACCAAGTGAAGTGCTTCAGTGAAACCCGTTAACTCACCCAATAAGAGCACTGCGAGTCCGATCATGAAGGGGAGCGGCGATCAGTGATCAAGAGCCGGCCGACCCTGCGGTGACTTGCTCAAATCAAGAACGTGTTCTACTTTCCTCGGTAGTGAACGGTGTTTCCCCGGGAGGCGAACGTGGGTAGTCCGGTGATCGTCGAGGCGGTCCGCACCCCTGTCGGCAAGCGAAGGGGTCACCTGGCGGGACTGCACGCCGCCGAGATCCTCGGCGCGGCGCAGCGCGCCCTGCTCGAACGCGCGGGACTGGATCCCGCGCTGATCGAGCAGGCGATCGGCGGTGCGGTGACCCAGGCCGGCGAGCAGGCGGGCAACGTCACGCGCACGGCGTGGCTGCACGCCGGGCTCCCCGAGACCACGGGCGCGACCACCATCGACGCCCAATGCGGCTCGGCGCAGCAGGCGACGCATCTGATCGCCGGGCTCATCGCGGCCGGGGCGATCGACGCGGGCGTCTCCTGCGGTGTCGAGGCGATGAGCCGGGTTCCGCTCGGTGCGAACCGCGGCGAGGGCATCGGCACGCCACGGCCACAGACGTGGTCGATCGACATGCCGAACCAGTACGGCGCGGCCGAGCGGATCGCGGAACGCCGCGGGATCACCCGACACGACGTCGACCTGTTCGGGGCAGCGTCGCAAGCCAAGGCCGCCGCCGCGTGGGCCGCGGGACACTTCGACCGCGAGGTCGTCGCGGTGAAGGCACCCGTGCTCGGCGAGGACGGCGAGCCGACCGGCCAAACACGGCTGGTATCCCGTGACCAAGGGCTGCGTGAGACGACCGTCGAAGGGCTCGCCAAGCTCAAGCCCGTCCTCGAAGGCGGCGTGCACACGGCCGGGACGTCGTCGCAGATCTCCGACGGCGCGGCCGCGCTCCTCCTGATGGACTCGGACCGGGCGAAGGCGCTGGGCCTCGAGCCGCGAGCGCGGATCGTCTCGCAGGCCTTGGTCGGCGCGGAGCCGTACTACCACCTCGACGGTCCCGTGCAGGCGACCGAACGTGTCCTGACCAAGGCGGGGATGACGATCGGCGACCTCGACCTCTTCGAAGTCAACGAGGCGTTCGCTTCAGTTGTGTTGTCGTGGCAGCGGGTGCACCGGGCCGGCGAGGACAAGGTCAACGTGAACGGTGGCGCGATCGCGCTCGGGCATCCCGTCGGCAGCACCGGGGCCCGTCTGCTGACCACGGCGCTCCACGAACTGGAACGCCGTGACGCGAGCACCGCGCTGGTGACGATGTGCGCCGGCGGCGCGCTTTCCACCGGCACGATCATCGAACGGATCTAGCGCCGTGTCTCTCAAGCGCGCTTCCTCGCCCAACCCGCCAACCGTCGGTTGAGAGACACGCACTAGTCCAAGTCGACCTCGGCCACCGGACCGTTGTCCGGCCTCGCGAGCCGTTTGCTCCCCTGACCCTCCTTCCAGAAGTCGAAATAGATGGTGTTGCCCTCGACCCAGGTCAGCACGGCCTCGGTGAGGTCGAGCCGGAAGACGTGTGCCTCCCCGTCGTCGCCCTGCAGACGGGCGACCTCCGCCGGATCGGTGATCTCGACGGCCTTTCCCGACACCTTCGCGTCCGCGCCGCCCTCGTCGATCGCCGAGGCGGCGTGGATCGCGAACCTGCCGTCGTGCTGTAGGTCCTTCGCCTTCATCGCGCCGATCAGCGAACCGATCAGCAAGTCCTGCTCACGGAAATCGACCTCACTGCCACTGACCCGGGGCGAGCCGTCCCGCCGGACCGTCGCCAGCACATGCGACTTCGCCGCGGTGAACCGCTCTTTGATCTTCTCCGCCAGCGCGGGTGCCTCTTCACTGAACTGTCGCCACGTCGCCATGCGGAACAGCGTCCCACCGGGGTCCGACAGTTTCGAGCGGTCAGGGCCGCGGCGCCCCCATCGGATTCGGCAGCGGGATCGCGCCGGTGTCGAAGATCCTTCGGCTCAGCGGGACGGCGATCCGCAGGACCGCTGCGGCCCCGTCCTCCCCGAGTGCTTCCAGCGGACCGGCGGCGAGGCGGTCGGTCTCGTCTTCGATCCGTTGGCGCAGGGCGGTTCCGTGCTCGGTGAGCGTCAGATCGCCGTCGAGGACGCCTCGTTCGGCCAACCGCGTGACGCTCTCGTCCCATTCGTCATCGGACCAGCCACGATTGATCTGGATGACCTCCCGGGTCACCGCCCCACTGCCGATGTGGGTCAGCGCGGTGTCGAGTCCGCGCAGTCCGGCGGTGACCGCGGAAAGCACGTGACCATCCCCGCGATGTTCGCGCAGCACCGTCGCCGCGAGCCAGACCCGCCCGGCCGCCGTGGCGGGCCGGGCGACCGAAGACCAGGCGGCGGCGAGCGGCCTGCCCGCGTGGTCGCAGCCGCCGACGGCCTGTTCGAGCAGATCGGCGAGTTCGTCGAGAGGCGCGTCGGCGGGGAGGATCCGGTTCAGGGCGGCCTCGACGGCGTCCATCCGGCTCTGGAGCACGACGGCGGGTTCCGCGTACTTCCACGCGTCCGGCAGGGAGCGCGCGACCCTCCGCGGGGCGAACCCGAAGAGCATCGCTGTCGCGGGCGCTTCCGGCAGCGCCCCGAGCGGCGCGACCCGGCCGGCGAAATAACCCATCCACCAACCCGGCAGCCCCACCGCCTTGGCCGCGGCCGCCGTTTCCGCGGCGAAATAGACGACGGCGTGCAGCGGCTCGACCGCTTCCCAGAGACGACGCTGAAGTGACTTCACGTCCTCATCTTGGCCTCACCGAAAACCGGATGCGAGCCTTTCGTGCGGGGTGTGTGATCACCGGTATGGCGATCAGCTTGGAGCAACCGGGGCCGGACGGCCTGAACGAAGCCGTGGACGCGCTGCGGGACTGGCAATCCGAAGGGGTGGCCTGGCAGTTGCATCCCGGTGACCTCGGCTGGTATTGGCGCGCGGGGACGGGGGCGACGGCCGCGGCGGTCCGGATCTGGCGCCGCGACGGCCGGATTGTCGCCGTCGGCCTCCTGGACGGCGCCGACCTCCTGCGGCTCACGACCGCGCCGGACGTTCGTGAGGACGAGGAACTGGCGCGGCGGATGACCGAAGACGTGATCGCGCCGGAACGCGGTGTGCTGCCGGCGGGGAAGGTGTCCGTCGAGGCGCCGATGGACGCGGTGATCCAGAACGTGCTGCGCGAGCACGGCTGGCGCACCGACGAACCGTGGACACCGCTGCGCCGCGACCTCACCGAACCGGTGAAGGCTCCCGACCTGCGGATCGAGACGATCGGACCAGACCGAGCACACGTGTGGGCCGACATGACACGGGCGGCGTTCGACGGGTCGACCTTCACCCCCGAGAAGTGGCACACGATGGCGGCCGGGGCACCGTACGCCGATGGCCGGTGCCTGGTCGGGCACGACGACCAGGACAACCCAGTCGCGGCGGTGGCCGTGTGGTCGGCAGGTCCGGGGAAGCCCGGGATCCTCGAGCCGATGGGCGTGCACCGGGACCATCGCGGGCACGGTCATGGCAGGGCGATCTCCGTCGCGGCGGCCGCCGCTCTCCAGGAGCTGGGGTCGTCGAGCGCGGGGGTCAACACACCTAGTTCGAACATCGCCGCCGTCGCGACCTACGAGTCCGGCGGGTTCCGGCAGCTCCCCGCGGTCCGGGATCTGACGCGGGACGCCTAAGCCCCGTAAACGGGTTCAGGGACCGGAGCCTCTGCCAGCAGTTCCGCCACGACGGGACCGAGTTCGGCCGGTGACCACCGGGAACCCTTGTCCCGCATCGTGCCGTGCCGCCAGCCTTGCGCGACCGAGACGCGTCCGCCGTCGACCTCGAACACCCGGCCGGTGACCGCGGACGATTCCGCACTACCGAGCCACACCACCAGCGGCGACACGTTTTCCGGTGCCATGGCGTCGAAACCGTCCTCCGGCGCGGTCATGTCGTCGGCGAACGCCACTTCGGTCATGCGGGTACGGGCGGCCGGGGCGATCGCGTTCACGGTGACGCCGTAACGTGCGAATTCGGTGGCCGCGACCAGCGTGAGACCCAAAATCCCGGACTTCGCGGCCGCGTAGTTCCCCTGTCCGACGCTGCCGAGCAGGCCGGCCCCGGAGCTGGTGTTGATCACCCGCGCGGCCCGCGTCCGGCCCGCTTTCGCCTCGGCTCGCCAGTACTCGGCGGCGTGCCGCGTCGGCGCGAAATGCCCCTTCAGATGGACGCGGATGACCGCGTCCCATTCGTCCTCGCCGAGGTTGACGAGCATCCGGTCGCGCAGGAATCCCGCGTTGTTGACCAGGACGTCCAAGCCACCGAACGTTTCGAGGGCCGTCCGCACCAGCGCGGCGGCGCCGTCCCAGGACGCGATGTCGTCGGTGTTCACGACCGCCTTGCCGCCGAGCGCCTCGATCTCGTCGACGACGTCCTGCGCGGGTCCCGCCGACCCGCCGCCGCCGTCGATCCCGGCGCCGAGGTCGTTCACCACCACCCGCGCGCCCTCGGCGGCGAAGGCGAGCGCGTGCGCCCGGCCGATACCACGTCCGGCCCCGGTCACCACCACGATCCGGCCGTCGGCGATCCCGCTCACACCGGCTCCTTTCGTTCTCCGACCCTGGAATGGGAAGCGGCGAGGAAGGCGGGCACCTCTCCCCCGCCGTGCACGGTCAGGCAGGCACCGCTGACATAAGAGGCCAGCGGGGATGCCAGGAACACCGCACAGGAACCGATCTCGTCCGGTTCGGCCAACCGTCCTAACGGGACTGTCGCGCCCACGGCCGCGATTCCCGCCTCGTCGCCGTAGTGCAGATGCGAGTGCTCGGTCCGGACCATGCCGACGTCGAGCGCGTTGACCCGCACCTTCGGCGCCCACTCGACGGCGAGCGACGCGGTCAAGTTGTCCAGGCCCGCTTTCGCCGCACCGTAGGATGCCGTCCCCGGCGACGGTCTCGTCGCGCTGACACTGCTGATGTTCACGATGACGCCGCCGCTTTCCTGCTGCCGCATGATCGCGTTCGCCGCGCGGGCGACGGTCAACGGCGCCAGCAGGTTCAGTGCGACGACCTTTTCGTGGAACCGCGGCGACGCGTTCGCCGCCTCGGCGTACGGCGCGCCACCCGCGTTGTTGACCACGACGTCGAGCCTGCCGTGCCGCCGGACGATCTCTTCGACAAGCGCGTCGACCTCCTTCGGGTCACGGACGTCGCAAGAAATGAACGTCGACGCCCTGTCCCCGGCGCGGACCGGCCGCTCGGGTTCGGTGCGGGCGCAGGTGACGACTTCGGCGCCGGCACGCAGAAAAGTCCTGGTGACACCGGCGCCGATACCGCGTACCCCACCGGTCACCAGCACCACGACGTCGTCGAGCCGGAGTTCGAGTGCCATGCCGGGCCTCCTTCACGTCGCTGTACCCGGACCGGACGTCCTGCTAACGTACCAAGCAAGTGCTAGGTTTGGTAGCGGCGAAGGGTGCACGATGTCCATTTCCACCCACTCACCGGAGCCCGGCATCGCCGTGGTCACGATCGACGCGCCCCCGGTGAACGCGCTGAGCGTGAAGGGATGGTTCGCCCTCGCCTCCGCCGTCACCGACGCCGGGCGCGACCCCGCGACCCACGTGGTGGTGCTGCGCGCGGAGGGCCGCGGCTTCAACGCCGGCGTCGACATCAAGGAGATCCAGCGTGATCCGGGGTACGGCGCGCTGATCGGCGCGAACGAGGGCTGCGCGGCGGCGTTCTCCGCCGTGTACGACTGCGCGGTCCCGGTGATCGCCGCGGTGCAGGGTTTCTGTCTCGGCGGCGGCGTCGGCCTGGTCGGCAACGCGGACGTGGTGATCGCCAGCGAGGACGCGACCTTCGGGCTCCCGGAGGTCGATCGCGGCGCGCTCGGCGCGGCGACCCATCTCTCGCGGCTGGTCCCCCAGCACCTGATGCGCGCCTTGTACTACACGGCTTCGACGATCACCGCGAATCAGTTGCACCACCACGGTTCCGTCTACACCGTGGTGGTGCGGGAGGAACTCGACGAGACCGCGCTCGGTGTCGCGCGGCAGATCGCGGCGAAGGACACCCGCGTGATCCGCGCCGCGAAACAAGCCATCAACGGCATCGACGTCCAGCCCGTGCACCGCAGCTACCGCTTCGAGCAGGGATTCACCTTCGAACTCAACCTGGCGGGTGTCTCCGATGGCGCACGCCAGGAGTTCTTGGACGGTAAGGGGAAGTGATGGCCGACAAGCGGATGACGCCGGACGAGATCGTCGCCGAACTCGAGGACGGCATGACGATCGGGATCGGCGGCTGGGGCTCGCGGCGCAAGCCGATGGCGCTGGTACGCGCGATCCTGCGCTCGCCGGTCAAGGATCTCACCGTGGTCTCCTACGGCGGTCCGGACGTCGGACTGCTGGCCTCGGCGGGCAAGATCAAGCATCTCGTCTTCGGCTTCGTCACCCTGGACTCGATCCCCTACGACCCGTGGTTCTCCCGGGCGCGGGAAGCCGGGTCGATCTCCGTCACGGAGTACGACGAAGGTGTTTTCGGGACCGGTCTTTCCGCTGCCGCGCAAAGACTTCCGTTCCTGCCGACGCGAGCGGGCCTCGGCTCCGGCGTCATGGACCTGAACCCGTCGTTGCGCACCGTCCGATCCCCTTACGACGACACCGAAGAGCTGCTGGCCGTGCCCGCTCTCAAGCTCGACGCGGCCTTCGTCCACCTCAACCGCGCCGACGCCCGGGGCAACGCGCAGTATCTCGGGCCGGATCCATACTTCGACGAACTGTTCGCCCTTGCCGCCGAAAAGTGTTACGTGTCCACGGAAAAGATCGTGGAGACGGCCGAACTCGCCGAAGCGGGGCCAGTACAGAGCCTGCTGCTGAGCCGGATGCTCGTCACCGGGGTGACCGAAACGCCGAACGGCGCGCATTTCACCACCGCCGTCCCGGATTACGGGCGCGATGAACGGTTCCAGCGTCACTACGCCGAAGCGGCCAAGGATCTCGACGCGTGGCCGAAGTTCGTCGACAGGTTCCTGTCCGGCGACGAAGCGCACTACCAGAAGGCCGTCGCCGAATTCGGGGAGTCCGCATGAGTGACATCAGTCGTGCCGAGGTCGCCGTCGTGGCCTGTGCCGAATTGTTCCGCGGTGACGGTGAAATCGTGGTGAGCCCCATGGGTTTCATTCCGTCGCTGGGTGCCCGGCTCGCCAGGTTGACGTTCGAACCGGACATCCTGCTGTCCGACGGCGAGGCGTATCTGATGACCCCCGACTCCGTCGTCGAAGGCTGGCAGCCGTTCCGCAAGGTCCTCGACACCGTGGTACCGCGCGGAAAACGGCATGTGGTGATGGGCGCGAACCAGATCGACGGCGAGGGCAACCAGAACATCTCGGCGATCGGCGACCATTCCCGGCCCGAGAAGCAGCTTCTCGGCGTGCGCGGCGGGCCGGGCAACACGGCCAACCACCGCACGAGCTACTGGGTTCCGCGGCACGGCAAACGGGTCTTCGTCGATCGCGTCGACGTCGTGTCCGGCGTCGGCTACGCCAGGGCGAGCGAGGCGGGGTTGCGATATCACGACGTCCACCGCGTCGTCACCAACCTCGGCGTCCTGGACTTCGGTGGCGAAGACCACGCGCCGAGGCTGCTTTCCGTGCATCCGGGGGTTTCCGTGGACGAGGTCGTCGAGGCGACGTCGTTCCCGCTGAGCACCGACGGGGTCACGGAATCCCGGCTGCCGACCGAATCCGAACTGCTTCTGATCCGTACCAATCTGGATCCGAAGACGTCGCGGGACAAGGAAGTCCCTTCGTGAAGACCGCGCTGACCGAACTGGCCGGGATCCGGCACCCGATCGTGCAGACCGGGATGGGCTGGGTCGCCGGGCCGCGGCTGGTGTCCGCGACGGCGGAAGCGGGCGGCCTCGGCGTCCTCGCGTCCGCGACGATGACCTACGACGAACTGGCGGCGGCCATCAAGGAGGTCAAGAGCCGCACGTCCCAGCCGTTCGGCGTCAACCTCCGGGCGGACGCCGAAGATGCCGCGCGCCGAGTCGAACTGCTCATCACCGAAGAGGTCCGCGTCGCCTCCTTCGCGCTCGCGCCGAAGAAGGCCATGATCGCGCGGCTCAAGGACAACGGCGTTCTCGTCGTCCCTTCGGTCGGCGCGGCCAGGCACGCGGAAAAGGTCGCGGGCTGGGGTGCCGACGCCGTTATCGTGCAGGGCGGCGAAGGCGGCGGGCACACCGGCGGGGTCGCGACGACGCTGCTGTTGCCGTCGGTGCTGGACGCCGTCGACATCCCGGTGGTCGCCGCGGGCGGCTTCTTCGACGGCCGGGGGCTGGCCGCGGCGCTCGCCTACGGGGCGGCTGGGGTCGCCATGGGCACCCGATTCCTCCTGACGAAGGAAAGCACCGTTCCCGACGAGATCAAGCAGGCTTACCTCACTCGTGATCTCAACGGCACCGTCGTCACCCGCAAGGTGGACGGGATGCCGCATCGTGTGCTCCGCACGGAACTGGTCGACGCGATCGAGTCCGCCGGTCCGGTACGCGGGCTCGCCAGGGCCGCCCGCAACGCCGCGAAGTTCCGGAAACTGACCGGGCTGTCGTGGCGCTCGCTCGCCACCGAGGGACTGCGGATGAAACGCGGCGGCGACCGGACCTGGTCGCAGGTCCTGATGGCCGCCAACACGCCGATGTTGCTGCGCGCCGGACTCGTCGAGGGCGACCGGAGCGCCGGGGTGCTGGCGTCCGGGCAGGTCGTCGGCCTGCTCGACGACCTGCCCGCGGTCGGCGACCTCATCGAGACGATCGTGGCCGACGCCACCGGCATCCTGCGGCGGCTGGCCTCGGAGTGAGGGACCGAACGCCCTGTGCTTGACTTCGGCCATGATCTCGGAGAGTCGTTGTCCGGTCGAGGACGGTGAGCTGTACGTCCGCAGCACCGGCGAAGGGCCGCTTCTGCTCTTGATCGCCGGTGGGCTGGGCTCGGCGGACACCTTCCGGGCGATGACGAAGCTGCTCGCCGACGACTACACCGTCGTCACCTACGACCGGCGCGGCCACTTCCGCAGCACCGACACCAGCACCGGCCCGGTCAGTGTGCCGAAGCAGGCCGACGACGCCCACGCGGTCCTTCAGCACGTCGGCGGTGGGCCGGCCAGCGTGTTCGGGACCAGTGCGGGCGCCATGATCGGTCTCGACCTCGTCGCCCGCTACCCGGACGCGGCGACCGTGCTGGTCGCCCACGAACCCCCCGCCATCCAGCTGCTGCCGGACGCGCTCGGCTGGCTCGACGAGGCCAACGCGCAGGTCCGGCTCGCGCAGGCGGGCGACCTCATGGGGGCGTTCAAACGGTTCACCGACGGTATCGCCGGCGCCGCGCTGCCCGAACTGCGCGCGATCCGGCTGCCGAACGAGGAGGACTGGAAACGGCTCTTCGGCCGCGAACTGGCCGAGATCCTCGACTACCTTCCCGATCTGCGGGCGCTGCGGAAGACGAGGACCGAGATCGTCCCCGTCGCGGGTGTCGGCAGCCGGGGGCGCTACCACTACCAGCCCGCGAAGGTCCTCGCGCTCGAACTGGGCCTGCCGTTCACGGAGATGCCCGGGGCGCATCTGGCGCCGCAACGTAATCCTGCCCAATTCACCGAAGCGCTGCGGGACCTCCTCGATGTCTGAAGCGGCGTGGGGGGGGGGGGGGGGGGGGGGGGGGGGGGGGGGGGGGGGGGGGGGGGGGGGGGGGGGGGGGGGGGGGGGGGGGGGGGGGTGTGGGGGTGGGTGTGGGTTGGGTGGGTGGGGGGTTGTTTCTGCGCCCCACCACCCCCCCCCCCCCCCCCCACCACCTGGACCGAACGGCCACCGCTCACGGCATCAGCGGCAGCTTCCCGACCAGCTTGTCGATCCGGTTGCGCGGGCCGACGATGCCGATCGCGCAGAAGTCCAGCTCCTCGGTCGGGATTTCCTTCATCGTCGCGAGGAAATCGGCGTAGACGCGGATTTGCTGGGCGACGGCGGGCATGTCGGCGACGTGGCAGCCCGGCGAGGCGGCGGCCTTGGCACGGATGGCCCGCAGTTTCTCCGCGTCGGCCGACAGAATCGAGCAGCCGACCCAGGGCAAACCCGTGTAGTGCTCGCCGTCGGCATCGACCGCTTCGCCTCCCAAGAGACCCGTCACGGACTTCGCCGTGGCGACGGCGGTGCAGACCGCCGCGTTCACCGCACGGCCGGGCGGCAGCTCGCTGTTGACCACGATCACCCACTTCAACCGGGCCGATCGGGTCGACGCGGTGGGATCGATCTCGTCGGGGGTGAATCCGATGGCCGTACCGTACTCGGACATTCAGCTGATCTCCTGCTCACATCAACGGATGAACAAGGTCAAGCTAAGAGGACATACGAGTACAGTCCACCGTGCTCGTACTTCATACGGTGAAAGGGTCGAGATGGCACGACTGGACGAACTTGATAAGGCGATCCTGGCGCAACTCCAGTCGGACGCACGGAAGACCAACCGTGAAGTGGCCGCCGCCGTGGGCGTTTCGCCGACCACCGCGCTGGACCGCACCCGCGGGCTGCGGGAACGCGGCGTGATCCGCGGCGCGCTGCTGGACGTGGACCTGCCGTCGATCGGCCGCGGGGTGCAGGCGCTCATCGCGGTGCGGGTGCGCCCGCCCTCGCGCCGCAACATCGAAGGCTTCCGGAACTGGGTCAACGCCCTTCCCGATCTCGTCGGGCTCTACGTGACCACCGGGACCGAGGATTTCATCCTGCATGTCGCGGTCCCCGACAACGACAGTCTCTACGCCTTCGTGATCGACAAGCTGACCGAACGTCCCGAGGTGGCCGACGTGCGCACCTCCATGGTGTTCGAGCACAGCCGGCGCACCCGGATCACGCCGGTGGACAGGTAGCCACTCGGATATTTCAGAGCTCCCGGATGACGCGAGCCGGGTTGCCCGCGGCGAACACCTTCGACGGCAGGTCGCGGGTGACCACACTCCCCGCGCCCACCACGGTGTCGTCGCCGACGGTGACCCCGGCACAGACGATGACGCCGCCGCCGAACCAGACGTTGTCCCCGATGGTGATCGGCGCGGCCGATTCCCAGCGAGCCCGTCGCAGTTCGTGGTCCTCCATGGGGTGCAGCGCGGTCAGCAGCTGGCAGCGTGGCCCGATCGAGCAGTCGGAGCCGATCTTGATCGGCGCGCAGTCGAGCAGGATGGCGTCGTAGTTGAGGAAACTGTTGGCGCCGATCTCGATCAGATAGCCGTAGTCGCACTGGAACCGCGGCATGATCCAGGAACCCTCGCCGAGTTTGCCCAGCAGCTCACGCAGCACAGTGTCCCGCTCACCGGTGTCTTCGACACCCGTGCCGTTGAACCGGTCGACGAGCGTCTGCGCACGCCTGCGGTCCGAGACCAGTTCAGGGTCGTTGTCCCGGTACAGCTCACCGCGCAACATGCGGTCCTTCTGCTCACCCATACCGCCAACCTACCGAAAGAGCCCCGCCGGTGAGCCTCCCTCGGGAAGCCGCCGACAGGGCGGGTGAACGCTTGCGGAGCGTTCTTCAGTTGTGTCGATCGGTTTCCGGGTAGGGCCGGCCCGGCGGGTGGGTGAGGTGTGGGGGGGGACCCGCCGGGCCGGAGTATCTTCCTTTCTCTTCGCAGGTTCCTGCTTCCGTTTCAGGGCGTCATTCGCGGCACTTTCGGCCTTCGTTGACGCAATCGACGAGCCGGTCCATGATCTGGTCCGACATCACGTTCGCGAAATCGTCGTGATCGGAGAAGGGGTTGTGGTCCTCCTCGGGGAACGAGTCCACTTTGTACTGCCCATTGACCTGGATCCGCCGGGGAATCTCGTAGGTCAGTGAGATGGTGAGCTCCGGGACGGCGGTGAGGCCGTTCGCGCATTCGCCGTTCTCGTCCGGGTACCTGATGTGGTCTCGGTGGTTCTCGCTGTCGATGTTGTCGCCGTCGAGACAGCTCGGAAACGTGTGCACCCGTTTGACGTCGCTGCCTTCGGGACAGATCGGGTACTGCTTGATCACCCTGTTCTCGAAGCCGGCGCAGGTCCAGCTCGCCCGCGCGTCGGCGGGACCGTTGGTGGTGACTTTCGCGTCACCGTAAAGGATCCGGAGGAACTTCGGCATCTCTTGTACCTTCTCCTGGGCGTTGCCCTTGAAGGTGATGTCCACGACCGTGGGACGCTGGATCTCCCCGTCGTTGCCGGCGAGTTCGTTGTCCGCGTTCGGCTCTTCCAGTTGAGCCTCGTTCCGCTGATTCTGGTTGTCGTTCTGGTCCCGGCCGCCTTGCCGCCGATCCTGGTTCCGCCGGCCCTGCCGCCCTTCGGCTTCCTCCGCGGTGTCGATCCGCACCACCGGCCAGAAGTACGTCGACTCGTCACCGTTCTCACAGGTGGTGCCGGCACCCAGCAGGCTGTCGTTGTCCGAATCCGCGTTCGTGGAAAGGTTTCCGACGTAGTCGTGCAGATGCTGGGCACCGTTGCGGACACCCGGTTGCGCGATGAAGTTGTCGGGATTGAAATGCCCGTTCTCGTTCTTGCCGCAGTCGACGGTGAACGAGCCCGTGGAGGCGTTCCGGCCCGGCTCCGGCTTGTCGACGTTCGGCCGGACCTCGGTGATGTCCACGAACTGCGACTTGTCGACCTCGTCCGCGGCGGCACTGTCGGGGTCGCCGGTCGTGGTGGACACCACCAGCCCGCCGACCGCGATCGACAGGCCGAACAACGCGGTCGCGATCTTGGTCCTGCGGGCGATGCGATGGCGCCCTTGGTTTCGTGCCATTGACTTGCTCACCTCATTACGTTTCCCGGCACGCGAAACACTCGCGCCCAGGCATGAGCCACGCCGTTGTCGGATACCCGGATTCCTCAATGCGCGGCGAACCTTCCGTTCGCTCGCCGAGGGACATCCGGCTACCGGGAGATACGGCTCCAGCCGGGAGGCGGTTCAAAAAGCGATCTCGTCGTTATCTTTACGTTATAAGACTAGCGGCGCACGATGGCCAGTACGGTGCCGTCCTGCTTGTGCACCTCGAAGCGTTCGATGTCGGCCTTCCGCAACGCCGTCGAACCGGTGATGACAAGGGGATCCGGGGAACCGGGAACGCCGTATCCCTTGGACGGCACGCTCCAGTTGTTGACGACGTACGCCTCTCCGCCGTGGGAGTAGGCGAAGAGCTGGCAGACCATCGGGCCGATGAGGCCGCGCAGTTCGAGTTCGACGGCGCTACCCCACTCCTTCTCCTGCACCGTGACCTCGGCGGCGACCGCGTTGCCCGCTTCGGACCAGCCGAACGGGGCGGCGCCGCCGTCCGGGCCCGCGTCCCGTTCCCGGGACGAGGGCGGCGGGGGCACCACCGACGTGACGACGGTGGGCGCGGCCTGCGTGATGACCGGTTCACGGTCGGTGAGCGACAAAACGGTGAGCGGGCCGCCGACGACGAGCACGAGTACGGCGGCGGCCGTCGCGAGCCGGACGATCCTGCGCCGGCGGCCCGCCTTGGCGGCGTCCGCGAGCAGCATCCGCAGCACCCGCGGCCCCGGCCCCTTCACGGGCGGATCCGGCCAGCTCTTCTTGACCATGTCCAGGATGTCGGGCAGGTGGTACATCTCCACCAACTCGACCTGGCACTCGGGGCACTCCAGCAGATGCGCCTCGAACCTCGCGTGATCCTCCTCGCCGAGGACGCCGAGCACGTAGGCGGCGATATCCGTGTGGACGGTTCCGGACACCTCGCTCACCCCCGCTCCTGCAACGCCCTGCGCAACGCCCGCACAGCGTGGTGGATCCGCGATTTCACCGTACCCGGCGGAACCCCCAGCGTCGCCGCGACCTCGTTCACGGTACGGTCACGCAAGTAGGTCTGCTGGACGGCTTCACGTTGTTCCGGGGAAAGATTGCGCAGGGCCTCGTAAACGATCATGGCCGCGAGCGTCTTCTCCGATTCGTCCGGCACTCCGATCGAATCCGACTCCAGTTCCTCCACCTCTTGAGGGCGGGCGCTCCGGCTCCGCCAGCCGTCGATGACGATGCGCCTGGCCACGGTGAAGAGCCAGGCACGCAGCATTTCCGGCTGCCGGTCGAGTTTGCCGGCGTTGCGCCACGCCTTGATGAGCGTTTCCTGGACCACGTCCTCGGCCCACTGGCGATCGTGGCCGGTCAGCTTCAGCACGAACGCCATCAGGCTCGATCCGAACTCCTGGTACAACGCCCTGATGAGGTCGTCATGCCCGTTCGACGCGGGTTCATGATCGACTTTTGGCTGCAGTATCCGAGAGTGGCGTCCCACGCGGCACATCTTTGTGGGCGCGGGGGCGATACGTCCAGTAGCAAAACCGTTCCTGCCCCGTTTTCCGAGCACGGGAAAGTTTTTTGAACCGTTCCCGACTCGTGACCGTATCCACTACCGAAGGCCCCGACCCGGCGCTGTCCCCCGCATCGCCGAATCCACTGTGGATCACGAGTGTCCACAGTGGAGTCGAACCTGCCTGCACACCATCTCCCCGCGGTGATGGCGTTCTCCTCTGCCCCGACTGGAGGATTTTCGTGAACCCCGTGTCACGCTCGGTCATACCGCTGACCCTCACCTTGGCCGTGATCACGCTGACCGCGGCCTGCACCACCGGAACCGCGGGACCCCACGGCTCTCCGGGCGCGGCCCCGGCCGCCGGAGCGGCGGAAATCCCGGGAATGCCCGACCCCGCGGCCGAAGCCGCGCCCGGTGTCACGGCGGCGATCCTGTTCGACCTCGGGCCGATCGTCACCGACACCAACGGCTTCACGCTTTACCGCTACGACAAGGACTCGGTCGACCCGCCGAAATCGAAATGCACCGAAACCTGTTCGCGGACCTGGATTCCCGCCAAGGCGGACGGCGATCTCGTGGTGACCGGGATCGATCGCGCCCTGGTCGGCACCGTGACCAGGGACGACGGCGGCAAGCAGGTCACGCTCGCGGGCTGGCCGCTCTACCGCAACGCCGACGACATGATGCCCGGCAACACCGGCGGGCAGGGTGTCGACGACGCGTGGTTCCCCGCCAAGCCGGACGGGACGAAAGTGCTGCTCACCGCGGACACCTGGCAGGCCGATGACCTCGGCATCTGACCTCTCCCGCCGATTCTTCCGCGTGGTGCTCGTCTTGTCGACCATGGCCGCGGTGACGCTGCTCGGCCCCATCGGTGACGCGCACGCCCAAGAACTCTCCGCGGCGGACAAGAACCTGATCGTCAACGTCAAACTGGCCGGACTGTGGGAAATGCCCGCCGGGATGTGGGCACAGGAACGCGGGAAGAGCAAGCGGACCCGCGAGGTCGGCCGGACGCTGATGATCGACCACGGCAGGCTCGACACCGCGACGCACGCCATCGCCGACCGTTTCGGCATCACCCTTCCGCGCGAACCGTCGGATCAGCAGTCCGCGTGGCTCGGCGAGATGAAGACCGCCCGCGACGACAGCGAGTTCGACCGGATCTTCGCGAACCGGCTCCGGTACGCGCACGGGGTGCTGTTCCCGGTCATCGCCCAGGTCAGGGCCGGGACCCGCAACGACGTCGTCCGTGACTACGCCACCACGGCCAACCAGGCGGTGCTGCGGCATATGACCCTGCTGGAGAGCACCGGCGTCGTCGACCAGACGCTGCTGCCGGAGGCTCGGGTGCCGCAGTCGAATGCGGCCAACGCCGCGATGGACGTCGGCTTCGGCGACTTCGTCCTCGGCCTGCTGCTCGCCGTGGTGCTCGGCGGCGGGCTGTTCTACGCCCTCCGAACGCTGCGTGGCAAGAACACCCGGACCCGCGAGCGCGCGGCCGCCGCCGAACCGGTTCCCAGTGCCCCAGGAGAGATCAATGTATGACCAATGGTCCGAGGTGGTGATCGTCCTGACCCGGAAAACGGACACCGACACCGGTATCAAGGGCATGGCGCAGACCTCCGCCCGGATCTCGTACGGCTTCATGTGCCTCACCCTGTGCTGGGGCGTGTTCACCGCGACCGGCTGGATCAAGTCGCTGACCGGGCGGAAGACGCTGCGCAACTCGCATATGGTGCTCGGCATCCTGACGCTGTCGTTCGGCGTCGTGCACGCGATGTCGTTCCTGTTCCTGCCCGACGGCTTCACGCTCGCTCAGATCACCATCCCGCTCCTGCCGGGCACGCTGGCGCGGCACGAACTCGGCGTCCTCGGGCTCGAGATCATGGTCGCCGTCGCGCTGACCGGCGGGATCAGCCGGTTCAGCTCCTACCGGCGCTTTCTGTGGATCCACCGGCTCGCCTACCCGGCGGTCGCGATCACCGCGCTGCACGCCTTCTTCGGTGCCATGGCCAACGGGCACCTCGGCCTCCTGTGGTTCGGCGGGATCACGCTGCTGGTCCCCGTCGTGGTGCTGACCGCGCTGCGGTTCACGCCGACCCGGTACCTGGAACGGCTGGGCCTGGTCGAAGAACTGGTCTGATGACTTGGAGAAACGAAAAATGATCTTCGGAAGCGTACGGCGCGGCACTCGCGTCAGCGTCGACAACGAGCGGTGCGAGATCTTCGGCTTCTGCGAGACGGAAGCACCCGCCACCTTCAAGATCGGGCCCGACGGCAAGCTCCGCATCCGCCGGATGGTCGACCGGGACGGTTTGGACCAGGCCATCTCCGCCGCCCGGCTCTGCCCGAAACAGGCCATCAGAGTCAAGGGAGAAGGGGCGCACGACGATGAGTGACGGAGATCGGATCGTCATCGTCGGTGCCGGCGTCGCCGGTTTCCGCTCCGCGGAACGGTTACGGGAACTCGGTTTCGACGGCGAGATCGTGCTGGTCGGCGACGAGCCGCGCAAGCCGTACCACCGGCCGATGGTGTCGAAGGAACTCATCACCGGCGGGGTGAAACCGGTGGCCGCGAGCCTGGAGCCGTACCTCGACCTGGATGTCCACTGGCGGCTCGGCACCCGTGCGACCTGGCTCGACACGAAGGAGCGCACGGTGCACCTGCCGGGCGGGGAATCCCTTTGGTACGACGGCCTGATCGTCGCGACCGGCGTCCACCCCCGGCACCTGCCCGGCTCGCCGCGTCACGACCCCCGCGTCCGGGTGCTGCGCACCGTGGAGGATTCACTGGCCGTGCGGCGGGCGTTGGGGAACAGCAACAAATCCGTCGTGGTGATCGGCAGCGGCCTGATCGGGAACGAATTCGCCGCGTCGATGCGGTACATGGGCCGGGACGTCACGCTCATCGGTCACGCGAAGGCGCCTTTGCACCGCTTCGGGGAGCGGATCGCGTCGGCGCTCACCAAGGAACATCAGCACCATCGCGCCAAGCTGGCGATGAACACCGAGGTGCGGAACTGGATCAGCACCAAGGAGACGGTCGGACTGCATCTGACCAACAACCAGTTCCTGGTGGCCAGCTGCGTGGTGCTCTCGATCGGCAGCGTGCCGGCCGTGGACTGGCTGCGCGGCTCGGAACTGACCATCGACGACGGCGTCCTGTGCGAATCGACCCTGTTCGCCGTCGGGGCGGAGGACGTCGTGGTCGCCGGCGACGTCGCGAAATGGCCGAACCTGCGCATCGACGAAACGCCTCGGCGGGTCGAGCACTGGATGAACGGCGTCGAATCCGGACGCGCGGCGGCGGAAAGCCTGATGCTGGGCCGGGGCAACGCCAGACCGTACACGCCGCTCCCCCGCGCCTGGTCCTCCTTGTACGACGCGCGGTTGCAGACCGCCGGGATGCCGTCGCTGGGCAAGGACACGATCGAACTCTCCGACGGGGTCACCGGTTTCGTCCGCGACGGAAGGCTCATCGGCGCGGCGGGCTGGGACCGGCCGAAGGCGATGATCCACTGGACCGCCGAACTCGACCGGCGGCTGCCGGTGCCCGAGCCGGTGTTCCCCGCCCCCGCTGCTCCTTCGTTCGCGACGACGCCTATCGGGGAGGACATCCTGGCCCCGTTCGAACGGGACTTCCTGTCCGACACCCCGACCGAGGCCGTTCCCGCCCCGGAAAGGATGCCCTGGGCTCGCGTTCCCGCCGGGTGACCCGGGAGCGCGATCGGACCGGGGCCGCGCGCGGCGGCCGCGGTCCCTCAGGTGGCGGTGGGTCGCCGGGCCTCCGCGCCCACCGCCACCCCCTTGGGGACGCCGGGAGGAGCCGGACCGACGGTGATTCGGGCTCCGTCTGACCCCGCCCTCCGGGCTCCCCGATCCATACCCGGAGCCATGAGGACTTTCACCGCAAGTGTTGTGCCAGGTAGCCGGTCCGTGAAGGCCTCCTTGAGGGACTCTGGGTCCCTCAAGGAGGCCTTCACGGACCGGTGAGCGTCTGCCTGACAACAGGAGGTCGTGTGAGGTACATGAAGGGGTCCTTCACGCGCTGTCGTGACGAAAACGCTCACGAGTTCGTCGCCTTCACCACCACGGTCTCGTCCGGCCCGACGACACGCCCGTCCGACGCCCGGACCTCGAGTCCGCGCAGGGGACGTCCGCCGTCGCGGTCCACCAATTCCGACCGCGGTTCCCCCTCGGCGAAGAAATGCGCCTCGCCCCATTGCCGCAGCGCGACGATCACCGGGAACAGGTCGCGGCCCTTCGGCGTCAGGACGTATTCGTTGTAGGTGCTCCCGTCCGAGGCCGGGACCACGTCGAGCACCCCGTGCCCGACGAGCGCCCGCAGCCGCGCGGACAGGATGTTCTTCGCGACGCCGAGGCCGCGCTGGAACTCACCGAACCGGCGGACGCCGTCGAAGGCGTCGCGCACGATCAGGAGTGACCACCAGTCGCCGATCGTGTCGACCGAGCGCGCCACCGGGCACGAAGCTTCGTCGAACGTCGTCCGCTTCACCATGGTTGCATCTTACAACCAGGATGCTCTACCGTCCGAGCGGTAGCAAGTTGAAACCACTTGGAGGGTTCGTGCACCGCGGGGTCGTCCTGTTGTTCGCCGTGGCCGCCGGGACGGCCGTCGCCACGATCTACTTCGCCCAGCCGCTGCTCGTCACCATGGGCGCGGAGCTCGGTATCGCCGCGTCGACCGTCGGCGGCATCGTCACGCTCACCCAGCTCGGCTACGGGCTGGGCCTGTTCCTGCTGGTCCCGCTCGGCGACCTGCTCGACCGGAGGCGGCTCGTCGTCGGGTTGCTGACGTTGCTGGCGATCGCCGAACTGGTCGCCGCGGCCGCCGCGAACGGCGTGGTGCTGCTCGCCGGGATGGCGGCGGTCGGTGTGCTCGCGGTGGTCACGCAGCTCTTGGTCGCGTTCGCGGCCTCGCTGGCCGAGCCCGCCGAACGCGGCCGCGTGGTCGGTCTCGTGACAACCGGCGTCGTCCTCGGGATCCTGCTCGCGCGCACGGTGTCCGGCACGCTGGCCGACCTCGCCGGCTGGCGCGCGGTGTACGTCGCGTCGGCGGCCGTGACCGTGCTGATCGCGATCGTCCTGTACCGCGTACTTCCCGCCACAGCCGGGGGAAAGACCATGAACTACGGACGGCTGCTGCGTTCCACGTTGTCGCTTTTCGCCGAAGAACCCCTTTTCCGAGAGCGCGGCACGCTCGCGCTGCTGATCTTCGCCGCGTTCGGCACCTTGTGGAGTTCGGTCGCGTTGCCGCTCAGCGACGACGGCCTGTCGCACACCGCCATCGGCGCTTTCGGGCTCGCCGGGGCGGCGGGCGCGCTGGCGGCCGCGCCCGCCGGACGGCTCGCGGACCGCGGCCGGGCGCAGTGGACGACCGGGCTCGCGCTCGGACTGCTCCTGCTGTCGTGGATGCCGCTGGGTTTCATCCGCGTGTCACTGTGGGCTTTGGTGGCGGGCGCGATCCTGCTCGATCTCGCCGTCCAGGCCGTGCACGTCTCGAGCCAGACCCTGATCTACCCGCTGCGCCCGGACGCCGGGAGCAGGCTGATCGGCGGGTACATGATCTTCTACTCGGTCGGCAGCGGCGTCGGAGCCATCAGTTCGACGGCCGTCTACGCCGTCGCGGGCTGGACCGGCGTCTGCCTGCTGGGCGCGACGTTCAGCGCGTTGGCACTCGGCGTGTGGGGTGTCAAAGCCGCTCGATGATCGTGACGTTCGCCGTACCGCCGCCCTCACACATCGTTTGCAGCCCGTAGCGTCCGCCTCGCCGTTCGAGTTCGTGCAGCAGGGTGGCGAACAGTTTCGTGCCGGTCGCCCCGATGGGGTGACCGAGCGCGATGCCGCCGCCGTTGACGTTGACGCGATCGGGATCGGCGCCCGTCTCCTCGATCCACGCCAGGACGACACTCGCGAACGCCTCGTTGACCTCGAACAGGTCGATGTCGTCAATGCTCAGCCCGGTTTTCCGCAACGCGTGCGCGGTCGCCGGGATCGGCCCGGTCAGCATCCACACCGGATCGGCCGCCCGCACGGAAAGGTGGTGGATCCTGGCGCGCGGGGTGAGACCGTGTTCCTCGACGAACTTCTCCGACGCGAGGAGCGTCGCGCTGGCACCGTCCGAGAGCTGACTGGCCACGGCCGCGGTGATGCGCGAACCGTCGCTCAGCGGTTTCAGCCCGGCCATCCGCGCCGTACTGGTGTCGCGTCTGGGTCCCTCGTCCAGGGCGGCACCGGCGAACGGCGCGATCTCGGCGGCGAACCGGCCTTCGTCGATGGCCGCGATCGCCCGCCGATGACTGCGGAAGGCGTACTCCTCCATCGTTTCGCGGGTCAGATCCCAGTGCTCGGCGATCATGTCGGCGCTGCGGAACTGCGAAACCTCGACGCTGCCGTACCGCTCCTGCCAGCCCTCCGAGCCGGAGAACGGGTCTTCGAAGCCGTACTCGCGCCCCGCCAGCATCGCCGCGCCGATCGGGATGGCGCTCATGTTCTGCACACCGCCGGCGAGCACGAGATCCATCGTCCCGGACAACACCGCCTGCGCGGCGAAGTGCACGGCTTGCTGGCTCGAACCGCACTGCCGGTCGATCGTCACGCCCGGCACGTGGTGCCCGAAGCCCGCCGCGAGCCACGCCGTCCGCGCGATGTTCCCGGACTGCGGCCCGAGCGTGTCGCAACAGCCGAGGATGACGTCGTCGACCAGGTCGGCCTCGACACCCGCTCGTTCGACGACGGCCTGGATGACGTGGGCGCCGAGATCGGCGGGATGGACGCCACTGAGGGATCCACCGCGTTTGCCGACGGGGGTCCTGACCGCGTCCAGTACGTAAGCTTCAGCCCGAGGCACGTCTTCCCGCCGAGGGCTCGTCGATTCAGCCACGTCGCCTCCTTTTGGTCGCGATGCCGTCCAGCAGGATCCCGAGGTACTGCTGCGCGACGTCGTCCGCGCTCAGCGTGCCGCCGGGGTTGTACCAGCGCACCGCCACCCAGACGGTGTCGCGGATGAACCGGTAGGTGAGTTCGACGTCGAGGTCCTCGCGGAACACGCCGGCCGCGATGCCGTCGGTGAGGATCCCGTTCCACAGCTTGCGGAATTCGGTGTTGCGGTCGGTGAGGTAGTCGAAGCGGGGCAATTGCGTCAGGTGCTTCGCCTCGGACTGGTAGATCGCCACCTCGGCGGGCCGCCGGTGAATGGATTCGAACGACGCCACGACGACGGCTTCGAGCGTTTCCCGCGGCCCTTTCCCCTGCGCGACGATCTCGGCGTAGGCACCGAAGAGTTCGTCGAGGAATCCGGTCAGGATCTCGTCGGCCATCGACTCCTTCGAGTCGAAATGGTGATAAAGGCTGCCCGAAAGAATGCCGGCCGCGTCCGCGATGTCCCGCACGGTGGTGGAGACGTAGCCGCGCTCGGCGAACAGCTTCGCCGCCAGTGCGAGCAGTTCGGCGCGGCGGGACCCGGTACTGGACTTCATCGATACCTCATCATCTGGTGGTGGTGAACCCGCGACCGCGATCGACGTCGGCAGGGCGCTGGATGGTAAGTCATGTCACGTCCGGCGAAGAAGGCGCCCTGCCACCGCGATCGCGGGGCCTTCGGCCGGGCGGGTTCACGCGTATGGTCACAGTCCCCTCTGCTCCGCCGATAGGCCTCACGCGTGCTGGGAGCTGACAGAAACGACCTCGCCGGTGAGGTACGACGAGTACTCACTGGCGAGGAACACCATCACATTCGCCACTTCCCACGGTTCCGCCGCCCTCCCGGAGACCTCGCGCGCGGTGAGCTCGGTGAGCAGTTCCTCGCTGGTCACCTTGGCCAGGAACGGATGCATCGCCAGGCTCGGTGCGACGGCGTTGACCCGGATACCGTGTTCGGCGACGTCGACGGCCGCGCATCGGGTGAGCGCCATGACACCCGCTTTCGCGGCGGCGTAGTGGGCCTGCCCGGCCTGCGCGCGCCACCCGATGACGGACGCGTTGTTGACGATCACCCCGCCGTCCCCCTGCGCGATGAACCGGTTCACCGCGGCTCTCGTCGCCCGGAACGTGCCGTTGAGGGTCACGTCGATGACCCTGGCCCATTCCTCGTCGGCCATGTCCACAATGGACCTCGTACCGCCGAGTCCGGCGTTGTTGACGAGTACGTCGACCCGGCCGTAGCGCGCGGCGGCTCCGTCGATGAGTGCTTGTACTTGCTCTTCTTGTGTGACGTCGCAGGGGATCGCCTGGACGTCGCCGAGTTCGGCCGCCTTCTCGCCGAGACGTCGCTCGTGCCAGTCGCTGATCACGACGCGGGCGCCTTCCTCCAAGGCGCGTTTCGCCACCGCGGAACCGATTCCGGTGCCGGCCGCCGCCGTCACCACGACCACCTTGTCCCGCAGGAGGTTCGCCCCCTCGGGGTACTTCGGCACCGGGATCACGGTCGCACCTCCCTTGGCAGGCCGAGCACTCGCTCGGCGATGACGTTGCGCTGGATTTCGTTGGAACCGCCGTAGATCGTGTCGGCACGGGTGAAGAGGAAGAGCCGTTGCCAGGCGTCGAGCCCGTCTTCCGCGAGCATGCCCCGCGCGCCGCGGACGAGCATCGCCAGCTCTCCCAGACCGCGATGCCAGTTCGCCCAGACCAGTTTGGACACTTCGGCCACCCCCGGCGACGAGTCACCGAGGGTGCGGATCGCCTGCGCCCGCATGACTTCCAGGCCGACCCAGGCGCGGTCGAGCCGCTCGGCGATCACCGGGTCGTCCGGGGCGATCCTGGTGAGTTCCTCGAGTTCACGGCGGAAGCCGACCTGCTGCCCGAGCGTCGCGACACCCCGCTCGAACGCGAGCGTGCCCATGGCCACCCGCCAGCCCTCGCCGGGCTCGCCGACGACGAGGTCTTTCGCCGTGCGGGCGCCGTCGAAAAAGATTTCGTTGAACTCGGAAGTCCCCGTGAGCTGCCGGATCGGGCGGACCTCGACCCCGGGCTGCCGCAGCGGAACGAGCAAATAGGACAGTCCTTTGTGGCGTTTCGAACCGGGTTCGGTGCGGGCTAGCACGAAACACCAGTCGGCCACCTGCGCGAGAGACGTCCACACCTTCTGACCGTTCAACACCCACTCGTCGCCTTCGAGGGTCGCGGTGGTCGACACGGCCGCGAGATCGGAACCGGCGCCGGGTTCGGAGTAGCCCTGGCACCACAGTTCCTCGACGGCCACGATCGGCGGCAGAAACCGCTTCTGCTGTTCCGGCGTGCCGAACGCGATCAGGGTCGGGCCGAGGAGTTCCTGCGCCAGGTGACTGACTCTGGCCGGCGCACCCGCTCGTGCGTACTCCTCGTGGAAGACGACCTGCTGTTCGAGGGTCGCGCCCTGGCCACCGTGCTCGACCGGCCAGCCGACGCAGGTCCATCCCGCGGCGGCGAGCCGCCGTTCCCACTCGACGCGTTCGTCGAAGGCCTCGTGCTCCCGCCCCGGACCACCCAAACCGCGCAGTTCCGACGGCAGATTGTCCGCCAGCCAGGTGCGCACACGGTCGCGGAAACCGTCCTGAGCCACGCCCGCCTCCTCTAGCCAAACCAGAGCCTGCTGCGTAGGCTACCCTACCAAGCACTTGCTAGGGAGTCTCAATGGTCGAAGGAACCGTTCCGGCGGCGCTCGACAGGGCCGCGGAGCGCTTCGCCGGGCGGGAAGCACTCGTCGACGGCGAGGTCCGGCTCACCTATGCCGAACTCGCCTGGCGGGTGCGCCAGGCGGCGCGGTTCTTCGAAGGCCACCCACGGGTCGCGATCTGCTCCCCCAATACCTGGCACTGGGTCGTCGCCGGGCTTGGCGCGCTGTACGCCGGGGCGACGCTCATCCCGGTCAACACCCGCTTCACCGCCCGCGAGACCGTCGATGTCCTCGAACGCGCGAAGGTTTCCGCGCTGGCGATCACCGGCACTTTCCTCGGCACGGATCGGCTGGCGGAGCTCGGCCCCTCCCGTCCCGGCACCGTCTTGCGCATCCCGGTTGAAGGCGTCGAAGAGCCTGACGACGGCGTCACGGAATGGGATGCCCTGTCCGGTCTCGACAGCGATTTCGTCAGTCCCGCGAAACCGGGCGACGTCAGCGACATCCTGTTCACCTCCGGGACCACCGGCCGCAGCAAGGGCGCGATGAGCAGCCACCGGCAGGCACTGAGCGTCGCCGAAGCCTGGGCCGACTGCGGTGGGCTGACCGAGGAAGACCGCTACCTCGTGATCAACCCGTTCTTCCACAGCTTCGGTTACAAGGCGGGGATCCTCGCGGCCATCCTGCGCGGTGCGACGATCCTGCCCCAGCGCACTTTCGACGTCCGGGAAACTCTGCGACTCGTCGAAACCGAGCGCGTCACGGTGCTCCCTGGCGCGCCGACGATCTACCAGGTGCTGCTGGACGCGCCCGAACGGGCGAACCACGATCTGTCCAGCCTCCGGCTCGCCGTCACCGGCGCCGCCACCGTACCGGTCGCGTTGGTCGAGCGGATGCGGACGGAGCTGGGTTTCGACACCGTGCTCACCGCGTACGGGCTCACCGAAGCCGTGGTGGCCACGATGTCCCGCCCCGAAGACGACGCGAAGCTGGTGGCACATTTCTCCGGCCGCGCGACGGCGGGCTTCGAGGTGAAACTCGGTGAGCACGGCGAGGTCCTGTTACGCGGGCCGAACGTGATGCTCGGCTATCTCGACGATCCGGACGCCACGGCGGCAGCCATCGACGCCGAAGGCTGGTTGCACACCGGCGATGTCGGTGTGCTCAACGAACGAGGCTATCTGCGGATCGTCGACCGGATCAAGGACATGTACGTCTGCAAGGGATTCAACGTGTACCCGGCCGAGATCGAGCAGACGCTCGACCGGCTGGACGGCGTGGCGGAAGCCGCGGTGATCGGTGTTCCCGACGCGGTGTACGGCGAGGCGGGCAAGGCCTACATCCGGCTTCGCCCCGGAGCCGAACTGTCCACCGGGGACGTCCTGGCGCACTGCAAACGCGATCTGGCCAACTACAAGCTCCCCCGGTACATCGAGTTCGTGGCGGAGCTTCCGCGGAATCTGTCGGGGAAGGTGTTGAAACGCGTGTTGCGGGAGGAGAACGGATGACCGTCGAGTACGAGCGACGCGGGCCGGTGGCCGTCGTCACGATGAACCGGCCGGAGTACCGGAACGCGCAGAACTCGGCGATGACCTACGCGCTCGACGCCGCGTTCACCCGCGCCGTCGACGATCCCGAGGTCAAGGTGATCGTGCTGGCCGGCGCGGGCAAGCATTTCTCCGCCGGGCACGACATCGGGACTCCGGAACGCGACGTGGACGTCTCCTTCGAACGCAAGGCGGTCCTGTGGTGGGACCACGTCGGCGCGGAAGGCGGTGACCAGCGGTTCGCCCGCGAATCCGAGGTCTACCTCGGCATGTGCCGTCGATGGCGCGAGATTCCGAAGCCGACCATCGCGAGCGTGCAGGGCGCGTGCATCGCGGGCGCGCTGATGCTGGCGTGGGTGTGCGACATGATCGTGGCCTCCGACGACGCGTTCTTCGCCGATCCCGTGGTGCGCATGGGAATTCCCGGTGTCGAGTACTTCGCGCACCCGTGGGTCCTCGGTCCGCGCGCGGCCAAGGAGGTGCTGTTCACCGGTGAACGCTTCACCGCGCAGCAGGCGAAGGATTGGGGCATGTTGAACCGCGTCGTCCCGCGCGCCGACCTCGAAACCGAGACGATGGCGCTGGCCGAGAAGATCGCGGTGATGCCGAGAATGGGGCTCGCGCTCGCCAAGAAGGCCGTGAACCAAGCCGAGGATCTGATGGGTCTTCGGTCCGGAATGGACTCTGTGTTCGGGCTGCATCATTTCGCGCACGCGCACAACGCCGAAGTGTCCGGCGGCGATTCCTTGGGTGGACAGGACGCGCGCTCGATGCGAGACGCGAACAGGACCTCGTGATGGACCTCGATCTCGACGAGCGCACGCTCGCCTTCCGCGACGAGGCCCGTGCCTGGCTCGTCGCGAACGTTCCCGCCGAGCCACTGAAATCTTTCGATACCGCCGAAGGGTTCGCGCAACACCGCGAGTGGGAAGCGAAACTGACCGAAGCCCGCCTCTCGGTCGTCTCGTGGCCGCGAGAATTCGGCGGGCGGGACGCGAGCCTTCTGGAGTGGGTGCTGTTCGAGGAGGAGTACTACGCGGCCGGAGCGCCGCTGCGGGTCAACCAGAACGGCATCTTCATGCTCGCGCCCACCTTGTTCTCCCATGGCACGGAAGAACAACAACGCCGGATCCTGCCGAAGATGGCGCGCTCGGAAGAGGTCTGGGCGCAGGCTTGGTCGGAACCCGAGGCCGGCAGTGACATCGCCGCCCTCCGGAGCACCGCCACCCGCTGCGACGGCGGCTGGCGGGTCAGCGGGCAGAAGACGTGGAGTTCGCGGGCGACCTTCGCCGACCGGGCGTTCGGCCTTTTCCGCAGCGATCCGGATTCGGTGCGGCACAAGGGTCTCACTTATCTCATGGTGGATCTGCGGGCCGAGGGTGTCACCATCCGGCCGATCCCTCAGCTGGACGGCGAACCGGGATTCGCCGAGATCTTCTTCGACGACGTCTTCGTCCCCGACGAGGACGTGATCGGCACGCCGGGCGAGGGCTGGCGGGTCGCGATGACGACGGCGAACAACGAACGCGGCCTGTCCTTGCGCAGTCCCGGCCGGTTCCTCGCCGCGGCCGACAGGCTGGTCTCGCTCTGGCACGACGCGGGACGTCCCGCGCACACCGCGGACCGGGTCGCCGACGCGTGGATCGGCGCGCGGGCCTACCAGCTGTACACGCTCGGCACGGTCACCCGTCTTGCCGACGGTGCCGAGCTCGGCCCGGAATCGAGTGTCAACAAGCTGTTCTGGTCGCGTCTCGACGTCACCCTGCACGAAACCGCGCTCGACAACCTCGGCCCGGACGCCGAACTGCGGGGCCCCTGGAGCGACGGCTGGCTGTTCTCCCTGGCGGGCCCGATCTACGGCGGGACCGACCAGATCCAGCGGTCCATCGTCGCCGAACGGCTGCTCGGCCTGCCGAAGGGGGCTCGATGAGGTTCACGCTCGCCGGTGAGCAGGAGCAATTCTGCCGCAGCCTGCACGACCTCCTGTCCAGTGTGGACACTGATTCGGCCAACCGGTCCTGGGCGTCGGGCGATCCCTGCCCCGGCCTTGAGATCTGGCGGCGGCTGGCGGAACTCGGCGTGACCGCACTGGCCGTCCCCGAGAAGTACGATGGGCTCGGCGCCACCCCGGTGGATCTGGCCGTCGGCTTCGAACGGCTCGGCTACCACTGTGTTCCCGGGCCATGGACCGACACCGTGGCCATCCTGCCGTCCTTGCTGGACGACGAACTGCTGACCTCTGTCTCCTCCGGAGAGACACTGGCGTCGGTGGTTTTCGCGCCGCATGTTCCGTATGCCTTGGATTCCGACATCGCGGACGCGCGTCTCGCCGTCGAGAACGGCAGGCTGCGCGCGTTCACCCCCGGCCCGCTCCTGTCCTCTGTGGATGGTTCGCGGCGACTGTTCCCGCCGGTGACGGGTGACGATCTCGGCACGGCGCTCGACGAGGACCGCGCGTTCGAACTGGGCGTCCTCGCCACCGCCGCGCAACTGCTGGGCGCGGGACGGTGGCTGCTGGACACGTCCGTGGCGTACGCCGCGCAACGCAAGCAGTACGGACGTGAGATCGGCGGCTACCAGGCGGTCAAACATCTGCTCGCCGACGTCGCGACCGGGCTCGCGCTGGCCGAACCGCTGCTGTTCGGCGCGGCCGTGACCCTGGACCGGCGTGACGTCTCCGCGGCCAAGGTGGCGTGCGGCGACGCCGCGCATCTCGCCGCCCGGACGGGACTGCAGGTGCACGGCGCGATCGGCTACACCGCGGAACACGCGCTCGGCCTGCGGCTGACCAGGGTCCGCGCGCTGGTGGGCGCGTGGGGTACGCCCCGGTTCCACCGGGAGCGGGTGCTGTCATGACGTTCACCGCCGAGCAGGACGCGCTGCGGGACAGCGTGCGGAAACTGCTCGACCGGGAAGCGGATCCTTGGCCGGAACTGTGCGAACAGATCGGCGTGGCGGCGCTGGCCGTCCCCGAACGGTTCGGCGGGCTCGGCGCCGGGACGGTGGAACTGCAGGTGGTCGCCGAAGAGCTGGGCAGGGTCCTCGCCGACGTCCCGTTCCTCGGTTCGGCCGTCCTCGCCGTGCACGCGGTCCTGGCCACCGGCAACGACGAGGCTTGCGAGCGGCTGCTCCCCCGCCTCGCCGAAGGTGTCGTCGGCGCGGTGGCTTGGACCGATGAAGAGGGCTCTTGGAGCGAGCCTGCTTGCCGCGTCGTCGACTCCGTTGTAGAGGGTGAAGCGCACTACGTCCTCCATGGTGACGAGGCCGAGATCCTCCTGGTCGTGGCCGGCGGTTCGCTGTACGAGGTCTCCGATGCCCGCCGTGTCCGGACTCCGGCGATGGACGAAACCCGGCGACTGGCCAAGGTGAGCTTCGACCGCGCCCCCGCCCGGCTGATCGGTTCGGCCGACCTCGGCGAGCTGCGCGACGTCGCGTGCGCCGTCCTGGCCGCCGAACAGGCCGGAGCCGCCGCACGCGCTTTCGAGCTGACGGTGGAGTACAGCAAGCAGCGGCACCAGTTCGGCAGGCCGATCGGCGGCTTCCAGGCGCTGAAGCATCGGATGGCCGATCTTCACGTTCTGGTCGAGACCGCGCGTTCGGCGGCCTACGCGGCTCCGGAGTCGAGCAGGCTGGCCTCGGTGGCGAAGGTGCACTGCTCGGAAGCGTTGACGACGGTGGCGGGCGAGATGATCCAGCTGCACGGCGGGATCGCGATCACCTGGGAACATCCGGCGCACCGGTACTTCAAGCGGGCACACGGGGCGGCGCATCTTTTCGGTTCTCCCGGTGAACACCTCGGACGGGTGCGACCACCGCTATCGTGAGCCCGGGGACGGCGGTGTTGGCTTGTCCTTTGTGGACTCACGCGCCGGTGGCCGGCATCGGCGCGCTCCGCGGGTTACTCCTTGAGGAGGAGGGCAAACGTGTCGTTTCGGTGCCGGGGGTGGGGGGGGGGGGGGGGGGGGGGGGGGGGGGGGGGGGGGGGGGTTTCGCGCCCCCCCCCCCCCCCCCCCCCCCCCCCCCCCCCCCCCCCACCACCCGCACCGACCACGCCACCTTGTCCCTTAATACTTCTCATCCAGGAACCGGGTGATCGCGTGGATTCGGTCGCCGTCGAGGGTGAGGACCATCAGCCCTGCCGGTGTCTCGCCGTGGCGGCAGAGGAACGCGGGCTGGTGGTTCGCCCGCGTGGGCGTCATGGTGAAAGCCCTCACGGGAATGGCCATGGTGACGCGGAGGAAACCGGCGATCGCTTCGAGACCGTGGTACTCGTGCGGTGCCGGCGGCATGGCGAGCCAGGCGTCGTCGGTGAGCAGGCTGAGGACGCCGTCGAGGTCGCCCGAGGTGAAGGCGTCGGCGAACCGCTTGGTCAGCTCGCGTTCCTGAGGTGAAGGGCGGTGGCCCGCGCCGTCACGATGCTTGTCGAGAGAAGCGCGGGCGCGCTGAAGGATGCCCTTGACCGCCGTCTCGGTGGTGCCGAGCATGCTCGCGACCTCAGCGGCGGAGAAGCACAGGACGTCCCTCAGTACGAGCGCGGCGGCCTGTCGCGGCGGGAGGAGCTGGAGTCCGGTGACGAAGGCGAGTTCGACTGCCTCCCTGGTGCTGTAGCGCGCTTCGGGGCCGGGCTCACTGTCGGCGACGTGCTCGAGGAGTTCGTCCGGATACGGCTGCAACCAGGTCACCTCGCCGCGGCGGCTCGGCGCCGGTGGGTCGAACGGCGGCACCGGTTCGGGTGGACGACGGCGGCCCGCGGTCCGCAGGAGGTTGAGGCAGCGGTTGGTGGCGATGCGGTACAGCCAGGTGCGGAGCGACGAGCGGCCCTCGAAGCCGTCGAGGCCCTTCCAAGCGGCCAGGAGCGTCTCCTGGACGGCGTCCTCGGCGTCGGTGAGGGAGCCGAGGATCCGGTAACAGTGCAGGTGAAGCTCGTGCCGATAGGTGTCGGTGAGCTCGCGGAAGTCCTCCGTGCCCGTTGTCCTCACGGGCGCGATCCTGTCACGGCCTTTTTCGCGGCGCACCGTTCCGTTCCGGGCGGAGGTGGTGTCTGACGGGGTGAAGATCGACGAAAGGAACCATCATGACCAGTCCCGCCTTGGATGTCGCGCTCTCCTATCACCGTGCGTGGACGGGCAAGGACTTCGAGAAGGCGATGAGCTACGTCGCCGATGACATCGTCTGCCTCACGCCCGCCGGTCGCCTTTCCGGCGCGGAGGCGTTCCGCGGGTTCATGGGCCCGTTCACCGAGATCCTGACCGGCTCGACCCTGCTTTCCGCGTTCGGGGACGAAACGACGGCGTTGCTCATGTACGACACAGCCACCCTGCCGGTGGCGAGCGCACCCGGAGCCGAATTGCTGACCGTGCGGGAGGGAAAGATCGTGGAACTGCGGATCATCTTCGACCGGGCTCCTTTCGACGCGGCCGCGGGATCGGGAGGTGATGGGTCGGGCCAGTGAGCGGCAAGGCCACCTGGCGTGTTGCGAAAGCCGCTTTCGCAACACGCGGCGTCGCCGGTCGTGAGTGGAGATTCGAGCTGAGCCCTCAAGGAGGCCTGTACGGACTCCGGAACCGCGGCGTGACTTCACTGCCGCCACAGTGATCACAGCGACGGGCCGTGAAGGCCTCTTTCACTGCCCTCAGGCGCGGTGGGGGGGGGGGGGGGGGGGGGGGGGGGGGGGGGGGGGGGGGGAGGGGGGAGCAAAGAAGAAAAGACCAAAAAAGAAACGAGAGGGAGGGTGTGGTTTTTGTGGGGGGGGGGGGGGGGGGGGGGGGGGGGGTGGGGGGAAAACCCCCCCCCCCCCCCCCCCGACCCCCAGCACCGAGGCACCCCGGAAGTGTCCCTGTAGACAGTCGAGAAGGTGCCAGGCCACTATGACGAACCCGCCTCCGCCACCCACTTGACCGGGGGTTATGCAAACTTTCCGAGACCCTCAGGGTAGTGAAGGAGGCCTTCACGGACTCCCGATGGCCCCGGCCACCTCACTCACCAGGTCCGAGCAGGCCTCTGAGCGCCGAGGCGAGGAGGGCGACGGCGCGGTCATCGTCTTCGGCCAGGCGCCGCAGGACGTCCCGTGCGAGAGCGGGCGGCATCTCGGCGAGGGCTTGGGTCAGGCGCATCCGCGCCGCGGAGTCCGCGGTGGGGGCGGCGAGCTCGTCGACCAGCGCGCTCATGATCCGGTCCGCGCGGCCGGCGTCGCGCGCCAGGATTCCGAGGACCTCGGCCGCTTCGACGTCGAGGGTGCCCTCGACCACCATGCGGACGAGTGACGGCACGGCCGCGGTCTCACCACGCGAACCCACGGCCAGCGCGGCACGGCCGCGGACCGTCGTATCCGAGTCGCCGAGCGCCTCCGTCAGCACGGCGGTCGCCTCGTCGCCGGGCATCCCGGCGATCGCGAGGATCGCGCGCCGCCGGACGTCGACGTTCTCCGAACGCGCACCGGCCGCCAGGCTCGCCACCCCGTCACCACCCGCCCGCGCCAGGGCCCACCGCAGGGCGCCGGCGACATTCAGGTCGGCTTCGGAGAGGACCGCCTCCGCCAGCAGTTCGGTGGGCACCGGCAGGTCTTCGGCCGGAACCAGGACGGTCTGCTGGCGTCGCGCGGCATGGGGCGAGTTGAGGCCGTGGAGCAGCTCGACGATGCGCAGGACACCCTCCCAGCCGAGCGGCGCCGAAGCGTCCACCGCACGGAGCCGGTCGAGCAATTCCTGTTCCCGCTTCAGTCGCTCCTCGGTCCGCCGGATGAGGTCACCGACCAGATCGGACGGCTCGAAGGCGGGATCCTCCAGGGCACGTCCGATCTGGCGCAGCGACAAGCCGAGGGACCGCAGGGCTTCCACATGGAAGATCCGGCGGATGTCCTCCTCGGCGTACTCGCGGTAGCCGCCGACGGTGCGGCCGGTCGGCCGCACCAGCCCGAGGGAGTCGTAATGCCGAAGCATCCGGCTGCTCACCCCCGAGCGGCGCGCCACCTCACCGATCAGCATTCACGCTCTCCCTGCTCGTTCCGGGCCAAGCGCGACGATCCGTTTCGCCTCGTCGACGGCAGGGTCGAAGTCGGCGTCCGGGTCGCGCAGGAGCCGCTCCGTGGCGCGGGCGTGCACGCGCACCTCCGGGTCGGCACTCGCCAGGCCCGTCCGCAGGGCGGGCTCGATCTCGTCACCGAGCGCGACGAGTGCCCTGCTGAGACTCAGCCGTACCTTGCGGTCGCCGCGGCCGAACTGCGCGGCCAGGTCCACGGCCAGCCGTTCCCGCTCCCCGTCGGGGACGAGGACGACGGCGGCACGCCACGCGCTCCGGGCGACCTCGTCGTCGGCGTCGTGCAGCAGCGACCGGGTGATCGCGGGCCACGCGGTGACGTCCCCGATCTTGGACAGCGTGTGCAACGCCTGGCTCCGCGCCTGCGGGACCTCGGAACCGAGCTCCGCCAGGAGCGACGGCACCGTGCTCTCCGCCGGGAGCCGGGTCAACGCCCAGGTCAGCATGTCCCGCACGAAGAAGTCCGGCTCGATCGCGCACCGGGCCATGAGCGCGTCGACGAACCGGACGTCCGGATGCGTCCCGGCCGCCAGGGCCGCCTGAAGCCGCGTCGACGAGCTTTCGGAGCTCAAGGCGTCGAGCAGCCGCGTGTCCGGTGTAGTCCGTTGTGTCGTGTTGATGACGATCACCTCCTGCCACCAGTGAAGACCTTGTCACGATGTCAAGGTCAAGCGCGAACCCCGAATCCCTCGATCCGGTGCGGGGTAGGGCCAGCCCCAGCACGGGCCCACCGGCATGCCGCATTCATCCTGCCCAGTCCATGCACCAGACTCACCAGGGTGACCGCAAACCTCCGCACAGGCAGCGACTTCGCCCGCCTGTCCCGCCGCGTCAGCGAAGCGGGCCTCCTCGACCGCCGTCCCGGCTACTACGTCTTCCGCATCGGGCTGGTCGCGACCCTCTTCGTCGCCGGGTGGATCGCCTTCTTCGCGATCGGGGATTCCTGGTGGCAACTGGGGATCGCCGTCTTCCAGGCGGTGATGTTCGGCCAGATCGCCCTGCTGTCCCATGACCTGGCGCATCGTCAGGTGTTCCGCACCCGCCGCCCGGCCGAGATCGCGGGCCGCATCGCGGGCAACCTCGGCGTCGGCATGAGCTACGGCTGGTGGATGGACAAGCACACCCGCCACCACGCGAACCCGAACCACGAGGACCTCGACCCCGACGTCGATCCGGACATCCTCGTATGGTCGAAGGACCAGGCGCGGGCCAGCAAGGGCATCCCCCGGTTCATCGGCCGCTACCAGGCGTTCCTGTTCTTCCCGCTGCTCACCCTCGAAGGCCTGAACCTGCACGTCTCCGGAATCCGCGCGGTTTCGAAGCCGGGCATCCGGGCCCGCGGGCTCGAAGCGGCCATGCTGCTGACGCATTTCGTGCTCTACTTCAGCGCGCTGCTCCTGGTCCTCTCCCCCGGCAAGGCGCTCGTCTTCTTCGTCGTCCACAAAGCGCTGTGGGGTGTCTACATGGGGTCGATCTTCGCGCCCAACCACAAGGGGATGCCGATCCTGTCCGGTGACACCGAACTCGACTTCCTCCGCAAGCAGGTGCTCACGTCACGCAACGTCCGCGGCGGCCGGATCGTCGACGTCGCGCTCGGCGGGCTCAACTACCAGATCGAGCACCATCTGTTCCCGAGTATGCCGTCGCCGCACCTGCGCCGCGCGCGGCCCATCGTCCAGGAGTACTGCGCCGAGCTCGGTGTTTCTTATCACGAGACCGGGCTCATCGAGTCCTACAAGCTCGCGTTGCGCAGCCTGCACGAGGCCGGCGAGCCGATCAGAGCCAATCGTCAGGACGCGGCCAGGGCATGAGCGCCGCGAGTTCGTCCACCACCGGCTCGGTCACCGTGTACCGCCCCCGATGGAACAGCAGCGGACGATCGTCCGACGGTTCCCCGAGCGCGGTGACCCTGCCGACGACGACATAGTGGTCACCCGCCTCGTGCACGGCTTCGAGCGTGCAGTCGATCCACGTCAACGCCCCCGCCAGCAAAGGGGAGCCGGACGGGGCGGGGGACCAGTCGACCGACGCGAACTTGTCCGCTCCCCGCGCGCCGAACACGGCGCTGACGTCCTGCTGGTCCTCAGCGAGCACGTTGACCGCGAACCGGCCGGATTCGGCGAGTACCGCCCACGTCCGGGACGTCTTGGCGGGACAGAAGAGCACCAGCGGTGGATCCAGGGAAAGCGCCGCGAACGACTGGCACGCGAACCCCACCGGCGCCCGGCCGTCGTGCCCGGTCACCACGGTGACGCCGGTGCAGAAATGCCCCAGCACCGTGCGGAACCGCGCCGGATCGATCTCCGCGCCGAGGTCCGTCACCGGGGTCACGACTGCCCTGATACTCGACGGACGCCGACTGAAAAGTCGTGTCCCCACAAGGAAACCGCCGTACTCTCTCGGGCGATCCAGCTTTCGTCGTCCACTTGACGCCCCTCGCAGCCGTATTCGACGTCGAATCCGCCGGGAGTCTTCATGTAGAACGAGAGCATCAGATCGTTGACGTGCCGCCCGAGGGTGGCCGACATCGGCACCTTCCGGCGGATGGCCCGGTCGAGACAGAGGCCGACGTCGTCGGTGTTCTCCACTTCGACCATGAGGTGCACGATGCCGCTCGGTGTCGGCATCGGGAGGAACGCGAGGCTGTGGTGACGCGGGTTGCAGCCGAAGAACCGCAGCCACGCCGGAGCGCCGTCGGCGGGCCTGCCGACCATCTGCGGCGGCAGTTTCATCGAGTCCCGCAACCGGAAGCCGAGCACGTCACGATAGAACCGCAAGGAAGCGTCGTCGTCGTGGGTGGACAGTACGACGTGCCCGAGCCCTTGCTCGCCGGTGACGAACTTGTGCCCGTACGGGCTCACCACGCGCCGATGCTGCAACGCGACGCCGTGGAAGACTTCGAGCGTGTTGCCTGAGGGGTCCTCGAAGGACACCAGGCCGTCGACCCGGCGATCGGCCAGCTGATCCGGGGTGCCTTCCTTGTACGGCACCGAGTGCGCGTCGAGCGATGCCCGGATCTCGTCGAGTTCGCCGGCGTTGGCGACCTCCCAGCCCGCCACGGCGAGCCTGTCGTGCTCACTGGGGAAGATCACGAGCCGCGCCGGGAAGTCGTCCATGCGCAGGTAGAGCGCTTCCGGATTCGTGCCGGAGCCCTCGACCATGCCGAGGACCTTCAGCCCGTATTCGCGCCACGCGGCCATGTCGGTGGCTTCGATGCGGAGGTAGGCGAGCGAACGGATACCCATCAGGAGGCTCCCAGGAAGTCGAGTGCCAGCCGGTTGAACTCGTCGAATTTCTCCAGCTGCGCCCAGTGGCCGCAGCCGCCGAACACGTGCAGCTGGGCACGCGGGATCGTCTTGAGCGCGAGCAGGGCGCCGTCGAGCGGGTTGACCCGGTCTTCCCGGCCCCAGATGAGCAGCACCCGCTGGCGCAGGCGATACGCCTCACGCCACAGCATGCCCTCCTCGTACGTGTCGGGCTGCGCGAACGACTTGCCCATCGCCTTCATCGCCGCCAGGGACTCCGGCGCGCTCGCGGCGGCGAACCGCTCGTCGATCAGCTCGTCGGTGATCAGGGACTGGTCGTGCACCATGATCCGGAGAAAGGCTTCGAGCTTCTCGCGACTCGGGCCCGGCGGGGCACTGAACCGGCCGAGGTTCTTGATGCCCTCGGTGGGATCGGGCGCGAACAGGTTCACGCTCAGGCCGCCCGGTCCCATCAGGACAAGACGTCCGGCACGCTTCGGATGGTTGAGCGCGAGCCGCACGGAGGTCCCGCCGCCGAGCGAGTTCCCGACGAAATGAGCGCGTTCGATGCCGAGTTCGTCCATCAAGCCGACCACCGCGTCCGCGCTGTGCCGGAAGTACTGCGGATGCTCGGTCGGTTTGCCCGACCGGCCGAACCCGGGCTGGTCGATCGCCAGTGTCCGGTAACTCTTGCCGAACACCGGCAGGTTGCGGCCGAAGTTGCTCCACGCCGACGCACCGGGTCCACCGCCGTGCAGCAGGATCACCGTCTCCGGATGTTCCCCGCCCGCCTCGTGGTAGTGCAGTTTCAGTCCCTCTTGGACGGTGACGTACTTGCCTTCGGTCATCAGACCATCGCATTCTCGACGGGCAGCCCGAAGGCGCCGGTTCCGAACATGACGTAGGCGCGCTCTGCGTCGTTCGCCGCGTGCACCCGGCCGGCGTGGGCGTCGCGCCAGAACCGCTGGATCGGGGTTCCGGCCCGCAAGGCACGTCCGCCGGAGTTCTCGAAAAGCCGGTCGATCGCGAAGATCGCGCGTTCCGTACCGCGAACCTGGTCGCGGCGGACCCGCAGCCGCGTGGGGAACGGCAGCTTCTCCCCCTTGCACGCCAGCTGGTACAGCTCGTCGATGTTGTGCGTCAGCTGGAGCCAGGCCGCGTCGATCTCGCTCGCCGCCTCGGCGATCCGCACCTTGGCGAACGGGTCCTCTTTGGACTGTTCGCCCGCGTACGCCGCGCGGACGCGCTTGCCCTGGTACTCGACGTGCGCGTCGTAAGCGCCTTGCGCCATCCCGATGATCGGCGCGGTGATCGTGCTCGGGTGCACCGAACCGTAAGGGAGTTTGTACAGCGGCCCGGGGTTGATCTCCTGTCCGGGCGTCTTGCACTTCGACGTCGCGAGGAAACTGAGCGCGCGGTGCTTCGGCACGAAGACGTCGTTCACGATGATGTCGTTGGAGCCGGTGCCGCGCAGGCCCACGGTGTCCCAGACGTCTTCGATCGTGTAGTCGGAGATCGGCACCAGGTAAGTGCAGAAGTCGACCGGCTTACCGTCTTCGAACACCGGGCCGCCCAGCAGCACCCAGGTCGCGTGGTCGCAGCCGGAGGAGAAACTCCAGCGCCCGCTGAGCCGGTAGCCGCCGTCGACGACGTCCGCCTTGCCCATCGGCGCGTACGACGACGAGATCCGGACATCGGTGTCGTCACCCCAGACGTCCTGCTGTGCCTGCGCCTCGAACAGGCCGAGGTGCCACGGGTGGACGCCGAGGATGGAGGCGACCCAGCCCGTGGACCCGCACGCGCTCGCGATGAGTTTGACCGCCGTGTAGAAGCTCACCGGGTCGGCTTCGATGCCACCGAACGTCTTCGGCTGCAGGAGTTTGAAGAACCCGGTCTCCTGCAGGGATTTGACGGACTCCTCGGGAACGCGCCGGGCGTCCTCCGCCTCCTGCGCCCGCTCCCGCAGGACCGGCAGCAGCTCCCGGATCCCCGCGATCACGTCCTGCGCGGCGTGCTCGCTCATATGCGTTCCCTCTCTTGCCCTGGACCATGAACCGAAGCCAAGACTAGAACACGTTCTCGTTTTTGTCGACCGATCCCCGGTCGAGCGCACTGTGCAGTCCGGCACGCCGACCGGAAAACACGCAGTCGGCCAGTGACAGACCACTCACATAGGACCTGGAACAGATTCCCACCGCTGTCCTCCCCGCCGCGTACAGCCCGCGAATCGGAGCACCGTCGGCGGACCGCACCGCCCCGGTCTCCTCGTCCACGACCAGGCCGCCCAGCGTCAGCATCGGGCACGGATAGCCGAGGTTCGGCTTGATCGAGACGTCGATCAGCGAGTACGGCGCCCGATCCAGCGGCCGCGCGAATTCCGCGGGTTTGCCCGTCGGATCCGCGCCGGACCGCGAGGCCTCCACACTGGCGGCCAGCCCGCCGGGGTCGACGCCGGCCTTGCGCGCGACCTCGTCGAGCGAACCCGCGACGACGCGTTGCCGCAACAGGTAACGCACCTGAAGTCCTTGAAACCATTGACTTTGCCCACGCGCGTCCCGCTGGACCTCCCGGACGATGGCGTCGTCGACCAGCAGCCAGCCACGCCCTTCGTGTCCAGTGATCATGCGTTCGCCGACGGCCGCGCCGTACCGGGATTCGTCGATGATCCGGCCGCCCGTCTCGTCCACGAGCAGGCCGCCCAGGAACGCCGACGGCGGCGTGATGAACCGCCAGGCGGAGATCCGCCCGAGTTCGGCGGTCGCCCCGCCCGCCTCTACTCCCATCCGGATCCCGGATCCGTCGTCGGCCGACGTCCCGAGAGCCAGTCCGCCGCGATACGCCGGCGCGTGCTCGCGCACCATCTCGCGGTTCGCGATGAACCCGCCCGCCGCGAGGACGACCCCGCGCGAGGCGGAAACCCGCAGCTCACGGCCGTAGCGACGCTCGATCCGCTCCACCCGCCGATGCAGCGACTTCCGCAGCGACGGCACATAGATGCCCGGTTTCGCGGCATACTCCGACAGCCTCCGATGCGCGGCCCGCACGCGAGCGGGCGCGTCTCGCAAGGTCGACACGACGACGCCGGTCACGGTGCCGTCGGCGTCCACGATCAGATTCCGGGCGGCGGTCTGCGGCAGCACCTGGATCCCGCGACTCCGGACGGCCTCCATGAGCCGTTTCATCAGCAGTTTTCCCGACGTACCCGGCCCTTTGACGCGGTGTCCGCGCGGCGCGGGCTTGGCGGCGTCGCGAAAACCGCCCGCCGCCTCGCTGCCCGAGTAGTACAGATAGTGCTTGTCGCTCGGATAAGACGTCTTGTACGGGCACAGGCTTCCCTCGAACGGGACACCGTTGCCCTCCAGCCAGGTCACCATCTCCGTACTGCCCGCGCAAAACCGCCGCAGGGTCTCTTCGGAGACGACGTCACCGACCTCGAGCCGCAGGTAGTCGTACATCGCGTCGACACCGTCGTCGACACCCGCGTCCCGCTGCTGTGCCGTCCCGCCACCGGCGTAGACGACACCGCCGCTGACCGCGCTCGCGCCACCACCGGAAAACCGGTCCAGCACCAGCACGCGGGCACCGGCGTCGGCGGCCTCGATCGCCGCGCAGGCGCCTGCCGCACCGAAGCCCACGATCACCACATCCGCGACGAGGGAGTCCATGACCTCACCCTAGAACTAGAACACGTTCTCGTCTATGGTGACTGGAGCAGCGCGGATGCTGCTACCTGCTTCCTACAACGTGTTTCAGGTGAGGGGCGTATGGAGTTCGACGTGATCGTGGCGGGCAGTGGTGCCGCCGGGATGACCGCCGCACTGTCCGCGGCCCACCGGGGACTCGAGGTGCTGGTCGTGGAGAAGGCCGCCCGCTTCGGCGGCTCGACGGCGCGCTCCGGCGGCGGCGTCTGGATCCCCGGCAACCACGCGTTGCGCGCCGCCGGGATCTCCGAGCCCCCGGATCGGGCGCACGAATACCTCGAAGCGATCGTCGGTGACGTCGTCCCCGCCGAACTCCGGTCGGCCTTCCTCGACCGCGGCCCCGAGGTCCTGTCCTTCGTCTGCGACAAGACGCCGTTGCGCTTCCGCTGGGTCCGCGGCTACTCGGACTACCACCCCGAGGCCCCCGGCGGGCGCGCCGGCGGACGGTCGGTCGAACCGGCCGCGCTCGACGGCAAGCTGCTGGGGCCGGAACTGGCGAATCTTGAGCCGCCGTACAGCGCTCCCCCGCTCGGCGCCCCGATCACCCAGGCGGACTACCGGTGGCTGAGCCTGCTCGCCCGGCATCCGCGCGGCATCCTCCGCGTGTTCGGTCTCGGCGGCCGCTGGCTGGCGGGCCGGATCCGGCGGCAGCGGCTGCTTTCCATGGGGCAAGCGCTTGCGGCCGGTCTGCGTGAGGGTCTGCGCCGGGCGGAGGTCCCCGTCTGGCTGAACACACCGCTGGTGGACCTCGAGATCGAAGGCGACCGGGTGACCGGCGTCGTCGTCCGCCACGAGGGTGAGGACAAGACGATCCGCGCGCGGCTCGGCGTCGTCCTCGGCGCGGGCGGATTCGAACGCAACGAGGAGATGCGGGTCAAGTACCAGCGGGCACCCATCGGTACGGAGTGGACCGTCGGCGCCGAGGCCAACACCGGCGACGCGATCGACGCCGGGCTCAAACTCGGCGCGGCCGTCGACCTGATGGACGACGCCTGGTGGGGTCCGTCCATCCCGCTGACCGGCGGCCCGTGGTTCGCGCTCGCCGAACGGTCGCGGCCGGGCTGTCTCATGGTCAACGCGCGGGGCGAACGCTTCGTCAACGAGTCGGCGCCGTACGTCGAGACCGTGCACGCGATGTACGGCGCCCAGGACGGGCCCGGCGAGAACATCCCGACCTGGCTGGTGTTCGACCAGCGCAACCGCAACCGGTACATGTTCACCGGCCTCGGGCCGCGCCAGCCGCTGCCCGGCCGCTGGTTCAAAGCGGGCATCGCGGTCAAGGCGAGCACGATCGCGAAACTCGCCGAGCGGATCGAGGTCCCGGCCGACGCGCTGGAAGCGACCGTGCGCCGGTTCAACGGCTTCGCGAAAAGCGGCGTGGACGAGGACTTCCACCGCGGGCGCAGCGCGTACGACCACTACTACGGCGATCCGCGGAACAAACCCAACCCCAGCCTGGGCCCGCTGGACGTCGCGCCGTACTACGCGGTGAAGATCGTGCCCGGCGACCTGGGCACCAAGGGCGGTTTGAGGATCGACCCGCACGCACGCGTCCTGCGCGAGGACGGGTCGGTGATCGACGGACTTTACGCGGCGGGCAACACGAGCGCGGCGGTGATGGGCCGCACCTACGCCGGCCCCGGCGCGACGATCGGCCCGGCGATGGTGTTCGGCTACCTTGCGGCCGAGCATCTCGCGCAGCAAGATCACGGTCAACCGGGAGGCAGCCGATGACGACGGAATCCGTACGGCAGATCGACGCGGGCGCGCCCCCGTCCCGGTTCGCGCGCGGCTGGCACTGTCTCGGCCTCGCCGAGCCGTTCCGGGACGGGAAACCGCACCCCATCACCGCGTTCGGGACGAAACTGGTGGTCTTCGCCGATTCGTCCGGCAAGCTGAACGTGCTCGACGGGTACTGCCGTCACATGGGCGGCGACCTCACCCAGGGCGAGGTCAAGGGCGACGAGATCGCCTGCCCGTTCCACGACTGGCGCTGGAACGGCAACGGCAAATGTGTCTCGATCCCCTACGCCAAGCGGGTTCCGCTGCGGGCGCGGACGAAATCGTGGATCGTGCTGGAGGAGAACAAGCAACTGTTCGTCTGGCACGATCCGGAGGGCGACCCGCCACCCGAGGACGTCGTCATCCCGCGGATCGAGGGCGTGTTCACCGGCGAGTGGAGCAACTGGACCTGGGACTCGGTGCTGATCGAGGGCTCCAACTGCCGCGAGATCATCGACAACATGGTCGACATGGCGCACTTCTTCTACATCCACTACGCCTTCCCGACCTACTTCAAGAACGTGTTCGAAGGCCACATCGCCACCCAGTACCTGAACACGAAGGGCCGCCCGGACAAGGGAATGGCGTCCAACTACGGCGGCGAGGAGAACCTGCTGCGGTCGGAGGCGTCGTACTTCGGGCCGTCGTACATGATCAACAAGCTGCTCAACACGTACCAGGGTTTCGAGATCGAGAACGTGCTGATCAACTGCCACTACCCGGTCACCGAGAACTCGTTCGTGCTGCAGTGGGGCGTGAGCGTGAAGAAGTTCGAGGGCGTCTCGGACGAGCACGCGGACAAGATCGCCGGGAAGTTCGCCAAGGGCATCGGCGTCGGCTTCCTGCAGGACGTGGAGATCTGGCGCACCAAGACCCGGATCGACAACCCGTTGCTGTGCGAGGAGGACGGGCCGGTCTACCAGCTGCGCCGCTGGTACGACCAGTTCTATGTGGACGCGGCCGACGTCACCGAGGACATGACACGGCGGTTCGAGTTCGAAGTGGACACCAGCCGCGCCAACGAGGTCTGGGCGGCGGAGGTGGCCGAGAACCTGGCACGGCAGCAGGCGGAAGAGGCCGGGGTGTGAAGCCCGAGACCGTCGAGTTCCTCACCGCCGGGCTGCGGCCCCTGAGTTGTCGCTCGTGCGGGACGTGCGTGCTGGTCAAGAAGAACAGCATGCAGCACACCAGTATCCAGTGGACGAGTGACGCGTCCCGGAGCTGCCCGGTGTTCGCCGAGCAGAAGGCGTCCGGCGCGCAGACGGCGTTGCTCGACACCTGCGGCGATCTCAGCGAGAGCATCGACGCCGCGTTGAAGGACGGCCTGCTGGAGGTGTCCGAATGAGCGGTCCCGTCACCGTGACCGTGGCCGAGGTGATCACCGAGACGGCCGACGCGCGTTCGATCGTGTTCGAGATCCCGGCCGAGCACGTCTCCGCTTTCGCTTACACCCCAGGGCAGTTCGTCACCGTGCGCGTGCCGAGCGAGCGGACCGGTTCGGTGGCACGCTGCTACTCGCTCTCCAGTGCGCCGCATGAGAACCGGGTGCAGGTCACCGTCAAACGCACGGCCGACGGCTACGGGTCGAACTGGCTCTGCGACAACCTCCAGGCAGGTCAGGAGGTCCAGGTCCTGCCGCCGGCCGGGGTGTTCAGCCCCGCGTCGCTCGAGGAGGACTTCCTGCTGCTCGCGGGCGGCAGCGGCATCACGCCGGTGATGTCGATCCTGAAGTCCGCGCTGGAACACGGAACCGGCAAGGTGGTGCTGCTGTACGCCAACCGCGACGAGCGGTCGGTGATCTTCGCGCGGGAGCTCGCCGACCTCGCCGCTCGATACCAGGACCGGCTGGTCGTCGTGCACTGGCTGGAAAGCCTGCAAGGACTTCCGACCGAGACACACCTTCGCGCCTTGGTGGCGCCGTACACCGCGCACGAGGCGTTCATCTGCGGTCCTGGCCCGTTCATGGACGCCGCGCGCACGGTGCTCAAGGACCTCGGGCTGCCGCGCGAGCGGATCCATTTGGAGCGCTTCCTGTCCCTCGGCGGGAACCCGTTCGAGGTGGCCGAGCCCGTCGCCGTCGAAGAGGCCGAGACCCCGGCGGCGGTCGAAGTCACCCTCGACGGTGAGACCAAGAAGCTCGACTGGCCCCGCCGGACGAAGCTGCTGGACCTGCTGCTGGAAAAGGGTTTCGACGCGCCGTACTCGTGTCGCGAGGGCCAGTGCAGCGCCTGCGCTTGCCGAGTCACCTCCGGCGAGGTGAAGATGCTCGACAACGAAGTCCTCGACGGCGACGACATCGCCGAAGGCATCGTCTTGGCGTGCCAGTCCCTGCCACTGACCGACGATGTCACCGTCACCTACGAATAGAGATGCCGGTGGTTCCTTCAGGCAAACCGCAGAGATGCGAGGTCCGCTTCGCGCGCGCCGACTTTCCACCGGACGACACACGTATCCGGCCCCGCACCACGCGTGTCCAGAGCCGCACCACGCGTGTCTCCGGCCGTAACTCGCGTGTCCAGAGCCGTAACTCGCGTGTCTGGAGCCCGATGGCACACGGCCAGCGAGTTCCGCCTTCAATCACGCGAGTTCCGGCTCCGATCACGCGAGTTCCGCCTTCGGACACGCGAGTTCGCCCTGCCCCGAACAAGCCCACAGCACCGTAGGAGTTCCTGTGCCCATCGATCCCACCGTCGCGATCGGCGCCGACCTCGGCGAGGTGAGTTTCGCCTGGACCGCGTCGGACGTGCAGCTCTACCACCTGGCGCTCGGCGCGGGCACGGACCCGACGAGCGCGCGGGAACTGCGCTACACCTACGAAGACGACCTCCAGGTGCTCCCGACGTTCGCCACCGTGGCGGCGAACCTGCGCGTCTTCGAACCGCCCGCGGTCTCCTTCCCTGGCGTCGAGGTCGACCTCGGAAAGGTGTTGCACGGCAAGCAGGAAGTGATCGCGCACCGGCCGATTCCGACGTCGGGGAAGGCGGTGGCGCGGACGCGGATCGTGGACGTCTTCGACAAGGGCAAGGCGGCCGTGATCGTGAACGAGACGGTCGCCACCGACTCGGACGGCACTCCACTGTGGACACTGCGGTCGAGCATCTTCGCCCGCGGCGAAGGGGGGTTCGGCGGCGAACGCGGCCCGTCCGATCGCGTCGAGCTCCCGTCGCGCGAACCGGACGCGGTCATCGACACGCCGACGTTGCCGCAGCAGGCGCTGCTCTACCGGCTCTGCGGTGACCGCAACCCGCTGCACGCCGATCCCGCGTTCGCCGCGGCGGCCGGGTTCGGCAAGCCGATCCTGCACGGCCTGTGCACCTACGGCGTCATCGCGAAGGCCGTCACCGACGAACTCCTCGACGGCGACGCCTCCCGCGTCGCGTCGTTCTCGGCCAAGTTCGCCGGCGTCGTCTTCCCCGGCGAACCGCTGCGAACCCGCGTCTGGCGCGAGCCCGCCGGGCTGCTGATCACCACCACGGCGCCGGACCGGGACGAGGCACCCGTCCTTTCCGACACTTTCTTGACCACGACAGACTGAATCATCGTTCCCGCAGGTAGCGGCTCTGGCTAGACTCGGCCGGGTGCGCCCCTTGATCTCGGACCCGTATGCCGAACTCGGCCGGGACTACGTGCGATCAAGACGCCCGGATTCCCGCATCGCCGCCGCCGTCACCGCCGCCCTCGGCGACGCGCGCTCGGTGGTCAACGTCGGGGCAGGCGCCGGTTCCTACGAACCGGGAGACCGCGACGTGGTGGCCGTCGAGCCGTCGCGGCGGATGATCGCGCAGCGTCCGCCCACCGCGGCCCCCGCCGTCCAGGCGTGCGCGGAGGAGCTGCCGTTCCCCGACGGCGCCTTCGACGCGGCCCTCGCGGTGCTCACCGTGCACCACTGGACGGATGTGACGGCCGGGCTGTCCGAGTTGCGGCGCGTGTCCCGCCGCCAGGTCATCGTGACCTGGGATCAGGCGGTGTTCGCGCGGTTCTGGCTGGTGCGGGACTACCTGCCGGAGATCGCCGAACACGAGAGCAGGCTCGCCTGTCTCGACCGGGTCGTCGAGGAGCTGGGCGCGGCGGGCGTGACACCCACGGTGGCTCCGCTGCCGGTGCCCTCGGATTGCGTCGACGGGTTCCTCGGCGCGTATTGGCGCAGGCCGGAGGCGTACCTGGCCGAGCGCGTGCGCGCCGGGATGTCCGGGGTGGCGTTGCTGGATCAGAACGTCGTCGCGACGGCGGTCGAGCGGCTGCGCGCCGACCTGGCCGACGGACATTGGCACCGGCACCACGTCGGCCTGCTCGGCCGGACGGAACTGGACCTGGGATACCGGCTCGTCACGGCGTGATCGAGTACACAGTGGACACTCTCGTGGCGTGGACGGCGGTCGACCCCGGATGTGGGGCGTGGTATTCATGGCTCTCGTGACGACTGCGACGGGAGCGGCATGACGGCGGAGTACTTCGTGGTCCGTGGCCAGGTGGAGAAGGGCGATCAGCGGGGCCGGGAGCTGGGCTTCCCCACCGCCAACATCGCGCTGCGCGACCAAGACGGCCAAGTCGGCGACGGAGTGTGGGCGGGCTGGGCCGAACGCGCCGACGGCACCCGGATCGCGGCGGCGGTCTCGGTCGGCAGGCGGCCGACCTACTACGGCGCGGACGGCTACCGGCTCGTCGAGGCGCATCTGCTGGAGTTCAGCGGCGACCTCTACGGCGAGGTGCTGACCGTCTGGCTGGGCCACCACCTGCGCGAGCAGGAGGCGTATCCGTCGTCGGAGGCGCTGATCGTCGCGCTCAACAAGGACATCGCCGACGCCGCGAAGTGGGCCGCGGACAATCCGGCCGACAGCCTGCCGGACGCGGGCGCCGCCGAGGCAGGGGTCGTGCGCCGGATCCTCCGCGATTAGTCACCTGCTTGCGCTCGCCGACCGCGCGAGCAGATGGCGAATTGCGGGTCAGAGCGCCGCGCCCAGCAGCATGTACCCCATTCCCAGTCCCATGACGACCCGGCACACCCACCGCGACGTCTGGGCGGAGCCTCCGGCACCCCGCGCCGCCGAAACACCGGCGCGCACGGCGTCCACCGCGAAGTACGCGGCCACGACACCGAAGACCAGCGAAAGCCACAGCGCCGATGCACCGCCGGGGCCGGACATCACCAGCCACGGACCGTGGGTGACTTCGCTGTGCGGCATGAACGTCACCATGAACAGCATCGCGGTGGCGGACACGGCGTGATGCCCGCACGCGGCGTGCCCGGACCGCCGCCCCTTCCACCACGCGACGGCGAACCAGCCCGCGGTCAGCGCCAGCACCGCCTGCCAGCCCGCCGCGGGGATCGGGCCGCCCACCGGGGACAGCATCGCGACCATGGCGACGACGAGCAGCAGTTCGGCCAGGTCACCGTTGCGGACCGCCGCGCCCTGCGTGCCGTAGTCCAGCCGGACGAGTCTCAGCACGCATGGCAGGACCAGCGCGGCGAACACCGCGGTGAGTGTCCAAGCGACGATTCCGGACATGGCACCTCCTCCGGCGGTGGTCCCTTCCACCGTCGCAGGTACCGTTCTAGTACACCATCGGACATTGAGGTGATCTCAACCCGCGGTCAAGACCAATCCGCTCGTAGGTACGCCGGTGCCGGCGGTCACCAGCACGCGCGAAGCCCCTTCGACCTGGTTGACGGCCTCGCCCCGCAGCTGCCGGACCCCTTCGGCGATCCCGTTCATCCCGTGGATGTAGGCCTCCCCCAGCTGTCCGCCGTGCGGGTTGAGCGGGAGTTTCCCGTCCAGTTCCAGGGTGCCGCCGCCGATGAAGTCCTTGGCCTCACCCTTCCCGCAGAAGCCGAGTTCTTCCAGCTGCATCAGGACATAGGGGGTGAAGTGGTCGTACAGCACGGCGAGGTCCATGTCACCGGGCGCCAGCCCGGACTGCTCCCACAGCTGCCGTCCCACGACACCCATTTCGGGCAGCGCCGGGAGATCGTCGCGGTAGTAGCTGGTCATCACGTACTGGTCCGGGCCGCTGCCCTGCGCGGCCGCCGCGATCACGGCGGGCCGGTGCGGCAGGTCACGCGCCCGCTCGGCACCGGTGACCACGAGCGCGACCCCGCCGTCACTTTCCTGGCAGCAGTCCAGCAGGTGCAGCGGTTCGGCGACCCAGCGGGACGCCTGGTGGTCTTCGAGCGTGATCGGCTTGCCGTAGAACCACGCCTTGGGGTTCGTCGCCGCGCGGGCGCGATCGAGGACGGCCACCCTGCCGAAGTCCTCGCTGGTCGCGCCGTACTCATGCATGTAGCGCCGGGCGAGCATGGCGACGGTCGCGGCCGGGGTCGCGATGCCCATCGGGTAGTGGAACGCGTTGTCGACACCGGAGGAGTTGACCTGCCCCGCCGCCGCCGAGGAGACCTGCCCGAACCGCATCCCGGACCGTTCGTTGAAGGCCCGGTACGCGACAACGACGTCCGCGACGCCGGTCGCGACGGCCATCGCGGCCTGCTGCACGGTCGCGGCCGCCGCCCCGCCGCCGTAGTGGATCCGGCTGAAGAACTTGAGTTCGGGGACACCGAGCTCCCGCGCCACGGCGATCTCGCTGTTGCCGTCCATGGTGAACGACACCAGACCGTCCACATCGGACGGCGTGAGCCCGGCGTCCTTCAACGCGCTCGAAACCGCTTCGGCCGCCAGCCGCAGCTCGCTGCGACCCGAGTCCTTGGAGAACTCCGTGGCGCCGATCCCCGCGATGGCCGCCCGTCCGGACAGGGTCATCACTCGCCTCCCAACGTGAGCGCCACGGTGCCCACCACATGTTCGCCGAGACTGTCCACACCGGACACCGCGACCACCACGTCGTCGCCGTCCCGTTCCGTGACCCTGCCAGTGAAGGTCAGGGTGTCGTAGGCGTAACAGGGCACGCCGAGCCGGATCTTGATCGACCGCACGAACGCCTCCGGGCCCGCCCAGTCGGTCACGAAGCGTTGCACCAGGCCGGTATCGGTGAGGATGTTGAGGAAGATGTCCTTCGATCCGCGCCGCTCGGCGGCGTCACGATCGTGGTGGACGTCCTGGAAGTCCCGCGTCGCCAGCGCGGTGCTCACCACGAAGGTCGGGGTGGCCTCGATCTTCAGCGGCGGCAACTCGGTGCCGACCGAACAGTCCTTCATCGCGCGACCCTCCAAGCGGGCAACGTCAGTTCCTCGTCGACCTTCACGAAGGCGGCCTTCACACGGAGTCCGATATGGACGGACTCGGGATCGGAGTCGAGCAGCTCGCCCATCACCCGGACACCCTCCTCCAGCTCGACGAGCGCGACCACGAACGGCGACTCCTTGCCGGGAACCTTCGGGTGGTGGTGCACCACGTAGCTGTAGACCGTTCCGCGGCCGCACGCGACGACGTAGTCCGGCTTGACGTCGAGATCGCCGTCCGGCGGCATCGGGCCGGGCGGATGCCGCAGGGTCTCGCCCCACCGCTGGATCCGCAGTTCCCCTTCGCGAAGGCCTGCCCAGAAGAACTCGGTGTCCTTGCTGATCACCGGTCGCAACACCGGGGCGGCCGCCTTGGCGGGCCCGGCACCCGGCGGACGGAACTTCAGCACCCGGAACACCATGTCCGCGACCGCCTCATCGCCGACATACCAGGTGGTCTTCGTCGTCACGAACCAGCCTTCGCCCAACGCGGTGCGTTTCGGCCCGACGACGCTCTCGAGTTTCGCGGTCGCTTCGACCCGTTCACCGTGCCGGAGGTAGCGGAAGTAGTTCTGCTCGGAGTTGGTCGCGACGACCGAGGTGAACCCGGCTTCGTCGAGCACCTCCATCATCGCGCCGAGGGGATCGTCCGACGTCCTCGTCCAGTGCAGCCCGCCCATCGTCCACACCTGCGCCATCGCGGGTGGCGCGACGAGTCCCTTATGGACACTTCCGGCGGCGAACTCCTCGTCGACGTACACCGGATTGCGGTCGCCGATGGCTTCGACCCAGTTGTGCACCATCGCCTGGTTGACCGCGTCCCGGGCGGCCCTCGGCGCGGATTCCCCGCGCGCGGCGATGCGTTCGGCGGCTTCCCGGATGCTCATCGCGGCACTCTCGGCAGGCCGAGCCCGGCGGTGGCGATCAGTTCGCGCTGGATCTCGCTGACGCCGCCGCCGAAGGTCAGCACCAGATTGCGTTTGGCCACCACGTCCAGCCACTGCGCCAGTTCCGCGGTTTCGGCGTCGGCCTGATCGCCGTGTCGCGCCACGATCTCCTCCAGTCTCCTGGTCAGCCGCTGGATGCGTTCGGAGCCCACGATCTTGGTGGCCGACGCGTCGGCCACCGCCACCGGTCCGGTCGCCGACGACGCCGCGACCTGCCAGTTCAGCAGTTCGTTGATCCGGGCGGTCGCGAGGGTTTCCGCGAGGACGGCCCGGACGTCGGGCAGTTGGAGCAGCGGCGTGCCGTCCGGGGTCTTCCTGGACGCCGCCCACTCGCGGACGCGGTCGTGAAGCCCGCCGATCCGCCCGGCGGGGCCGAGCATGACGCGTTCGTGGTTCAGCTGCGTGGTGATCAGCCGCCAGCCCTCGTTCTCCTTGCCCACCAGCATGTCCGCGGGCACCCGGGCGTTCGAGTAGTAGGTGGCGTTCACGTGGTGCGCGCCGTCGCAGGTGATGATCGGCGTCCACGAATAGCCCGGATCGCGGGTGTCCATGATGAGGATCGAGATCCCGTTGTGTTTCGGCGCGTTGGCCGCGGTGCGCACGGCCAGCCAGATGTAGTCGGCGTCGTGCCCGCCGGTGGTGAAGATCTTCTGGCCGTTGACGACGTACTCGTCGCCTTCGCGCACCGCTGTCGTGCGCAGGGCCGCGAGGTCCGTTCCCGCGTCGGGTTCGGTGTAGCCGATGGCGAAATGTACCTCGCCCGCGAGGATCTTGGGCAGGAACAAGGACTTCTGCGCCTCGGTGCCGAACGCCTGCAACGTGGGCCCGACGGTCTGCAGGGTCACCGACGGCAGCTGGACGTCGGCCCGCGCGGCTTCGTCGACGAAGATGTGCTGCTCGATCTCGCTGAAACCCCGGCCGCCGTACTGTTCCGGCCAGCCGACGCCGAGCCGGCCGTCACGGCCCATCCGCCGGACGATCTCGCGATACACCGGTCCATGCCGCTCCCGCAGCATCGCGCGCCGCTCGTCGGCGCTCACCAGCCCGGCGAAGTACTTTCGCAGTTCGGAGCGCAATTGGTGTTGCGCCGCGGTCAGTTCGATCAGCATCGGTTCACCCCGCCACCAGTTCGCCCAGTCCGGCCAGCCGATGGGCGGCGCCGCCGAGCGTTCGTCCCAGATCCTTGACCGCCGACGAGAACCGGTGCAGCGGATACGTTTCGTCCACGCCGATCCCGCCGTGCAGGTGGTGACAGACGGCCAGCGCCGCGGGCGTCTCCTCCGCCAGCCAGTACGCCGCGATGGCGAGCTCCGCCTCGGCGTCGAGCCCCGCCGCGAGCCGCCAGACCGCCGACCGCGCGGCCAGCTGGACCGTCCTCGAAGCGACGTAGACGTCCGCGATCTGTTGTGCCACCGCCTGAAACGCCGCCAGCGGGCGTCCGAACTGTTCACGTTCGCCGATGTGCTTCGTGGTCAGCGCGAGCGCGCCGGCGAGCAACCCGTCGCCGAACGCCACGGCACCCGCGAGCGCGAACCGGTGCAGGGTCGCGATCGACTCGCCGGGTCCGTGCCCGTTGAGGAGATCGGCGTCGGTGACCGTCACGGCGTCCAGCGTCATCGTGTAGTCCGGCGTGCCGGAAGAGGTTCTCGTCGGGCTCAGCGTCACGCCGTCCGCATGGGGATCGACGAGGAAGACGCCGGTGCCACCGGGCAGCGAGGCCGGCGTCAGGATCCGGGTCGCCTCCGCGGCGAACGGCACGCCGACCTTGACCCCGCTCAGCCGCCAGTCCCCCGCCGATCCCGCGACGGTCGCGGGCCGGGTGGTGAACGGCGCGGAAGGTTCGTTCAGCGCGGCGGTGAGCACCGCTTCACCCGCGGCGACCGGCGGGAGCAGCGACGCGCGCTGGCCCGGGCCGCCGAGCGCCGTGACCGGCAGGACTCCGAACGCCAGCGACGCCAGCGCGGGCGTCGGCGAGGCCACGCGGCCGAGTTCGGTCAGCACCAAGGCGACTTCGGCGACACCGAGTCCGTCACCGCCGAGTTCGGCGGGCAGCGCCAGCGCGAGCAGACCGGCGTCCGCGAGCGCGCGCCACGTATCGGCGGGCTCGCGCTCCTTGCCGAGCACGCGCGCGGCCAGCGCGGTGACCTCGGTCTGCGTCTCGTCGAACTGGAAGTCCACACTGGCTCCTCACCGGGGCGAACGGGCACAATAGTGAAACCTGTTCTAGTCTTATCCGGAAGGAGGCGTGACGGCAACCCCCTCGGGAAACGGGGCGACGTGATCTCGTCTCAGCGTCGGGGATGGCGGCATTCCCGGACCCTGACGCGTGTCGTCCGTCTGGACATACGCGCGCACCGCGAGGCCGAACATGGTCGCCGCCGAGAATTGCGCCCAGTCCTGGAGCATGGAGTGCCGGTTGGACTCCGCGAGCATGAGCACCCGCGCGGCGGGATCCGCGAGCAGTCCGCACACGTGCAGCACCTGGGCCGGTGTCTCCAAGTAGAGGAAACTCGCGTCCAGACCACTCAATCCCCGCATAAGAATCACCTTAAGTGAAATTTGTAACCGGTTCTATCCGGTCAACCGGCGGTAGGATCAGTGCCCATGCAGCCGAGTTTCGTCGTCCGTCAGGCACTCCAGCTCGCGCTCACCGCGAACGCGCTGAAGCCGCCGAGAGGCGCCCGGACGGCGGTTCCGGCGTTCTTCGCGGGCTGGCTCACCGGAGAACTCGCCCCGCATCTGCTCGCGCTCACCGCGGCCGACGCGGCGGCGCATGCCGCCCGGCACCGGGGTGGGTCGAGCAAGGCCGGACTCGCCCTCGCCGCGGCGTCGGCGGCCGGGCTCGGCACGCTGGTCGCGCAGTCCCAGCGGGCCCGCGGCGAGATCGAGACCGCGCTGACCGAAGGCATCGGCGAGGCCTACACCGACGAACTCGAACATCCGCCGAGCCCGACCGACCTCGCGACGCCGTGGGGCCAGCTCGCCATGCCGTTCCGGATGCGCGACCCCGCCGTCCGGCGTACCCGCAACATCGCCTACGCGCCCGGCGGTAAGCGGTTCCTGCTCGACGTCTACGCGCCGCGCGAACCGGTCACCGGCGCGCCGATCCTGCTGCAGGTGCACGGCGGCGCGTGGGTGATCGGCAACAAGGACCAGCAGGGCCTGCCGCTGATGCTGCACATGGCCAAACGCGGCTGGATCTGCGTCGCGATCAACTACCCGCTCTCCCCCGCCGCCCGCTGGCCCGCGCATATCGTCGCGGCGAAACGCGCGCTGGCCTGGATCCGGGACAACGCCGAGTCCTACGGTGGCGACCCGTCGTTCATCGCCGTCACCGGAGGTTCGGCGGGCGGGCATCTCGCCGCTCTGCTGGCACTGACCGCGAACGATCCCGCGTTGCAACCCGGCTTCACCGAAGCCGACACGAGCGTCCAGGCGTGCGCCCCGCTCTACGGCGTGTACGACTTCGCCGCGACCAGCGGGCGGCGCTCCAGCCAGACCCGGCTCAAGACGCTGATCGCCCGGCACGTCTTCGAGGCGGACCGGGATCCGGTGAACTTCCTCGACGACTACGTCGCGGCGTCACCGCTGGACCGGATCACCGAGGGCGCGCCGCCTTTCTTCGTCATCCACGGCGCCCACGACTCGCTGGTGCCGGTGGGCGAGGCCCGCGAGTTCGTGCGGCGCCTCCGGGAGAAGTCCCAGCGTGAAGTCGCGTACGCGGAGATCTCCGGCGCGCAGCACGCCTTCGACGTCTTCCCCTCGATCCGCAGCGCACACGTGGTCCGCGGGGTGGAACGGTTCCTGGAGTGGAGCTATCGCACTTGGCGCCGCCGTGCTGGGTCGTGAGTGACCAGGACTGTCAGGGCCGAGGGTGTCTTGGGTAGCGACGCGGATTCCGGCAGCGGTCGTCCGCAGGGGCCGGTCCGTGAAGGCCTCCTTACCTACCCCGAATCGCCACTCACGACCACCGCGCCCCACGCAGTGCCGGTTGGAACTCCACTCACGAGGCTGGGCGTCAGGGCGGGTAGATCACGTCGGTCGGGCGGGCGGAGGACGGGCCGTCGACCCGCCAGCCTTCGCCGTCGCGCACGAAGCGGTACCACCGTTCGTCACGGCCGTAACGCAGTTGCAGGTCGCCCTGGGTTATCCGGTTCCGCCAGATTTTCGGCGTTCCCGGCAACCCCGATTCGGCGAGGTCCGCTCCGGCCTGCGCGAGCGGCGCCTGCCCCGGCCGCCAGGGCTCCCGCACCACGGCCATCCCGCCTCGGCCCGCCTCGCGCCAGGCCTGCGCCCAGACGGCCAGATCGCGCACCGGGACTCCCGCGGCCTCGGCGAGTTCGGCGACCACGTGCGGATCGCCGACCGCCGCGCGACGCGCGAGGTCCTCCTCGAACGACAGTTCCACCTCGCGCTCGGGCCCCATCACCAGCAGCTCCCAGGCCCGCGCGGCGGCGTCGGCGGCCAGTTCGACGAACATGTCACCGCTCCAGCCCGTGCGGTGCGGCGGGTCGAGATCGAGGACCGCGGGCGGTCCGACCGTGCCCGGGACCGCCGGTCGTGGCGGCAGCGCGGCGATCCGCCGGGTATAGGCACGTTTCGGATCCACCCCGGGCGCCGCGGGGGCACGCACCCGCTTGCCCGGCTCACCGGCGCGAGCACGGCGGGACCGCAGTTCCGCGAGCACGGCCTCCCTCGGCCTGCCTCTGAGCAGGAACAGCACGAACGGATCGGCGTCGACCTCGTCCGCGACCAGGTAGTAGACCGCGGCCACGTGCTTGCACGGGTTCGCGCTGTCGGGACAGGAGCACTTGGGGCGCAGATCGCCGGGGCCGGGGAGCAGATCCGCGCCCGCGGCCCGCGCGTCCTCGGCCAGCTCGCCGGGCAGTTCACCGTCGAGGAGGGCCGCGACGTGCCCGAGCCGGGAACCGACCATGCGGAGCAGGCTCTCCCACTTCGCCTCGGTGAACGCCCGCATGTGGATGGTCACCCGGTACGGCGCCGCCCGGCTGCCCTGTACCCACGCGGTCACCTCGCCCGCGCCGACCGCGAGCCTGCTGACCGTGCCTTTGCGCGCGTACGTGCGACCCCGTGGCAGCCTGTTCGGGTCGAGCTTGGCGCGCTCTTCCAGAGCCTCGACCCAAGCCTTGCCCCACCACGTGTTGCCGAAGGCGCGCCGCTTCCGCCCTGTCGCGCTGGGCATCAGGTGTCCCCGAGGCGGACGAGGTCGGCGAGTTCGTCGTCGGACAGTTCGGTGATCCAGTTCTCACCCGCGCCGATGACCGCGTCGGCCAGCCCGCGCTTGGTCTCCAGCACCTTGGCGATGCGCTCCTCCAGCGTGCCCTCGGCGATCAGCCGGTGCACCTGGACCGGCCTGTCCTGCCCGATCCGGTACGCGCGGTCGGTGGCCTGGTCCTCGACCGCCGGATTCCACCAGCGGTCGTAGTGGATCACGTGGGTCGCCTTGGTCAGGTTGAGCCCGACGCCGCCCGCCTTGAGCGACAACAGGAACACCGGCGCCTCGCCCGCCTGGAACCGGGCGACCATGTCCTCCCTTGCCTGGGGCGTGCTCGACCCGGACAGCAGCATCGTCGGCAACCCGCGTTCGGCCAGGCGTTTCTCCAGCAGGCGGCACAACTGGACGTACTGGCTGAACACGAGCACGCTGTCACCCTCGTCGAGGATGACGTCGAGCAACTCCTCGAACGCCGCGAGCTTGCCGGACCGGCCGTGCAGTACCCCGGGTTCCTTGAGGTACTGCGCCGGGTGGTTGCAGATCTGCTTGAGCTCGGTGAGCAGTTTGAGCACCTGCCCGCTCCGGGCCATCCCGTCCAGCTCGCGGATCATCGCGAGGTTCTCCCGGACCACGGCCTCGTACAGCGTCGTCTGCTCGGCGGTGAGCGGGACGAACCGGTCGGTCTCGGTCTTGCGCGGTAGTTCGGGGGCGATGTCCGGGTCGGTCTTCTTGCGGCGCAACAGGAACGGCCGGACGGTCGTGGCGAGCCGTTCGGTGGCGGCGACGTCCCGGTCGCGTTCGATCGGACGGGCGACCTTGCGGCGGAACCCGTCGAGCGAGCCGAGCAGCCCCGGTGTCGTCCAGTCCATGATGGACCATAGCTCGGTGAGCCGGTTCTCCATCGGTGTCCCGGTCAGCGCGACCTTCGCCGCGGCCGGGATCTTCCGCAACTCCTTGGCGGTGACCGAAAGCGGGTTCTTGACGTGTTGCGCCTCGTCGGCGGCGATCATCCCCCAGTCCACTTCGGACAGTGTGCCACGATCCCGGCGGAGAACCCCATACGTGGCGAGCACGACCTCGTCCGGCGCGACCTCGTCGAGATGCCGTCCGCCGCCGTGGAACCGGCGCACCGGGATGTCCGGCGCGAACCGGGCGAACTCGCGTTCCCAGTTGCCCAGCAGCGAAGTCGGGCACAGGACGAGCGTGGGGCCTTCCCCACGCGGGAGGCGGTGCAAATGCAGGGAGATGAGCTGGATCGTCTTGCCCAGCCCCATGTCGTCGGCCAGGCAGGCGCCGAGACCGAGTCCGGTCATCGTCGACAGCCACGCCAGGCCCGCCTTCTGGTACGGCCGCAGGGTGGCCCGCAGTTCCGCGGGCTGCTCGATCGGTTCCGCGGCGCTGTCACGGATTCGCTGGAGCAGCCCGGTCAGCGCCGACGGGGCGGTGAACTCGACCTTCTCACCGTCCAGTTCCAGTTCGCCGGTGAGCGCCGCGGCCAGCGCCTCGGCCCCGGACAGCTTCTTCGCGCGATGAGCACGCACTTTCGCGATCAGGCGTGCGTCGACCTTGACCCATTTGCCCCGCAGCCGCACCAAAGGCCGTTTCGCCTCCGCGAGTGCGGTGACCTCGGCGTCGGTGAGGTCCTCGTCACCGAGGCTCAGCCGCCAGCGGAACTGGAGGAGGCTCTTGAGCGTGAACTCGGGTCCGGTGACACTGCCCGGGGCCTGGGTCGCGCTCGCCTTCGCCTTGAGCTCGCTCGCGAAGAGGTCTTTCGGCCACTGCACCTCGATGCCGGCGCCTCCCAGCGCCGCGTCCCCGTGGGTCAGCAGGTCGGCGACCTCGTCGTACTCCAGCACCAGCCCGGTCGGCGCGGCGGACTGGAGCATGCGACCGAGCGGCGCCCACGCCCTGGCGCCGCGCCGGAGACCGAGCAGCAACTGCGTCTCGACCTGCTCGCCCATCCGTTCCAGCACCGCTTCGGGTGCGTCCCAGAGTGTCGCCGCCTCGACGATCAAGCTCGGATCGGCGGCGCTCCGCACGGCGAGGACGGCGGCGAACGTGGGCTCTTCTTCGGGACTCTCGGGCTCGTGCACCTCCATACGCAGGACGAGATGCGCGCCGTGGGCCTGCCGGGCGCTCAGCTCCGCGAGCCACGCCGCACCGTCCGGACCGACCAGCGTCGGCTCGGCCGAAGCGAACGCCGGCCCACCCGCCGCGACACTCGCGGCGGGCGTGCGGACCAGCACATCCGCCGTGGCGTCCCAGAACGCGCGGATCAACGACTCCGGCGAATGCAGCCGGATCCGTTTCAGCCCGGACAACGGCAGTGCGTGCGCCTCGGGCGGCAGCGCGGCGGCGAGCCCGCGCAGCATCTCCTCGTCGGCGACGTCGAGCGGGCCGACGCGCCACGAATCCACCCCGCCGGGCGAGGCCGCGGGCAGCAGCCTCCCGCGGGCGATGAGGTTCACCCCCGCTTCGGCGACGGCCGACCACGCGGCGATGGCCGGGCTCGGATCACCCTCGGCGGTCAGCAGCCGCGGGATCGCGCGTGACAGCGGGACGAGTGCCGCGTCGACCTTCGTGCGCCGGAAGACCTTGTTCTCCTTGCCCACCGGCAGCACGAGTTCGATCGCGGTGTCACCCGCCACGCCGTCTCCCCAGAGCGTCAGCAAGCCGTCCCGCGGGGGATCCGAGGGGACGAAGGTGGCTTGGGTTTCTGTGCCGAACTCCACGACCCGCACGTTAGAGCACGGGACCGACAGCGGTGGGGCGGCGGTGCTATGAACGGTCCGTTCCCTTTCCCGCTTCTCCGGAAACAAACAGCCCCCCCACCGCCAAACAGCCTG
>NZ_JBVJCE010000024.1:0-57130 GCF_055588925.1 Amycolatopsis sp. NPDC041971 | reverse complement strand
TGGGGGGAGGACGGGCCTTTTCGGGAAAAGTTTGAAAAGAAAAGACCTTCCAACACCCCGCCAAAGTGCCGTGACAGGACCTTTCAGGACCGAGGCAGCCCCAGCAACCGCTCGGCCGTCAGCGACAGCAGCACCTGCGTCGTACCGCCCGCGATACTGAGGCACCGAGTCAGCAGGAACTCGTGCTGCGCGGGGTCACCGGCGACGAGCGCGTTCTCCCCCAACGCCTCCAGCGCGAACTCCGCCACCGCCTGCCGATGCCGTACGCCCAGCAGTTTGCGCACGCTCGACTCGGCGCCCGGATCCTGGCCGTCGAGCCGCCGCAGCGTCGCCCGCAGGTCCAGGACCGAACACGCGCTGCCGTCCGCGATCAGCGCACCGAGTCGCTCCCGATCGGCGTCGTCAGCGTCGTCAGTATCGGCAGCGTCGGCGCTCAGCGTGGCGAGCAGGTTCTCCACCCCCTCCCCCACCGCGGACCCGCTCCCGAGGGCCACACGCTCGTTGGCCAGCGTCGTCCGCGCGAGCCGCCAGCCGCCCCCGACCTCTCCGACCACCATCTCGTCCGGGACGAAGACGTCGTCGAGGAACACCTCGTTGAACACGGCGTCGCCGGTGATCTCGCGCAGCGGACGCGTACTGATCCCGCTCGCGGTCATGTCGACGAGGAAGTAGGTGATCCCTTTGTGTTTCGAGGCTTCCGGGTCGGTGCGCGCCAGGCAGATCGCCCAATCGGCTTCGCGCGCGAGCGAGGCCCACACCTTCTGGCCGTTGAGCAGCCATCCGCCGTCGACGCGTCGGGCCGTCGTGCGGAGCGACGCGAGATCGGAGCCCGCTTCGGGCTCGCTGAACAGCTGGCACCAGGTGATCTCGCCGCGCAGAGTGGGCGCGGCGAACCGTTCGCGCTGTTCCTCCGAGCCGTGTTCCAGCAGTGTCGGAATCGCCCAGGCGCCGATGACCAGGTCGGGACGGCGGATGCCCGCGCCGGCGAGGGCGGCGTCGATCCGCAGTTGCTCGGCGGCGGTCGCGCCCCTGCCGTGCGGCGCGGGCCAATGCGGGGCCAGCAGTCCCGAATCGGCCAGCGCGACGCGCCGCGCGGGCTCGGGCAGAGCGGCGATTTCGCCTACCAGATCACGGAGTCCGGCGTCTTCGCCGACGTCGACGCTCAATGTCCGGCGGTCGCCGCGCAGCGCGAGTTCGGCGGCACGACGGCGCCAGCGGGCGGAACCGCCCAGCCAGTGCCTCAACGCCACCGCACGCCGCAGGTAGAAGTGCGCGTCATGCTCCCAGGTGAAGCCGATGCCGCCGAGGATCTGGATGCAGTCCTTCGCGTTGGCCACGGCCGCGTCGAGCGCGTAGGCCGCCGCCGTCGCGGCCGCGAGGGCGTGCTGCGCCGGGTCTTCGGCCGCCTTCGCCGCGTCCCAGGCGAGCGCGTCGGTGGCTTCGGCCCGGCACAGCATTTCCGCGCACAGATGCTTGATCGCCTGGAACGACCCGATGGGACGGCCGAACTGCTCTCGCGCCTTCGCGTACTCGACAGCGGTCCGAAGACACCATCGGGCGACCCCCGCGGCCTCGGCGGCACCGAGCGTGGCGGCGTAGGCGTCCACCGGCAGAGCCTCGAAAACCGCTTCGGACCGCACCTTCGCGCACCGGACGCGGCCGACCGGCCGGGACACGTCGAACGGCTCACACCGCTCGATGTCCATTCCGGACGTTCCAGGTGGAATGAGCGCGGACACGTCCCCCTCGGAGACCAGCGTCCACGCCGACGGGTGAACGTCGAAAGCCGGTCCAGACTCGCCGTCGACGACCGAACCCGAGATGCGGAAACCCGGGCCGAGCACCACCGCCATCCGCTCGGTCCCGTCCGCGAGACCGGGCAGGATCTCCTTGGCGGCCCGGGGAACGGTCGCGAGCAACGCACCGCCCAACGCCGTCCCGAGTACAGGACCGGGCACGAGTGCTTCAGCGGCTTCGGCGAGCCCGGCGGCCAGGTCGGTGACCGTACCGCCGGCCCCGCCGACGTCTTCGGGAATCGCCACGCCGAACAGGCCGAGTTCCGCCAGTCCTGGTGGCGGCTCGGCGATCCGGCCCTTTCGGACGGCGTCGCCCGCGCGGGCGGAAGCCGCCCAAGCCCGGATCGACGCGGCCAGCGCCGCCTGTTCCTCGGTGAGCGCGATCGACACGGGTGAGACCTCCTGCTCGGACCTACCCGCGAGTGTAGAACGTGTTACAGTTTCTTGCCCAGTGGGTCACGTCGTGAACAGTTCGTCCGCTTAGGTACGCTACGCGGGGAAAGTGGAACAAGTTCCGTTAGACGAAGGGGGACGTGGCGATGCCAGGGAAGGCCAAGGCACCCACGAGCGCGAAGGCGCGAAGCGGCAACGGTCTCTCCGCGCTGGGCGGCGAGGAACTCGGCTCCGCGGCGCAACGCGACCGGCGGCGCCGCATCATCGACGCGACCCTGACACTCGCCGCGAAAGGCGGGTACGACGCGGTCCAGATGCGCGCGGTCGCCGAGAAGGCGGACGTCGCGCTCGGCACGCTGTACCGCTATTTCCCCTCGAAGATCCATCTGCTGGTTTCCGGGCTGGCCAGGGAATTCGAGCGCGCGCAGGAGAAACTCGACCGCGCGGCCATCCCCGGCGAAACCCCGAGCGAGCGGCTGATGTTCGTCCTCGGCCGCAACACCCGGCTGATGCAGCGAGACCCGCACCTGACCGAGGCCATGGTCCGCGCGTTCATGTTCGCCGACACGACCGCGGCCGCCGAAGTCGAACAGGTCGGACGGCTGATGGAGAACATGTTCGCCAAGGCCATGGGCATCGAGGACCCGACCGAGGCCGATCGCGACATCTTCCACGTCATCGCCGACGTCTGGATGGCGAACCTGGTCGCCTGGGTGACGCGGCGCGCTTCGGCGGCCGATGTCGCGAACCGGCTGGAACTCTCGGTGCACCTGCTGCTGGACAAGAACGTCTGACCCCCGTTCTCGTGCCATGAACGGTCCGTTCCTTGCAAATTTTGCAAGGAACGGACCGTTCATGGCGGCTCGGCGGCGGCTGAAGGCCCGCTGTTCCCGGCGGCCGAGAGTGCCTCACGGCACGGCGCGCGTCAGGCGGTCAGCTTCGGCAGCACGTCCCGGCCGAAGGTCTCGATGAACTCGTCCTGGTTCCGGCCCACGTTGTGGAGGTAGATCCGGTTGAAGCCGGCGTCGACGTACTTCTGCAGCGCCGCGCGGTGCACGTCCGGGTCGGCCGAGACGACCATGCGACCCTCGAAGTCCTCACGCCGCACCAGTTTCGCCATCTGCGCGAAGTCGAACGGCGAGCGGATGTCGGCCTTCGGGAACTTCATGCCGCCGTTGGGCCACTGGTCCATCGCGTTGGCCCACGCCGTCTCGTCGTCCTCGGCCCACGACAGGTGCACCTGCAGCAGCTTGGGCATCGAGTCCGGGTCCTTGCCGGCCTTGCGCGCGCCGGTGCCGAAGTTGTCGAGGATCCCCGCCAGCTTCTCGATCGACGCGCCCGGCGTGATCAGCCCGTCCGCGAGCTCACCGGTCTTGCGTGAGGTGTACGGGCCGGCCGACGCGATGTAGATCGGTGGCGGCTCGTCCGGCAGCGTCCACAGCCGGGTCGTGTGCAGCTTGAAGAACTCGCCGCTGTGCTTGACGTCCTTACCGGTGAACAGCTTCCGGATGACCTCGAGCGCCTCGAACATCCGCCGTACGCGCTCAGGCGCTTCGGGCCAGTAACCGCCGATGATGTGCTCGTTGAGCGCCTCGCCGGAGCCGATGCCGAGCCAGGTCCGGCCCGGGTAGGTCGCCTCCAGCGTCGCCGCGGCCTGCGCGACCATCGACGGGTGCAACCGGAACGACGGGCAGGTCACGCCCGGCCCGAGATCACCGGTGGTGTTCTCCGCCAACGAGGCGAGCACGCTCCACACGAAGGACGCTTCACCCTGTTGAGGGACCCACGGCTGGAAGTGGTCGGCGGCCATCTGGCCGGAGAATCCGTGCTGTTCGGCCAGCGCCGCCAGCCGGATCGACTCACGCGGCGAGAACTGCTCGAGTGCCGCGGCCAAGCCGATTTGTACCTCAGTCACGCCTGCTGCTCCTTTCGAAAGCTCTCGGCGACCTTCGCGTACTGGTCGAGTCGTTCCAGTGTCGCCGCTTCGGGCTCTGTCGGCAGGAAGAGCGTGGCCTCGTCGACGCCACCGTCGACCAGCCTGCCCAGCGCGTCCTCCGCCGGCGTGGCGCCGAAAGCGGAGAACTTGAGGTCATGACGCCCCTGGTCGGCCAGCCACTGACGAGCCCGGCGAAGTTCCTCCGGCGGGGTGTGGGCGTGCGGCAGCCAGCCGTCGCCGTACTTGGCGATCCGCCGCATGGCCTTCTCCCCCGCGCCGCCGATGTAGATCGGCGGATGCGGCTTCTGCACCGGCTTGGGCCACGCGAAGATCGGGTCGAAGTCGACGAACTCGCCGTGGAATTCGGCCTCGTCCTTGGTCCAGATCTCCTTCAGCGCGGCCAGTTGCTCGTCCACGAGCACACCCCTGGTGCGCGGATCCGTGCCGTGATTGCGCATTTCCTCCCGGTTCCAGCCGACGCCGACACCGAAGAGGAACCGGCCTCGCGAAACCAGGTCGAGCGAAGCGACCTCTTTCGCCGTATGGATGACGTCGCGCTGCTGCAGCAACGCGATGCCCGTGCCCAGCTTCAGATTCGACGTGGCCACGGCCGCCGCCGTCAGCGCGACGAACGGGTCCAGGGTCCGGTAGTACACGCGCGGCAGCTCGCCACCGCCCGGATACGGCGTTTCCCGGCTGACCGGGATGTGGGAATGCTCCGCGATGTGGAGCGAGCTGAACCCGCGCTCTTCGACGGCCGCGGCGAGGACGTCCGGTCTGATGCCTTCATCGGTGATGAAGGTGGCGATTCCGATCTCCATGTTCGGCAACTACCCGAACACGCCCCGCGATATTCCCGGGCCGCCGGTGTCCCGGGCGTGATCGGACTCCCGAGCCACTAGACGTTGCGCCGGTACTGGCCTCCCACTTCGAAGAACGCCTCGGTGATCTGGCCGAGTGAGCACACCCGTGCCGCGTCCATCAGCACGCCGAACAGGTTGCCGCCGCGGGTCGCGGCCTCGCGCAGCGTCTTGAGCGCGACCTGCGCCTCGGCGTGGTGACGGTGCTGGAAGTCCTCGAGCCGTTCCAGCTGCGACCGCTTCTCGTCCTCGGTCGCCCGCGCGAGTTCGACCTCGACGTCGTCCTCTCCGGCGTTCGGGTTGCGGAAGGTGTTGACGCCGATGATCGGCAAGGTGCCGTCGTGCTTCTGACGTTCGTAGAGGATCGACTCGTCCTGGATCTTGCCACGCTGGTAGCCGGTCTCCATCGCGCCCAGCACGCCGCCGCGTTCGGCAATGCGGTCGAACTCCAGCAGGACGGCCTCTTCGACCAGATCGGTCAGCTCGTCGATGATGAACGAACCCTGCAACGGGTTCTCGTTCTTCGACAGGCCCCACTCCTTGTTGATGATCATCTGGATGGCCATCGCGCGCCGCACCGAGCTTTCCGACGGCGTCGTGATCGCCTCGTCGAAGGCGTTGGTGTGCAAGGAGTTCGCGTTGTCGTAGAGCGCGCACAACGCCTGCAGCGTGGTGCGGATGTCGTTGAAGCTCATCTCCTGCGCGTGCAGCGACCGGCCGGAGGTCTGCACGTGGTACTTGAGCTTCTGTGAGCGTTCGTTGGCGCCGTAGCGCTCCCGCATCGCGACCGCCCAGATCCGCCGCGCGACCCTGCCCAGCACCGAGTACTCGGCGTCCATGCCGTTGGAGAAGAAGAACGACAGGTTCGGCGCGAAGTCGTCGATGTCCATCCCGCGCGCGAGGTAGCTCTCGACGTAGGTGAAACCGTTCGACAGGGTGAACGCCAGCTGCGAGATCGGGTTCGCCCCGGCCTCGGCGATGTGGTAACCGGAGATCGACACCGAGTAGAAGTTCCGGACGCCGTGCTCGATGAACCATTCCTGGATGTCGGCCATCATGCGCAGGCTGAACTCGGTGGAGAAGATGCAGGTGTTCTGTCCCTGGTCCTCCTTGAGGATGTCCGCCTGCACGGTGCCGCGGACGTTGCGCAGCGCCCATTCGCGCAGTTCGGCGGCCTCGGCTTCGGAAGGCTCGCGGCCGTGCTCGGCCTTGAACGCCGCCATCCGCTGGTCGATCGCGGTGTTGAGGAAGAAGGCGAGGATCGTCGGCGCCGGGCCGTTGATCGTCATCGACACCGAGGTAGTCGGCGACGTCAGGTCGAAGCCGTCGTAGAGCACCTCCATGTCCTCGAGGGTCGCGATGGAGACACCCGAGGTGCCGACCTTCCCGTAGATGTCAGGACGGGTGTGCGGGTCGTGCCCGTAGAGCGTCACGGAGTCGAAAGCGGTCGAAAGGCGCTTCGCCTCGGAGTCGGCCGAAAGGAGCTTGAACCGCTTGTTGGTGCGGAACGGGTCACCCTCGCCCGCGAACATCCGCGCCGGGTCCTCGCCCTCGCGCTTGAACGGGAAAACGCCCGCGGTGTAAGGGAAGTATCCGGGGAGGTGTTCACGGCGCAGGAACGAAAGCAGCTCGCCGGATTCGGTGTGGCGCGGCAGCGCCACGCGCGGGATCCGGTTGCCGGACAGCGTGTCGCGCCAGAGCTGAGTGTGCAGTTCCTTGTCGCGGATCTTCACGACCAGTTCGTCGGCACGGTAGGACTCGGCCAGTTCCTGGAAGCGGGCCAGCAGATTCGTCGTTTCACCGTCCACATCGGACTCGGCGGCGGCGAGCAGGCCGTCGAGCGCGTCGATGTTCGCCTCGATGGCGGCCAGCGCCTCCTTGGCGACGGCGAGGTGTTCACGTTTGCGCAGCGCGGCGACCTGCTGCTCGGTCTTCGCGTGATAGCCGCGGAGGGTCTCCGAGATCTCGGCGAGATAGCGCGACCGGTTGGCCGGGATGATCGTGCTGGCGTCGGTGGACACCTTCCCCTCGACCTTCGGGAGCACGCCCGTCGAGACGGTCAGGCCGCGCTCGGCGAGGGTGTCGCGCAGGTGCTGGTAGAGCGCGGTGACGCCGTCGTCGTTGAACTTCGCGGCGCTGGTGCCGTAGACCGGCATGTCCTCGGGCGAGGAGCTGAACGCCTCGCGGTTGCGGACGAGCTGGCGCGCGACGTCGCGGCGGGCGTCTTCGGCGCCGCGGCGCTCGAACTTGTTGATCGCCACCGCGTCGGCGAAGTCGAGCATGTCGATCTTCTCCAGCTGCGACGCCGCGCCGAACTCCGGCGTCATGACGTACAACGACTGGTCCACGTAGTCAACGATGCCGGCGTCGCCCTGGCCGATCCCCGGTGTCTCGACGATCACCAGGTCGAAACCGGCGGCCTTGCAGGCGAGGATCGACTCGGAGAGGCCGGTCGGGATCTCCCCGCTGGTGGTGCGGGTGGCCAGCGAGCGGAAGTAAACGGGGCCTGAATCGCCTCCAGAGCCGGCGGGCTCGCTCCCGAGACAGTTCATCCGGATGCGGTCGCCGAGCAGCGCTCCCCCGCCCTTGCGGCGCGAGGGGTCGACGGCGAGCACGGCGATGCGGAGCTTGTCCTCCTGGTCCAGCCGGAACCGGCGGATCAGTTCGTCGGTGAGCGACGACTTGCCGGAACCACCCGTTCCGGTGATCCCCAGGACCGGTACCGTCCGCGACTTGGCGGCCTCGGTGATCTTGTCGAGCGCGTCCTGCGGCAGTGCCTCGCGCTGAAGCTGCGTGATGACCCGGGACAGCGCCGGGATGTCACCCGAAAGCAGTTTGTCGAGCGAGCCGGGCGACTGCGCGGACAGATCCGTGTCGCAGGCCTTGATCATCAGGTTGATCATGCCGGGGAGGCCCATTTCGTAGCCGTCCTCGGGCGAGAAGATCCGCGCGACCCCCCGCGAGTGCAGCAGGTCGATCTCCTCGCGGACGATGACCCCGCCACCGCCGCCGAACACCTTGATGTGCCCGGCGCCGCGCTCGGTGAGCAGCTCGACCAGGTAGCTGAAGTACTCGACGTGCCCGCCCTGATAGGCGCTGATGGCCACGCCCTGGACGTCCTCGGCGATGGCCGCGGTGGCGACCTCGTCGACCGACCGGTTGTGCCCGAGGTGCACGACCTCCGCACCCTGCGACTGCAGGATGCGCCGCATGATGTTGATGGACGCGTCGTGCCCGTCGAAGAGGCTCGACGCCGTCACGAAGCGAACTGGGTTCACGGGCCGGTGCAGGTCGCTGGTCATCCCTCCAAAATACTTGGACTTCCTACTGTTTTAAACCCGTCTACTCGCGTGATGGCGCTCTCACTCGCCCTTGACAGCTCGGCCGTCACCGCTATATTCAACCACTAGGTTAATCAACCGACCGATTGAGCGACGATGACCACTGATCAGCTCAGCACCACGTTCGCCGCACTGGCGGATCCCACCCGCCGCGCCATCCTGGCGCGCCTGGCCGGCGGCGAAGCCACTGTGAACGAGCTGGCCGAGCCCTTCACCGTGAGCCTTCAGGCCATCTCGAAGCACTTGAAGGTCCTCGAGCGCGCGGGCCTGATCAGCCGCGGCAAGACGGCTCAATGGCGGCCCTGCCGGCTCGAGGCGGGGCCACTCGGCGACATCTCGGACTGGGTCGAGCGATACCGCCGATTCTGGGACGACGGTTTCGATCGTCTCGACGAGCACCTGACCGAACTCCAGAAAGGCAAGCCGGATGCATGAGAAGGAGCTGACCATCACCCGCGTCTTCGACGCGCCGCGGGAACTGGTGTTCCAGGCGTGGACGGTTCCCGAGCAGTTCGCGAACTGGATGGGCCCCAAGGGGTTCACCGCTTACGGCGTGCGGATGGACCTCGTCGAGGGCGGCGCCTGGCAAGCGACCATCGGCAACGACGAAGGTGTCGAGCACACCTCGGGCGGGGTCTACCGCGAGATCTCCGCGCCGGAACGGCTGGTGTTCACCTTCTTCTGGGTGTCCTCACCCGAGGAGACGACGCTGGTGACGATCGACTTCGCCGACCTCGGCGACAAGACCGAAATGACTTTCCACCAGGGCGAGTTCCGCTCCGAGGAAGACCGCGACGAGCACCGCGGCGGATGGTCCGAAACCTTCGAGAACCTCACCGCCCACCTGACCCGACAGGAGACGAACCGATGACCCCGACACTCCCCGAAATCGTGTCGCGCGAAGAATGGCAGGCCGCGCGGGACGCCTTGATGATCAAGGAAAAGGAACTCACCAAAGCCACCGACGCGATCAACGCCGAACGCCGGCGGCTGCCCATGGTCCGCTTCGACGGCAAGTACGAGTTCGAAGCCCCGGACGGCCGGGTCTCCCTGCTGGACCTGTTCGAAGGACGCCGCCAGCTGATCGTCTACCACTTCATGCTGAATCCCGGCCAGCAGGCGGGATGCGTCGGCTGTTCGATGGTCATCGACCACGTCGGCCCCCTTGCCCACCTCCACGACCGCGACACGACGTTCACCGCGGTCTCGCCCGCCTCGCTTCCCGAAATCGAGCAGTACAAGGAGCGGATGGGCTGGACGATCCCGTGGGTCTCGACGGCGGGCGATGATTTCAACCCCGACTGCGGTCTCGACGGCGGGTTCGGCGTCAGCGTCTTCCTGCGCGAGGGCGACGACGTCTTCCGCACGTACTTCACCTCCGGCAGGGGCGGCGAGCAGTTCGTGAGCACCTTCCGTTACCTCGATCTGACGCCGTTCGGGCGGCAGGAGGCGTGGGAAGAGTCCGGTAGGGGGAACGACGGACCGGGTCAGTGGTGGAAACGACACGACGAGTACTGAGCGTTTAGTCCTCTGGATGCGGGTCAGCCGCATCCAGAGGACTAAACGCGTGGGGCATGTCGAGGACCCTAGGCCTGTTCCGACCCCTTGGTGTCGGGCGCCCGGAAGCCGGGCGCCACACCCGGAAGGGATCAAGCCATGCGCAAGCTCGTCTACCTCGTCCACACCTCCCTCGACGGCCACATCGAGGGCGCCGACGGCGAGTTCGACTGGACGGAGATGGGCCCTGAGCTGTCCGGCCACTCGCAGGAACTGCTCGACCGTGGCGACACCTTCGTCTACGGACGTCGGGTCTGGGAAATGATGTCGTCGTTCTGGCCACAGGCCGAGTCGCTGTCGGACCACCCGCACGACCTGCGGTTCGCCGAGACCTGGCGGAAGACGCCGAAGATCGTCTTCTCCAGGACACTGGAAGACGCGGACTGGGACACCGAGGTCGTCGCCGGCGATCTCGCCGCACGCGTCACCGAACTCAAGGGCAGGCCCGGCAAGGATCTGCTGCTGATGGGCGGGACCGAACTGGCCACGGCGCTCGCCGACCGCGGCCTCATCGACGAGTTCCACATCGTCGTGCACCCGGTGGTGCTCGGCGGTGGCAAACAGCTTTTCGGAGGCGGCGTCCGGACGGACCTGCGGTTGACCGGCACCCGTACCTACGACGGGCGCGTGGTATTGCTGACCTACGAAACGCGGTGAATCCCTGGGCGGCAGCCCCTACGCTGCCGCCGTCAGGTTCACCTCGCGTTGCTCGCCCGCAAGGCGATCCACTGCCGCATCGCGTATTCGACCAGCGTGATCAACGTCTGCTTGGTCGACTCCCGCTCCCGGGCGTCACAGCGGACGATCGGGATGTTGGGGTCGATCGACAGCGCTTCACGCACGTCGTTGATGTCGTGCTCGAGGACGCCGTCGAAGGTGTTCACCCCGACGATGTAGGGCAGGCCCCGGTCCTCGAAGAAGTCGATCGGCGCGAACGAATCGGCCAGCCGCCGCGTGTCGGCCAGCACCACGGCGCCGATCGCGCCGCGGACGAGGTCGTCCCACATGAACCAGAACCGCTGCTGCCCGGGCGTGCCGAACAGGTAGAGGATCAGGTCCGCGTCCAGGGAGACCCGGCCGAAGTCCATCGCGACCGTGGTGGTCGACTTGTTGGGCGTCTGGTCGAGGTTGTCGATCCCCCGACTGGCGTCCGTCATCATCGCCTCGGTGGTGAGCGGGACGATCTCCGACACCGAACCGACGAAGGTCGTCTTACCCGCACCGAAGCCACCCGCCACGACGATCTTCGCGGATGTCATGGTCGGGGGCGCGGTTTCCCGCGGTGCCTTAAAGCCGACGGAGTCCACTCAAAACCCTTTCCATCAACACCAGATGTGCCTCGGCGCCGTCATTGCCCGAAATCGTCTTGTGCACGCTGACCAGTCCCGCGTCCGCCGCGTCGCTGATCAGCACGCGTGCCACACCCAGCGGTACGCGCAGGGTCGCCGCGATCTCGGCGACCGAACGCGGGGTGCGGCACTCCTCGATGATCGAAACGCACTCGATCTGGTCCGCGGCCACCGCGGGGAGGCTACCCGCGGCGACATGGTCCTTGGTGGAGATGAGCGTCTCCAGCTCGAGAGCGTAGTTCGCCTTGGTCCGGCCCCCGGTGAGGGCATAGGGACGGACGATCGCCGTCTCTTCGAGCGGCGACGGTGACTGCTCGAAGACGGCGGGCATGATGAACTCGCCGCTGGGTGGGCCCGGGTCGAAAAGACCACCTGGTCTCGGCCCGACGGCACCTGCGCCGCTGTCGGGTGGAGAGGCAAGTGAGGTCACGCGGTCTCCTTGATCGGTCGGCTGCGGAACTGCCGATTCCCCGGCGGAGTGGACTCCGCCCGGCTGGGAATCCTGGGCTTGCTTGTTCTTCTTGCGCTTCCGACGACCACGACCCGAATCCAGGGTGAACCCGTTCAGGACGTCGGCGAAGGTGCCGTCGTCCCGTGAACCGGCGGCATGACCGGCCCCCCCGTGCGGAGGCTGGTGTTCACCCGTCCCCGGCGGTTCACCGAAGGATCCGGATCCGGTGCTCATCGGGACATCATCCCACCGGTTCGCCGATCAGCGACCCACCGGAGCCCTGCAATTGCGCGCGGAGTTCCGGCGTGAGGATCTGGCCGACGCGATCGACGAGCATCGTCATCTCGTAGGCGACCTGTCCGATGTCGCAGTTCGGGGCGGCGAGGATGGCCAGGCAGGAGCCGTCGCTGATGGACATCAGCACCATGATGCCGAGCTCCATCTCGACGACGGTCTCGTTGACCGCGCCCGCCTCGAAGCACCGGGCGGCGCCCTGGGTCAGGCTCACCAGACCGGACGCGACGGCGGCCAGCTGGTCGGCCCGGTCCAGCGGGAGCCTGCTGGACGCGGTGAGCAGGAGGCCGTCCGCCGACACGACCACGGCGTGCGCCACTCCGGGCACCCGCTCGGCGAAGTCATTCACCAGCCACCCGAACTGGTTCTGCTGGGGCTGGGCCGGGTTCGGCGAGGTCATTCACCCTCCAGGGTTTCGTGGTTGGCTTCGGTCGCCTGGGCCGTGCGGTGCCGTCCGCGCTGGATGCCCTGCTGGAAACTGCTCAGGCGGCCGCGCACGTCGTGCGCGTCTCGCTGTGGTCGGGGGGTGACCGCCCCGGCGGGCGGTCCCGCGCTGCCCGGGAGCAGTTGCTCCCCGCGACGGCGCCTGGGTAATCCTGCCGAAGTCATGTTCGAGGGGACTGACTGGGACACCGCTTGGGCTGCTTTCCAGCCTTCGTCGGAGCCGAAGTTCCAGGCGTCCGTCTGCTCGGTGGCGGCGACCGGTTCCGGTTCCGGGGACGCTGCCTGCGGTTTCTTCCCGGGTTTCCGGCTCGGCAACGCGGCGGGCGGTGCCGCCGGACGCTCGGCCGTCTCCGGTGCCTTCGCCGTCTCCGATGCCTTCGCGGGCTCGGACGTCTTCGGCGACTCGGGTGCCGCTGCCGGCTCAGGGGTCGCGTCCGGCTGGGTGGTGAGGGGCTGGGCCTCGGCGGGCGTGGCCTTGTCCGCCGCCTCCTTGCGTCCCCGCTTGACGCCCTGCTGGAAGCTGCTCAACCTGCCGCGCACGTTCGCCGGGTCGCGGACCGGCAGATCCGACTTGGCGGCGGGTTCGGCGGCCGGGACCGACGACGCCGCGCTGCCCGGCAGGAGCTGCTCGCCCTTGCGGCGGCGGGGCAACCCGGCCTGGGTGAAGGTCGACGGGGCGTTCTGGGAGACCTCCTGCACCGTGCGGAAAGCCTTGTCGCTGGCGAAGTCCCAGGTGCGGGACTCCTGCTCGGCGGTGGGAGCGGACTCGGCGGTCTTCTTCTCTTCGGGTTCCTTCGCCCCGGGCTTCTCTTTCTTGGCCGCGGGCTTTTCCGGAGCGGGCGAACGGAACCACGCCGAGAGCATCTCGTCGAAGATCGGCGTCGTCTCCGACGCGGTGGGCGCGGGCGCGGCGGCGGGAGGTGGCGGGGCCGCCTGGTTCCACCATTCGCTCAGCGTGGTGCTGTTCTTGGCCTCGAACAGTTCCTTGCCGCTGGGCAGTTCGCCTTCCACCGAGGCGGGCTGCTCCGCCTCCTTCGCGACGGGCTCGGGTTCCGGTTCGGGACGACGAGGCTCCTGCGCCGGCGGCCCGGCGGGCGGCGATGTCGTCTCGTCCTTGGGGATCGGGCTGAACAGCGCCGTTCCCGAGATCTCCAGCTCCGACGGCGGCCGCGGGTCCTGGGGGTGGCTGTGCCCGTTCACGCCGGGTTTGGTGTGGCCCGCCAGATCGTTCGCCGACGGCCAGCGCTCGCCGCCCTGCGGCGGCACGTTCGACGTTCCCGGCCGCGAGCCGTTCGTGGGACGCTGGCGGCGGGGCAGGCCACCCGGCTGCTGCGGCGACAGCGGCGCGAGGCGCTGAGTGATCGGGCCGGTGGCGGGACCGGGGTCCCCGCCGGGCGGGACCATCACGAGATCCGCCGGGACCGAGACGGTGGCTCGCACCCCGACGATGTCCTTGCCGCCGTGCAGCGAGACACCGATGTGATGCCTGTTGGCCAGCCGCCCGACCACGAACAGACCCATCCGGCGCGAAGTGGTGAGGTCGACGTTCGGGGCCTCGGTGAGCCGGGCGTTGGCCTCGGCGACCTCGGCCTCGTTCATCCCGATGCCCTTGTCGAGGATGTCGATGCCGAACGAACCGTCTTCGACGAGCCTGGTCGCGACGGTCACCTGGGTTTCCGGGGCGGAGAACGCCGTGGCGTTGTCCAGCAGTTCGGCGATCAGGCGCATCAGATCGTTGGCCGCGTACCCGACCAGCCGCACCGGCGGCGGGTTCTGCACGGTCACCCGCTGGTACTGCTCGATCTCGGACACGGCCGCGCGCACCACGTCGGTGGCGGAGACCGGCTGACCGGACCGCCTGCCCGGCTCGGCGCCGGAGAGGACCATCAGGTTCTCGTTGTTGCGGCGCATGCGGGTGGCGAGGTGGTCGAGCTGGAAGAGCGTGGCCAGCTGGTCGGCGTCCTCCTCGTCGCGCTCCAGCCGCTCGATCAGTTGCAGCTGGCGCTGCACGAGACTCTGGCTGCGGCGGGAGAGGTTGACGAACACGTTGCTGTAGCCGGTGCGCATCGAGGCCTGCTCGGTGGCCAGACGCAGCGCCTGGTGGTGGACCTTGTCGAAGGCCCTGGCGACCTCGCCGATCTCGTCGTCGCTGCCGACCGGGACGGGCCGCACGTCGGTGCCCTGCGAGCGGCCCTCCTGGATGTTGCGGACCGCGTCGGGCAGCTGCTTCTCGGCGACGTCGAGGGCGCTGGCGCGCAACACCTTCAGCGAGCGCAGCAACTGGCGGGTGATGAGGAAGACGACGGCGACGGCGAGCACCATCGCGCCGAACAGCAGGACCGCGAGCAGGCCCGCACCGCTGCTGGCGTCGTCGACCAGTTCGGCCGAGACCGCGCTCGTCTCGGCGCCGAACTTGTTCGCGACCTCACCGACCTTGGCGATCACCGCGGTCGAGGCGTCGGTCCAGCCCTGCGCGGACAACGACCGGAACGCCTGCGCGGAAGGGGTTCCCTGCCCGCCGAGGGCGGTTTTCGCGAGCTTGTCGCGGTTTTCCATCGCTTCGTCGGTGACGACGGCCCTGAACTCCTGGCGCTGCTGCTCCGAGGCGGCGGCGCGGAAGTCGGTGAACCGGTCGGCCAGCCTCAGTTCGGCGGTGCGCAGCCGGTCGAGTTCGCTCGGCGCGAGACTCGACCGGGCGATGCCGAAGGAGACCAGCGCCTGGCTCAGCGACAGCTGTTCCTTCATCACCGCGAGGTCGTGCAGCGCGGCGGGGGTGCCACCGAGGACACCTTCGCCGGCACCGGCGGCGAGCGCGGTGTCGAGGGCGAGCAGCGCGGTGGTCACGTCGGTGTACTCACCGATGGCCTGGACGGGGTCGAGCTGTCCGGCGGAGGCCCGCTGGCGGATGTCGGCCAGCCTGTCCAGCTGGGCGGCCGCGGCGTCCCGCGCCTGGCGGAGCGACGGCTCGTTCTCCAGTGCCCGGGACGCGGCGGCGACGTAAAGCGGGATGGCGGTGTCGACGTCGGCGCGGGCCGAGCCGAGTTCCAGGGTCCCGCCGACGGTGCCCGCGGTCAGCCCGGCGGCGGACTGGGTGCGTTCGCGGCCGAGCCCGTCGGCGAGGGTGCGGACGTGCCCGCTCAACGCGACGAGCCGGTCCAGCCGCTGGTAGCCGTCGGACCGGCCGACCTGGCCCGCGATGGTCGCGATGCCCAGTGCGAGCGCGATGAGGATCGGCACCAGCGTCACGGCCGACAGCTTCACCGGCAGGCTCCAGTCCCGCCAGCGCACGAGCGTGCGCCAGGCGGTGGCCCACCGAGATGGCCGGGGAGTGCGTCCCAGCAGCTCCCCGACAGGCACTTGGCCTTCTCCTGCAACGGTCACGTAGGTGACTCCCTGTCCGGCGTCCTGGCACGGTCTGAGGCGTCCGTTCCCGCGAGACGTCCGCTCGCGGGGAACTCGGCCCCGGTCTGACCACGTGATCGATCGCGACGTCCGGCGATCCTGGTGTCCCCGGGAACACCGGTCCGCTTCGGGAGGTCTTGCACCTGCACGTGCAGGTCGCAACCTGCGAAGTGCACGGTCGTCGAGATCAACTTTTCTTTGCCAATCGATCACAGCGGGTCAGCCGGGCCAAAGAATCGTACACCAATCAGCGTGCCGTCAATTCCGTTCGGTACACCGGGGCTGACCAGCGAAAAGTGTGTTCCCGAACGATCTACGTGGCCCGAAAACCGTCCGCACGTCACAAACGAGGGAATTCCGGTCACGGGTTGCGTGGATACACAGGGTGCCCTTGTCACCCGATCAGCCTACGTACGGTAGTCGCGTCGCCCGGTCGAACTACTTTCCGTGCCCCCAACGGGTGGGTCAAGTCCAAATATGTGCCCGATGTTGTGGCCTTGCCGCCCAAGCCTGCTCGTTGTCGCCCGACATGGTGATTTCTTACCAGACACCCGGTGAAGCGGGGGATCTTCCCCGGTCCGGGATGGCGGCACGGTATCGGAACCCGTCGCGGCCCGGTAGCCCAACTACGATCTGTCACCAAAACGAGGGACAGAGCGTGGTCACCGTCCGTCGTTTGCCGCAGTGGTCCGTTCGGGCGACGACCCCGGGTGACAACACTGCTCACTATTACGAGTGATAACGCCGGTCCATTTCGACCGAAACGAATTCCCGGAACACTATTTCGATATGAAACCGAATACCGGCCTCACGCCTTCACGGAACCGGGGTCGCCTATTCAGAGCGCGTGAAGCCGTAGTTAGTATGTGCGCTCCCCTACCGCGCCACGGATGCAAGCCCCGGAGGAACCCATGCCCGACGTCGCGCGTCCTTACGCGGCGAGCAACGCCCTGGAGGACACCGGGCAGATGCCCGCGCTGTTCGTCCGCGAGCGCCAGTCCGCTCCCCCGCCGCCGCGCGCCACCGGCCCGGACTTCGACCGGATCCAGCACGGCAAGGAGTTCGTCGCGCTGCGCAAGACCTTCCGCCGGTTCGTGTTCCCGATGAGCCTGCTGTTCTTCACCTGGTACATGACGTTCGTGCTGCTGGCCGCCTACGCGCACGACTTCATGAGCCGGAAGGTGTGGGGTGAGGTCAACGTCGGCATCCTGCTCGGGCTCGGTCAGTTCGCCAGCACGATCCTGATCACCATCGCCTACGTGAAGTTCGCGAACAAACGGCTCGATCCGAAGGTCGAGCAGCTGCGGGCCTCGGTCGCGGCGGGCGAACGATGAGCATCCCCGACAACGACCCGGTGCTGAACATCGCGGTGTTCGCACTGTTCGTCGCGATCACCCTGTACGTGGTGTACCGCGTCAGCACGCGCAACTCCTCCACTTCGGATTACTACGCCGCGGGCAGCGCCTTCACCGGACGGCAGAACGGCATCGCGCTTTCGGGTGACTTCCTCTCGGCGGCGTCGTTCCTCGGTATCGCCGGGGCGATCGCGATCCACGGCTACGACGGCTTCCTGTACTCGATCGGGTTCCTCGTCGCGTGGATGGTCGATCTGCTGCTCATCGCGGAACTGCTGCGCAACACCGGCCGTTTCACCATGGGCGACGTGCTGAGCTTCCGGATGAAGCAGCGGCCGGTCCGCGCCGCGGCCGCGACGTCGACGCTGGTGATCTCCTTCTTCTACATGCTCGCGCAGATGGCGGGCGCCGGCGGGCTGGTGGCGCTGCTGCTGGACATCCACGGCGGCATCGGCCAGGCGCTGGTGATCGGTGTCGTCGGCGTCGTCATGGTGCTGTACGTACTGGTCGGCGGGATGAAGGGCACCACCTGGGTGCAGATCATCAAGGCGACCATCCTGCTGCTGACCGGGGCGCTGATCACCGTGTTCCTGCTCGGCAAGTTCGGATTCGGCTTCTCGAACCTGCTCGCGGCCGCCGCCGACAACAGCCCGCTCGGTGACGAACTGCTGCAACCCGGCGGCTCGTACGGCAAGAGCGAGGTCACGAAACTCGACTTCGTCTCGCTGGCACTGGCGCTGGTCCTCGGCGCCGCCGCCCTCCCGCACGTGCTGATGCGCTTCTACACGGTGCCGAACTCGCGCGAGGCGCGGCGCTCGGTGGTCTGGGCGACCGCCTGCATGACCCTCTTCTACCTCTGCACGCTGGTCATCGGCTTCGGCGCGGCCGCGCTGGTCGGCCCGGAGGCGATCAAGAACGCGCCCGGCGGGGAGAACTCGGCGGCGCCGCTGCTCGCGCTGAACATCGGTGGCACCGTCCTGCTCGGCGTCGTCTCGGCGGTGGCCTTCGCGACCATCCTCGCCGTCGTCGCCGGGCTGACGATCACCGCGTCCGCTTCCTTCGCCCACGACGTCTACGCCAACATCTTCAAGAACGGCAAGGCGGAACCGGCCGCGGAGGTCCGGGTCGCCCGGCTGACCGCGGTCGCCGTCGGGGCGTTCGCGATCGTCGGCGGCATCCTGGCGAACGGGCAGAACATCGCGTTCCTGGTGGCGCTGGCGTTCGCCGTCGCGGCGTCGGCGAACCTCTCGACGCTGTTGTACTCGCTGTTCTGGAAACGCTTCAACACCACCGGCACGCTGTGGGGCATCTACGGCGGCCTGATCGCGAGCCTGCTGCTCGTGTTCTTCTCGCCGGTGATGTCCGGGGCCGCGGACTCGATCATCCCCGGCGTCGACTTCCACTGGTTCCCGTTGAAGAACCCGGGCCTGGTGTCGATCCCGTTCTCGTTCCTGTGCGGGTTCGTGGGCACCTTCGTCGGCCGCTCGAAGGCCGATCCGGTCAAGCACGCGGAGATGGAGGTGCGGTCCCTCACCGGGATCGGCTCCTGACGCGCGCCATGAACGGTCCGTTCCTTGCAAATTTTGCAAGGAACGGACCGTTCATGGCGTCCGGAGGTGATTTCTGGGCATCCAACGCACCAAAATCCACACAGCGGCGTCCGGACATCCCGCAGGGCCGCAGACCTGCACACGAACGCAACCTTTGCCCCCTCACTAACCCGAAACGCCACTCACGACCCTCTCGCGAGTTCATGGCGTCCGGAGACCGTCCAGCACGATCGCGAGAAGCCGCTTCGCGTCCTCCTCCGAAGCCTTGCTCGCCGCCGAACCCAGGCCGTGGCCGAGCCGCAGGATGTCGACGCCGGTGACGTCGGCCCGGAGCACGCCCTCGTCCTGAGCCGCCTTGACGATCGTGTCTGCCGCGGCCCGCAACCGCGACTGACACCAGCCGAAGACTTCGGATCCGGCGTCGACGGACGCCTTCAGTGTCATCGCGAGCCCGTGTTTCTCGACCACGTAGATGACGTGCGTGGCCAGCCATGTCTCGAGCGCCTTACCCGGTGGCGACTCCTCGAGCAGGTCGTAGGCCTGCTGCGCCAATCCGTCGATCTCGTCGCGGTAGACGGCCTCGATCAGTTTGTCGCGCGTCGGGAAGTGCCGGTACAGCGTGCCCGCGCCGACCCCGGCGCGTTTGGCGATGTCGTCGGCGGGCACGTTGACGCCGTCGGCGGTGAACGCCTTCTTCGCCACGGCCACGATGCGCTCGTAGTTGCGCCGCGCGTCCGCGCGCATGGGGCGGGGCGGATCGGCCGCGACCATCTGCACCTCCTCGGGCGAGGAAGCGGAGATTCTCCGAATCCACCTGCGTAAGCGGAGACTGTCTCCACATCTACGCTCACGACCGCAAGTGGAGAGTCTCTCCGCTTCACCTCGTTACGTCCTTGGAGTATTCCTCGACCGAACGAACCTTGCGTGCCGAGCCTGGCCGGAGATGGCACCGCCCGGGTCGCGCAGGCGTCGGTGCCGCGCGCGCCGGCGATGTCCAGCAGCGGTTTCGTCCTGGTGGCGCTGAACTCCGGCGCCGGGCTCAGAGCTTCGCGCCCGCCTGGACCTTGTGCGTGACCTTGCGTTCCATCACGAAGGAGAAGAACGGGATGCAGCCGGCGATCAGCACGAGGAGGGTGCCTTTCATCGACCAGCGGGCCTTGATCGCGAGGTCGACCGCGAGCAGCAGGTAGACCAGGTAGAGCCCGCCGTGGACCATGGGGATCATCTTCACGAATTGGGGAAGCTCCACGCGGAAGACGTACTGCAGCAGCATCTCGACGACCAGCCCGAGCAGGGCCACACCGGTGGCGTACGCCGCGACGCGGAAACGGATCAGCGGTCCGCCCAGCGAAACCGGGCGGGCCGGGGCGGCGTCGTCAGTTCGGGTGGTCATAGGGAACCTCTCTGGGGAACTACTTGTCGCGGGCGTTGAGTTCGCGAAGGTACTTGTTGTACGCGGCGAGCTCGTCGTCCTCGGGGGGCGGCGGCGCCGGGGCACGCCGCTGCCGGGGCGCGGGCACCTCGGGGACGGCGGTCTCGGCCACCGTTTCCCGGGCGTCGGCCTCGGCGGCTTGGCGGCGGAGCTTGCGGATCCGCCAGAACATGAACGCGGGGAACAGCCCGAACAGCGGCCACTGCAACACATAGCCGAGGTTCTGGAACGTCCCGCTGGCCGAAGAGAACCGCTCCCACTGCCACCAGGCGAGCCCGCAGCACAGCGCCAGGCTCACCAGGCAGACGCCGGCGATGCCGAGACGGCGCAGGGTGGCGGACGATGCGGGCACGCATCGACGCTAGCACTGGTCGCGGCGTGAAACTTCGCCGACCTGAGCGGTCGGGACCTTGGTCCCGGTCACCCGGGTGGGGCACCCCCGCGTGCTATGAACGGTCCGTTCCTTGCAAAATTTGCAAGGAACGGACCGTTCATAGCACGTTAAAGGGGCCGACCACCGAAGCTCACTTGGCGGCCGCGACACCCTTCGCATAGTCGTCCGCCAGCCCGAAGACCTTCTGCGCGTACTCGGTCGAGTTGTTGTACGACAGGATCCCCTGCCACCACCCCGAGGCGGCCGACATGTCGCGGTTGTTCACGCACAGGTAGCGCGCCGCCGCCAGCGTCGCGTCGTCGATCTGCTGCGGGTCGCCGACGCCGTCGCGGTTGCCGTCGGCGGCGTAACGGCGCCAAGTGCTGGGGATGAACTGCATCGGGCCGACCGCGCGGTCGACGGTCGTGTCCCCGTCGAACTGGCCACGGTCGGTGTCGCCGATCGCCTTCACGCCGGGCGACCCGTCGAGCGGGACGCCGATGATCGGCTTCGAGGGCCGTCCGTCCTGGCCGAGAACGGCACCGCCGTACTGGCCGTGGTTCGACTCGATCCGGCCGATGCCTGCCAGGGTCGCCCACGAGATCTTGCAGTTGGGCTGCATCTGGCGCATCGCCAGTTCTGCGTTGCCGTAGGCGAACAGCGCCCTGGCCGGGATACCGGTGGCCTGTGCCACCCGTTCGGTCCAGCCGGTCAGGGGGTCCTTGCCCGGTTTCGGCTGCGCCTGCTGCGGCGCGGTCTGCTGGGTGGCGCCGCCCGCGAGGGTGGCGTTGACCGGGGCGATCGATCCGGGTTTGACGTCGGCCGCCTTGACCTGCAGCGCGGGGATCTCCATCGTCGTCGGGCTCGCGACCGGGGCCGAAGCCTTGGTCACCAGCCAGATCCCGCCCCCGGCGAGGCCGAGCACGGCCAGCACGATCACCAGCCTGCCGAATACGGCGGCACCCACCCCGCGGCGTGGCGGAGCGGGCATGGCCGGGTCTTCGACGAAATCGTCGTTTTCCGGGGTGGTGCGCACGAAGCGGGTCCTCCAGCGTGGGCGGCGATCACGACCGATGCTCGAACAACGAGCCCGCGCAGGTTAGCGTTACGCGCTGGTCGAGATCGCCCCTGCCACGCCGGTTCACCCGCGCGTGCGGGAAGTTCTCCTCAGGCGGACTTCTGCTGCCTCGCCAGGCGCGCCACACACCAAGCCGGCGCGCTTCCGCGGCGAAGGTGCTGCAAGACGGTCATCGGGCCGAGACGGCGGCTCAGGTCGGACGGGGCGAGCCCGGCCGCGCGGTAGTCGAGGGCACGCTGGTCGAGCGGGCTGATGCCGGCGTCCCACCAGGCTTCGGCCTCGGCGACGCCGCCGACCATCTGCCACCAGCCGGCGGCCGCGACGAGCAGGTCCTGCGGGACCTCCGGGAGACGGCGGCGCATCGCGTCGAGGTAGCCGGGGTCGGCGGCCTCGACCGGCGCCCAGCGCGCCTGACCGGACTGCTGACGCTGGCCGGGAATTCCGGGAGCCTGCCGCGGCACGTCGGCCAGCCACGCCGACGTGATGCGGTCGGCCTCCTGCTCCTCGGGGGTCTGCTCGCGTTCCGCGGCCCACTGCCGGATCAACGCATCGACTCCGGGATCTCCGGTCATCCCTGCCTCCTCATGATTCCCCGACTGACAAGTCCTGACTTACTTGCCCGGCTGAAAGTTCCGCTGCCCTGGGGCTTGCACCTGCGGAAACTCCTCACTCAGGAGGCCGGCTCCGGCGCCTGGAGGACCAACCGATCACGCAATGTGAGCACCGTAGGGGCGCGGAGGTCTTTTCCGCCAGAGCTTCCAGGGCACGAATTCGTCGACCAGCGGGTTTTCGGGGGCAATCCACCCGGATGGTCGAGTCGCTCGACCGAAACCGGAGGCGGGTGACTCTGCGTGATAATCGCTGGTGGCCGCGCACGGTGAGCACCGGCGTCACCCAGGACACCGGTGCTCACCGCGGTGGGTCAGGAGAAGAGACTCCGGACGAACGTCACGATGGCTTCGGCACCGGACCGCAGCCAGCCGAGCGCGGTGTGGACGGCGTCGGCGGATTGGGTCGGCCTGCTGATCAGAAAGAAGAGCACGAGCGCGACGACGGCGATCACAACGAATTTCTTCAAGCCGGGCGACATGGCTCCATCCCATCACACCGTAGTGTCCAGACGATGACTCGGCGCGCACTGCGGACTTTGTCACCACTTTAAGGAGATCGGGGCCCTGTTGCCCACCCGGATTCGCTGAGGGAGCGCTCGATGAGCGAAAACATTCTCGTCCACCGGGACGGGCCGGTGACGACGATCACGCTGAACCGGCCCGGGGCACGCAACGCGGTGGACGGGCCGACCGCGGCCGCGCTGGCGGACGCGTTCCGCGCCTTCGACGCCGACGAAGAGGCCGCGGTCGCCGTCCTCACCGGTTCGGGTGACGCCTTCTGCGCCGGAGCCGATCTGAAGGCCGTCGGCACCGGCCGCGGCAACTCGCTCAGCCCGGCGGGTGACGGGCCGATGGGGCCGTCGCGGATGGCCCTGTCGAAGCCGGTGATCGCCGCGGTCCGCGGGCACGCCGTCGCGGGCGGCCTCGAACTGGCGCTGTGGTGCGATCTGCGGGTCGCCGACAGCACGGCCGTCTTCGGCGTGTTCTGCCGCCGCTGGGGTGTCCCGCTGATCGACGGCGGCACGGTGCGCCTCCCCCGGCTGATCGGGCATTCGCGGGCGATGGACCTGATCCTCACCGGCAGGCCGGTCGCCGCCGACGAGGCGCTCGCGATCGGGCTGGCGAACCGGGTCGTGCCCGACGGCGAGGCGCTGCCTGCCGCGCAAGCACTGGCGCGCGAACTGGCCGCGTTCCCCCAGGCGTGCCTGCGCGCGGACCGTGAATCCGCGTACGGCCAATACGGGCTCACCGAAGACGAGGCGATCCGCGCCGAGTTCTCGAACGCGCTGACCAGCGGCGGGCTCGCCGAAGAAGCCGTCAAAGGCGCGAGCCGGTTCAGTGACGGCGCGGGGCGTCACGGCAGTTTCGAGGGCGATCCATCCTAAAGTCTGTCGGATGACAGAAACCGGAGTCACGCTCAGACCGGTGTACGAAGACGACCTGCCGATGCTCGAAACGCTGACGAACGATCCGCAGGCCGCGGGCGCGTTCGAATGGCACGGCTGGCACGATCCGCATTTCCTGCGCCGCCGCTGGGCGGAGACCGGGATGCTCGCGGCGGACAACGGGATGCTGATGATCGATCTCGACGGGCAACGGCTCGGTTTCGTCTCCTGGCACAAGACCAGGTCCGGGGCGACGTCGTACTGCTGGAACGCCGGGCTCGTGCTCATTCCCGAGGCCCGCGGCCACGGCTACGGCACCGAGGCCCAGCGGTTGCTGGTCCGCTACCTCTTCGCGCATACGCAGATGAACCGCGTCGAGGCGTCGACGGAAGCGGGCAACGTCGCCGAGCAGCGCTCGCTGACGAAGGCGGGCTTCACCCGCGAAGGCGTGCTCCGCGGCTACGCGTTCCGGGACGGGGCCTGGCGCGATCACATCCTCTATTCGATGCTGCGATCGGACCTGGGCCCCGACCCGGAACACCTCTAGGCGATCGTCCCGGCGGCCCTGAGCCGTTCGATCCCGTCGGCGTCCACGCCGAGTTCGGTGAGGACCTCGGCGGTGTCTCCGCCCTTGGGCCGCGGCGGTTCCGGCGTCTCCGCCGGGGTGCGGTCGAACCTCGGCGCGGGCGCGGGCTGCGTCATGCCGCCGACGTCGACGAACGTCTTGCGCGCGACGTTGTGCGGATGCGACGGCGCCTCCCTCGGGGAGAGCACCGCTGTCAAGCACGCGTCGGTGCCCTCGGCCTTCGCGACGAGTTCGTCGCGGGTGTGCTTCGCGACGGCCTCGGCGACGATCTTGCGCAGCTTCGGCCACTCGTTCTTGTCGACGTGGACCGGCGTCTCCTCGGGATCGAGGCCGAGCACCTTCACCAGATCGGCCCAGAACCGCATCTCGATCGCGCCGATGGCGACGTACTTGCCGTCGGCGGTTTCGTAGGTGTCGTAGAACGGGGCGCCGCCGTCGAGCATGTTCTCACCACGCCCGCCCGGCCACAGCCCGGAATCCAGCAATCCGTGCAGGCTGGTGGTCAGCAGCGCCGCACCGTCCACCATGGACGCGTCGACGACCTGTCCCTTGCCGGAGGTCTGGCGTTCGAACAGCGCCGCCAGCACGCCCATGGCGAGCAGCAGGCCACCGCCGCCGAAGTCACCGACGAGGTTGAGCGGCACCACCGGCCGCTGCCCGGCGTGCCCGATGGGTTCGAGCGCGCCGGAGATGCCGATGTAGTTGATGTCGTGCCCGGCGACGGTCGCCAGCGGACCGTCCTGGCCGTAGCCGGTCATCCGGCCGTAGACCAGCCGCGGATTGCGGGCGTGCACCTGTTCCGGTCCGATGCCCATCCGCTCGGCGACGCCCGGACGGAAACCCTCGATGAGCACGTCCGCGTCATCGGCGAGTTTCAGCACCAGTTCGACCCCCTCGGGGGTCTTGGTGTTGATCCCGATCGAGCGCCTGCCCCGCGCGAGCGGATCGTTCGGGAACCCGATGACGTCGTTGCCCGGTGTCGCCCGGTCGACCCGGACGACCTCCGCGCCGAGATCGGCGAGGATCGTGCAGGCGAACGGCGCCGGGGCGAGTCCGGCCAGTTCGACGACCTTGAGCCCGCTCAGTGGCCCAGCCTTCATCGCCACGTCCTTTCCTGGTACGGCAACGGGTTTCACAGCGTGCGGGAGATGATTTCCTTCATGATCTCGCTGGTGCCGCCGAAGATACGGGAGATCCGGATGTCGGCCCACGCGCGCGCGATCGGGTACTCGGTCATGTAGCCGTAGCCGCCGAAGAGCTGCAGGCAGTCGTCGACGACCTTGTTGACCCGCTCGGTGGTCCACAGCTTCGCCATCGCCGCGCCCTGCACGTCGAGTTCCTTGCGCAGATGCCGTTCGATGCACTGGTCGAGGAACGCGCGGGACACGGCGGCCTCGGTCGCGGCCTCGGCGAGCTTGAACTTCGTGTTCTGGAAGTTGTAGACCGGACGGCCGAAGGCCTGGCGGTCCTTGGTGTAGGCGATCGTCTGGTCGATCGCGGCCTCCATCCCGGCCACCGCGGTGACGGCGATGATCAGCCGTTCCTGCGGCAGCTGCTGCATCAGCTGAATGAAGCCGAGGCCCTCCTGCGCACCGAGGAGGTTGGCGGCGGGTACCCGGACGTCGTCGAAGTTCAGCTCCGCGGTGTCTTGGCCCTTGAGTCCGATCTTGTCGAGGACGCGCCCGCGACTGAAGCCCGGGGTGTCGGTCTCGACGGCGATCAACGAGACACCCTGCGCGCCCGCGTCCGGGTCGGTCTTCACCGCGACGACGACGAGGTCGGCGTGGAAACCGTTGGTGATGAACGTCTTCGCGCCGTTGATCACGTAGTGGTCGCCGTCGCGTACCGCGCGGGTCTTGATGTTCTGCAGGTCCGAACCCGTGCCGGGTTCGGTCATCGCGACCGCGCCGACCATCTCGCCGGAGGCGAACTTCGGCAGCCACGCCTTCTTCTGCTCTTCGCCCGCGTACTCCAGGATGTAATGCGCGACGATTCCATTGTGGACGGTGACGCCCCAGGCGCTGTCCCCGGATCGGGCCTGCTCTTCGTAGAGCACGGCCTCGTGGGCGAATGTGCCGCCGCCACCGCCGTACTCCTCCGGGATGGACAGGGCCAGCAGGCCGACCTCGCCCGCCTTCGTCCACAGCTCGCGGTCGACCTTCTTCTCCGCCGCCCAGCGCTCCTGGTTCGGCACGAGTTCCTTCTGGCAGAAGGTCCGGGCGAGGTCCCGGAGGTCTTCGAGCTCCGTCGAGCTCCACGAACTCTTCTGGATCTGCAAGGGCACGGCCAACGCCTCCTGATCGGACCTGGAAAACATGACGCTTAGGATGTAAGTTCCAAGCGGAATGTACATCCGTACCGAGCTGCACGTAAAGGGGGCCTGATCCGGTGAGTGTGCTCGGCAGGACCCATCGCACCCAGGCCGAGCGGCGTGAGCAGACGCGCACCGCCCTGCTCGACGCGACCATCGACTGCCTGGTCGATCTCGGCTACGCGCGCACCTCGGTCCAGGAGATCTGTGCCCGCGCGGGCGTCTCGAAGGGCGCCGTGCAGCATCACTTCTCCGCGAAGGCCGAACTCATGGCGGCCGCCGTCGAACATCTGACGGAGAAGTTGCGCGGACGGCTCGCGACGTCGATCTCGGCGCTTCCCGGTGGCGCCTCGGGTGTCGCGGCGGCGATCGACCTGCTGTGGGAGGGCTATTCGGGCACGCTGTCCACGGCCGCCACAGAACTGTGGGTCGCGGCGCGCACCGACCCCGAACTCCGCGAGGCGATCCGCCCGGTCGACAGGGCGCTGGGCCGCTCGACGCTGGAGCACATCACCGCGGTCGCCGGGGACCTGCCGAAGGAACGCGCGGAGATCCTGTTCTGGCTGACGGTGAACCTCACCCGCGGGCTGGCGCTGGACGCCGAACTCGGTGGCGATCCGAAGCGGCGGCGGCAGTTGCTCGACGAATGGAAGCGGGTCGCGGTGATGTTGTACGAGGGCACCTCCGCGTAGCACGCGCGGGAACCGCCGACCAGAGCACAGGTGACACTTATCTCGTCGGCCGATTCGTGGTGGAATTCCTTGCTGGACAACAAAACCGGCGGAGGAGCCGATCATGAGCGCGCCGCAGCAGCAGCCGTACCAACCGACTGGCCCGTTCGGCGCAGGGCAGCCCGCGCGACCGCCGTCCGACGTGCGGCTCCCCCGGCTGTTCGGCGCGATGATGGGAGTTTTCGCGGGTCTGCTGGTACTGCTCGCGACCTTTCTCCCGCAGTCGACCTACGAACAGGTCTCCGAAGGCAAGCCGGTGTCGAAATTCGCCGAGACCGGCTGGACGCGGACCTTCGACATCGAGCCGTCGGCGGAAGAGAAGGAGTTCTACGACACGACGCATGTCGCCCGCTACGGCATCCCGCTGTCCGCCGCCGCGCTGACGCTGTTCGCCGGGGCCGCGGTCGGGTTCGCCTCGTACCGGCGGAGTTCGGGTTCACCCGCCGCGACGACGTCGAGGACGCTGCTGGTCGCCGGCGGAGCGGGGACCGCGATCGGCGTCTGGATGCTCGGCATGGACATCTCGGCGAGCCTGAGCTTCGGGCAGGACACCGGCCGCTTCGTCTCGCGCTACGGCACCGGGAGCGGATTCTGGATCCTGCTCGCGGGCGGACTAGTGGCGTTGCTCACGATCGGACTGGCGGTCGTGGCCAACCGGCGTGAACCGGCGCCGCCCCCGCGGGCCCCGTACCCGGTCGCTTACAACCCGTACGCTCCCGACATCGGCCGGCAGCGGTATCCGCAGGCCTACGAGCCGTCGTCGCCCCCGACGCCGCCCGCGGGATCCGCGTTGCAGCAGCAGGACATCCTGCGCCCGTCCCCGGACAATCCGCCGCGACCCGGCAATACGTGAAACTGATTCACATCAGCGGTGGACAGTCTCCATACCGGCGGTATGCTGTACTCGTCGGTAACACCTGGGCTCTGCGTGGCGCCTTCCGGCTCCACGCCGCATGGAACGGAGACGGCATGACGAGCACGACACCGGCGAGTGCGGGCCAGCACCTCGAAGGATCGTCCACCATCGGCGGCGTTCCCGGCGCCCCCGCCATGGCCAGGGCGGAACGGCTCGTACGGCGGGTCGTGGGCGGCGAGGACACCACTGTCTCGGCACCTGTCGACATGCGCGCGCCGTTCACCGGACAGCCGATCGCGACCCTTCCCCAGGCCACCGACGCCGATGTCCGCGCCGTATTCGACCAGGCGCGGGAAGCGCAGCGCGCGTGGGCCGAACGGCCGGTCGAAGACCGGCAGCGCATTCTGATCCGCCTGCACGACCTGGTCTTGAAGCGGCAGGAAGAAGTACTCGACCTCGTGCAGATCGAAGCGGGCAAAGCCCGGATGGACGCCTTCGACGAGGTCAGTGCCACCGCGCTCGTGGCCGCCTACTACGGCAAGCACAGCGCGAAGCTCCTTTCGCCGCGTCGCGCCGCCGGGCTGATCCCGGTGCTGACGAAGGTCGGCGAGATCCGGCACCCCAAGGGTGTCGTCGGGATCATCTCGCCGTGGAACTACCCCCTCGCGCTGACCGCGATGGACGTCCTGCCCGCGCTCGCGGCGGGCAACGCCGTGGTGCAGAAGCCGGACAACCAGACCGCGCTCTCGGCGCTGTGGCTGCAGGAGATCGCCGAGGAGGCCGGGCTGCCCGCCGGCGTCTGGCAGATCGTGCTCGGCCGCGGTTCGCGGATCGGCGACGCGCTCGTCGAAGAGTCGGACTATCTGTGCTTCACCGGATCCACGCCCACGGGTAAGGGTCTCGCCGCGAAGGTGGCGGAGCGGCTGACGAGCTACTCGCTGGAACTCGGCGGCAAGAACCCGATGATCGTGCTGCCCGACGCGGACATCGCCAAGACCGCGACGGGTGCGGTGACCGCGTGCTTCTCCTCCGCGGGTCAGCTGTGTGTTTCGGTCGAGCGGATCTACGTCCACGAGTCGATCCGCGAAGAGTTCACGCGGGCCTTCGTCGCCAAGACCGCCGCGCTCCGGCTCGGAGGCGCACTGGACTACCAGGCACAGATGGGATCTTTGACCTCCGACGCGCAGCTCGCGACGGTGTCGGCGCACGTCGAGGATGCCCGGTCCAAGGGCGCGAAGGTGCTTGTCGGCGGCAAAGCCCGGCCCGACGTCGGCCCGCTGTTCTACGAGCCGACCGTGCTCACCGACGTCACCGAGGACGTCAAGCTGTTCGCCGAAGAGACGTTCGGGCCGGTCGTGTCGATCTACGGCTACACCGACGTCACCGACGCGATCGAGCGCGCCAACGACACGAAGTTCGGGCTGAACGCGAGCGTGTGGTCGCGCAACGGCCGCGCGGGCTGGGAGGTCGCGGCGCGGTTGAAGGCCGGGACCGTCAACGTCAACGAAGGCTTCGCGGCGACCTTCGGGACCGTAGGGCTGCCGATGGGCGGGATGAAGGAGTCCGGTGTCGGGCGGCGTAACGGTGCCGAAGGGCTGCTCAAGTACACCGAGGCCCAGGCGATCGCGGTGCAGCGCGGGATTCCGCTGCGCCCCGGCCGCGGAATCCCGCCGAAGCTGTGGGCGCGAGGGCTGAGCGCCGGCCTCAAGGCGCTTCGCCGCCTCCCGCGCCGCTGACCCACGCATTTCGTCCTCTGAATGCGGTAGTTGCGTATGCAAGGACCGCATTCAGAGGACGAAATGCGGCTAGGAAGAGGTCGGGGCGGCCAGCAGGCCCCGGTCGTAGGCGATCGCGACCGCCTCGGCCCGGCGGCTCGCGCCGAGTTTCGCCATCACCCGCGAAAGGTGGACGCTTACCGTCTTCTCGCTGATGTACAGCTCTTCGCCGACCTGCCGATTGGTCCGGCCGAGCGCGACGCGTTCCAGTACGTCGCGTTCGCGGTCGGTGAGCGGGTCGACTACGTCACGACGCGGGGCCATGGCCTCCCCCGGAAGCTCGACACGCGCCCGGTGGCTGAGCTCCCGGACGGCTTCGCGCAGCGGACAGGCGCCCAACCGGTCGGCCACCGCGTGCGCGGCCAGCAGCTCCGACGCGGCGAGGGCGGTGTCAACGTCTGAAGCCAGCAGGGACTTCGCGTGCTGCAGGCGGCACATCGCCTGCTCGTACACCGCGCCGTACCCGAACGCCTCGATCGCCTTCGCCCACAACTCCGGGTCTCCCGCGCCGTGCAGGCAGCTGCCGAGCGCCTCCAGCCGGGCAAGCCACGCCAGCGCCTCCGGGCCCAGCGACACCGAACGCGGGACGCCGTGTTCGGCGCAGTGGCGGCCGTGGGCGAGCATCTCCTCGCCCGCTTTCACCGCCGCCTCGACCGTCGCGAGATCGCCGCGCACTCGCGCTTGGGCGGCCTGCGCGACGGCGGCCGCGACGCCGTGCACGCTGATCCGGATCCCGCCGAGGATCGTGGGCTCGACCTCTTCGAGCCACTCGATCAGGTCGTGCGCCTGCCGCACCGCGCCCGCGTGGTCCCCACGCCAGGACGCGAGCTGGATGGCGGCGTCACCCGCCGCGAGCGCGATGGAGATGTCCGTGCTCCAGTGCTGGCGCAGGCTGGGCAGGATCTTGTCCGCGTCGGCGAACCGGCCCCTGCCGACGACGAACTGCGCCCAGATGCTCAGGAACCGCCCGGCGACGACACTCGAAACACCGCGGCCCGCACGGCCGGCGTCGTCGTCTTCCGGCCAATCCCCACTGACGTAGCGCAGCGTGAGGTGCTTGGTCCGCAGCTCGATCCCGAAGGAACTCCAGGTCAGCCCGGTCTCCTTGGCCCGATCGATACCCTTGGCGTAGTACTTGAGCGCGGAGCGGATCTCGGCCCTGTCGTCGTAGCTCAGCCCGAGGAAGTGCAGTGCCCGCAGTTCGCCGTTGAGCGCGCCGGAATCCCTGGCCTTCCGCTCGGCCTGGCGCAACCGCTCCCGCGCCTCCTCGACGTCACCCGCCGAATCGGCCAGCGTCCCGAGCGAGACCAGCGCGGCCGCCTCCGCCCCGCCCGCGCCGACGGCCCTGGCGTCGGCGACCGCGGCCAGCGCGCACTGCAGCGCCTCGTCGTGCCTGTCGATCAGGCGCAGGATGCCCGCCCGGGTGGCGAGCACCCAGGCCCGCGCGGAACTCGCCTCGGTGTGTTCGACCAGCTCCCAGGCCTTGTCGATCGCCTCGACGACCTCGTCGAGCGTGCCGTCGACCGAAAGCAGTGCCTCCGCGTGCCGTCGCCAGACCTTGGCGGCCCGCTCGTTGCCGATGTCCGGGCCGAGGGCCTCGGTGGCGGATCGCGAATAGGCGACCGCCCGCTCCGGCTCCCCCGACGTGCTCGCGAAGTAGGAGGCCTCGTGCAGCAACCGGAGCTCGTCGACGTCCGACGGGCGGTCCGCCGCGGGCACGGCGTCCCAAATGGACAGTGCCTGTTCGACGTGCCGCAGCGCGGAACCGGGAGCACCCAGCTTCTCCGCCTCGTCCATCGCGCGCAGCAAGGCGGCCAGCGCGGTGACGAAGTCCTTGCTCTCCAGGCTGTGGTGCGCGAGCCGCGCGTCCTGGCCACGGCCCTGCGTCCGGTTGCGGATGCGCGACGCGTACGCCGCGTGCATGCGCACCCGCTCCCCCGGCAGCAGATCGCCGTAGACCGCTTCCTGCAACAACGCGTGCCGGAAGGCGTAGAAGCCGTTTTCGATCACCAATACGTGATGCTGCACCGCTTCGCGCAGTGCCTCGTCGAGTTCGAGTTCGTCCAGCCCGGAGATCTCGGCGAGCGCGGCGTGCGCCACCGCGTCTTTGGCGACCGAGACCACGCGCAGCACACGGCGCGTGATCTGGGAAAGCTGTTCCACCCGGGCGAGAAGCACTTCGGCAAGCCCGGCGGGGAGTTCACGGCAGTCCTTCGCCGACGCGAGCAACTCCTCGACGAAGAACGGATTGCCCTCGGACCGGGCGACGATGTCGGCGATCATGTCCTGGCCGATCGGCTCGTCGGCCAGCGCCTCGACGAAGGCGCGCGCGTCCTCGGCGCCGAACGGTTTGACCTCGACGCGTTCGACCGCGCCCAAACGCACCACCTCGGAAAGCACGGCCCGGAGCGGATGCCGCCGGTGGACGTCCTCCTCGCGATAGCTCGCCACCACCAGCAGCCGCTGGGTGCGCAGCCTCGTCAGCAGGAAGGACAGCAGGTTCCGGGTGGAGCCGTCGGCCCAGTGCAGATCCTCCAGCAGGATCACCACGGGCCGGCGCTGCGCGATGACGGTCAGCACCCCCAGTACCGCGTCGAACAGCTGGAGCTGGCCGAGGTCCTGTTCGGGCCGGAGCCGTTGCGTCGACATCCGTTCGCTCGCGGTGAGCTGACCGTCTTCGATGGCGGGGTAGTCCTCCGCCTGCTGCATCTGCGGGAGCAGCCTGCCCAGCGCCGGCCGGGCCCGGACCGCGGCGGTGACCGCGGGATCGGACGTCGTCGCCAACGGCGCGAGCGCCTCGGCGAACGGAAGATAAGGAAGACCGCCCTCATGGACGTCGATACAGCGCCCGGTGAGCACCAGGGCGCCCGTGCTCGCGGCGAACTCGCCGAGCGCGGTCAGCAGGCGGGTCTTGCCGACGCCGGCGTCACCGGAGAGCAGCACCGCGCCGGCCTCGGCCCGTTCTGCACGGGCGAAGGCGGCACGGAGCTGCCGCATCTCCTGAGTGCGGGCGACGATCGGGATTCCGGAGCCAAGACGGGGCACGAGGTGCATTCTTGCCTACCGGACCGACAACTTCGCCTGTGTTTTCGCCGAGAGCTTCATCGCACTCGACCTCTACCGGGTGATCTCGCCGCTGCGGGCGGGCGCCTGCCGCGCCTCGCGGCGCTGCTGGGCGGGCACCTTGACTTGGGCGCGATGCGCGCGGATCCGCCTGCCCGCCCGGCGGGCCTTGTCGACCCACACGCTGCGGCCCGCTCGCTGGAGCTCTTCGCGCCGGTACTCGACCTCGGCCAGTACTCCGGTGAGCAGAGCGTCGTTCGTGTTCATCACTGTTTCCCCTTAGGAACTCACTGCCTTGTTTGGTAGTGATGACATTCGTCCTGAGGGGTGCCTCGCGGCATCGGGTGATCACCTACACCCGGACGTGATTCGACCCCTTACGCCGGCCCATCCCCTGCTCGGGCGGCGTAAGGGGTCGAGTTTCAGTGGCTATGGCCGAGAGCCGGGGCCACCCGGGCGCACGGCGCCGAGCAGGCCCAGCCACGCCTGCGGCGACAGGCGGAAGGCACCTCCCTCAGGGTCCTTGGAGTCCCTCAGTGCGGCACCGGAACCGGTGAAGGCGACCTCGACGCAGTCGTTGCCGCCGCCACTGTGGCTGCTCTTGAACCACCGGGCCTGGGAAAGATCATCGTTGGACGTCATGCTCCCCACTCCTAACTCGTTTCCGGGGACGTCGAGCGCTCCGAGTCCCGTCACTGCGGTTTCTCCGGAAGGGCAGCCCGTTCGGCGAACCTTCCGGCGGCCTCGGCGATCGCCTCGACCGAGTCGTCCGGCTTCAACGCGGCGGCACGCAGATGGTCGAACATCAACGCGTATCGCCGGACGTCCGGGGGTTCCTCCAGGTAGAGCCCGCTGGAGGTGCTGTCGACGTAGACCACGTCGGTGTCGGCCAGTTCGGGGAAGCCCATGATGAGGAACGGACCCTCCATCCCGGGATGGGCACCCGCGCCGAACGGCACGATCTGGACGGTCACGTTCGGCTGCGCCGCCATCGCGACCATCCGGTACAGCTGTTCCGCCATCACCTCGGGCCCGTCGACCGTGCGATGCAGGACAGCTTCGTCCATGACGGCCCAGTACTCCGGCGGCGACGGATCGGTCAGCAGCTCCTGCCGCGCCATCCTCGCCGCCACCCTGCGCCTGATCTCGGCGTCCTCGGCGTCGGGCCGCATCGCCCTGATCACGGCCTTGGCGTAGCGCTCGGTCTGCAACAGTCCCGGCACCAGCAGCGCCTGGAACGCCCGCAGAGAACTCGCGTCCGCCTCCAGGCCGACGAAGGTGCCGGTGAACACCTCGTTGTACGCGTGCCACCAGCCGCGTTTACGGGCTTCCCTGGCCAGCTGGACGAGCGCTTCCTGCTCGTCGCCGGCGATGCCGTACAGCTCGAGCATGTCGCGCGCGTCGCGCGGGGTTACGCCGACGTGCCCGGTCTCGATCCGGCTGACCTTCGACGCCGAGCATTCGAGCTTCTCGCTCACCTCGTCGATGGTGAGGTCCGCCGCCTCGCGCAACCGCCTCAGCTCACTCGCCAGCCGTCGGCGGCGCACGGTGGGTCCCTGACCCCTCGTCATCACGGCACCTCCACAAGCTGTCCGAGCGACATCGATCGCGACACGGCGAGGAGAACAGTGTTCTCCCGACTCCGCACGAAGCTCATTTAACCAGCCCGAGACACATTCGGTGAGATGGTCACACCACCATTTTCCGATCTGACCGGGTTTTCATCCTGCAATTTGCAGATTGCCGTTGTAGGTTGAGCATTGTGCAACGCGGTACGCCCGCCTTCACCGGCGGCAGCGGACCCGCTCGCGGCGTCGGCGCGGGGCCGCGAACTGCACCGACGGGTTTCCGGAAGGATACCCGTCAAGGCCGGATTTACTCCCGGAGCAGGGCCGGAGCCGTCCCCCGATCGGTTCCGGCCCTTCCTTTAAGTCCACCATTTCGTAATGCTCTGGCTCCAGATGTTAATGCGTTTCGCCATTCCCTCTAAAGGGTGGACAAGACACTCTCCGATGCGGAACGTCACCGTTCACACCACCCGGAGAAGGCCTTCCTGCACGACGGTGGCGATATGCGTTCCATCCGCGGCGAAGAATCGGCCGGTCGCCAGGCCGCGGGCACCCGACGCCGTCGGCGACGCGCTGTCGTAGAGGAACCACTCGTCGGCCCGGAACGGGCGGTGGAACCAGAGCGCGTGGTCGAGGCTCGCGCCGATCACCTTGTCGAGATCCCAGTAGACGCCGTGGCGCGCGAGGACCGAATCCAGGAGCGTCATGTCGGAGGCGTAGGTCAGGACGCAGACGTGCAGGAGCCGCTGATCCGGGAGCTTGCCGTCGGCCCGCATCCAGACCTGATTCCTGGCGGGCCGCTCGCCCGATTTCCGCGTCACCCACGGCGGATCGTTGACGTATCGCAGGTCGATCGGGCGTGGCCGGTCGAGGTGGCCCATGAAGTATCCCTCGGCGCGCTCCTGCAACGTCGGGAGCGATTCGGCGTCCGGGACGTCCGGCATGGCCTCGGAGTGCTCGATGCCGCCCTCGTCCTTCTGGAACGAGGCGGACAGGGAGAAGATCGCCTTGCCGTGCTGGATGCCCACGACGCGGCGGGTGGTGAACGAACGGCCGTCGCGGATACGGTCGACCTCGTAGACGATCGGGACGCTCGGGTCGCCGCCGCGGATGAAGTACGCGTGCAGCGAGTGCACCTTCCGCTCCTCGGGGACCGTGCGGCCCGCGGCGACCAGTGCCTGCCCGGCGACCTGCCCGCCGAACACCCGCACCGGCGAGTGGGCGGGCGAGACACCGCGGAAGATGTTCTCCTCGATTTTCTCCAAGTCCAGCAACGCGACCAGCCGGTCGAGCACGGGCTGTCCGCCCACTCCGCCGGAGTTGTCGAAACCGGCCGCGGCTTCCCTGGCCATCTCAGTCATGTCCTGAACTTTAGGCCGTAAGGGTGTCCCGGTCCTGAGTGAGGCGGGGCGTTTGTCGCGAAGGCCACCTTCGGGCCGGCTGGGGACAACTCGGCTGAGCCGGTCACGGGTGAGCGGGGAGGTTGAGTGTCCCCATTCCTCCATCACCCAAGCCACGACGCAGGGAGGACCTCCTCCCTACTCTGACGGCAGGTCCCCGGCAAAGTCGGATAGCCGCTGGTCGGTGGCGCTTGGTGGGCGAACTGGACATCCGAAGAAGGCGGATGACAGGGTGTCTTGAGCGTCAAGTGTCCACAAAGGACACTATTCGACCACTGAATGTCCACTTGATGCCTACATGTACGTTTTTCGCCTGGGGTCGTGAGGGAAAAGAGGGCTGGAACCGTCTTCTTTCCTCACGACCCGGCCGAAAACGGCCGAATCGGGCACCGTCGCCCCGAAGGCGTCCCTTATGGACAGTCGAGAAGGTGCCAGACCGCTGTGACGAGCCCGCCCCTGTCTCCACAATACCCACCTGACCACCTGTTATGCGACTTTGCCTTGGCCCTACCCTGACGGCAGGGAAGAGGCCTTCACGGCACAGTTCGAGGCCCCGCGAGACGGCGAAAGGATCAGGCGTGGTCGTCCTCGCCGAGGCGGTGCACCCGGATGAGGTTGGTCGAGCCGACCGTCCCGGGCGGGGAACCGGCCACGATGACCACCAGGTCGCCCTTGGCGTATTTGCCCATTTCGAGCATCGCGTGGTCGACCTGCTGGATCATCTGGTCGGTGGAGCCCACCTTCGGCACGATCCGCGTCGTGGTGCCCCAGGTCATCGCGAGCTGGCTGCGGACGCTCTCCTCCGGCGTGAACGCCAGCAGCGGCAACCGCGTGTGCAGCCGCGCGAGCCGGCGGACGGTGTCACCGGACTGAGTGAAGGCGACCAGCGCCTTGGCGTTCAGCCGCTCACCGATGTCACGAGCCGCGTAGGAGATGACGCCGCGCTTGGTGCGCGGGACGTGCGAAAGCGGCGGCACGACCGGCGAGTCGGTCTCGACGGCCTCGATGATCCGGCCCATGGTCTTGACCACTTCGATGGCGTAGCGGCCGACGCTGGTCTCACCCGAGAGCATGAGGGCGTCGGCGCCGTCGAGCACCGCGTTGGCGACGTCCGAGGCCTCGGCGCGGGTCGGGCGGGAGCTGTTGATCATCGACTCGAGCATCTGCGTCGCGACGATGACCGGCTTCGCGTTCTCGCGGGCGATCTGGATGGTGCGCTTCTGCACCAGCGGGACCTGCTCCAGCGGAAGTTCCACGCCGAGGTCACCGCGAGCGATCATCACCGCGTCGAAGGCCAGCACGATGGCTTCGAGGTTGTAGACCGCTTCGGGCTTCTCGATCTTCGCGACCACCGGGAGTCGTCCCTTGCCGACGCGGTCCATCACCTGGTGGACCAGGTCGATGTCGGCGGGCGAGCGGACGAAGGACAGCGCGATGAAGTCCACACCGAGTTCGAGCGCGAACTCGAGGTCCTCGATGTCCTTTTCGGACAGCGCCGGCACGGAGACGTCCATGCCCGGCAGGGAAACGCCCTTGTTGTTGCTGACGGGACCGCCTTCGGTGACCTCGCAGACGACGTCCGGGCCCTCGACCTGCTTGACCACGAGGCCGACCTTGCCGTCGTCCACGAGGAGACGGTCGCCGGGCTTCGCGTCGTCGGCGAGTCCCTTGTAGGTGGTCGAGACGCGGTCGTGCGTGCCCGCGACGTCCTCGACGGTGATGCGCACGATGTCGCCGTTGTGCCACTCCACCGGGCCGCCGGCGAAGGTGCCGAGACGGATCTTCGGGCCCTGGAGGTCGGCGAGGATGCCCACCGCGCGGCCGGATTCGGCGGCGGCGGTGCGGACGAGGTCGTAGACCTGCTTGTGGTCGCTGTGCGTCCCGTGGCTGAAGTTCATCCTCGCGACGTCCATCCCGGCGTCGACGAGTTGCCGCATCTTCTCCGGCGTAGCGGTCGCGGGGCCCAGGGTACAAACGATCTTCGCGCGTCGGCTCACGTTCGCACAGCGTAGTCCCTCGTCGCGGATACGTCTGTACCGATACCGAAAGTTCAAGAAAAGTATCAGTTCACCTGGGCGATGGACAGCCGCCGATCAGGGTTCGGTGGTTATCGTCGCGGTTTCTCGCTCGGCCCGACCCGGTCACGGGCCCACTCGTTGAACGCGCTGACCTGCCGCCATGCCTTCCGCACCCGGTCGAGCGCGCCCCGTTCGTGCAGGACGTCGTCCGGTTCCCAGCCGCGGACGGCGTACACCGATCGATACCTCAGCAGGTCGATGCGGGGATGGTCCTCGGCGAACCCGCGCGGCTTCGACTTGAGCCTGTCCCCCTTGATCTCCCAGCCCGCCTTCTCCAGCTTCGTGAGGATCTTGGCCAGTTCGGCGCCGCGCAGTTCGGTGTCGACGGCCTTGCGGAAACGGGCGAGCTGATCGGACTCGAAGTGGAAACAGCCGCCGCCGACACGCAGCCCGGCCGGACCGACCTCGACGTAGTACGCCCCGCCGCCGCGGCCCTGCTCGATCACCGCGCCGCAATGGGTCTTGTACGGCGTCTTGTCCTTGGCGAACCGGACGTCGCGATACGGACGGAACACCTTCCCCTCGCCAAAGCCGTCACCGAACTCCGGAATCAGCTCCGCGAGCAGCGCCTCCATCGGCGCGCGGACGTCGGCCTTGTAGGTGGCGAGGTTCGCGTCCCAATAGGACTTGGAGTTGTCCGCTTCGAGACCGTCGTAAAAGTCGATGGCGTACTCGCCGAAACCCTCGAAACCCATGCGGTGACCGTAATCCCCGCCGCCGACAGCAGCGCGAAGAGGCTTACTTGGCCAGAGCGGAGATCAGCCCGCCGTCGGTGGTGGCACCGGACAGCACCCACGGGACCTTTCGAACATTCCTTGACGGAAATATGCCGCACGGGGCACATTTCCCGGATGATGCAGACTTTCGAGATCCTCGCCGAGCCGAGGCGGAGGACCATCCTCGACCTCTTGCGTGACGGCGAACGGTCGGTCAACGAGCTGGTCGAGGTCCTCGAATTGAGCCAACCTGCCGTATCGAAGCACCTGCGTGTCCTGCGCGAGGCGGGTCTGGTCACCGTCCGCGTCGCCGCCCAGCGCCGGTGCTATCGGCTCCGCCCGGAGCCGCTCGCGGAAGTCGACGCCTGGCTCGCGCCGTACCGCCGGTTCTGGGAAGGACGGATCGACGCGCTCGAGCGACACCTCGACGAAGACAGTCAGTGAACAGGTAACGGCTCGAACGGGATCCGCGGTCGGCCGCGCGCCGCGTCCCCCGGTCGTAGTGCGCCTGGAATGCGGTCATAGTGGTGCGGTCGGGAAAGGAGGCCGCCGTGATCCGGGTCGACGGCCGGACCCTGCGCTGCGCGGACGTCGTGACCGCCGCGAGCACCGAGGGACCGCTGGGCATCGACGTTTCCATCGTCGCGCTGCGCGGCGCCGAAAGCGCGTGGAAACTCGCCGAGGAGCTGAGCACACGGCGGATCGTCTACGGCCGCACCACCGGCGTCGGCGCCAACAAGGAGGACCCGGTCGGCGAGGGCGAGTCGCCGGATCACGGGCTGCGGTTGCTGCGCAGTCACGCCGGTGGCAGTGGCGACGTCATGTCCCCCGGCCAGACCAGGGCGATGATGCTGATCCGGCTCAATCAGCTGCTGGCCGGACGCTCCGGGCTCAGCCCGGAGCTGATCGGGGCGCTGGCCGCCGCGGTGCGGACCGGGTCGCTGCCGCTGGTGCACCGGCTCGGCGCGATCGGCACCGGCGACCTCGCGCCGCTCGCGGAGACCGCGCTCGCCCTCACCGGCGAACGGCCGTGGCTGACCGGCGGTGTGCCACCGGTGCCCGTGCGGGCCGGTGACGCGCTCGCGTTCATGAGCAGCAACGCCGCGACCCTGGCCGAAGCGACCCTCGCGGCGATGCGGCTCGACACGCTGACGCGGGCGAGTCACGTTGTCGCGGCACTGACCTACATCGCGCTCGACGGGAACCCTGAGGCGTACGCGACTCCCGTGCACGAGGCGCGTCCGCACGCCGGACAGGTCGCGTGCGCGGCGGAGATGCGGCGACTGCTCGGGATGGAGGGCACGCCCAAACCCGGCAGGCGCATCCAGGACCCGTTCGGGCTCCGTGCTTTCCCGCAGGTGCAGGGGCCCGCACTGGACGCGATCCACTACCTGCGCGACGTGCTCGCGGTGGAGATCAACGCCAGCACCGAGAACCCGATGATCTCGACGGTGTACCAGGACGCTTACCACCACGCGCATTTCCACACCGCGTACGTCTCGACCGCGCTCGACCAGGTGCGCGCGACCGTCCACCAGGTCGCGGAACTGTCGGTGGCCCGCCTCGGCGACCTGGTGGAACCGGAGTTCACCGGGCTGCGGCCGTTCCTCGCGGCCGGGCCGTCGGGCAGTTCGGGCGTGATGATCCTGGAGTACGTCGCCCACGACGCGCTCACCGAACTGCGGCAGGCCGCGCTCCCGGCGACGCTGGGCACCGCCGTCGTCTCGCGCGGGATCGAAGACCACGCGAGCTTCTCCACCCAGGCCGCGCGGGCGGCGACCGCGGCCGGGACGGCGTACCGGCAGGTGCTGGCGTGCGAACTGGTCGCGGCCGTCCGGGCGCTGCGGATGCGGAAGGCCGAACTCGTCTCCCTGCCCGCGCGGGACGCCTACGAGACCGCCGCCTCCGTGCTCGACCCGAGCGTCGAGGACCGGCCGCTCACCGAGGACATCGCGCGCGCCGTGTCGCTTTTGGACACCCTCGCGCTCATCTGACTCCGCGATGTCGAGAACCGTCAGGCGGCGTCGTCCCTGGGGCGGCACACACCACAGCGAGGAGACCACCATGAACATCCGGCAGCTGGCTCACGTCGGCGTCATCGTCAGCGATCTCACCGCCGCCGTCGCGTTCTTCGTCGAGTTCGGCCTCGAACTGGAAGGCGAGATGACGATGGAGAGCGACCTGGCGGACCGCGTCACCGCGGTCAAGCAGGCCAAATCGGAGGTCGCGATGGTGCGCGTCCCCGGTGGCGACGGGCGGCTCGAGCTCATCCAGTACCTCACGCCCGAATCCCACCCCGGCGACTCGCACGCTCCGGCCAACACGCTGGGCCTGCGCCACCTCGCCTTCGAGGTCGACGACATCGAAGGCGTCCTCGACCGGGTGCGGCCCCACGGAGGCACACTCGTGGGCGAGGTCGTGAACTACGAGGACAGCTACCGGCTCTGCTACCTTCGCGGCCCCGGCGGGATCATCATCGAGCTGGCCGAGAAGATCGGCTGACACCTCAGCAGCAACAGCCCCGTCGGGCGAGTGAGCGGATCCGGGGACTCGTCACGGGCCGATTCGCGGCGATTTCGACCGCGGCGAGCATTCGCCCTCGCTCCGCTCTGTCGAGGACGCGGCCGCGGGTGATCACGGTGTCGATCTTCGCGACGTTGCGGATGTCGGCGGCCGGGTTCGCGTCCAGCAGCACGAGATCCGCCTCCTTCCCCACCGTGACCGTGCCCGACGTCCTTTCCCTGCCGAGGAACTTCGCGGCGTCGCCGGTGACGGTCTTCAACGCCCGCACCGGCGGGAGCCCGGCCTCGACCAGGAAGGCGAGCTCCTCGTGCAGTCCGCTGCCGGGGAAGGTGTACGGGTTGAGGCAGTCGGTGCCGCCGATGAGTCCTACGCCCGCTTCGTGCGCCACACCGACCAGCCGCAACGTCTCCTGGTAGTAACGCTCCTGAAGGGCGATCTCCGACGGCGTCTTCGGCGCGAACAGTTCGATGCCCACGGCCCAGTTCTCGCGCATGTCGGCGGGGACGTATTTCAGCCGGGGGTCGTGCTGGTGGGTTTCGGCGGGCTGCGTGACGACCCGGTTGATCTTCAGCGTCGGCGAGTGCCAGGTGCCGTCGCATCGCAGCCTGCCGAAGTAGGCCCGCGCCACGCCGGGGTCGTACGTGGTGACCGAATCGAACTCCAGTCGCCGCGCCAGGTCGAAGAAGGCGCGCGGCGCCGCGGGGTCGTAGGGCGTCGTCTTCAGCCTGGCGAGGATCTCGTCGCGACGGGAAGAGCAGTGGACGGATACCCCGAAGAAATGCTCGAAGCTGTGCTGGCCGAGGTCGCTCGCCTCGAGGTGTGACAGCTTGTACGGCCAGTGCCCGGAGAACCGCAAACCCTGGTGGCGGGCCTCGTCCGCGATCGCTCGCACGGCGTCGGGCCCGAGGTAGGAGTAGATCTTCACGAACTCGGCGCCCGCGGCCTTCTCCGCGCGGACGACGGCCCGTGCCTCGGCCGCGGTCGTCACGTGGAGCACCGGCGGGCCCAGGAGCGTGACCGGCCCGTCGACGATCCCGCTCGCCAGCACGAACCGCGGGCCGAGCAGTTCGCCGCGTTCGATCTTGTCCCTGGTCGCGCGGTTCTCCGCGTACCCCCACATCTCGCGGGCACCCGTGACGCCGTGGACCAGGTGCAGTGGCGGGACGATCTCTTCGAGGTCCGCGCCGTGGGTGTGCATGTCCCACAACCCCGGGATGAGGTACTTGCCGCGGCCGTCGATCACCCGCGCGCCACCGGTTTCGGGGACCTGACCCGAGACGCCGACCCAGGCGATCCGGTCGCCGAGGAGCACGACCGAGACGTCACGCCGCGGCGCCGAACCCGTGCCGTCGATCAGCGTGACCCGATCGATGACGACGATCTCGCCCGTGTCCGCGGCGGCCGTGCCGGGCAGCAGCCCGGCGAGCGCCACCCCGGTCCCGCCGGCGGCCAGCCATCTCAGGAACTCGCGCCTGCTGGATCCCGCTCCCGCCATGAGAACCGCCGCCCTTCCACCCGGATCCCCCAGGTGGCCGATTCAACTCGCCGTGATGGAGGCGCCGCAAGGAAAGCGAAGGCCCCTTACCCGAGCTCAGCACAAAGTAAGGGGCCTTCTCCTCGAAACAGGGCTCAGCCGAAGAAGACCTCGGCCTCTTCGTACCGCTCGGCCGGGACGGTCTTCAGCTCGGCGGTCGCCTCGGAGAGCTTGACGCGGACGATGTCCGTGCCGCGCAGCGCCATCATCACGCCGAAATCACCGTCGGCGACGGCGTCGACGGCGTTGAGACCGAACCGGGTGGCGAGCACGCGGTCGTACGCCGTCGGGGTGCCGCCGCGCTGGACGTGCCCGAGCACGACCGCACGGGACTCCTTGCCGGTGCGGGCGGCGATCTCGTCGGCCAGCCAGGTGCCGATGCCGCCGAGCCGGACGTGCCCGAAGGCGTCCTTCTCACCGGTCAGCAGCTTCTCCTCGCCGCCCTCGGGCAGCGCGCCTTCGGCGACCACGATGATCGGCGCGTACTCCTTCTCGAAGCGGCGCTCGACCCACGAGACGACCTGGTCCACGCTGAAGTGCCGTTCCGGCACCAGGATCACGCTCGCGCCGCCGGCGAGACCGGAGTGCAGCGCGATCCAGCCCGCGTGCCGCCCCATGACCTCGACGACCAGGGCGCGGTGGTGGGACTCGGCCGTGGTGTGCAGCCGGTCGATGGCCTCGGTGGCGATCGAGACGGCCGTGTCGAAGCCGAACGTGTAGTCGGTGGCGCCGAGGTCGTTGTCGATCGTCTTGGGCACCCCGACGACGCCGACACCGTCGTCCGTGAGCCGCTTCGCGACGCCGAGGGTGTCTTCGCCGCCGATCGCGATCAGCGCGTCGACCTGCTGCTCGGCGAGCACGGCCTTGATCTTGTCGACACCGCCCTCGACCTTGTACGGGTTGGTCCGCGACGAACGCAGGATCGTGCCGCCGCGGGTCAGGATGTCCTCGACGTCGTTCAGGCCGAGCGGGCGGCTGTCCCCGCTGAGGGGACCGTTCCAGCCGTTGCGGAACCCGACGATGTCCCAGCCGTGCACCTCGATGCCCTTGCGCACCACAGCGCGGATCACCGCGTTGAGCCCCGGGCAGTCGCCACCGCCGGTCAGCACACCGACACGCATGAGAAGCCTCCGTCTTGTGTTCCATAGAGATGACAGTCACATGTCCCGCCGCCAGCGTAGCGGGGGTTCTCTGGATCGGTGCAGGGCGGACCACCTCGGGAATCGGTCCACGTCCGCGCTGTGCTAGCTTGGCCTCGTGCAGCGCTATTTCTGGTTTACGAAGCCGGCCCCGGGTGGGCACGGCGGCGTGAACCTGCGCTGAGCTTTCCACCCCGAGCCGGAATCACACCGGCTCGGCGAGTTTCCGCGGGTCGGTATCCCTTTCGAAAGGAACCAGACCCGCGATGTCTCCCTCCGCTGACACCCTGATCGCCCTCGACGGGCACCGCACGGCGGCCATCGATCCGCTGCTGTCGCCCGCGATGCTGCGGCACGAACATCCGATGACGGCGGAAATCGCCGATACCGTCCTAGCCGGGCGGGCCTCGGCCGTCGACATCCTCGACGGCCGGGACGACCGGCTCCTCGTCATCGTCGGGCCCTGCTCGGTGCACGACACGGACGCCGCGCTCGACTACGCCCGCCGCCTCGCCGCCAAGGCCGAAGCACACCGCCGCGACCTGCACATCGTCATGCGCGTCTACTTCGAGAAGCCGCGGACCACGCTCGGCTGGAAGGGTCTGATCAACGACCCCGGCCTCGACGGCACCTACGAGGTCAACCACGGTCTCCGGATGGCACGCAAACTGCTGCTCGACATCTCGGCACTCGGGCTGCCGGTCGGCTGTGAATTCCTCGACCCGATCACCCCGCAGTTCATCTCCGACACCGTGACCTGGGGTTCCATCGGCGCGCGGACCGCGGCGAGCCAGGTACACCGGCAGCTGTGCAGTGCGCTGTCGATGCCGGTGGGGATCAAGAACTCGACCGAGGGCGACGTCCAGGTCGCCGTCGACGCCACCCGCGCGGCCGGCGCGAGCCACGTGTTCGCCGGGATCAACCCCGACGGGCTCGCCGCGCTGATCACCACCGCGGGCAACGAGGACTGTCACGTGATCCTGCGCGGCAGCTCCGCCGGCCCGAATCACGACCCCGCGACGGTGGCGGACACGCTGGCGCGGCTGGCGAAGTCGGGGCTGCCGGAACGCGTGATCATCGACGCGAGCCACGGCAACAGCGCGAAGGACCACGTGCGCCAGGCTTCGGTAATCCGTGAACTCGCCGGGCGGATCGGGGCCGGTGAACGCGGCATCGCGGGGCTGATGCTGGAGAGCTTCCTGGTGGCGGGACGACAGGACCTGACGCTGGGCTCGGCTTCGTCGCTGACCTACGGGCAGTCGATCACGGACGCCTGCCTCGGCTGGGAGACGACGGCGGAACTGCTGGACACGCTCGCGGAAGCGGTGGACTCGCGCCGCTGAGGGCCCGGCGGCGTGCAAGGAACGGTCCTTTCCTGGCAAATTTCGCAAGTAAAGGACCGTTCCTTGCATGGCGCGTGGGGTGGCCGGGGTTGGGGGCCGCGTTTGTGCCGTGAAGGGAGTTTTCGCCGCATGGCACGCGGGGAAGGAGGCCTTCACGGACTCTGGACCGGGAGGCCGTGAAGGCCTCCTTGAGGGACTCTGGGTCCCTCAAGGAGGCCTTCACGGCCGGAACCGTCATCTCCAGCCTCAGTCCGACTACATGAAACTCCCCTTCATTGCACTAGACGCCAGGGTCCCGGCAAAGTCGCATAGCCGCTGGTCGGTGGCACTTTTGGTGATTCGAACCGGACTCCCGACGGGGGCGGATGACAGGGTGTCCTGAGCGTCAAGTGTCCACAAAGGACACTATCCGGCCGCTGGAAGTCCATTTGATGCGTTTATGTACGTTTTTCGCCTGGGGTCGTGAGTGCTAAGTGGGCTAGAACCCTTTTTTCACTCACGGCCCGGTCGAAAAACGCCCAAATCGGGCACTCTCGTCCCGAAGATGACTATGTGGACAGTCGAGAAAGATGTCAGGCGACTGTGACGAGCCCACCTCTGTCCCCGCGACACCCCACTTGACCAGCGGCTATGCGGCTTGCCGGGGCCTGGCGCTAGACGCAGTGAAGGAGGCCTTCATGTACTTCAGGCAAGGGCCTACCGGTGCCAGTAGGATTCGATGATCTGCCACCGCTGGTAGTTGTGCCGCGCGTCGGCCAGCGCGTCGTGCTGGTCGTCCGGGGCGGCGGGCAGCTTCGGCTTGCCCGCGTCCTCCCAGCGTTGCCGCAGGTCACGCGTGAAGCGCGGCAGCTGGCGCGGCAGCGCGGGCATCGGCCCCCACAGTTGCGCCAGCGCGACGTGGTCGTAGGCGGCGAACCAGGCCCACAACTCGATACCGCCGGGCGGCTTGCCGAAGAACTCGAGCAGGTCCGTGCGGATCTTTTCGCGGCTGCGCCACGCCGGGTCGGCGGGCGACGGGAGTTTGGGGAGCACGTGGTCGCGGACCCAGGGGCCCGCCTTGCCGGGATCGAAATCGGTCGAGACCGCGTAGAACTCGCGGCCTCTTTCGTCCACGACACCGATCGACACCAGATCGATGGTCACGCCGTCCTCAATGAATTCGGTGTCGTAGAAAAAGCGCACCGGAGAACCCTAGTGGGGCCTCAGCCGACCTTGGTGTCCGGGATACGGGCGACGTCCTTGGCGGAGGGCTGCGCGGGCACCTTCGGGCGGATTCCCGCCTCCTCGGCGGCGAGCAGTTCCTTCGCCTTGGCGGCGTAGATGTCGACGTACTCCTGGCCGGAGAGCTCCATGAGGGCGTACATGATCTCGTCGGTGATGGACCGCTCGATGAACCTGTCACCGGCGAGGCCTTCGTAGCGCGAGAAGTCGAGCGGCTTGCCGAAGCGGACCTCGAGGCGGCGCGGCCACCACATCTTCGAGCCGATCGGGTTCACCTTGTCGGTGCCGATCATGGCCACCGGGACCACGACGCCGCCGGACTCGAGCGCGATCCGCGCGACGCCGGTCTTGCCCTTGTACAGGCGGCCGTCCGGGGAGCGGGTGCCTTCGGGGTAGATGCCGAGAAGGTGCCCCTCGCGGACCAGCCGGGTCGCGGTGTCGAGCGCGGCCTGCGCCGCGTTGCCGCCGGAGCGGTCGATCGGGAACTGGCCGACGCCGGTGAAGAACCACTTCTTCAGCAGGCCCTTGAAGCCCTTTTCGGTGAAATACTCCGATTTGGCCGGGAAGGTCACCTTGCGCTTGACGCGCAGCGGCATGAAGAAGGAGTCGGCCACCGCGAGGTGGTTGCCCGCGAGGATCGCGCCACCGTCGTCGGGGATGTTCTCCGCGCCGACGACTTTGGTGGGCCACAGCGCCTTGAGCAGTGGCCCGATAAACACGTGTTTCATGAGCCAGTACAGCACTGCGAAAACGCCTCCTAGCAGCTCAACCCCCGCCCCCGATGGCCAAGACTACGAATCGAGCACCCCGGGCACAACGCCGTCCACCCGGTTACCCGTACCCAGCGACGGATCTCACACCCCTTCCGGCCTGATCCCGCCGGTGGTAGGGGGCCCACAAGCCGCTCCGGTCGTGCGAACATAGTAGACCTACCCAGCTCTCACGGAAGGCGATCGCATGGCCGTCCTCGCCGGCGCGGAACCGTTCGCTCACACCGGTTCGACCGAAGCAGGGTTCCTGCTGTGCCACGGGTTCACCGGCACCCCCGCGAGTATGCGGCCCTGGGGCGACCATCTGGCCGAGGCCGGTTACACGGTGCGCTGCCCGCTGCTTCCCGGGCACGGGACCCAGTGGCAGGACATGAACCGGACAGGCTGGGAGGACTGGTACGGCGCGGTCCGCGAAGAGCTGCTGGCGCTCTTCTCGACCTGCGACACGGTCTTCGTCGCCGGGATGTCGATGGGCGGGACACTGACGCTGCGGCTGGCCGAGGAGTTCGGCGACCGGATCGCCGGCATCGTGCTGGTGAACCCGTCGGTGCTGACGCTGCGGTGGGACGCCAAACTGCTGCCCGTCCTGTCGCGGATCCTGCCTTCGGTGCCGGGCGTGGCCAACGACATCGCGAAGCCGGGCGAGACGGAGCTGGCCTACTCGCGGACGCCCGTGCGCGCCGCGGCGAGCCTGGCGAAGCTGTGGAAGCTCACCCGCGCGGATCTGCGCGAGGTGACCCAGCCCGTGCTCCTGCTCCACTCGGCCGTCGACCACATCGTGGAGCCGGTCAACTCCCAGGTGATCCTCGAAGGGATCGCCAGCGACGACGTCACGGAGGTGGTGCTGGAGAACAGCTTCCACGTCGCCACGCAAGACCACGACGCGGCCCTGATCTTCACGCGTACGGTGGACTTCGCCCGGTCCGTGCGCCGGGCGGGACAGGTGGACGCCGGATGAACAGAGGCAAGGACGGGCCGGAGGACGTCGACGCGACGTTCGCCGAGATCGTGGCCGACCTCCGTGCGGAGGGCGTCGGGCTGTTCCCGAAAGACGACCTGGAGAAATCGGCCGGGAAGACGGCGGATAAGCCCGCCGAGAAGACACCCCGGCCCGAGCAGTCGGACGCCGAGCCCGAAGCGGGCTGGCGAGGCGGCGGCACCAGCTGGGACAAGACCCTCTTCGAGGACGATCCCGCCGGGCCGGGCGAAGACGAGGGTCACTTCGTGCCGCCCGAGCCGCCTCCCCTGCCACGTCCGCGCAAGGGCGCGTTCATCGTGCTGCTCTTCTTCGTGCTCGGCCTGCTGCTCCTGATCGCGCCCACGCTGATCGGCATGGGCACGCGGCTCGGCACACCGCTCGGCATCCTCGCCCTCGCGACCGCGATCGCCCTGCTCCTGCTGCGGGTTCGCCAGGGGCCGCCGCCCGGCGCGGATCCCCACAACGGCGCCCAGGTCTGAACTGCCGGACAATTCCGATCATGAAGATCGACTTCACTCCCTCGCGCCGGTCGACGGTCGGCGCGGAATGGGAGCTCGCCCTCGTCGACCGGCGGACCGGTGAACTGTCGTCGGTCGCGGAGCAGGTGCTCGACGCCGTCCGGCCCGACGGCGAGGAGGAGCACCCGAAGATCAAGCAGGAGCTGCTGCTCAACACCATCGAGGTGATCAGCGGGATCTGCGACACGATCGCCGAGGTCAAGGCGGATCTGAGCGAGTCGCTGGACGTCGTGCATTCGGTCCTCGACCCGCTGGGCGTCGAGCTGTTCTCGGCCGGGTCGCATCCGTTCTCGACGTGGTACCAGCAGAAGGTCACCGACAAGGAGCGCTACGCCAAGCTCATCGACCGCACCCAGTGGTGGGGGCGGCAGATGCTGATCTACGGCGTCCACGTGCACGTCGGCGTCGACCATCGCGAGAAGGCCCTGCCGATCCTGGACGCGCTGCTCAACTATGCGCCGCATCTCCAAGCGCTTTCGGCGTCTTCGCCGTACTGGGGCGCGGAGGACACCGGCTACGCGTCGAACCGCGCGCTGATGTTCCAGCAGCTGCCGACGGCCGGGCTGCCGTTCCAGTTCCGGAAGTGGACCGAGCTGGAGAGCTACGTCGACGACATGTTCACCACGGGCGTGATCGACCACTTCTCCGAGATCCGCTGGGACGTCCGGCCCGCCCCGCATTTCGGGACGATCGAGATGCGCGTGTGCGACGGATTGCCGACGCTGGAAGAAGTCGGCGCGATCGCGGCGCTGACGCAGTGTCTCGTGGACGATTTCAATTCCCGGCTCGAGGACGGCGAGATCCTGCCGACGCTGCCGCCTTGGCACGTCCAGGAGAACAAGTGGCGCGCGGCGCGCTACGGCGTCGACGCGATCGTCATCCTCGACGCGGCGGGCAACGAGCGGCCCGTCACCGACGACACCTACGACCTGCTGAACCGGCTCGAGCCGGTGGCCCGGCGCCTGGACTGCGCCGACGAACTGCGGTCGGTGGAGACGATCCTCGCCTACGGGCCCAGCTACCTGCGTCAGCGCGCGGTGGCGAAGCAGTACAACGGCAGCCTTCGCGCCGTCGTCGCTTCGCTCATCGCGGAAATGCGGGACGGGAGGATCGCGCGCCCCTGACCCTCCGCATTTCGTCCTCTGAATGCGGTCCTTGCGCGTGCAACTACCGCATTCAGAGGACTAAATGCGGGAGTCGAGGTGCGTCAGGAGGGTGCTCGGGCCGAAGGTCGAAGCGCCCAGGGCCTCGACCCGGGAACGCAGCTCGCGATCGGCGGTCACCACGACGACGTGGTCGTCCGGACCGGCGGCGCGGGCCTTCCGCGCGACGGCCACGATCTTGTCGTCGCCTTCGCCCTCGGCCTCGACGACCTCGACGCCGGGCACGGCCGCGACTCCCCGCGCCTTCCCCTCGACCACCAGCACGACCCTCGGCCACCACGACCATTCGCCGCCGCCGGGGAGCGCCGGATCGGCGAGCCCGGTTTCGGCCAGGCTCGCGAGCTTGTCCCGCAATCGTTCCGCGGCGCCACGCCGGTCGCGCCACCAGCCGTCCGGCCGCGACCCGACGACGTTCGCGCCGTCGACCACCAGTACCAGTTCGCGATCCAAGTGTTCCTTCAATCCCGGCCACGCCACCGCGAAATCGCGGTGCAGCCGGAAGTCCGCGACCTCGCCCGCCCGGACCCACCGCAGTTCCGCGCTCTCCGCGTTCTTCACCCTGGCCGAAAGCGTGCCGATCGGCGCGGCGAGGATGGTGGTGTAGCGCCAGTTCCCGTGGTCGACGTGCGACGCCGCCAGCGCGCGGACGCCGGACGGCGGGATGTCGGCCTCTTCATGCGCCTCGCGAGTGGCCGCCTCGCGCGCGCTCTCCCCCGCCTCGAGAGCGCCCCCGGGCAGCGCCCACGTACGCCCGTGATGCACCCACCAGGCGCGGCGTTGCAGCAGGACCCCGCGCGCGGGATCGGACAGCAGTAACCCGGCGGCGCCGTTCAAACCCCAGTGGAGATGCCCGAAGTCGCATTTCACGAAGCCGTTGCCGTCTTGCCGGGTCACGGCTTCAGCCTGTCACACCGACTTCGGCGCCGGGAGCCTTCGCCGCGCCGACGGCGAGTGCCGCCGCGCCGACGATCGTGCTGTCGTCCCCGTGATGCGCGGTGCGGATCCGGGCCAGCGGCCGGTGCCCGGCACCGGTGATCTTGCCCGCGTACTGCTCCCGAGCCTCGTCGAGGAACAGCGGCGCCGATTCGGACACCCCGCCACCGATCACGATGATCTCCGGGTCGAAGACGTCGGCGACCAGGGCCAGCCCCTCGGCGAGCCACTTGCCCAGCTCGGTCATCGCGCGCTGGGCGATCGGGTCGCCGTCACGAGCGGCGCCGGCGACCCGGCGCCCGGTGACCGAACCGGGGTCTCCCCTGGTCTCCCGCGCCAGCACGGTCGACCGGCCGGGGTGCCGGGCGAGCAGTTCCACCGCGGTCGCGGCCAGCGCGGTCCCGCTGCAGTACCGCTCCCAGCAGCCGTACTTACCGCACGGGCAGGGCCGCCCGCCGGGAACGACCGTGAGATGTCCGAGTTCGGGGGCGACGCCGTACGCGCCCCGGTAGATCTTGCCGTCGAGCAGCAGGCCCGCGCCGATCCCGGTACCGAGCGCGATCAGCGCGGCCACCTGGGCGCCGCGGGCGGCCCCGAAGCGGTACTCGCCGATCGCCGCGGCGTTCACGTCGTGTTCCAAGGTCACCGGCAGGCCGACGCGTTTCTCGATCCGTTCGGCGACCGGCGCGGCACGCCAGGACAGATGCGGTGCGAACATCACCGTCCGCCGGTCCTTGGCGACGAACCCGGCGACCGCGAGCCCGACACCGGAGACGTCGTGCCGGTCGCGAAGGTCTTCGATCACGCCGGTGATGGCGTCTTCGAGCGCGTCCTCCCCGCCGGGCGTGCCGACCCTGGCGGTGTCCATCAGCGAGCCGTGCTCGTCCACCACGCCGGCGCGCACACTCGTGCCCCCGACGTCCACCCCTACCGTCAGCAACTCAGTTCTCCCGGTCCGGCTGCCAAGCGTCGCGCCTGGTCACCGTGATGTGCTGGACCCGCGAAGCTCCCACCGGCGCATCTTCCCGCGCGGGCTCCTTCCGCGCAGGCTGGAACCCCGGCATGTGCACCCCGCCCTCGGGCTCCCAGCGGTCGGCGAGCACCGCCCGCAGCAGCGCGACGAGCTGCGCGGCCTGCTCCATCAGCCGGGCCACGCACTCGGGCCGCTCCCCGCGGAAAACGCCGACGACCGCGCAGAGCGGGCACCAGCCGCCGTCGGTGTCGTGTTCCGAGCAGCCGTGCCCGGCGGAGATCAAGTCCTCCAGCCACGGCGCCGCGTGCTCGACGACGAGTTCGACCAGCAGCCGGATCTCTTCGGCCAGGTCGAGGCCGTCGGCCTCCGCGTGTTCGCTGTACTCGCTCACCCGGGTCCCCGGTTCCCTGCCAGGCTCACGACCAGGCCGTGCGCGTCGGATTCCGCACCGGTGATCCGGCACGGGCGCAACATCTCCGGCAGCGCGATCAGCCGACGGAAACCGTCCACGGTGACGGCGAGGTCATTGTCCACTCTGGCCAGATCCACTTCGGAGTCAAGGTGCAGCGGCACCGCGATCCGCAGCCGATAGCCACCGTCCGATTCGGACACCCGCAGCAGCGGGGTCACCCCTTTTTCGGTGGCCGCCAAGGGATCCAGTCCCTGATAAAGCTCGTACGCGATTTCCCGCAACGCCTCGATCCCGACCGGCTCGACGGCGCGGTGCTCGACGGGCTTCACCTCTTCGGGTCCGAATCCGGCGTCGGCGAGTTCAGCGAGGACCGCGTTCTGCTGGGTGCGGCGGGTCCGCATCCACGAGGCCGCGGCGCCGCGCCAGAACCCGGGCGCGGGCATCAGCCGGTTGACGATCAGGCCGTCGACCATAATCCCGCGCAGGGCCAGGGAACTCAGGGTGCGGCGGGCTTCCGCGACGACCACGCGTTCCGGCGTCAGCACGAGCCGCACGGTGGTGGTGGCCGGGTCGGTGAGCAGCGTGCGCAGCGACTCCAGATGCGCGCCGAGCCGCCGCACCGCGGCCGCCGTCCGCCGGGCGCCCGGTTTGAACATCCTCGACAGATAGCCGGAGACGGCTTCGGGCAAAGCCAGCAGGCGCAACGTTTCCGCGGTCGGTCCACAGTCGACGACGACCGTCTCCCACGGACCGTGTTCGGCGAGGCGCTGGACCTCGGTGAGCGCGAGGAGCTCGTCCACACCGGGCACCACGGTGAGTTCTTCGGCGTCGAGCGAATCGAGGCCCGCGCCCGCGAGCGCGATCCGCAACTCCTGCCGGAGGTCGCGCCAGGTGCTGTCGACCAGGCCGCGGGTGTCGATCTGGGCGGCGTGGAGCAGGGTGTCCATTTCGGACGGTTCGCCGCCGAGCGCGCGGCCGAAGGCGTCACCGAGGGAATGGGCCGGGTCGGTCGAGACCACGAGCGTCTTCCTGCCCCGCCCGGCCAGTGCCGCCGCCGTCGCCGCCGCCAGCGTGGTCTTGCCGACACCCCCCTTGCCGGTGAACAGCAGGATCCGCATGCCTACCCTTCGACTCAGGATGCTTCAGCGCGCTTTTTGAGCTCCTTGAGCGCGGTGTCCATGACCATCTTCTCGGCCTTGCGGCGCAGCAGCCCGATCATCGGCAGCGCCAGCTCGACGGACAGCGTATACGTGACCTTGGTGCGGCCGGTGCCCAGCGCTTCGAGGGCGTAGCGGCCGTTCTGGGCCTTCTGCATCTGGCCCTTGACCAGGTGCCAGCTGACCCCGTGGCCGTCGGCGTCCCAGTCGTACTCGAGGGTGTAGACGTCCTTGATCGGCCCGGCGTCGAGGGTGAGTTTCACCTGTTTGGCGCGGCCGTCGTCATCCTCGCCGAGCACCTCGGTCTCCCGGACGGCCTTGGCCCATTCCGGGTACGCGGGGAAGTCGGCGATGACGGCCATCACCCGCGCGGGCTCGGCGTCGACCTCGATGGACTGCGTGGACTGCTCGGCCATGGTCCAAACTGTAGCCGCAGCCGAGGGTCACCAGCGCAGCACGTACGGCTGTGCCGTCTCTTTGAAGTGACCGACGTTACGGCATTCGGTCCTGCCGAGCCTCGTCCGCGGGGTCAGCGGCTGGTGGACGTGCCCGAAGACCGACCAGCGCGGCCGCTGCTCGCGGATGAGGTCCACCAGCGCCGCCGACCCGATCTCGGACCGCCGCGCGATCACGTCGTAGGTCAGTTCCGGGATGGCGGGCGGGATGTGAGTGCACAGGACGTCGACGTTCTCCAGCGCCCCGACAGCGACTTCGTACTCCTCGCGGGTGCGCAGGTACGGCCGCCAGAACCCGTTGCGGCGCGGGACCACGCTCGGCGGGAGGAGCGCGCCGCCGACGAAGCCGAAGCGCAGGCCGCCGAACTCGGCGACCTCGCCGTCGAGGACGGTGATGCCGTCGCCGGCGAACTCGGGCCACAGCGACGGGTCGTCGACGTTGCCGGGGGTCGCGAACGTCGGCGCGGTCAAAGCGCCGAACAGGACGGCGTACTGGTCCTGGATCGCCTCACCGACCGCGGCGGCGGGATCGGCCAACGTGGCCCACAATGATCGCGAGAAGGCAACGGTCTCATCACGAGTGCCTTCCCGCCGCAGCCGCGCGAACTCGCCGACCTTCTCGGCGCCGAACAGCGCGCCCATGATGCCCTTGTCGTGTTCGCGGTAGTCGACGAAGTCGAGCAGGTCGCCCAGCACGATCAGCGCGTCGGCGCCGTCGCCGGCGCGTTTGAGCGCGTCGGCGTTGCCGTGCACGTCCGACACCACGTGAACCCGCATGCTCTCCCCTGTGCTCCTCGGTGCCTATTCGGCGCGTGGCCCTACCCCGGGCTCGCGTCCGTCCTCGAGGACCACTTTGAGCCCGAGCGCGATCGCCTTGGCCGCACGGGCCCTGCGGTCGAACTCCCGCCGCAGGTCCCGGGCCTGGAGCACACGAGGCTCCCCGTCCGGACCGGCGGGAGTGGCGCGCAGGAAGTAGTGCAGCAAAGTGCCGTCGAGCACCGGCTCGAGCCAGACCTCCATGGTACCGACCAAGGCACCGCGCACGGTCCAGCGCAATCCTTCGTCGCCGCGGTCGGTGTAGACCTCGAGAACGAGGTCCGGCCAGTAACGTGACCAAGATCGCGGATCGGCGAAGGCGGCGGCCACTGTGGACGGCGGGACCACGAGGAAGGTCTCGTCAACGATGTCGAGAGCTGGCGGAGCCTGGTTCACAGCGGCAGAATGTCATGCCCTGGGTATGGCCGATTCGTCAGCATGGTCTTAAGGTGCACGGCACGCTAAGTTGACTGGCGGGTAACACCGGTCACACCACTTGCACGCGAACACGGAGGTTCCTCGTGCGCGAATACAGCGCCCCCGCCGCCAATCCGGTGACCGACGACGAGAATCTCGCCGACGTCGTCTGGGCGAACGCGGAGCGGTTCTCCGATGTCGTGAGTTTCCGCCGCCAGGTCGACGGTACCTGGCTGGACATCACCGCCAAAGACTTCGCCGCCCAGGTTCTGGCCGTGGCCAAGGGAATGGCCCAGGCCGGCATCGCACCGGGGGATCGGGTCGGGCTCATGTCCAAGACCCGCTACGAATGGACCCTGATCGACTTCGCGATCTGGGCCGCCGGCGCGGTCACCGTCCCGATCTACGACACCTCTTCGGCCGAGCAGGTCCACTGGATCCTCTCGGACTCGGCGGCGAAGGCCGTGTTCGTCGAGACCGACGAGCACCTCGCGACGCTCGAATCCGTCAAGGGACGCCTCGGCACGCTCGAGCACACCTGGCAGTTCGAGGCCGAGGACAAGCCCGCGGTCGACCACCTCACCGCACAGGGCGCCGAGCTCAGCGACGACGACCTGCACGAGCGCCGCCGCACCGTGAAGGCGGGCGACCTGGCCACGATCGTGTACACCTCGGGCACGACCGGCCGCCCCAAAGGCGTCGAGCTGACCCACCGGAACCTCCTCGCCGAGATCCGCGCCGACATCGCCGCGTTCCCGCAGCTGATGGAGCAGGGCAACTCGCTGCTGGTGTTCCTACCGCTCGCGCACGTCCTCGCCCGCGCCATCGCGGTGACCGCGCTCAGCGCGCGAGTGACCCTCGGGCACACCTCGGACGTCAAGAACCTCGTCGCCGACCTCGGCACCTTCCGGCCGACGTTCGTCGTGGCCGTGCCGCGCGTGTTCGAGAAGGTCTACAACGGCGCGAAGCAGAAGGCGCACGGTGACGGCAAGGGCAAGATCTTCGACGCCGCCGAGGCCACCGCCGTCGCCTACAGCCAGGCCCAGGACACCGGCGGCGCCGGACTGGGCCTCAAGATCAAGCACGCGCTGTTCGACAAGCTCGTCTTCAGCAAGCTGCGCGCGGCCCTCGGCGGCCGGTGCGTCGCCGCGGTGTCCGGCGGTGCCCCGCTCGGCGTGCGGCTGGCGCATTTCTTCCGCGGCATCGGCGTCCCGGTGTTCGAGGGCTACGGCCTGACCGAGACGTCCGCCGCGGCGTGCGTCGGCACCCAGGACGGCTTCCGCGTCGGCACCGTGGGCCGCCCGGTCGCCGGCACCTCGGTCCGGATCGCCGAAGACGGCGAGATCCTGCTGAAGGGCGACGTCGTGTTCGGCGGCTACTTCAACAACGCCCAAGCGACCGCCGAAGCGCTCGAAGACGGCTGGTTCCACACCGGCGACATCGGTGAGCTGGACCGCGACGGGTTCCTCAAGATCACCGGGCGCAAGAAGGAGATCATCGTCACCGCGGGCGGCAAGAACGTCGCCCCGTCCGGGCTCGAGGACACCATCAAGTCCAGCCCGCTGATCAGCCAGGCGATGGTGGTCGGCGACCAGCGGCCGTACATCGGCGCGCTGATCACCATCGACGAGGAGTACTTCCCGTCGTGGAAGTCGCAGCACGGCAAACCCGCCGACGCCACGGTGTCCGACCTGACCGACGACGCCGAACTGCGCGCCGAGGTCCAGCAGGCCGTGGATCAGGCCAACAGCGCGGTGTCGCAGGCCGAGGCGATCAAGAGGTTCACGATCCTCTCGAAGGACTTCACCGAGGCCGGCGGTGAGATCACGCCGAGCTTGAAGCTGAAGCGCAACATCGTGAACAAGAACTACGCGACCGACATCGAAGCGCTGTACAAGAAGTAGCTCTTCGCGCGTGAAGCCCCCTTCCTGCGCCTAGGTACAGGAAGGGGGCGTTCATGTCCCTAGGGAAGCCGCCCCCTGAGGCACGTTGCGAAAGCCACAGTGATGATGTGTGTGGACGGAGACTTGGCGGGGTCTGGCTCGGAAAGCCACTGACGCCCTGGTTGGGGTTGTCTTGCGAAAGA
>NZ_JBVJCE010000023.1:151065-172160 GCF_055588925.1 Amycolatopsis sp. NPDC041971 | reverse complement strand
TTGAGTTCGGTGAACTCCGGACCCATCCGCGCGCGCGTCTTGATCCACGACGGCTTCTTCTCGATCGGAGTCTGGGAATTCCGGACCTCGAGCCGGAGAAGTTTGCGCCCCTCGGGGACCGCGCTCATCGGTTGAGGTCCGCGTACAGCGGGTGCTTCTTGGCCAGCAGTTCGACCCGGGCGGACAGCGACTGGCGCAGATCCTCGTCGAAGTCCGGGCGCAGCGCCTCGGCGATGATGTCACCGACCTCGGCGAAGTCCTCCGCGCCGAAGCCGCGGGTCGCCAGCGCCGGGGTGCCGATCCGCAGGCCCGAGGTGACCATCGGCGGGCGCGGGTCGAACGGGACGGCGTTGCGGTTGACCGTGATGCCGACCGAATGCAGCCGGTCCTCGGCCTGCTGACCATCCAGAGTGGAATTGACCAGATCGACGAGCACGAGGTGCACGTCGGTGCCGCCGGTCAGCACGCGGACACCCGCTTCGGAGCAGTCGGTACGCGAGAGGCGGTCGGCCAGGATCTTCGCGCCTTCGAGCACGCGCTGCTGACGCTCGCGGAACTCCTCGCTCGCGGCGATCTTGAGCGCGACGGCCTTGGCGGCGATGACGTGCTCCAGCGGACCGCCCTGCTGACCGGGGAACACCGCCGAGTTGATCTTCTTGGCGAGTTCCTGGCGGCACAGGATGATGCCGCCGCGCGGGCCGCCGAGGGTCTTGTGCGTGGTCGTGGTGACGATGTCGGCGTAAGGCACCGGGCTGGGGTGCAGCCCGGCCGCGACGAGACCGGCGAAGTGTGCCATGTCGACCATGACCTTCGCGCCGACCTCGTCGGCGATGCGGCGGAACTCGGCGAAGTCGAGCTGACGCGGGTACGCCGACCAGCCGGCGATGATCAGCTTCGGCTTGTGCTCCTTGGCGAGGCGCTCGATCTCCTCGACGTCGACGATCCCGGTCTCCTTGTCGACGTGGTAGGCGACGACGTTGTAGAGCTTGCCGGAGAAGTTGATCTTCATCCCGTGGGTCAGGTGCCCGCCGTGGGCGAGGTCGAGACCGAGGATGGTGTCGCCGGGGTTGAGCACCGCGACCATGGCGGCGGCATTGGCCTGCGCGCCCGAGTGCGGCTGGACGTTGGCGTGCTCGGCGCCGAACAAGGCCTTCGCGCGGTCGATCGCCAGCTGCTCGATGACGTCGACGTGCTCACAACCGCCGTAGTAACGGCGGCCGGGGTACCCCTCGGCGTACTTGTTGGTCAGCACCGACCCCTGCGCCTCGAGCACGCCCACCGGGGCGAAGCTCTCCGAGGCGATCATTTCCAGGGTCGACTGCTGCCGGTCGAGTTCGGCGGCGACGGCCACGGCGACCTCGGGGTCCACTTCGGACAGGCTTGAATTGAACAGAGTGGCGTTGAACATGTCAGTTCTCAGTCCTCTTGGGTCAGGACGGCGTACGCCTGGGCGTCGAGCAGAGCGGGCACGTCGCCGGACAGACGCACCTTCAGGAGCCATCCTTCGGCGTACGGGTCCGAGTTGATGAGCTCGGGGGTGTCCGTTGTGGCCTCGTTCACCTCGACGACCTCGCCGTCCACGGGCGCGTACAGCTCGCTGACCGACTTGGTCGACTCGACCTCGCCGAACACTTCGCCCGCGGTGACGGTGTCGCCGACCGAGGGAAGCTGGACGAACACGATGTCACCGAGCGACTCGGCGGCGAAGGCGGTGATGCCCACGGTGGCGACGCCGTCGGCGACGTTGAGCCACTCGTGTTCCTTCGTGTACTTCAGGTCCTGGGGGATGCTCATGGTGGTTCAAGGGCCTTTCAGGCGCGGGAGTAGAAGGGCAGGGCGACGACCTCGACGGGCTCGATACGGCCCCGGATGTCGACGGAAAGCTCGGTGCCGGGCTCGGCGTGCTCCCGGTCGACATAGGCCATGGCGATCGGGTAACCCAGGGTCGGCGAGAGGGCACCGCTGGTGACCTCGCCGATCTCGGTCTCGCCCGCCAGGACGGTGTAGCCGTGGCGCGGGGCGCGACGGCCGGAGCCCTTGAGCCCGACGCGCACCCGGGGAACGTCCTTCTTGGACAGTTCCTCGAGGGCGGCCTTGCCGACGAAGTCATCGGGCTTTTCGAACTTGACGACGCGGCCGAGACCGGCTTCGAACGGGCTCAGCTGGAGGCTGAGTTCGTTGCCGTACAACGGCATCCCGGCTTCGAGGCGGAGGGTGTCGCGGCAGGCGAGACCGGCCGGGAGCAGACCGTGCGGCTCGCCCGCGTCGGTCAGGATGCGCCAGACGGCGGGGGCTTCACCGGCCGGAACGTACAGCTCGAAGCCGTCTTCGCCGGTGTACCCGGTGCGGGCGAGCAGGACGTCGTGCCCCTTCACGACGGCCGGGACGCTCGCGTAGTACTTGAGCGCGCCGAGGTCGGCGTCGGTGACCGCGCCGAGGATCTCGACGGCCTTCGGGCCCTGGACGGCGATCAGCGCGACGTCCTCGGACTTGTTCTCGACGACCGCGTCGAATCCGGACACCCGTTCGGCCAGAGCCTCCGCGACCACGGAGGCGTTGCCCGCGTTGGCCACGACCAGGAACTTCTCGTCGGCGAGACGGTAGACGACCAGATCGTCCAGCACACCGCCGTTCTCGTCGCAGATCATCGTGTAGCGCGCCCTGCCCGGCTTGACGCCGGACAGGTTGCCGACCAGCGCGAAGTCGAGGACGGCAGCGGCTTGCGGACCGGTCACCTCGATCTCGGCCATATGGGAGAGGTCGAACAGGCCCGCGGCCTCGCGGACCGCCTTGTGCTCCGCCAGTTCGCTGCTGTAGCGGATCGGCATCGACCAGCCCGCGAAGTCGGTGAACAACGCACCCAGTCCTTTGTGGACTCCGTGCAGGGACGTCTCTTTCGACATCAAGTGCCTCAGTTCTCGTAGGCGTTGAGCGGCGGGCAGGAGCAGACGAGGTTACGGTCCCCGCGCGCACCGTCGATGCGGCGCACCGGGGGCCAGTACTTGGCCTTGCGATTCACTCCGGCGGGGTACACCGCCAGTTCGCGGTCATACGGCAGGTCCCAGTCACCGACCAGGGTCTCCGCGGTGTGCGGGGCGTTGCGCAGCGGGCTGTCGTCCGCGGCCCACCGGCCCTGCGCCACGGCGTCGATCTCCGCGCGGATGGCGATCATCGCCTCGATGAAGCGGTCGATCTCGCCCAGGTCCTCGGACTCGGTCGGCTCGACCATCAGTGTGCCCGCGACCGGGAACGACATGGTCGGCGCGTGGAAGCCGTAGTCGATCAGGCGCTTCGCGACGTCGTCGACGCTGACACCGGTCTCCTTGGTGAGCCCGCGCAGGTCGAGGATGCACTCGTGCGCGACCAGGCCGTCCTGGCCGGTGTAGAGCACCGGGTAGTGCTGGTTGAGGCGTTTGGCCACGTAGTTCGCGGCTAGAACCGCGACCTGCGTCGCGGCGGTGAGCCCGCCCGCGCCCATCATGCGGACGTACGCCCAGGAGATCGGCAGGATCGACGCCGAGCCGTACGGGGCGGCGCTGATCGGGCCGACACCGGTTTCGGGGCCCGCCTTCTCCAACATCGGGTGGTTGGGCAGGTACGGCGCGAGGTGCGCGCGGACCGCGACCGGGCCGACGCCGGGGCCGCCGCCACCGTGCGGGATGCAGAAGGTCTTGTGCAGGTTCAGATGCGAGACGTCGCCGCCGAACTCACCCGGCTTGGCGAGACCGAGCAGGGCGTTGAGGTTCGCGCCGTCGACGTAGACCTGGCCGCCCGCGTCGTGCACGATCTTGGCCAGCTCGTCGATGCCGTGCTCGTAGACACCGTGCGTGGACGGGTACGTGACCATGATCGCGGACAGCGTGTCGCGGTTGGTCTCGACCTTGGCACGCAGGTCGTCGAGATCGACGTTGCCCTCGGCGGTGCACTTGACCACAACGACGCGCATGCCCGCCATGACCGCGGAAGCGGCGTTCGTGCCGTGCGCGGACGACGGGATCAGGCAGACCTCGCGTTCGGCCTGACCGTTGGCGTGGTGGTACGCGCGGATCGCGAGCAGTCCGGCGAGTTCGCCCTGGCTACCGGCGTTCGGCTGCAACGACACCTTGTCGTAACCGGTGACCTCGGCCAGCCAGCTCGAAAGCTGCTCGACGAGGACGTGGTAGCCCTCGGCGTCCTCGACCGGGGCGAACGGGTGGATACCCGCGAACTCGCGCCAGCTGATCGGCTCCATCTCGGTGGTGGCGTTGAGCTTCATCGTGCAGGAGCCGAGCGGGATCATGCCGCGGTCGAGCGCGTAGTCGAGGTCGGACAGGCTGCGCAGGTAGCGCAGCATCGCGGTCTCGGAGCGGTGCGAGTGGAAGACCTCGTGCGTGAGGTACTCGCTCTCGCGCTGCAAGCCGGCGGGCAGCGCCTGGGCCTCGGCTGCCGGAGTGTCGACGCCGAACGCGTTGAGCACCTTCGCGATGATCGCGGGCGTGGTGACCTCGTCGACGGCGACGCGGACGTGGTCGGCGTCGACCGGGCCGAGGTTGATCCCGTTCTCGCGCGCGACCGCGACGACCGCTTCGGCCTGTCCGGGCATGCGGGCGAGGACGGTGTCGAAGAAGCCCTCGTGGACGACCTCGACGCCGCCCGCGCGCAGAGCATCAGCCAAGCCAGCGGTCAGCTCGTGGACGCGGGTCGCGATGCGCTTGAGGCCGTCCGGACCGTGGTACACCGCGTACATCGCGGCGAGCACGGCGGGCAGCACCTGCGCCGTGCAGATGTTGGAGGTCGCCTTCTCGCGGCGGATGTGCTGCTCGCGGGTCTGCAGGGCGAGGCGGTACGCGGGGTTGCCGTCGGCGTCGACCGAGACCCCGACGAGGCGGCCTGGCAGCGAACGCTCGAGCCCGGCGCGGACGGCCATGTAGCCGGCGTGCGGCCCGCCGTAACCGAGCGGGACGCCGAAGCGCTGGGTGGAACCGGCGGCGATGTCGGCGCCGAACTCACCCGGCGCGGTGATCAGTGTGAGGGCGAGCAGGTCGGCGGCGACGGTGTACAACGCGCCCGCGGCCTTCGCGGTCTCGGAGATGGCGGAGTAGAAGCCCGCGCCGCGCAGCACGCCGGAAGCACCCGGGTACTGGACGACGACGCCGAAGAACTCGTCCGGCAAGCCGGTGAGCAGGTCACGGACCTCGACCTCGACGCCCATGGCCTCGGCGCGGGTGCGGACGACGGCGATGGTCTGCGGCAGGCACTCGGCGTCGAGGACCACCTTGTTCGACTTCGCCTTCGACACGCGGCGCATCAGCATGACGGCCTCGGCGACCGCGGTGGACTCGTCGAGCAAGGAGGCGTTCGCGGTGGTGAGACCGGCCAGCTCGGAGACCATGGTCTGGAAGTTGAGGAGCGCTTCGAGACGGCCCTGCGAGATCTCCGGCTGATACGGCGTGTACGCCGTGTACCAGGCCGGGTTCTCCAGCACGTTGCGGCGGATGACCGCCGGGGTGACCGTGTCGTGGAAGCCGAGGCCGATCATCTGCGTCATCGGCTTGTTGAGCGCGGCGAGCGCGCGAAGCTCGGCGATGGCGTCCTCTTCGGACGCGGCGGGGGGAAGCTCCAGGTCACGGGTGACCCGGATCGCGGACGGCACGGCGGCCTGCACCAGGGCGTCGAGGCTGCCATAGCCGACCTCGGCGAGCATCTTGGCCTGCTCGGACTCCGAGGGGCCGATGTGCCGGTCGTCGAAGGACGTACTGGTCAAGGGAGCTCCTTGGGTCAGGCGCCGGATAGACCGGTGCGCCGGGAACTCCCCCTCTGTCATGGCACCTGAGAGTTTCACCGCATGTGATGCGGCTTTCACCTTGGGTGAGGCGCACTTGCGCGCCTGCTTTCCAGAGTGGCCTCGCGGAAGCGGTAGTGAGTACCTGAGAGATTCCGGGGAGTTTGCTCCTTCGGTGCCCCACCACGTTCGTGAGGGCTCTCCCGCTCCAGCTCAACGGCCCTGTCTGTAGTTGTGCGCACACCGTACCTGGCGGGTTCGACGCGCGTCTACTTCCGCCCGACGACGTCACTCGGGACACGCGTGCTCGGAGCCGTAACTCGCGTGATCAGCGGCGGAACTCGCGAGTTACGGGTCTGATCACGGGAGTTACGGGTCTGATCACGCGAGTCACGCGTTCCTCTTTCGCGGTGATGGTGCCACCGGTCTCGGCGCATATGCGCGTCATCTCGAGGTCGCGACCATGGCGGAGCAACGCAGCTCAGCGGCCCGCCTCCCCAGCCACCGGGACGAGTGACGAGGCGGCCCAAGTCCGTGAAGGCCTCCTTGAGGGACCCTGGGTCCCTCAAGGAGGCCTTCACGGACAGCGCGAGCGCGTCACAGAGGGGTGACGTAGGCGCCCGAGATCCCGCCGTCCACCAGGAACTGCGAAGCAGTGATGAACGAGGCGTCGTCGCTGGCCAGGAAGGCGACGGCCGCGGCGATCTCCTCCGGCTCGGCGAACCGCCCGACCGGCACGTGCACCAGCCGCCGCGCGGCCCGCTCGGGGTCCTTCGCGAACAGTTCCTTCAGCAGCGGGGTGTTCACCGGACCCGGGCACAGCGCGTTGACCCGGATGTTCTCCCTCGCGAACTGGACGCCCAGTTCCCGGCTCATCGCCAGCACCCCGCCCTTGGAAGCGGTGTAGGAGATCTGCGAAGTCGCCGCGCCCATCACCGCGACGAACGACGCCGTGTTGATGATCGAGCCCTTGCCCTGCCGTTGCATATGCGGCAGCACGGCCTTGCAACACAGGTACACCGAGGTCAGGTTGACCTTCTGCACCCTCTCCCACGCGTCGATACCCGTGGTCAGGATCGAATCGTCCTCCGGCGGGGAGATGCCGGCGTTGTTGAACGCGACGTCGACCGACCCGAAAGTGTCCACTGTGGTCTGGAAGAGGGCATCGACCTGCTCGACATCGGTGACGTCGGCCTGCACGAACAGGCCGCCGACCTCGTCGGCCGCGGCTTTGCCCGCCTCGGCGGAGATGTCGCCGATGACGACCTTCGCGCCCTCGCTCGCCAGCCGCCGCGCGGTGGCGAGGCCGATGCCGCTGCTCCCGCCGGTGATGACCGCGACGCGGCCTTCGAAACGCTGCACCATTCAATCCTCCGTGCTGATGAAGACGTTCTTGGTCTCGGTGAAGGCGTCGACGGCGTCCGGACCGAGCTCGCGGCCGAGCCCGGACTGCTTGAACCCGCCGAACGGCGTCCAGTACCGGACGGACGAATGCGAGTTCACCGAAAGGTTCCCGGCTTCGACGCCACGCGCGACGCGGAAGGCGCGGCCGACGTCGCGAGTCCAGATCGAGCCGGACAGGCCGTACTCGGTGTCGTTGGCCATGGTCACCGCGTCCGCCTCCCCGTCGAACGGGAGCACCGCGACGACCGGGCCGAAGATCTCGTCCGAGGCCAGCGGATGCCGCAGATCCGGCGGGGTGACGACGGTCGGCGGGAACCAGTAGCCCGGCCCCAGCGGCGCGTTGCCCCGGAACGCCACCGGCGCGGCGTCGTCCACATAGGACGACACCTTCGCGAGGTGCCCCGCCGAGATCAGCGGCCCCATCTCGGTCACTTCCAGCCGCGGATCCCCCACCACCACACCGTTCACCGCGGGTTCCAGCAGCTCCATGAACTTCTCGTACACGCTCGACTGCACCAGGATCAGCGACCGCGCGCAGCAGTCCTGCCCCGCGTTGTCGAAGACGCCGTACGGCGCGGTGGCCGCGGCCTTCTCCAGGTCGGCGTCGGCGAAGACGATGTTCGCGTTCTTGCCGCCGAGCTCCAGCGTCACCCGTTTCACCCGCGCGGCACAGCCGGCCATGATCTGCTTGCCGACCTCGGTCGAGCCGGTGAACACCACTTTCCGCACCGCGGCGTGGTCCACGAACCGCTGGCCCACCACGGATCCCTTGCCGGGAAGTACCTGGAAGACGTCTTCGGGGATCCCCGCCTCACGGGCGAGTTCGCCGAGGCGGATCGCGGTCAGCGGAGTGAGCTCGGCGGGTTTCAGCACGACGGTGTTCCCGGCGGCGAGCGCGGGCGCGAATCCCCAGCCCGCGATGGGCATCGGGAAGTTCCACGGCACGATCACCCCGACCACGCCGAGCGGCTCGTGGAACGTCATGTTCACCCCGCCGGGCACCGGGATCTGCTTGCCGCTCAACCGTTCGGGCGACGCGGAGTAGTACGTCAGCACATCGCGGACGTTGCCCGCTTCCCAGCGCGCGTTCCCGATCGTGTGGCCCGCGTTGGCGACCTCCAGCCCGGCGAGGTTCTCGATGTCGGCGTCGACCGCGTCGGCGAACCGGCGCAACAGCCGCGCCCGGTCGCCGGGGGCCACCGCACGCCAGGCGGGGAACGCCGCGTGCGCGCGGGCGATCGCCGCGTCGGTCTCCTCGGCCGAGGTCAGTTCGACCGACCTCACCACCTCTTCGGTGGCTGGGTTGATCACCTCAAACCCGGTCACTTTCTCTCCTTCGCAGCTTTCACCAGCGCCTCGAAAAGCCTGATGTCGTCGGAATTCTGTTCGGGATGCCATTGGACACCGAGTACGAACCCCTCGCCGGGCAGTTCGGCCGCCTCGATGGTCCCGTCCGCCGCCCAGCCGACCGGGACCAGCCCGTCGCCGAGTTTGTCGATCGCCTGATGGTGGTAACAGGGCACCTTGGTCTCGGTGCCGAGGATCGACGCGGCGCGGCTGCCCTCGGCGAGCGTCACCGCGGTGGTGCCGAAGGTCCCTGGCGCGGGCTGGTGATCCGCGCTGTGCAGAGTGTCCGGCAGGTGCTGGGCGAGTGTGCCGCCCAGCGCGACGCTGAGCACCTGCAAACCCCGGCACACGCCCAAAACCGGCTTGCGCGCGGCCAAAGCGGACCGCAGCAGGCCGAACTCGAACGCGTCCCGGTTCGGCCTCGTGTACGTCATCGCGTGCTGTTCCTGGCCATAGCGGGCCGGGTCGACGTCGGCGCCGCCGACCAGCACGAGACCGTCCACGGCGGATATCAGCCGATCGTGTGCCCCGCTCACCGGGGGCAGCAGGACCGGGATCCCGCCCGCCGCGACGATCCCGTCGACGTAGACCCGGTGCAGCAGCGCGGCTTCGGTCTCCCAGACGAGGAACTTCGCGGGCTCCAGGTAGGAGGTGAAACCGATGAGGGGGTCACAGCCGTTCGAAGCCACGGATCCTCTCCCAGTCGGTGACGGCGGCGTCGTACGCGGTGATCTCGACCTTCGCCGCGTTCAGGTAGTGATCGACGACCTCGTCCCCGAACGCGGTCCTGGCGAGCTCGCTCCCGTCCAGCAGCGCCGCGGCTTCCCGCAGGGTCGTCGGCACGGTCGGCTTGCCGGAACCGTAGGCGTTGCCGTGGAATTCCGGCTCCAGCTCCAGTTCGTTCTCGATGCCGTGCAACCCGGCCGCGATCAGCGCGGCCACCGCGAGGTACGGGTTCACGTCGCCGCCGGGGACCCGGTTCTCGGTGCGGAGCGAGTCTCCGTGCCCGACGACGCGGAGCGCGCACGTGCGGTTGTCGGTGCCCCACGCGACGGCTGTCGGCGCGAAACTCCCGGGGACGAAACGCTTGTAGGAGTTGATGTTCGGCGCGAGGAAATAGGTCAGCTCACGCAGCCCGGCCAGCTGGCCGGCGAGGAAGTGCTCCATCAGCGGCGAGAACCCGCCGGGGCCGTCGCCCGCCAGGACGGGCTCGCCCTCGGTGGAGCGCAGACTGATGTGGATGTGGCAGGAGTTGCCCTCGCGTTCGTCGTACTTCGCCATGAACGTGAGGCTCTTGCCTTCCTGCGCGGCGATCTCCTTGGACCCGGTCTTGTAGACGCTGTGGTTGTCGCAGGTGGTCAGCGCGTCGGCGTAGCGGAACGCGATCTCGTGCTGACCGGGATTGCACTCGCCCTTGGCCGACTCGACGTACAGCCCCGCCCCGCCCATGTCGTTCCGGATGCGGCGCAGCAGTGGCTCGATCCGCGAGGTGCCGAGCATCGAGTAGTCGACGTTGTACTGGTTGGCCGGGCGAAGGTCCTGATACCGCTTGTCCCAGGCCGATTCGAAGGTGTCGTCGAAGACGATGAACTCCAGCTCGGTCCCGACGTACGCGACGAGACCACGCGCGGCGAGCCGGTCGAGCTGACCGCGCAGGATCTGGCGCGGCGAAGGGGCGACGGCGCCGCCCTGCACCCGTTCGAGGTCGGCGAGGACGAGCGCGGTGCCCTCCTGCCACGGAAGCAGGCGAAGCGTGTCGAAGTCCGGGCGCAGGACGAAGTCGCCGTAGCCGGTCTCCCAGGACGACATCGCGTAGCCGTCGACGGTGTTCATTTCGACGTCGACGGCGAGCAGGTAGTTGCACGCTTCGGTGGCGTGCTCGACGACCTCGTTGAGGAAGTACTCGGCGGCGCAGCGTTTGCCCTGCAGCCTGCCTTGCATGTCGGTGATCGCCACCAGCACCGTGTCGACGGCACCGTCCTCGACCAGTTCCCGGAGCCGATCCAGCGTGAGCATGCCGCGCCTGTTCGCCATCAGCCTCACCTAAAGGTTCGAAGCGGTACCTTTGCGGCTTCTTCCTACCGGGTCGGCCCTCCACGGTCAACTCGACCAATGGTCTGATTCGTTACCCATTGCGGACTGTAGTTGATCCCTGGGCGGATTGTCTGCGATGCCCGGCTGAGAAGATGCTGTGAATCCCGCCGAACGGGAGGAGATCCGCACACCCGGAACGTTGTACGGATCAAGAGAGGTGAGAAGGAATGACACAGGCATTCACGCAGCAGACCACGTTCACCGATCCCCAGGGGCGGGCTCAGCTCCCGACGATGCCCAGTGGGTGGCCGATCGGCTCGTACGAGTCGTACTCCGAAGCGCAGCGTGCCGTCGACCACCTCGCGGGAACGGACTTCCCGATCACGGACGTCACCATCGTCGGTGTCGAGCCGGTTTTGGTCGAGCGGATCGCCGGACGGATGGGCTGGAGCAAGGTGCTGACCAGCTCGGCCCTGTCGGGCGCGATCTTCGGTATGTTCCTCGGCCTCGTGCTGAGCCTGCTGAACCCGGGCGCCGGACTGGTGCCGATCCTCGTCGGCCTCGTCGGCGGTATCGCGTTCAACCTGCTGTTCGGCGCGCTGGGGTACGCGGCTTCGAAGAACAAGCGCGGGTTCATCTCGCAGAGCCAGCTGGTCGCCCGGCGTTACGACGTCCTGGCCCAGCCGCGCAACGCCGAGAAGGGCCGCGCCCTGCTCGCCGACCTGGCCGCCAGGAGCGCGTTCACCCACTGACGCCTTTCCGCGTTTCGTCCTCTGAATGCGGTAGTTCGCGTTCCCAACTACCGCATTCAGAGGACGAAACGCCATGGGGTGAGCCCTCCGGGCGCCGGTCAGCGGCGCACCCGATAGCGCAGGTGAAGCACCGGTAGCGGTCACACAGCTCGACCGCGGGCATCGGCGGGAACGGCGCCGGCCCCCACGGCTTGACGTGCACGCCGACGGCGCCGGCGGCAGCGTCAGCCGGGCGTATGGCGGCGCACCCTCCAGGTTGTAGAGCCCGTTCAGCGGCGGTCGGGGCACTCTGGACACGTACTCCACGCTCACAGCATCACCTACGCGCGCCCCACAAGCCACGACGACCGAGTGCGTGAAGGGGTCCTTCACTGCGCTAGACGCCAGGGTTCCGGCAAAGTCGCATAGCTGCTGGCGGGTGGCGCTTCTGGTGATTCGAACTGGACTTCCAACGGGGCGGATGACAAGGTGCCTTAAGCGTCAAGTGTCCACAAAGGACACTATCCAGTCACTGGATGTCCATTGATGCGTTTATGTACGTTTTGTGGACAGTCAAGAAAGATGTCAGGCGACTGTGACGAGTTCGCCTCTGTCACCACAACACCCACTTGACCAGTGGTTATGCGACTTTGTCGGGACCCTGGCACTAGACGCAATGAAGGGGTCCTTCACGTACTCCAGGGCCCCAAGTGGCGCGAGACGGGTGGAGGCGCCCCCGACAGCCGCCTCCACCCGGGCCACCTAGCGCGTCGGCTGGGTGGAGTTCGGCGGCGGCGCCACCGAGGTGGACGACGGCGGGGCGACCGGGGTGGTGGGCGGCACCGGCGCGCCCTTCGGGATCGCCGCGCTGAACGGGACGTCGGTCCGCTCCTGGCAGTAGCCGCGGGAACCGTTGTAGCCGTTGAGGTTTCCCTCGTTGTCCTGCACTCCGCGCTCGAGCCGCGGACGCGGGTAGCGGTTGTCGTCGCCGATCTTCCGCTTGTCGCCCGTGCTCCTCTCGCAGGCGTACCGCGTCGTGCTGAGCGGACGGCCGTTCTCGTCGTAGAGGTAGATCCCGGTCAGCGGCTTGCCTTCGGCGTCGAAAGCGTAGATGTTCTCCACGTCCTGGCTGCCGTACATCAACTGCGGATTACCGTAGTTGTCGTTGTAGCCCGGCGTGTAGCCGCTGTTGGGGGAATTGTTGCCGTAGGACCGGTTCGCGATCAGATCGACCGCCGCGCCCGCACCGCCGAGCATGCTGCCGATGACGAACGCCGAGATCGGCACGGCCAGCCACAGCAGCCGCCGGTCGGCCTTCAACCTCGGCCCCGCCCATATCACGGCGACGGCCGCCAGCAGCATCAGCGGCAGCAGCAAAACGGCCTCGGTGTGGCGAAGCATGAGCAGCAGACCGAACACGACCAGCACCGCCGCGCACAGCACCCACCACGCCGGCTTGAGCGTGCGGAAGTAGTTCAGCCCCTTGCTGTTCCGGTCGTTCTGGAACGAGTCCGCGGTTTCGCGGAGCTTGACCACCTCGGGCAGTGCCGCGATCGGGGCGACGCCCTTGCGGACGACGTAGGCGACGCTGATCGCGAGCACGGGTGCGATGAAAAGCAGGCCCAGCAACGGTTCCACCCGCACCAGCACCGCGGCCGCGAAGCCGAACAACGCGAACCCGCCGACGGAGAAAACCAGGCCCCACAACGCGAACCGCGCTCCGCCGATCCCGGTCTTCGCCTTCAGCACGGTGGTCTTGCCGTCCGTGTCGGCCGGACGCGGCGGATAGCCGCCCGACGCCCTCAGTTCGGCGGCGTAGCTCTCGGGGCTGCCCAAACGCTCGATCAAGGCGTCGACCTTGGGGTTCTCGCCCAGTTCCGCCTCCATCTCGGCGAGATGGGGCCGGACGTCTTCGAGGATCTCCTCGACTTCGCTCTCGGGAAGGTCGGCGAGCGCGCTCCTGACCCTCGCCAGATACACCCGCACGGCGGTCGGATTCTGCGTGCTCATGCTGCCTCTCCCAACAGGCTGTTCATTGTCGTGGCGAAAGTCCGCCAGGTCTGCCCCGACTCTTCGAGGCGCTGGCGACCCGGTTCGTTGAGGCTGTAGTACTTGCGGTGCGGGCCTTCTTCACTCGGCACCACGTACGACGTCAGCAGGCCTGCCTTGTACAGCCGCCGGAGCGTCCCGTAGACCGATGCGTCGCCCACTTCCTGCAATCCGGCGACGCGAAGTCTTCGGAGCACGTCGTAGCCGTAGCCGTCCTCACCGCGAAGTACCGCGAGAACGGCGAGGTCCAGCACGCCTTTAAGTAGCTGACTGATCTCCACAGTCGCGTCCCTCCCAGTCTTGCGCAACAGAAGGTACCACGCATTGCACAGTAGTGCGCACGGCGGAACCTACTTGCGTCCAGGAATGGTTCATGGGTTACTTAGTCCAGTAATGAACCACCGCACCCGGCACGGGTGCGCGAAGACTGGGAACGGAGGTGTCGTGCTCGACGAAGGAACGCCCCTGTTCGTGCAGATCGCCGAACAGATCGCCGACGACATCGCCGAGGGAAGCCTGGCCGAGGGGGAACGCGTGCCGTCAACCAACGAACTCGCCGCCTTCTACCGGATCAATCCGGCGACGGCGGCCAAGGGGATCAACGTGCTCGCCGATGACGGGTTGCTCGAAAAGCGGCGCGGTATCGGCATGTTCGTCGCCGGTGGCGCGCGGCAGAAGCTGCTCACCGACCGGCGGCAACGGTTCGCCGAGCAGTACCTCGACCCGATGCTCATCGAAGCGCGACGCCTCGGCATCGACGACGAAACCCTGATCTCGCTCATCCGCGGGAACGAACACCGGAACGGAGGACCCGCCGCATGACGCCGACCATTTCGACCACCGGCCTGACCCGGCGCTACGGCGACCACCTCGCGCTCGGCGAGGTCTCGATCGACATCGAAGAAGGCAAGATCACCGGCTTGCTGGGCCGCAACGGCGCGGGCAAGAGCACCTTCCTGCGCATCGTCACCGCGCAGGAGTTCGCCAGCACGGGCTCGGTACGCGTATTCGGCGAGAACCCGGTGGAGAACGAGCGCGTGCTCCAGCGCCTGGTGCTCGTCCGCGAGGACCAGCAGTTCCCGGATTTCAGGGTCCGGCACGCCCTTTCGGCGGCGTCGTGGTTCTACCCGAACTGGGACGCGGAACTGGCCGACACGCTGCTCCGCGACTTCGACCTGCCGACGAAGCGCCCGATCAAGAAGCTCTCGCGAGGGATGCGCTCGGCACTGTCGATCACGATCGGACTGGCGGCACGGGCGGAACTCACGCTCCTCGACGAGCCGTACGCGGGCCTCGACGCCGTCGCGCGCCAGCTGTTCTACGACCGGCTGCTCGACGACTATTCGGCTCATCCGCGCACGGTCCTGCTCTCCACACACCTGATCGACGAGGTGGCGGATCTGCTGGAGCACGTGGTGATGATCGACAAGGGCCGCGTGGTGCTCGACGCGCCCGCCGACGAACTGCGGGGCTCGGCCGCCACGGTCAGCGGACCCGCCCTCGCGGTGGACGACTTCGTCGCCGGCCGCCGGGTGCTGCACCGTCGCAAGATCGGTTCACGGGCTTCGGTCACCGTCGCCGACGCACTCGACGCGGCGGCGAAGGCGCGGGCGCACGCCCTGCACTTGAAGCTGGAACCGTTGTCCTTGCAGCAATTGATGGTGCACACCTCCCACGGACAGACCGCAGAGGAGGCGTCCGCATGAACACCCTCGTCAACGTCGCGCGCTACCACCTGGTGGACCGACTTCAGTACCTCGTCCTTCCGGTCGGCGTCACACTCTTCGCGTTCCTGGTGAATCTCGCCATCTTCGCGACCTTGCGTGAGGACAAGGAGAACTACTCCGGTGGCCTGTTCACGCTTTTCGTGTTCCTGTTCGTCTGCGGCGCCTTGAGCATGACGAAGTCGCTGCCGTTCGGCCTCGCGCTCGGCGTCTCGAGGCGGTCGTATTACCTGGGCACCGTCCTGTTGATCGCCGGCTTGTCCGCGCTGTATTCGGTCGGGATCGTCGTGTTCCAGGCGATCGAGGAGGCCACCGGCGGCTGGGGGTTCAGCCTCAACTACTTCCGGGTGCCCTGGTTGCTCGACGGCCCCTGGTATCTGACCCTGCTCACCTCGTTCGTCTTGCTGACGCTGATGTTCGTCTACGGCATGTGGTACGGCTTGATCTACCGGCGTGCCGCGGTGGTGGGTCTGGTCCTTTTCGGCGCCGCGCAGGTCCTGGTGCTGCTGGGCGGGGTACTGCTGCTCAGCTGGACCGATTCCTGGCCGAAACTCGGCACGTTCTTCAGCACACTGACCGTCGGCGGCGTGACCGGTGTGCTCGCCCTGCTGGTCTGCGTCGCGGGTGCCGGCGGATTCGCCACAATGCGCCGCGTCACCGTCTGAAAGTCCTTACATATCAAGGAGTTCTGTGATGGCCGTGACTCATGTGGTGGTGTCGGTCCTGCTGGCCGCGATCTTCGCCGTACTGGGGGTGGCGAAGGTCCTGCGTCAACCGTCGTTGATCTCCCGGACCGAGAGGCTCGGCTTCTCGGTCCGGGAGATCCAGGGGATCGGCGCTCTCGAGATCGCCGGGGCGGCGGGCCTGGTGGCCGGATTCTTCTGGTCGCCGATCGGGATCGCCGCGGCGATCGGCCTGATGGCGTTGCTGATCGGTGCGGCCGTCTCGCACGCGCGGGCGGGTGACGGGATCAAGGACGTCGCCCCGCCCGGCTGGCTCGCGCTGGTCTCGGCGGCGGCCGCCGTCACCGCGATCGTTTCGGCTTAGGCGGCAAGCGTTTCCCGGGCTCGGTCGCGCATGCGCCCGACCACGGCGGATCGCTGCCAGGCGCGCGTGACCTCCACCAGCCACGCCGCTTCGGTGGCGATGTCCGGCTCGTCGAGGTAGGTCGCCGGAACGTCGTCGGGGGCGTACCGGCGGCCCGCCTCGGCGGCGACGAGCGCGGCGGCCAAGGCCGCGGCTTCGATCGTCGCGGGGACGCGGGATTCGGGGATCTTCGCCTTGCGTGCCTCGGCTTCCGCGACCGGCGGGACGTCCGGATCGAAGTAGGGACGCAGCGCGAGATGGCCGTCCCGGATCTCGATGACCCTGCGGTACAAGGCGAACTCGACACCGCCCGGCATACCGGGACCCGGGTCCAGCGCGATTCCCGGGACGGCGTCGCGTAACGCGGTCCACAACGGCTCGATCCGGCGATACGTCCGGTACGTGCCGATCAGGCGGAACGGGGTGGCCAGCGCGGGCCCCCACACGCTGAGCGTCGCGCCCGCCCCGGCGAGCCCGACGCTCAGCGCCGCCAGGATCGACGAAACGGTTTCCTCACCGGCGTTGACCTCGCCGGTGGTGGCGAGGATGTAGATGTCGTCGACGTCCCAGAAGGTCCAGCCCAGTGCGGCGACCCCGCCGCCGACGAGCAGCCACAGCCCGAGGCGAAGCGGGCCTGGATCCGCGTGGCGCGCGAAGCGGGCGAAGACGATCGAGAAGGTCAGCAGGCTGATCAGACCGTAGACGAGGAAGAGGACGTTGTACGCGACGAACCAGCCGAGCCTGCCCGGCCCGGCGGCGGTGTGCTCGCCGACGCGGTAGCTGTCGGAGAGGAAGAAGAGCACGATCTCGGCGGCCACGACGAACCAGGACAGCAGCGCGTGCCATCCGATCCGCTTGCCCTCCCCCAGTTTCAGCGAATGCGCGAACGCGACCGCGAAGGCCATCGCGCCGATCTTGAGCAGATCGGCCGCGAGGTTCAGGAGGCTGCCGATGGGTTCTTCGACGCCGACGGCGTTCTCCATGGCCGGGGTGAGCAGCATGATGCCGACCGCGATGCACATCCCGAACGCGCTGAGGAACCACATCCGCCGCAGCGGCTGGGTGTGCCGGGCCTGGATCAGCTTGTACCCGAAGCCCGCGAAAGCCACCACGCAGCAGAAGTACGCGATGGTCTCGGTCACGGCCGGCGCCGTTTCCGGCTGCCGAAGAGGTCATCGACCCTGGCCATCCCGCCGGCGAGGTCGCTCCCGCTCTCGTCGAGACGGGCCGCGGCGCGCACAGTCGTCCGTGCGACGCGTTGAGCGAGCAGACTGGCCAGCAGTTCGGCCTCCTGCTCCTCGACGGCGCTGTAACTCGTACGGCCGAGGACACGGCGAACGAGTTCGGGAGACAGGTTCGGCATGAGGGCCTTGCTGGCGGCGGCGTCGAGCGCGATCCCGTCGGCGCCCGCGTCCGAACCGGTATGGCCGCACAACAGATGGCCGACCTCGTGCAGGAGGATATGCCGCCGGTGCAGGGCGGTGGTGTTGGTCGGATAGAGGATGTAGTCCGCGCGCTCGGTGCTCATCAACAGCCCGCAAGGTCCGCTGGAGGGGACACTGACCTGCATCAACTCGATGGGGCGGCCGCGTTCGGCGGCCAATTCCGCGGTGAAGGCCTCGGCGTCGAAGGGTTCGGGAAGAGCGACGCCGTCGGCGAGACTCCGGCAGCGGCGCCACAGCTCTTTACGGCGGCTGTCCACTCACGTCTCCTTCTTCGTGCCGCCCCGTCCGGATTCCCTGCGGGCGATCGCGTCGATCATGTCGCTGATGGTGTCGAGTCCGCCGGGGGAAAGTGTTACGGCCCGCAGCGCGACATCTCGGACACCGGCGTCGCGGAGGGCGCCGAGGAGCGCGAGTTCCTCGGCGATCTTGGCGCTCTGCTCGTCGTCGAAGAAGTACGCCGGCGAGACGCCGAAGAACTGGGCGAGCGCCTCGAGGTGGCGTTTCGTGGGATTGTCGCGGCGACCTGTGCGCAACTGCCACAGGTACGTCGTCGAGAAACTCTCACCGGTGGCTTCCCGGCAGGCCTTGGCGACCTCTTCGTGGCTGTACGGCTCACGATCGGGTCTCAGCACGATCTGGAACAGCTTGTCGATCTTCTCGGCGAGCGTCGTCTTGCCGGGCTCGGTCGCGGCCACATCCCACTCCCTCGATGTCGTGCCCGTTCATGCTAGTTGACGCGACACCCGCGCCGTACACGACAGTTTTCACCTCAAGCGCGGACGCGGCTGGCATCGGGGGCACGAAAAGGACGAGCGGTTCATGAAGGGATCACGCCGGATGGCGGTTCCGCACCGGCCGCAGGGCAGGCCTTCCTGGCCATAGGCGTCGAGCGAGCGGTCGAAGTACCCGGATTCCCCGTTGATGTTGACGTACAAGGCATCGAACGACGTCCCGCCCGCGACGAGCGCGGCGGCCATGACCTCGCCGGCGGCGGTGAGGACCGTCCGGCCCTGTGCCGCGGTGAGCTTTTCGGTGGGCCGTGCCCAGTGGAGCTTGGATCGCCAAAGGGCTTCATCGGCGTAGATGTTGCCGATACCGGAGACGAGGGTCTGGTCGAGCAGAGCGCGTTTGATCTCGGTCCGCCTCGACCGCAGCGCGCGGACGGCCTGGTCGAGATCGAACCGCGGATCCATCGGGTCGCGGGCGATATGCGCGATGGTGGAAGGCAACGCCGTTCCGTCGGCCTCGGTGAGTTCCGCGAGCGCGAGACCGCCGAAGGTCCGCTGATCGACGAAGCGCAGCTCGGGGCCATTGTCAGCGAAGCGGAATCGCACGCGAAGATGCTTCTCGTCGGGCGCTTCTGCGGATTGGACCAGCATCTGGCCGCTCATGCCGAGGTGCGCGAGCAGGGCCTGCCCGTCGGAAAGCTCCAGCCACAGGTACTTACCGCGACGGCGGGCGGCGGTGATCCCGATGCCGGAAAGCCGTCCGGTGAAATCCTCGGCGCCGAGTTCGTGCCGGCGGATCGCGCGAGCGTGGAGAACTTCGACCTCGGTGATCATCCGGCCGGAGACATGCGCCTCGAGCCCGGCACGGACCACCTCGACTTCGGGGAGTTCGGGCATGCCGCCGATTCTCCCACTGCCCCTCGTGAGTGGTAACGACGGTGGGAACCGTTCTTACCACTCACGAGGAGGAGCAGGACTCAGGTGGTCTTCGGCGGCTGATCGACGTCGAGTTCGGCCGAAAGCTGCCGCCAGGCCGTCTCGGCGGCCTTCTGCTCGGCTTCCTTCTTGGTCGTTCCCGAGCCGTAGCCGAGTTCACGCCCGCCGACGAGGACGGTCGCGGTGAACTCCTTGCGGTGATCGGGACCGGTGTCCTCGACCTTGTACTCGGGCACGCCGAGTCCGGCCGACGCGGTCAGCTCCTGGAGGCTGGTCTTCCAGTCCAGTCCGGCGCCACGCAGCGGCGCTTCGGCGAGCAGACCGTCGAACAGGTGGTGCACGAGCTTGCGCGCGATGTCGATGCCATGCTGCTGGTACGCGGCGCCGATGACGGCTTCGAGCCCGTCGGCGAGGATGCTCGCCTTGTCCCGGCCGCCGGTGAGTTCTTCGCCCTTGCCCAGCAACAGGTGCTTGCCCAGCCCGCCTTCGCCGAGGCCGCGCGCGACCCTGGCCAGCGCGTGCATGTTGACCACGCTGGCACGGAGCTTCGCGAGCTGACCTTCGGCCAGGTCGGGATGGGTGTTGTAGAGGTGGTCGGTGACGACCAGACCCAGCACCGCGTCCCCGAGGAACTCCAAGCGCTCGTTCGGCGGCAGCCCACCGTTCTCATAAGCATAAGAACGGTGGGTCAGCGACAACGTCAACAGCTCGGATTCGATCGTGATCCCGAGTGCTTCGAGCAGTGGTGCGGGGTCTGCGGGTGGTCCACCCGCCGATTTGCCCCCCATGTCGTCAGCCGCCGATCAGGCGGGCTCGACGACCTGGCGACCGTTGTGCTGGCCGCAGGCCGGGCACGCGATGTGCTGGAGCTTCGGCTGCTTGCAGGCGCGGTTGGAGCAGGGCACCAGCTGAACCGGAGCCGCCTTCCACTGGCTGCGGCGCGCGCGGGTGTTGGATCGCGACATCTTCCGCTTCGGGACGGCCACGAGTAGATCTCCTTCAGACGGTCTGCCCGCGGTCGCGAGCGAACTTGCTTCTCCGGAACGAGCTGGTGCTCGTCAGGCTTGCTTTCCGGGGCCATCAGCCTGGTCATCGGCCGTTTCGTCGCCGAAACGCCTCACCAGCGTGGCCCACCGAGGATCTATCTTCTCATGCCCGTGCCCGGGCTCGAGATCGGCCCACTTGACACCGCATTCGATGCACAGCCCCCGGCAGTCCTCGGTGCACAGTGGGGCCAGCGGCAGCGCCAGCACCACCGCGTCGCGGACCGTCGGCTCGAGGTCGATCCGATTGTCCACCAGGCGGGGGATCTCGTCCTCCTCGGTGGTCTCCTCGGTCGCGGAGCCGGGATAGGCGAAGAGCTCGGTCAGGTCGACCTCGACGTCTTCCGTGATCGGGTCGAGGCACCGCGAGCAGTGCCCCGTCGCGACGGCGGACGCCGTACCGCTGACGAGCACACCCTCGACGACGGATTCGAGTATCAGGTCGAGTTCCAGGCTGGAGCCGGCGTCGATGGTGATGACGTCGGGCACACCGAGCGCGGTTTCGACGGGAATGGCGCGTTGGACGGCCTTGCTCAGGCCGGCGTGACGGCCGAGTTCGCGGGTGTCGAGCACCCACGGGTTCCGGCCGTCCAGTTGCGCAGGCCTGGCCTGCGGCGACTTGTTCTCAGACATCGGTGACCAGGGTACGCAGTCCCCGCCACCGGGTTTCGGGCACGGTCCGCGAAGCTCCGGTGCGGGGGGGGGGGGGGGGGGTTTTTTTTGAGTTTTTGATTGAGGGGGAGGGTATTGCGCGGGTGGGGGGTGGAGGGGCGAGGGGGGGGGGAGATCCCCTGTACGTACATGGAG
>NZ_JBVJCE010000023.1:149942-151055 GCF_055588925.1 Amycolatopsis sp. NPDC041971 | reverse complement strand
CCCGCCACTGGTGTGCGGGAAGGGTCCGAGAAGCTTGGGTGCGCGGGGTGAGCGGTCCGTTACTTGCAAATTTTGCAAGTAACGGACCGTTCATAGCGCGCGTGGGGGCCGGAGAGCCGAGGTGGGTAGCCGCCACTTCGCAAGTACGTGAAGGACCCCTTCCTGTACCGAGGCGCAAGGAAGGGGGCCATCATGTACTGCGAAACCGCATACGGCCCCGCGACTAGCTCTGGTAGTCGTACAGCGACGTCCGGCTGTTGCCCGGCAGGTTGACCGGGGACCGCAGGTGGTTGCGCCCGGAATCGACCGTCCGCAGCGTGGTCGCCAGCAGTTCGGAGAACTCGGCCAGTTTGCCGTCGACGTAGGCGTCACAGTCACTGCGCTGCTTGTCGGCCTCGACGTGCGCTTCGTCGACGATGCGCGCCGCCTCGCCGTGCGCGGCCTGGACGACCTCGGTCTGGGCGACGAGCCGGGCCTGTTCGGCGCGGCCGTCCTCGATGGCGCGCTCGTAGGCGTCACGGCCAGCCTGGATCATCCGCTCCGACTCCGCCCGCGAGCGGTCGGTGAGGTTCTGGAACTCGGACTGTCCGGCGGCGACCATGCGCTCGGCCTCACCGTGCGCGTCGCTCATCATCTGCTCGGCGCGGGCGCGGGCGTCGGCGAGGATGCGCTCGGCCTCGGCCTGCGCGTCGGCGACCGTGCGGTCGGCCTCGGTGTTCGCCGTGGTGATCGTCTCCGCCGCTTCGGTGCGGGCGGTCTGGATCAGCTGGTCACGCTTGTCGAGGACGTCCTGCGCGTCGTCCACCTCACCCGGGAGGGCGTCGCGGATGTCGTCGAGCAACTCGAGGGTGTCCCCGCGTGGCACGACGCAACTGGAGGTCATCGGCACGCCGCGGGCTTCCTCCACGATGGTGACGAGCTCGTCGAGCGCCTCGAAAACCCGGTACACGGCACACTCCCTACCTACAGCGATCCCCACATTCCCTGAGCTCAGTTTGCCCTCATCACCGTCGGAAGGGGTGAAAGCGGGGGGGGGGGGGGGGGTGTCCCCCCCCCCCGCCCCGGGACGGTATCCCCCCGGCGGAAGGAGGAGTTCCGAAAAGAACAACAAAG
>NZ_JBVJCE010000023.1:106692-149932 GCF_055588925.1 Amycolatopsis sp. NPDC041971 | reverse complement strand
ACCTCCCCCCACTCCCCCTCCCTCCTCCCCCCCCCACCCCCCCCCCCCCCCCCCACGCCCCCCCCCCCCCCCCCCCCCCCCCCCCCCCCCCCCCGCGCCATGATCACCTCGGGACGAACGCCGGATCCAGGACCAGAGCCAGCAGTTGCCGGTCGGTCAGGGACGGGCCACCGCGGTCGGCGTCGTCCAGCGTGCCGAGATCGGAAACGTTGACCGAGCCGCCACCGGTCCGGAAGGCGATCGCGTTGCGGGTGACCACCTTCGCGGTCGAGACACCCTGGCCCACGATGACGTCGCCCTCCTCGGCTTCGGCGGACTTCGGGGCGGTTTCGGAGATCACCACGAGGTTTCCGCCCGGCTGGGGAAGTTCCACACACCGCGTCGGCTTCCGATCCGAACCGATCGCGTCGGCCCGGTTCTCCAGCTTGCACTGTCCTTCGCGCGGAAAGCCCTCCTTCGTGCTCACCGGACCGGCGATCGTGAGGTTGACGCCACGGGGCCTCCCTTCGGGGTCGGTGTACCTGACTTCCGAGGTCTTCAGGTCTCCGTGCCCCACGAAGTTCCTCACTTCGATGTCCTTCGCACCCACGATCACCCGCGGCACTACGTCCTTCAGGTGCTGAAGATCGTCCTTCGGTGCGGCCTGCGCCGACGACGCCGCCGGCGCGAGCCGCGCAGGGCCGTTACCCGGTGCCACGAACACCACCGCCGCCGCGATCACCGCCAGCGTGGCGACCCCCGTCACCGCGACCGCCCGCCGGTTCCGCATCTTCTTCGCCGCCGTGACGGCGACCTCGTCGGGGTCGAAGCCGAGCGGGGGCTCGGCCGGCTTGATCCCGCGCAGCCTGTTTTCGAGTTCGTCCATCACGCGCTCCTCCCGGAGACAGCCTTGTCGTGCTGTCTCTGCAGGGCCGCGCGGAGGACGTCGAGTCCTCGCGCGGCCTGGCTCCTGACCGTCCCTTCCGAACAGCGCAGCGCGACGGCGACCTCCGCGACCGGGAGATCGGCGCAGTAGCGCAGCACGACGACGGCGCGCTGTTTCGGCGGAACTTCGGCGAGGGCGCGAAGCAGCGAATCCGAGATCCCGGCGTCGGCCGGGGCTGTGGGCTCTTCGGGGACGACACCGTCGCGGTTTTCTCTGTTCCGCCACGGTCGCCGCCGCTCATCGAGCCAGCAGCGCATCAGGATCTGCCTCGTGTAGTTGTCGACGGGCCCTTTCCGGCGGACCTTCGGCCAGACCCGGTAGAGCTTGATGAGCGCGGATTGGACCAGATCCTCCGCGAGATGCCAGTCGCCGCAGAGCAGGTACGCCGTCCGCCTGAGCGGTAACGCCTTGTCCCTGGCGAACTCCCTGAAGCTCGCATCGTCCTCAGCCCGCATCGTGCCTCCTCGTCCGTGTTCCGGTGTATCTCACGGACGGGGAGGCACGAAATGTTGCATGCGCGGATCAGCCGTTGAGGTTCACCAGCTTGAAGGTCGCGTAACGGTCCGGGGTGTAGACGATCTCGCCGCCCTTGCCGGAGATCACGCGGTCGCTCGTGCCGACGGGGAACAGCCGGTAGTAGCCGGCGGCGCACGACGGCAGCACGCCTTCGCGGTTCTCGTAGACCGTGCCGGTCGCGCCGCCGCGGACCTTGTCCACCACGGACTTCGCCGCGGACGACAGCGTCGAGTAACCGATCTTCGTCAGCTTCGAGGTGTCCCCGCAGGACGGCGACGGCGTCCCGTTGGCGTCGATCACGGAGAAGGTCTTGTAGTGGTCGGCGGTGTAGAAGTGCTCGCCGGCGTTACCGGTGACGATGCGGCGCGCACCGCGATCGGGCGAACCCGGGGTCGGGACCGTGTACTCGCGGTAGTAACCCGCAGCGCACTTCGGAAGGATGTTCTCGCGGTTGGAGAAGACCGTGCCGTCCTTGTCCGGGTACGGGAACGGGCCACCCTTCTGGATGAGGTTGTAGGTCGTCGTCGCCTCAGCGGGCAGCGACGAGAGCGATACGTGCTTGAACCCGGTGAGATCCCCGCAAGGATTCTGCTGGATCGAGACGGGGGCGGCCGTGGCCTGCGCGGCACTGAGCCCACCGAAGAAGGTGACTAGTAGAACGAGCAGCGCGGCGGCGATCCGCGATCGTTTGTCGGTCATTTTCGGACCGTAACCCGATCGTGTATTCACCAGAAGGCGCCGAGATGAACTCTTCACCGCCGTTCATCGCCTGCCGACCAAGGGCTCCGGCCGTTCGGGTCAACCTCGTTCGGAGTACTTCTCCCCGAGGCGTTCGAACACCACCGGCGGCACCAGGTGCTCGATGTCGCCACCGAGCGCGGTCACCTCTTTGACCAGCGAGCTCGACACGAACCCGTACTCCGGGTTGTTCGCCATCAACAGCGTTTCGAGCCCGGTCAGCTCGCGGTTCATCTGCGCCATCTGGAGTTCGTAGTCGAAGTCGCTGACCGAGCGCAGCCCCTTCGCGACCGCGACGATGTCGTTCTCGCGGCAGTAGTCGACCAGGAGGCCCTGCCAGGAATCCACGCGCACGTTCGGCAGCTTCGCGGTGATCTCGCGCAGCATGTCGATCCGCTCCTCGGTGGTGAACAGGCCCTTCTTGCTCTTGTTCACCCCCACCGCGACGACGACCTCGTCGAACAGCTTCGCCGCCCGCTCGATGATGTCGAGATGTCCATTGGTGGCCGGGTCGTAGGACCCGGGACAGACCGCACGCCGCATGGCGCGGACGGTACCAAGGAGACGGCCCCCCTGCGCGTTCATTCAGTGCGGCGTCACACCTGATACTCGGCCCAGTAGAGGGCGGTGTCGCCGTAGCGTTTCGTCCGCGCCGGCTCGAAGCCCGGCGGCCAGTCCGGCTCGCCGTCCCGCGCGGCGCGTTCGATGACCAGCAGCGCCCCGTCCGCGATCCACCGGCCGGCCGCGAGCGCCGCCATGACCTCCCCCAGCCGGGTGGAATCCACAGCGTACGGCGGATCCGCGAGGACGATGTCGAACGTTTCCGGCGCCGGAACGGCGACGACGGACTCGACGGCCCCGGCCCGGACCGTGCCGCCGAGTCCCAGCGCGGCGACGTTCCCCTTGAGCACTTCGACCGCGCGCCGGTCCGACTCGACGAACAGCGCACCCGACGCACCACGGGACAACGCCTCCAGCCCGAGCGCGCCCGAACCGGCGTAAAGGTCGAGGACCTGGGCTCCCTGCAGCTCGCCGGCGACCTCCAGCGCGTTGAACAGCGCCTCGCGCACGCGTTCCGACGTGGGCCTCGTGCCCTTCGGAGGGACCTTCAACCGCCTGCCGCCCGCGGTCCCCGCCACGATCCTGGTCATGGGGTGCATCGTGCCTCAACGCCTTCCACCGCGGGCGTTGGCCGGGACTTGGTGAAGCCGCCGCCCAGCTCGCGTAGAGTCGTCCTTCGCCCTCGGAGGCGATAGAAGCGTTTAGGAGCGTTGCGTGTCCGAACCTCGGGTCAGACGGGCCGAGATCGCCATCGAGCAAGCCCATGTGGACACCGTCTACACCCGGCTCGCCGAACTGCGAGCCCAGGCTGAGGCCATGCGTACCAAGGGCTATGAGATCGGCCATGGCGCCGGGCGGGAAGCGATCTTCGAGCAGGCGTCGATGCTGTTCGAACGGGACATGATGGTGTATCACGCCAATCAGACCCTGCAGACCCTCGACGCGGAGTACGAAGGCCTGGTCTTCGGCAGGCTCGACCATCTCGACAACGACCACATCTACGTCGGCCGTCTCGGCATCCGCGACGCCGAGTTCGACAACCTCGTCACCGACTGGCGCGCGCCCGCGGCCGCGGCTTTCTACCAGGCGACGGCCGAGGAGCCGATGGACGTCGTCCGGCGCCGGGTGATCCGGTGCTCCGGCCAGACGGTGCTCGACGTCGACGACGACGTCCTGATCGCCGACGCGGTCCCCGAGAACATGCGGATCGTGGGCGAAGGCGCGCTGATGGCCGCGCTCGGGCGGTCGCGCGGCGAGAAGATGCGGGACATCGTCGCCACCATCCAGAAGGAGCAGGACGAGGTCATCCGGGCGCCGTGGCGCGGGGTCACGGAGATCACCGGCGGCCCCGGCACCGGCAAGACCGCGGTCGCGCTGCACCGCGCGGCGTACCTGCTCTACCGTCACCGCCGCCAGCTCGGCGGCGCGGGCGTGCTGGTGATCGGCCCGTCCGGGGTGTTCACCAGCTACATCTCGCGGGTGCTGCCGTCGATGGGTGAGACGAACGTCGAACTGCGCGCGCTCGGCGAGGTCCTCGACGGCCTCGAAGCGACCCGTCAGGATCCGGCGCCGCTGGCGGCGATCAAGGGGTCGCTGCGGATGCGCAAGATCCTGCTGCGCGCGCTGCGGGACACGCCGGAAGACGCGCCCGAGGACATGAAGATCGTCTACCGCGGCGAGGTGCTGCGGCTCAACGCGCGCGAGCTCGACAAGGTGCGCCGCAAGGTGCACACCGCGGGCGGGCCGCCGAACCGGTCGCGGATCCGTGCCGCCGAACTGCTGCTCGACGCGCTCGCCGCGAAAGCCGAGCAGCACGCGAAGGACGACGGCCGTCAGGTCGACAAGGCCGAGCTGATCACCGAACTCGGTGAGCGCATCGAGTTCCACCGGTTCCTGGTGGCCTGGTGGCCGATCCTGTACCCGGCGCAGATCCTGCGGTGGCTCGGCGTGGAGAAGCGGCTCGCCGCCGCGGCGAAGGGCCTGCTCAACCGCAACGAGATCAGCCTGCTCGCGGCCGACTTCGCCGACCGTTCGCGCGGCTGGACCATCGCGGACGTCGCGCTCCTCGACGAGCTGCGCGTCCTGATCGGCGAGCCGCCGAAGCGGCGCAAGGGCAGGCAGAGCATCGAGGTCAACCCGGAACGCGGCGGCGCCCCGACCCGGCCCCAGCACTACGACGAGTATTCGCACGTGGTCGTCGACGAGTCGCAGGACCTCTCGCCGATGCAGTGGCGGATGGTCGGGCGGCGCGGGAAGTACGCGAGCTGGACCGTGGTCGGCGACCCGGTGCAGAGTTCGTGGCCGGATCCGGCCGAGGCCGCGAGGGCGCGTGACCAGGCGTTCGGGCTCAAGACGACGCGGCGCCGGTTCACGCTGCGCACCAACTACCGGAACTCGGCGGAGATCTTCGACCTGGCCGCGAAGGTCGTCGCCGGGCACGCCGAGGCCGACGAGCTCCCGCGCGCGGTGCGGCAGACCGGCATCACGCCGGAGGTCCGGCCGGTCGAGGCCGCCGGGCTGGAGGCGGCCACGCAGGCCGCGGTGAAGGAGTTGATGGGGGCCGTCGAAGGCACCGTCGGCGTGATCACCGCCATGGACCGGGTGCCCGAGGTCGAGGGCTGGCTCGACGGACTTTCGGACGAGCGGCTCAAGGTCGTCGGCAGCCTCGACTCCAAGGGCCTCGAATACGACGCCGTCGTCCTGGTGGAGCCCAACGACCTCATCACCGAGTCGACCACCGGCCGCCGCGTGCTGTACGTCGCGCTGACCCGCGCGACCCAGCAGCTGACCGTCCTGGCCTCGAACCCGGACTGGATCCCGGCCGCCTGATCCCCCACGCGTTTCGTCCTCTGGATGCGGTACTTGCACGCGCAACTACCGCATCCAGAGGACGAAATGCCTTCAGGGGCGGGCCGGCAAAAAGCTGAAGGGCTCCTTCAGGACACTGGTGAATGCCCTGAAGGAGCCCTTCAGACCCCCGGTGAGTGAACGATGTGGGGACGCATCGCACGTCCAGGGGTATTTCTAGCGCCTATTCGTTGTTCGGTGTCACGGCTGCTCCACCGAACAACAACGCCGAACAACGGATCGGCCGTGGTCACGGACACGGAGGCCGGTACTCGAGCCCCGGCAGGTGTTGTTCCCATTCCTCGGCCGTGATCCGCGGGTACACGGTCGCGCAGATGCGTTCGGCGGCGCGTTCGGGGCTGGTTTCCCACAACCGCACGCTGCCGTCCGCGACGGAGCCCGCGAGGGTGTGCCCGTCGGGAGCGAACGCCACCGCGTTGACCCGATCGACGTCGTCGGTCAGGTTCGCCGATTCTCGGACCGTTCCGGGATCGGAGACATCCCATAGTCGCACGGACCGGTCGTAACTGCCGGTCGCGAGAGTCTTCCCGTCCCCGCCGAACGCGACCGAGATGACGTTGTCGGTGTGCCCCGGCAGCAGCGCTGCCTGCCGGGGAGCCGCCGGGTTCGTGACGTCCCACAGCCGTCCGGTGCGATCGGCGCTCCCGGTGGCGGCGAGTTTGCCGTCGGGGCTGTAGGCCACCGAGAACACCGTGTCGGAATGTCCCTCCAGCACCGAAAGCTGCTTCGGCGCCTTCGCCATCGAGATGTCCCACAGCCTCGCGGTGTGGTCCCAGCCGCCGCTCAGCACGGTGCGGCCGTCCGGGCTGAACGCGAGCGAATGGACGTCGTCCTCGTGCCCGGTGAGGGTCGCGAGTTCGACGGGCCGCCGGATGTCCGCCACGTCCCACAGTTTCACCGTGTGCCCGCTGCCCGCGGTCGCGAGCGTCCGGCCGTCCGGACCGAACGCGACGGGGTCGATCTCCTCGTCCGGCCGGTAGAAGACGCCGGTGTCGACCGGCTTCCGTGGATCGGTGACGTCGATCAGCCGCATCGTGCGGTCCCAGGAGCCGGCGGCGAGCGTCCGGCCGTCCGGGCTGAACGCGAGACCGCAGACACCTTGGCCGAAGCCGCCGATCTTGCCCAGCTCACGCGGGTTCCGGGTGTCGGCGACGTCGACCAGGCGCACCACGCCGTCCTGGCTTCCGGTGGCCAGCAGTTTCCCCTCGGAGCTGTAGACCGCCCGGCAGGCCGACCGGGCCGGGCCGCTGATCGCGGGCCCCGGCAGATCCCACAGCCGCACCGTCTGGTCGTCGCTGGCGGTCACCAGCGTGCGGCCGTCCGGCGAGAACACCGCCCAGACCACGGCCGCGGTGTGCCCGATGAGCGCCGGTTTCTCACGCGGCTTCGCCGGATCGGTGATGTCCCACAGCCGCGCGGCGCGGTCGAAACCGGTCGTGACCAGCGTCGTCCCCTCCGGGCTGAACGCCACGGACCGCACGATGGTCCGGTGCGTGGCCATCGTCCCCAGCGGCGACGGCGCCAGCGGGTCGGCGATGTTCCACAGGCGCGCGGTCTGGTCGATGCTCGCGGTGGCGAGCGTCCGGCCGTCCGGGCTGAACGTCGCGGAGTGGACACCGGCCGTGTGTCCGTTCACCACGCCGAGCGGTTTGGCCTTCAGCGGGTCGGCGACGTCCCACAACCGCGTGGTCTTGTCGGCGCCGGTCGAGACGAGCGTCCGCCCGTCGGGGGCGTAGGCGAGACCGTTGACGTTGCCGGTGTGCCCGGTCAGGGTGGCCGCGAGCACCGGTTTCGCGGGATCGCGGACGTCGAACAGGCGCACCGTGCCGCCGCCGTCCGCGGTGGCGAGCACCGCGGCCTTCGGGCTCAACGCCACCGCGTTGACCCGGCTCGGATGCTGCCCGACCACCACGCCCGGCCCGGGTTTCGCCGGATCGGCGACGTTCCACAGCCGCGCGGTCTTGTCCCAGCCCGCCGTCGCGACCACGCCACCGCCGGCACCGAACGCCACCGAGTTGACGTTCTCGGTGTGCCCGGACAACGTGGCCAGTTCCTTCGGGCGATGGGGATCGCCGACGTCCCACAGCTTGGCCGTGTGGTCCCAGCTGCCGGTCACCATCACCTGGCCGTCGCCGCGCAGGGCGGCCGCGTTGACGCGGTGCCCGTGCCCGCTGACCCGGGTCGAGTACGGCGACTCGAACATCCCGAGCACGCTGCCGCGGGTGTCCACACTCGGATCGACGCGGTACGCCGCCAGCGCGAGCTGCGCGGCCAGCGCCGGGTTCGTCGACCGCATCTCGATCGCCTGCCCGGCGACCTTCTGCGCGAGGGCGTTGTTGCGCTGGCTCGTCGCGGTCTGCTCGGCCCGGACGGCGTACACCATCGCGGCCGTCGCCAGCACCAGCAGTACCGCCAGGAGCGCGACCAGCTGGCGCAGCCGCCGGGTGCGGCGCCGCGCGATGGTCTGTTCGTGGTTCTCGATCGCCACGCTCGCGTCGAGGAACCGGCGTTCACGCTGGGACAGCGCGCTGTCGTGCTCCGCCGCCCATTCCCTGGCGATGGACAGTCGCGCGCCGCGGTAGAGCCAGCCGTCGTCGCGGCCGACCGATTCCCACGCGTCGGTCGCCTCGGTGAGCTGACGGTGCACGCGAAGACCCTCACGGTCCTCGGCGAGCCACTCACGCAGGCGCGGCCAGCCCCGGATCAGCGCTTCGTGCGCGATCTCGATGCCGTTGTCGTCGAGGGTGACCAGCCGCGACGACGCCAGCCTGTCGAGCACGACGGCGACGTCCGGGTCGTCCGCGTCCACCTCGTCGCGGGTGATGCGGCGTTTGGTGTCCTCGGTGCCCTCGCCGAGGGCGGTCATCCGCAGGAAGATCTGGTTCGCCAGGCGTTGCTGGTGTTCGCTCAGCGCGGTGAAGGTGTGCTCGGAGGTCTGCGCGACCGACCGTTCGATCCCACCGGTGGACTCGTAGCCGGTGAGGGTGAGGGTGTTGCCGTGGCGACGGCGCCAGGTCTCCAGCAGCGCGTGTGAGAGCAGCGGCAGCACGCCGGGCTGCCCGGTCGCGTCGGCGACGAGCCGCGAGACCAGCGCGTTCTCCACGCGGTACCCGGCGTCGATGGCCGGCCGCGAGATGGCCTGCCGCAGCTCTTCGGTGCTCATCGGGCCGACGAGGATCTGCGCGTCCTGCATCGCCTCGACCAGCTCGGGATGCCGCGCGCAGTGTGTGTAGAAGTCTGTACGGATGCCGAGGACGACCCTGGTCCGGCTCTCCGGTTCGGTCGTCGCGGTGACGAGCGCGGACAGGAAGGCGGCCCGTTCGTCGACGTCCTGGCAAAGTGTGAAGACCTCTTCGAACTGGTCGACGACCAGCACGACGTCGCCCCCGCGGTCGGCGACCAGCTGACGGGCGGCGAGGCCGAGGTTGCGCGGATGTCCGGCGAACTCGGCGAGCAGCCCGCCGGGCACGAGCCCGAGCGCGGCGCCGAACTGGACGGCGCACTCCTGCAACGGCCGCGAGCCGGGGGTCATCAGCAGGGTCACGGACGTCTCGCGCGCCGCCGGGAGCAGACCCGCCCGGAGCAAGGACGACTTACCGGAACCGGAAGCGCCCAGAACCGCCAAGAATCGTTGGTCCGAAAGCCTTGTGACGAGTTTGCGGACGAGTCGTTCGCGACCGAAGAATCGGCTCGCGTCATCCGGCCCGAATGCGGTCAGACCGATATAAGGGGCCGATTCCCCATTCAGCGGGGCAACCGGTGAATCGCTGACTCCAATGCGCGTCCGCTCGGCCACGTCATGCCAGCGGGCCTCCCACTCCTCCTCGGGGCCACCGCACGCCCGGACATAGGCCGACATGACCGCCAAGCTGGGCATCTTCTTCCCGCCGGCGGCTTCGGAGAGGGTGCCCGCGGAGTAATGGGCACGCCTGCCCAGCTCGCGGTACGTCGGGTTTCCGGCCTTCTCCCGCAGACGCCGGAGATCGGCGGCGAACTCCAGTAACGGATCGTCCCCTTGGTCCAAAGGTCGCTCCGGACGCGGCACCCTCGATCCTTTCTTTTCAGTGGTTTTCCCACTGTCGCATTCGGAGGCAACCGTACCGTGGAAACGGGGGAACCCCGCCGAGTACCGGGTACATCGAGTCGGTTAATTTCGATCGGTCGACAGGTGCTCGATGTCACGGGAAGGGATCGGGGACCCGCCGCGTTGTACCGATACGTGACCTCTCTGCCTGACATCCCGCTGTCCGTGCTCGATCTCTCGCCCGTGGTGGCCGGGGGCGGCGTGCGCGACTCGCTGCGCAACACCCTCGACCTCGCGCGCCGGACCGAGGCGCTCGGCTATCACCGGTACTGGCTCGCCGAGCACCACAACATGCCAGGGATCGCCAGCTCCGCGACCGCCGTGATGATCGGACAGGTCGCCGCCGCCACCGAACGCATCCGGGTCGGCTCCGGCGGGGTCATGCTGCCGAACCACGCGCCGCTGGTGGTGGCCGAGCAGTTCGGCACCCTGGAGGCGTTCCACCCGGGGCGGATCGACCTCGGCATCGGGCGCGCGCCGGGTACCGACCAGCGGACCGCGCTGGCACTGCGCGGCCCCGGCGGGCTCTCCGCCGAGAACTTCCCGCAGCAGTTCGCGGAACTGCTGGCCTACTTCGAGCACTCCGACCAGCGCGCGGTCAACGCCGTGACCGCCGAGGGCAACAAGCCGCCGGTGTGGCTGCTCGGGTCGAGCGGCTTCAGCGCGCGGATGGCGGGCGAACTGGGCCTGCCGTTCTCGTTCGCACACCACTTCAGCGCCGAGAACACGCTCCCCGCCGTGGCGCTCTACCGCGACGCGTTCAAACCGTCGGACATCCTGGACGAGCCGTATGTGATGCTCGGCGTCTCCGTGGTCGCCGCCGAGACCGACGAGCGCGCCCAGTACCTGGCCGCTCCCAGCGGTCTGACGTTCCTCAGTCTGCGCAAGGGGCGGCCCATCCCGCTGCCGACGCCGGAAGAGGCCGCGGCTTACCCGTACACCGACATCGAGCGCGTGTTCATCGAGGACCGGGCCGCGAGCAGCATCATCGGCTCGTCCGAGACCGTCCACAAGGGACTCGAGACATTGCTGGCCGACACCGGCGCGAACGAGCTGATGATCACGACCATGGTGCACGACCAGGCGGACCGGGTGCGGTCCTACGAACTGGTGGCCGAACTGGCGCGCTGAGGGTCTGCACGCGTCTGCCCGCTTCCCGGATGCCATGAACGGTCCGTTACTTGCGAAATTTGCAAGTAACGGACCGTTCATGGCATCCAGGAGCTGACACTTGGGCCCGGCCGGCTGCCGCGGCTCCGGGAGCCGCCGCTCTCCCCGAACGGACCAACGCACCGCCGAGCACGAAAGAACGGACAAGACCCCCGTTCACCTTTGTCAAAAAAGAACAAGAATTCACCGGTTACCAGGACGTGACGTCTTGATCACACCGAAGTTCTTGTCACCAGGCAGGCACGTGATTAGCGTACCGACCAGTAGCAAACCGCACGGTAACACCCCGTTGAGCCTATTCAACGATTCCGTTCCGCCATTCGGAGCAAAGGAATTGCGCAAGCAGGGGTGTATTCGCCGTGCCCGGAAAACTGGAGGGTCGGCGTGGGCGTCCGGACTAACGCACCCTCATTCCCCGGCGCGGGTGCGCTCCGGGAGACCGGCAGGCTCTACTCACTCGGTCTCGACGTCGTCCGCCTGACCTTCCGGCGGCCGTTCCAGGCCCGCGAGCTGATCCAGCAGTTCTGGTTCATCGCGAGTGTGTCGATCCTGCCGACCGCGCTGGTCGCGATCCCGTTCGGCGCGGTGATCGCGTTGCACATCGGCTCGCTGACCGCGCAGATCGGCGCGCAGTCCTTCACCGGCGCGGCCAGTGTGCTGGCGATCATCCAGCAGGCCAGCCCGATCGTGACCGCGTTGCTGATCGCGGGCGCGGGCGGGTCGGCGATGTGCGCGGACCTCGGATCCCGCACGATCCGCGAGGAGATCGACGCGATGGAGGTGCTCGGGGTCTCCCCGATCCAGCGCCTGATCGTGCCGCGCGTGCTCGCCGCGATGGGGGTCGCTGCGTTCCTCAACGGAATGGTCAGCGTGGTCGGCGTCCTCGGTGGCTATTTTTTCAACGTCATCATGCAGAACGGGACACCGGGTGCGTATCTGGCCAGTTTCTCCGCTCTCGCGCAACTGCCGGACCTCTGGATCAGCGAGATCAAAGCGGTCATCTTCGGTTTCGTCGCCGCGATCGTCGCGTCTTATCGCGGGCTCAATCCGAAAGGCGGCCCGAAAGGCGTCGGTGACGCGGTGAACCAATCCGTGGTGATCACGTTCCTGCTCCTGTTCCTGTTGAACCTCGTGTTGACGACGCTTTACCTGCAGCTCGTCCCGGCGAAGGGCAGCTGATGGTCACGACGACGCCTCCCCCCACGAGCACCCGGGCGGCGCGGGTCCGCGAAGCCGTCGATCGCCGGTTCGGGTTCCTGGACACGCTCGGCGACCAGATCCTCTTCTTCCTCAAGGCACTCGCCTGGGTGCCGCGCGCGGTGCGCCGCTACCTCCGCGAGATCACCCGCCTGCTGGCCGAAGTCAGCTTCGGCAGCGGCGCGCTCGCGGTCATCGGCGGCACGATCGGCGTGATGATCGGGATGACCGTGTTCACCGGCACGGTCGTCGGGCTCCAGGGCTACTCGGCGCTCAACCAGGTCGGCACGTCGGCGTTCGCCGGGTTCGTCTCCGCGTATTTCAACACCCGCGAGATCGCGCCGCTCGTGGCCGGGCTGGCCCTGTCGGCCACCGTGGGCTGCGGCTTCACCGCGCAGCTGGGCGCGATGCGGATCTCCGAGGAGATCGACGCGCTGGAAGTGATGGGCATCCCCAGCGTCCCGTACCTGGTGACCACCCGGATCATCGCGGGCTTCCTCGCGGTCATCCCGTTGTACGCGATCGGCCTGCTGACCTCGTATCTCGCGTCACGCCAGATCACCGTCTGGTTCTACGGCCAGTCCGCGGGCACCTACGACCATTACTTCCTGCTGTTCCTGCCACCGGGTGACGTGCTCTGGTCGTTCGGCAAGGTGCTGGTGTTCAGCGTCGTGATCGTGCTCGCCCACTGCTATTACGGCTTCCGCGCGAGCGGCGGCCCGGCCGGTGTCGGTGTCGCCGTCGGACGCGGGGTGCGGACCGCGATCGTGGCGGTCAGCGTGCTGGACTTCTTTCTCAGCCTCGCGATCTGGGGCGCGACCACGACGGTGCAGGTGGCCGGATGAGCCGCCGCGGGTTGCGCAAAGCCGGGGTCAGGACCGCCGGGGTGCTGTTCCTCGTGGTGATGTCCGCCCTCGTGCTGCTGTCGATCAAGATCTACCGCAAGGATTTCGTCGAATCCGTGCCGGTGACGCTGCAGGCGGACCGGGTCGGCAACCAGTTGCGCGTGGGCGGGCAGGTCAAGGCGCGCGGCGTGGTGGTCGGCGAGATCCGTGATGTCCGCGCGACGCCGGGCGGCGCGGAGATCGACCTGGCGATGGAGCCCGGCAAGGTTTCTCAGCTGCCGAAGAACGTGTCCGCGCTGCTCGTGCCGAAGACCCTGTTCGGTGAGCGGTACGTGCAACTGTCCATTCCGGACGGATCACCCGCCGAACCGTTGAGCGCGGATGACGTGATCACCCAGGACCGTTCGGCCAACGCGATCGAACTCGAGCGGGTCTTCGACAACCTGTTACCGCTGCTCAAGGCGGTGCAGCCGCAGAAGCTCGCCACCACGCTGACCACGGTCGCGACCGCGCTGGAGGGTCGCGGCGACCAGATCGGCGACACCCTGGCCACCGCCGCCGAATACCTCCAGAAGTTCAACCCGAACCTCCCGAAGCTGAACGACAACATCCGCGACCTCGCCACGGTGTCGAAGCTGTACGGCGACATCGCGCCGGATCTGCTCGACGCGCTGAGCGCCTCGGCGGTCACCCTCGACACCGTCAAGGAGAAACGTGCCGAACTGGCGACGGTGTACCAGCAGGTGACGTCGTCCTCCCAGCACGTCACGACGTTCCTCGTCAACAACCGCGCCAACATCATCGCGCTCGCCGCCGACAGCAGGGCACCGCTGGAGGTCGCCGCGAAGTACTCGCCGAGTTTCGCCTGCACCCTGAAGGCGCTCGCCGCACTGAAGCCCCAGATGGACAAGGTGCTGGGCGCCGGCACGGACGAGCCCGGTCTGCACGCGGAGATCATCGTCACCCAGCCGCGCGGCAAATACGTGCCGGGCAAGGACGACCCGGTCTACGACGCCACCGGCGAACCGCGCTGCTATCCCTCGAACGGCCTGATGAGCCGAGGGATCGAAGCAATCGACACCGTTTCGACGCCCGGCGCGCAGGGCGACCTCGGCCTGGCGAACTCGCCACAGGAACGGGAACTGATCTCCACCCTGGTCGCGCCGTCGATCGGGGTCCCGGCCAACCAGGTCCCCGCGTGGGGCAGCGTGCTCGTCGGCCCGCTCTACCGGGGCACGGAGGTGACCCTGCGATGAGGAACTTCGTGAGCCCGCTGATCAAGGGGCTGATCTTCGTCGTCGTCACGACGCTGGCCACGGTGCTGCTGGCGGTGTCCATCACGAACACCGGCCTCGGCGACACCAAGACCTACAGCGCCAAGTTCCTCGACGCGACGTCGCTGAACGTCGGCGACGACGTCCGGATCTCCGGGGTGCGGGTCGGCCAGATCGAGGAACTCGAAATCGCCGACCACAGCCTGGCCCGCGTCCGGTTCTCCCTCGACTCGCAGCGCGGTCTGCCCGCCGATGTGACCGCGGTGATCAAGTACCGCAACATGGTCGGCCAGCGCTACATCGCACTCGAACGCGGCAAGGGCACCCGTGAACTCCTGGAGCCAGGAGCGGAGATCCCGCTGGAGCGCACGACGCCCGCGCTGGATCTCACGGAACTGTTCAACGGCTTCAAACCGCTGTTCCAGGCGCTGTCCCCCAAGGACGTCAACCAGCTCTCCGGCGAGATCGTCCAGGTACTGCAGGGCGAAGGCGGCACGGTGGAAAGCCTGCTGGCGCACACCGGTTCGCTGACCACCACGCTCGCCGGCCGCGACAAGGTGATCGGCGACGTGATCACGAATCTGGACACGGTGCTGAAGAGCATCAACGGCAAGGGCGACGCACTGTCCACTTTGGTCTCCACGCTGAAGGATCTGGTATCCGGCCTCGCCGGTGACCGCACCGAGATCGGGGAGGCCGTCTCCGGGCTCGCCGACCTCACCACCGCCACGGCCGGTCTGCTCGAACAGGGCAGGAAACCGCTCAAGGACAGCATCGAGGGGCTCGGCCTGCTGGCCGGTCAGCTGACGACCGACGAGGGCAAGGCCGAAGTCGACCGCGTCCTGACCGTGCTCCCCGGAAAACTGAACGAACTGGGCCGGATCGGCTCCTACGGATCGTGGATGAACTTCTACCTGTGCTCGTCCGTCCTGCTGACCAAACCTCCGCGCGGGGTCCCGGCGACGGCGGAGAGGTGCACGGCGTGAAACCCTTCAAGGAACGGAACCCGATCGTCATCGGGGTCGTCGGCAGCGTCATCGCCGCCGGGCTGCTGACCGCGACGCTCAACTACGAGGCCCTCCCGATCATCGGCTCGGGGACCACCTACCAGGCCGAATTCTCCGAAGCTGCCGGGTTGCAGGCCGACGACGAGGTCCGCATCGCCGGGATCAAGGTCGGCGAGGTGAGCGACGTCCGGCTCGCCGAAGACCACGTGGTGGTCAGCTTCCGGGTCAAAGACGCCTGGGTCGGGGACAAGACCGCGGCCGAGATCAAGATCAAGACCCTGCTGGGCCGGAAGTTCCTCGCGCTGCGCCCGACCGGCGAGACCGTGCAGAACCCGAAGCAGGTCATCCCGCGCACCCGGACCGTGACGCCCTATGACGTCACCGAGGCGTTCAACGGGCTGGCCGACACCGCGGGCGCGATCGACACCGATCAGCTGGCGGAAAGCTTCACCACGCTCAGCGACACGTTCAAGAACTCGCCAGAGCACATCAAGAAGGCGCTCGAAGGGCTGACGTCGCTGTCGAAGACCGTGTCATCGCGGGACAACGAGCTCGCCAGCCTGCTGTCGAACGCGCACGGTCTCACCACGACGCTGGCGAACTCGAACGACGACTTCGCCAAGCTCCTCTCGGACGGCAACCTGCTGCTGACCGAACTGGACAACCGGCGGCAGGCGATCCACGACCTGCTGACCGGCTCGCAGGAGCTCGCCACCCAGCTTTCGGGCCTGGTGAAGGACAACAAGGACCAGCTCGGCGGCGCGCTCGCCAGGCTCGGAGAGGTGACCGACATCCTGCAGCGGCAGAACGACAATCTCGCCAAGAGCCTCGACCTCGCCGCGCCGTACTTCCGTGTGGTGAACAACTCGCTCGGCAACGGACGCTGGGTGGACGGCTATCTGTGCGGGCTCGTCCCGGAGAACCGGGACCCCTGCCTGCCGAAGATTCCGGGAGGTGGCCGATGACCAGCCGATTCGTCACCCTCGCGCTGGTACTCGCGCTGGTCGTCGTCGGCGGTCTCTGGTGGATCTTCTCCGGCAACGGGCTCGACCGCGTCACGGTGTACTTCTCACGGGCCGTCGGTGTCTACAGTGGATCGGACGTGCGGGTGCTCGGGGTCCGGGTCGGTCAGGTCGAATCCGTGACCCCGGAAGGGGAACAGGTCAAGGTCGTCCTGACCGTCGACGGGTCGACCCCGATCGCGGCGGACTCAGGCGTGCTGGTCGTGGCGCCGAGCGTGGTGGCCGACCGGTACGTCCAGTTCACCAAGCTCACCCGCGCCGGGAACCAGCTGCACGACGGCGCGGTGATCCCGGTCGAGCGCACCGGCACGCCGGTGGAACTCGACCAGCTCTACTCCAGCCTCGACACCCTCGCCAAGGCGCTCGGCCCCAAGGGCGCGAACGCCGACGGCGCGCTTTCGGAACTGCTGCGCACCGGTGCGAAGAACCTGCAGGGCAACGGCAGGCCGTTCAACGAGTCGGTGCGCAACTTCGCCGATCTCGCCAGGACCTTGTCCGGCAACTCGCAGAACCTGTTCGCCACCGTCGACGAACTTCAGCGGTTCACCTCGATGCTGGCGACCAACGACCGGAACGTCAGCGAGGTCAACAAGCAGCTCGCTTCGGTGACCGGCACGCTCGCGCGGAACAAGGACGAACTCGCCCGCGCGCTGAACGGCCTCGGTGGAGCGCTCGCGGAGATCCAGCAGTTCATCCGGGACAACCGTGCGCAGATCAAGTCCAATGTGGACAAGCTCGCGGTGACCACCGGGACGCTGGTCGACAAACGCGCCGCGCTGGCCGAAACCCTCGACACGATCCCGCTGGCGGTGACGAACGTGCTCGGCGCCGTCGACCCGAAGACCGGGAAGCTGCAGAGCCGCGGCAACATGCTCGAATACGCCCCGCTCCCGCTGCCGGTCGCCGGCGACACCTACACCGGGGGGCGCTGATGGCCACGAAAAGGTCGATCGCCGTACTCGCCGCGTGTTGTGTCGCGCTCACCGCCTGCTCCTCCGATTTCAAGGGCGTCTACGACCTGCCGTTGCCCGGCGGCGCGGACATCGGCGACCATCCGTACCGGGTGACCGTGCAGTTCGCCGACGTACTCGACCTGGTCCCGCAGGCCGCGGTGAAGGTGGGCGACGTCCCGGTCGGCCGGGTCGAGAAGATCCGGCTCGGCGAGGACGGCTGGACGGCCGAGACCGTCTTGGCGGTCAACGGCGACGTCCACCTGCCCGCGAACGCCATCGCGCGGCTGCGGCAGTCCAGCCTGCTCGGCGAGAAGTTCATCGAGCTCGCCCCGAGCGCGACGAAGGCCGAAGGCAGGCTGGGCGACGGCTCGGTGATCCCGGTCGCGAGCACGAACCGCAACCCGGAGTTCGAAGAGGTCTTCGGCGCGCTGTCCCTGCTGCTCAACGGCGGCGGGATCGGCCAGTTGCAGACCATCAACCGCGAGCTGTCGAAGGTGATGGACGGCAACGAGGAGGAGATCCGCTCTTTCCTGTCCACTGTGGAACAGCTGGTGTCCAACCTGGACTCGCATCGCTCGGAGATCACCTCGGCGCTCGACGGGCTCAACCGGCTCTCGACGACACTGGCCAACCGGAAGAAGCAGGTCGAAGGCGCGCTCACCGACCTCACCCCCGGTCTCAAGAGCCTTTCCGACCAGCGCACGCAACTCGTCTCGATGCTGCAGGCGCTGGACCGGCTTTCCGAGGTCGGTGTCGACGTGATCAAGAAGAGCCGGGCCGACCTCGTCGCGGACCTCACCGCGCTCGCGCCGATCCTCAAACGGCTGGCCGACGCCGGTGAGAGCCTGCCCAAATCGCTGGAGATCCTGCCGACGTTCCCGTTCACCGACGCCGTCCGCGACGGGATCAAGGGCGACTACCTGAACGTCTACGCCTCGATGATCCCCGCACCGGGCGTCGAACTCCCTCCGCCCGGCGAAGGTGTCCCGCCGGGCCTCCCGACCTTGCCGCTGCCGCCCTCCGGAGGTAGCTGATGCTCACCGCCCGTGTCCGGATCCAGGTGATCGCGTTCGTCGTCCTCGCGCTGGCGACGACGGCGTTCGTCGGCGCCAACTACGCGGGGCTCGACCGGCTCTTCGGGGCGAGCGGGTACACCGTTAAGCTCGCGCTGACCGACGGCGGCGGCCTGTTCACCAACGGCGAAGTGACCTATCGCGGCGTGGCCGTCGGCCGGGTCGGTGAACTGCGCCTCACCGCCGGGGGCATGGAAGCGGATCTCCTGATCGACGACGACGCCCCGCGGATCCCGGCGAACTCGCGGGCGGTCGTGGCGAACCGGTCCGCGGTCGGCGAGCAGTTCGTCGACCTGCAGCCGCGGACCGGCGACGGGCCGTTCCTCGCCGAGGGTTCGGTCATCCCGCGTGAGGCGACGAGTGTGCCGCTGCCGGTACAGCATCTGCTGACCGACCTGGACTCGCTGACCGCCTCCGTGCCGACCGAGGATCTGCGGATCGTGGTCGACGAACTCGACAACGCCCTGCGCGGTTCCGGCGCGAACCTCCAGGTGCTGCTGGACTCCACCACCGACTTCACCAAGCAGGCCGCCGACCACCTGCCGCAGACGGAGAAGCTGCTCACCGACGGCTTGACCGTGCTGAAGACCCAGGTCGACTCGTCACTGGCTTGGCGGCAGTTCAGCGGCAACGCCAAGCAGTTCGCCGAACAACTGGCCCGTTCGGACGGTGACCTTCGACGGCTGATCACGACCGCGCCCGAAGCGGCGACTCAGCTCTCCGGGCTGTTGCGGGACAACGAACCGGGCCTGCCGATCCTGCTGGCGAACCTGCTCACCACGTCGCAGGTGTTCTCCGCGCGCACCGACGGCCTCCGTCAGCTGCTGATCAACACCCCGAAGGCGGTGTCCGCGGTCGACGCCTCCGTCGACGAGGAGTCCGGGAAGATCGAACTGGTACTGACCTTCTTCGACCCGATGCCCTGCACCAAGGGGTACGAGGGCACGAGGATCCGCAGCAGCGCGGAACTCTCGCCGCTGCCGTTCAACACCGGTGCCGCGTGCACGCTCGACAAGGGCAACCCGAGTTCGGTCCGCGGCTCGCAGAACGCGCCGAAGGGCGGCGTCCCGCCCGCCGCGATCCCCGGCGGCTTCGGCGCCGACGGCCAGCCGACGTCCACCAGCCTCGAGGAGATGTTGTGGCTGCGCAACTGAAGATCGCGATCGCCGTGTTCGCCGCGGCCTGCGCGTTCGCGGGATGGGCCGGGTACACCTGGTTCACCGCGACGGGTTCGGCGGCCGTCGCCTACGGGAACTCACGCGACGAGGCGCTGAAGAGCGGGCGCGAACTCGTCGCCCGGCTGACCAGCCTCGACCACCATCGTGTCGACCAGGGCATCGCCGACTGGCTCGCCGCGTCCACCGGCCCACTGCGTGATCAGCTGGGCAAGACCGACGACACGACGAAGCAGACGCTCACCAAGGACGCGACGGTCTCGACGGGCAAGGTGCTGGACGCGGCCATCAGCGAACTGGACGACCACGCGGGAACGGCCAAGATGCTGGCCTCGGTGGAGATCACGATGGCGAAGGAAGGCGCGGCGCCGACGACGAAGCGCAACCGGTTCGCCGCCGGGCTGACCAGGACCGGCGAGGGCTGGAAGCTCAGCGCGCTCGACCAGCTCCCGGTGGGTGCGCGATGACCGCCACGGCCGACACCGACACCGACACCGACACCGACGCTGAGACCGATGCCGTCGTCGTGGAAGAAGACGTCACCGAGACGCCGGCCCGCCGGCCTAAGCTGCCGTTGATCCTGCTGGTAGCGGCTGCCGTGCTGGTGGTGGCGGGCGGGTGGTTCACCCTGGAGGCGAGGTCGATCTCGGCGGCTCCGTCGGCGGCGAACACGGCGCTCACCGACGTCGGCGCGACGGCCGAGGTGAACTCCGCGGTGACGGTGGCGCTCAACAAGGTCTTCTCCTATTCCTACGACCGGACCGACGTCACCGAAAAAGCGGCCGCTTCGGTGCTGAGAGGCAAGGCTCTGGAGTCGTACAACCAGTTGTTCACCCAAGTCCGGGAAAAGGCACCGGCACAGAAACTCGTCCTCACGACCCGCGTCTCCTCATCCGCCGTCCAGGAACTCGGCGGCGGTAAAGCGAGGCTGCTGGTATTCCTCGATCAAGCGGCGACGAGAGCCGACAACAATTCTTCGACGACGGCCGCCGCGCAGCTTTCGGTCACCGCTGAACGCGAAGGCGAGAACTGGATCATCACCGACCTTGTCCCCCGGTGACAAACCGGTCATTCCCCCTTTCGTCCGCTTTTGTAAAACAGGAGAGAAAACGAGGAGAATCCCATGTTCGGTCGAACGCGCCCGAAAACCGCCCGTCGCCGTCTCGGCACGGTCGCCGCGCTCACGTCCGCGATCGCGGTGGCGGGCAGCCTCGCCGCGTCCCCCGCCCTCGCGGACGACCCGGTGGAGATCCCGGTGTCCTACACCGTCACCGGGAAGACCACGGTCAAGAAGACCGGCGGCACCCTCGACCTCGGCCCCGGCCAGCTCGACGGTGCCCTCGTCATCGACGGTGACAACGTCGGCATCCGAGGCAACCTGTCCCTGCCGCCCTCGACGGCGAACATCTCGCTGGTCTCGGGGGTCTTCAAGATCAAGGCCCGCGTGCGGATCGAGCCGACCGGCCCGGTCACCGGCACCCTCGCCAACGGCGATCTGACCACCCGTTCGCAGGCGAACATGCTGATCGACAACATCGTGGTCGGCCTGTTCTGGCCGGTCGTCCCGCTCCCGACGGTGCCGAACGCCTGCAAGACCGTCAAACCGCTGGACCTGACCCTGGTGTCGAAGAACGTCGACCTGTTCGCCCCGTCCATCCCGTCTTCGGGAACGTTCACCATCCCGGAGTTCAAGGACTGCTTCATCAACGACCTCGCGCTGGGGGCGTTGATCTCCGGTCCGGACAACACCATCAACCTGAACATGAAGTCGAACCTGTCCTGAAACTCGTGAGTGGTAAGGACGGTTCTAACCGTCCTTACCACTCACGAGTTCCACCTCTCGGCCTCAGCAGAAGTACGGCGCGTTCGGGTCCACGAGCGCCACTCCAGTGCTGTCACCTGCAGAAACAGTGTAGACGGGAGCGCAGACACCGGAGAACTTCCAGAAGTCGGTCGGCGGTTCTGTGCTGACGTCCCGGCTCTCCTGCTTCACGTTGCTGCCCCAGGCGAAGACGCTCCCGTCGGACTTCAGCGCGACGTTGTGATTGAAACCCGCGTCGATGGCGACGACGCCGGACTGCGCTTCCGGCGGAACCGTGGCCTGGCCGTAGAAGTTGTCCCCCCACGCGATGACTCCGCCGTTCTTCAGCGCGATGCTGTGCCGGAAGCCGGCCGAGATCGCCGAGACCCCGGACGTCGCCGCCGCGGGAACGGTGATCTGCCCCTTCCCGTTGCTACCCCAGGCCACGACGCCGCCGTTCTTGAGCCCGAGCCCGTGGTCGCCGCCCGCCGAAATCGCCGAGACGCCGGATGAAACCGTCGCGGGAACGGCGGTCCGTGAGCCCCAGCTCAGCACGCTGCCGTTCGACTTCAGCGCCAGGTTGAAGTACGCGCTGGTGGAGATCGCGATGACGCCGGAGGTCGCGGCGACGGGGACGACGTTCTGGCCGTAGAAGCCGTTGCCCCAGGCGATCACACCTCCGTTCTTGAGCGCGAGTTCGTGCGCCCAGCCCGCGGCGATCGCCGAAACCCCGGATGTGGCCGCCGCCGGAACGGTGGCCTGACCGTAACTGTCATTGCCCCAGGCGATCACGCCTCCGTTCTTGAGGGCGAGGTGGGTGATCGCGCCCGCGGAGACCGCGCTCGCCCCGAGCGCCTCGGCGGGGATGGTCCCCTGCCCGTAGTCGTTGCTTCCCCAAGGCCGCGCTTCGCCGGTGGGCACGGCGTGGGCGATACCGGAAAGGGAAACCGTGGCGATCATTACGGCTATGGTGGCAGTGGTCACGCGCCGTGTCGTGGATAGTCGATTGACTGAAGCCATACGCGAAATGTTAGCCCGATTCCGCCGATCGGCCTCGTCTTTGTCATCGGCGGACAAACTTCATAATCGCATTCAGCGGACACTGACAAGAAAGAACGGGTCTCTCACCCACCACGAAACATGTCGACATGAATCCTTGTTACGTACACAACTCGCGGGTAACCTCGGTTTACCCCACCATCGAGAAAGCCGCTCAAGTCGAGCATATTTGATCAGAAAAATCCGCCGAAAGGCGCATGGGGAAAGCCGCCCGAGACGTAAACTGGATCAAAGGAGATGACAGGTATGTCCCGTAGACTTGGCAAGTTGTCAGCAGGCGTCGCCACCACCGGCATCGTGTTCGGCGCGGTGGCCGTGCTCACCGCCGGCACCGCCGCGGCCGTGACCAACTACGCCACCGGCAGCGTCGCGTACATGTGCAACTTCCCCGGCATCGGCCAGCAGCAGCTGGACGTGAAGGCCAACTTCAGCGGACCCGACTCGGTCGCTTCCGGCGGCACCTTCACGCCGGCGTCCGTCGGGGGCTCGGCCACCATCAACGCCACCATCAACGCGTTGCTCAACGCCGCCAACTACGACGGCGTCCGCGGCAAGGCGAACATGCCGGTCACGGTCACCAACGCCACTCCCGCTTCGGCGACGGTGACGAACCTGAACGTCCCGACCCAGATCAACCCGTACGTGCCGGGGCCGCGGACGTTCAACATCGTCCAGGACGCGGGCACCGGTGTTCCCACGTTCACCGCCGGTACGCCCGGTTCGGCGACCGCTTCACTCGGTACCACGATCAACGCGCCGCTGGACTTCCACAAGAAGGACGGCACCTGGACGGCGTGGAACTTCAACTGCACTGTGAAGAACACCAACCCCGCGCAGAACCGCGCGTTCAGCCCGGCGATCCCGATCACCTGATGAACCACCCGTGTGGGGCGGGGACGCCCGTCCCACACGGTCACCATGCACACACCGGCTCAAGGCAGGAGAGGAACCCCTATGACGCAGCAGGTTCGCCGGGCACTCGGGAGGTTTCCCGTTCTGGCGGGCGTCATCCTGCTCGCGGGGGTCCACGGCGCGCTGGCTTCGTCAGCGGCGACCGATCCGACGGCACCGCCCACGACGCCGTTGCAAGGCGAGGCTACCGCACAGCGAACCCTGGCCAACACCTGCGTCTTCCCGGATCCCGTCGGGGCGCGACCGGTCACAGTGGACACCAGGGCAACGTTGCCGAAGGTCGTCCAAACCGGGAAACCGGTGCAGATCAAGGACTTCTCTCTCTCCTTCACCATCGTTGAAGGATCGCTCGGGGCCGCCACCGAAGTCGCGGGTGGAGCGACCGTCGAGCTCACGGCCGCGAACGGGGACAAGAAGACCCCGATACCGGTGTCTCTGACGATCCCGGCGACGAAAATAGCCGCCACCGGCGAACTGAAGCTGGTCGCGACGGGTAAGGTCCCCGAAATCCTGCTGAACGTGCCGTCCGAACTGCGGCTGAGCACAGGGGTACCGTCATTGGCCCTGACCGCCGCCGAAACACCGCTCAAGCCGATCACCTGCACCCAGGCCCCGGGCCAGGACACACTGCTCGGCAGTGTCGCGCTGCTGCCCATCGGGAAGCCCAAGCCGCAGTCCGGCAAACCCGGTGAGCAGAAGAAGCCCGAGGCCGGTACGCGAGCCGCGGACGACGTCCATGCCAGCGGCCTGTACCCCATCGCGTTGCAGCCGTTCGAACTGCAGGGCACGTCGTCGATCAAGAAACTCGGCGCGTTCGCGCGTTTGAAGCCCGCGATCATGATCAATGCGGTCTGGGAAGTCGACCTGGAGAACACCGAGGGCCCCGGAAAGGTCACCGGCTCGCTCATCATGCCGCCGAGCCGGATGACGTTCCTCGGTTTCGGCTTCGTCCCGATCAGCGCGACCATGGAACTGCTGCCCGAGGACCACACCACCGGCAACCACGTCATCGACGTGGACGGTGTGGCGATCCCGGAGCCGTCGGGAAGCTCGACGGTCCTCACTCCGCTCAAGGTCTACGGGAAACTGAGCGAGGTCACCATCAACGGGGTCGGTCTCGACGTCGGCGAAAACTGCCTCACGGCCGAGCCGATCAAGATCAATCTTCGCGGCGAGAGGTACGGGATGTTCACCGGCGGAGTCGTGCGCACCGATCCGCAGTGGGAGGACCCCGCCTACAAGGACTTCACCTTGCCCGCGTTCTCCGGTTGTGGGGTGAAGGAAGACCTCGACTCGTTGCTGACCGGGATGGCGTCGGGGCCGGGCAACCAGGCGTGTGTCGGGATCAACCAGGTCGGCCTGCCGTGGGACCTCGAACGCAAGTGCCCCAACGTGGATCCGCCGGTGGCGCGCCGCTGAGGGTCAGCGGAGGATCGGCGAGGCCACCGATCCGGCGAACGCTTCGAGGACGAGTCTCGCCGTCCGCCCGTTCACTTCGGACAGCGCGGCGCGCGTCTCGGCCAAGAGACGCCTCCCTCTCGGACGGCGGCGTCCAAAGAGGCCGCCGCGAGGCCGGGTTCGTCGAAGTCGCGAATGGTCAAACCCGGCCGCCGCACCAACGCGGGTCAGTGTCGAGGTCTTCCCTGCCAGCATCGCTTCGAGGGTGAGGTCCATCCTGGTCCGTTCGCCGCGCAGGGCGAGGACGTCCTCCACCCCGGCGACCAATCGCCCCAGCGCCGATCCGTAGTCTCGCAAGGCCCGGAGCTCGTCGCGCGACACGCCCGCGAGGTGCGCTCCGATCCGCAACGGGAACTCGAACAACGACTCCGCAACACCCGACAGCTCCGCCGACGTCAGGTCGGCGGCGCGGAGTGCGGCCAGTTCACCGAGCCAGTCGGCAAGCGCCCAGGGCAGCGCGGGCGCGGCCTCGGCGACCAATCGCGAGGCTGGCCCAGAAGGTGGTCCCCGGCCAGCACGGTGGTGGCCGATTCCCAGTCGACGCCGCGCCGGTCTCGAGGAGCCGGAGTCGGTCCCAGCAAGGCAAGCGCGGCCAGCATGGCCAGCATGGCCGCGGCCGCGACGACCGGTTCCCCCCGCTTCGGAGCACGGCCACCCGCGAGGATCCCCGCGCACACCAGCATCGCCGGGCGGAGCCGGAACCCGCTCCCGCCATCGTCCGCTGTGAACAGCCGGGTCAGGAAAGCCACTCCCGACGCACCGTGCGCACCGCGCCGGGTCCGCTGCTCAAGGAGGCGGCGCTGGCGGCGTACGACGGTTCGCCTGCCAGCCTGAAGGCGTTTATCCTCACCGGGATCTTCACCGCTCGCGCGGCGGACCAGAAGGCGATCGTCGAAGCCGACGAACACGCCGACGCCGACGAGAAGGCCAGGCGCACCGCGCGGGTCGCCCGGATCCGGGCGGCGGTGGTGGTGGCGTGCCGCGGCGGAACGGGCGCTGCGTAGCCCGAATCCGGCGGACCTGACCGCCTACATCGGTAACGGGATCCATCGGGCGAACCTCAAGGACTGGCTGGCCTGGCTCAAGAAGAAGGGAGAGGCCGACCGGCGTCTCGCCTTCGAACTCAGGACCAGGGCGGACCAGGGCCGGGTGCATCCGACCCTGGTGGTGGCAGCGAACGCGGCACTCGCCGGGACCGACGACGACGTCGAGGTGTTCCTTCGCCTGGGGCAGTATGAAGACGCCGCGCTGACGCAATCCCTGCGGTTTTCAAGCGACCGTTATCCGCGCGGGTCCGGTGCCGCCGTCGTGGCCTCGGGAGTCCCCGGCGGCGACGGCGCCGACGCGACGTGGCGGGTCGTGCCCGGCAAGGCGGACGTGACCTGCCATTCGTTCGAATCGGTCCGGTTCCCGGAACACTATCCGCGCCAGTCCGGGCAGCGAGTGGTCATCGCGCCCTCCGACGGGACCGACCAGTTCCGCTCGGACGCGACCTGGTGCACGAAGGCGGGCACGACCGGGACCACCGCGACGCTGGAGTCGTTCACCCTGCGCGGGAGGTTCCCGCGCCAGTTCCAGAACCAGGTGTGGGCGGCGAACACCAGCGGGCAGCACCCGTACGACACGGCGACGGGGTACGCCACCGACATCGTGTGGCAGGCGAGCGCTCCTCATCCCGTCACCGGCTGAGGTAACACCGTCCCTCTCCCGCGCCCACGGCGTGCCATGAACGGTCCGTTACTTGCAAATTTTGCAAGTAACGGACCGTTCATGGCATCCGGGACTCGACAGCGCCGGAAGGATCAAGACCCACTCGGCGTCCACTGTGGACTGCGACGCGGCACCGGAAGTACCTCCGGGATCGCGTGGTCCATAGCCGTTCGCTGACCGGCGGGCGCGACCCCGGCCCGTAGTGCGAGCTCCATTTCGAACCGTGCCCCCGGGTCGCGCAGGTGCTCACCGAAGGTCGCCTGCAATTGCCGCATGCGGTACCGCACGGTCTGCGGATGCACCTGGAGACGCTCGGCGATGTCGACCACGTTGCCCTGGCTGTCGAGCCAGGCGCGAAGGGTTTCGAGCAGCCGTTCCCGCTGTTTCCCGGTCATCTCGGCGAGCGGGGCGAACAGGCGGTCACGCAGCTGGCGGGTGAGCGCGGCGTCCGCGTTCACGAGCAGGGTGGCGAGATGGTCTTCGGCGCGGATCACCCGGCGGGCCTGGATGACGCCGCGTTCGGAGAGGTGCAGGGCGTCGCGCGCCCAGCGGAGGGAATCGGCGACGGAGTCCAGCGGACGGCACGGGCCGATCGACAGCCGGTAGTCCGGCAGCGCGGCCTGCAAGGTGGCCAGGCGGGCGCCGGAGATCTCGCCGGGGACGAGCAGACGCGGCTCAGCGGAGTCGAGTTCGGCGAGGACGTCCGAATCGACGGCGTGGTGCCGCCGGGGTCTGGCGCTGTCGCCGAGCGGAAGCAGCACTACCGGCGTCGCTCGCTCGGGCACCGCCCAGCCGGTCAGCTGCGCGAGTTCCGCGATCGCCTTCTGCGGCGCGGGCGGGGTTTCCAGCACGAGGTGCAGCAGTTTGCGGCGCCATGTGTCCAGCGCCCCCGCGGTGCGCGCCTTCGCCTCGAGATAGCCGTCCAGCGCGACGGACGCGAGTTCGTCCATGAACGCGAGCATCGTGTCGGCCAGTTGCGACATCACCGCGGACGAAAGCCCGCTGCGGCGGCCGACGCGCATGATGCGCCGCCAGGAGACGCGCGCGCCGACCCGGTACGCCGACTGGAGGGTGTCGAGGCTGCGGCCTTCCCGCATCTCGTTCTGCCCGAGCCGATGGTGGACCTCGTGCGACTGTTCCTTGGAGACGCTGGGATCCGCGATCTGGGCGACGAACAACGTGATCGCGTATTCGACGCCGGCCCGGATGGACTTGCCGTAGGGCCCGTCGAGCGGGCGCGCGTACGCGGGGATGGTCGCCCGGATCTCGTCGACGATCTCGTTGGCGAGGCTGCCCAGTTCCGGTCGCAAAATGTCGGCGAGCTTGCGCGGTAGTGTCGCGGGAGGCTGCGCAGCGTGTTCGATTCCGCGCTCCACCGACATCGCAGCTCCTTTGCTCCGCCCAGCGTTCTGGCATCCCACTATCGTCGTGGGGTGACAACGAACACATCGCGAAGTCGCTCGTGAATGTGTCACCTCTCGCAGAAGAAACCGATTTCTTGTCACCATCGTGACAAAATCACCGGTCATCCCTGAACTTTGATGACAAGTGCCTGGCAAACGCCTCATACGGTACGTACGAACGGCCGATGAATACGGAGCGTCACTGCTTTCCGGTGAGCAATTCCCCGAGTACTTCGAGCACGGGCTCCAGCACGCGGACTTCGGTGCCGACGCATTCAGTGATTCCCGCCCCGACGACCTCGAAGCCGCTCAGCCCGCGAAGCATCGCCACCAGCCGCTCGATCGTCAAGCCACCTGGCTCCGGGTAGTTCAGCCCGTCGAACTCCGCCGGATCGAGCACGTCGAGGTCGAGGTGAAGGTAGACCTTGTCCGCACCGGCCAGGCCGGAAGCGGGATCGGCCTCGACGACGAGCCCGCGATCGACCACGGCCCGCTCGGCGGCGTCGAAGGCCCTTGTCCCGGCGAGGACGACGCGTCCGGGTTCGATCGGCGGGTTCGCGGCGAACTCCGGGTCGCCCTCGCCGAGCAGTGACCGCAGCACCATGCCGTGGAACGCGCCCGACGGCGACGTCTCCGCGGTGTTCAGATCCGCGTGCGCGTCGAACCAGACGACACCGAGGCCGGGGCCAAAGCGGTAGCGCGCGACGCCGATCGGGATCAGTTCGACCCCGCAATCCCCGCCGATGGTGAGCACCGGCCCGCCCGGCGCCTCCAGCGCGGCGAGCTGCGCTGCACGGTTCGCTCCGGTGAGCACCTCGCGGTTGGCGATCCCGTCGACCGCGGGCGAGGTCTCACGGGTCTGCAGGATGTGGTGCACCGGCACGCCCAGCACGTGGCCCGCCAGCTCGGCGAGCGCGACACAACCCTCGGGCAACCGCGGCGCGCGTTCGGTCAGTGCGCCCTGGAACTGGGGTACGGCGTTGATCAGCACCCGGTTCAGGCTAGTGGCCACCGCAAGTCCGTGAAGGCCTCCTTGAGGGACTTGACTCCACTCAGTGGCGCGCAGCGTCTCCGTTGAGGGTGGCGGCGGGGGCATGGATGGACCCTCAAGGAGGCCTTCACGGACCGGTGCGGGGCCAGGTCACTCCAGGACGAGCAGCAGGTCCCCGCCTTCCACCTGCTGGACGGCGTTGATCGCGCGCCGCGAGACCTTGCCGCCGGTCGACGCCGTGATCGACGCTTCCATCTTCATCGCCTCGATGGTCGCGACCGTCGCGCCTGCTTCGACCTCGTCGCCCTCGGACACCTGCAGGGTGACCACGCCCGCGAACGGCGCGGCGATCTGCTTCGGGTCGCCCTTGGCGGCCTTCTCCGTCGCCGGGATGGCCGACGCGATCGAGGTGTCGCGCACCTGGATCGGGCGCAGCTGACCGTTGAGCGTGGACATCACCGTGCGCAGCCCGCGTTCGTCGGCCTCGCCGATGGCCTCCAGTTCGATCAGCAACCGGACACCCTGTTCCAGGTCGACCGAGTACTCCTCGCCCGGGCGCAGGCCGTAGAAGAAGTCCTTGGACGGCAGGACCGAGGTGTCACCGTACTGCTCGCGGTGCGCCTCGAAGTCCTTCGTGGGCCCGGGGAACAGCAGCCGGTTCAGCGTCGCGCGCCGGTTCTCGGCCAGCCCCTTACGGTCCTCTTCGGACAGTTCCTGCACCGGCTTCGGCTGCGCGCGGCCTTCGAGGGCCTTGGTGCGGAACGGTTCCGGCCAGCCGCCGGGCGGATCGCCCAGTTCGCCGCGCAGGAAGCCGATCACCGAGTCGGGGATGTCGAACTTGTTCGGCTCCGCCTCGAAATCCGACGGCGAGACACCCGCGCCGACGAGGTGCAGCGCGAGGTCACCGACCACTTTGGACGAAGGCGTGACCTTGACCAGATGCCCGAGGATCCTGTCCGCGGCCGCGTACATGGCCTCGATCTCCTCGAACCGCTCGCCGAGACCGAGCGAGATCGCCTGCGTGCGCAGGTTCGACAGCTGACCGCCCGGGATCTCGTGGTGGTACACCCGCCCGGTCGGCGACGAGAGCCCCGCCTCGAACGGCGCGTAGATCTTGCGCACGCTCTCCCAGTACGGCTCCAGGTCGCCGATGGCCTGCAGATCCAGCCCGGTCGGCCGGTCCGAGTGGTCGGTCGCGGCGACGAGCGCCGAAAGCGACGGCTGCGACGTCGTGCCCGCCATGGACGCGACGGCACCGTCGACGGCGTCCGCCCCGGCCTGGATCGCGGCGAGGTACGTCGCCAGCTGACCGCCGGCGGTGTCATGCGTGTGGATGTGCACCGGGAGGTCGAATTCTTTGCGCAGCGCGGAAACCAGCCGCGCCGCCGCCGGCGCCCGCAGCAGGCCCGCCATGTCCTTGATGGCCAGGACGTGCGCCCCAGCGGCGACGATCTGCTCCGCCAGCTTGAGGTAGTAGTCCAGGGTGTAGAGCTTCTCGGCCGGATCCGACAGGTCGGAGGTGTAGCAGAGCGCCACCTCGGCGACCGCGGATCCGGTCTCGCGGACGGCTTCGATCGCCGGGCGCATCTGCTCGACGTCGTTGAGCGCGTCGAAGATCCGGAAGATGTCGATACCGGTCGCCGTCGCCTCCTCCACGAAGGCGTGGGTGACCTCGGTCGGGTACGGCGTGTAGCCGACGGTGTTGCGGCCGCGCAGCAGCATCTGGAGGCAGATGTTCGGCACCGCTTCCCGCAGCTTCGCCAGCCGCTCCCACGGATCCTCCGCCAGGAACCGCAACGCGACGTCGTAGGTCGCGCCGCCCCAGCATTCCAGCGAGAGCAGCTGCGGTGTGGTCCGCGCGACCACCGGCGCGACGGCGAGCAGGTCCTTCGTCCGCACACGCGTGGCGAGCAGCGACTGGTGCGCGTCACGGAAGGTGGTGTCGGTGACGCCGATGGTCGGCGACTCCCGCAGCCAGCGGGCGAAGCCCTCCGGGCCGAGTTCGGTGAGCTTCTGCTTCGAGCCGGGCGCCGGTTCGAGGTCCTTGGGCAGCTTCGGCAATTTGACCTGCGGGTCGAGAGTGCGCGGACGCTCGCCGTGCGGTTTGTTGACCGTCCTGTCGGCGAGGTAGGTCAGCAGCCTGGTCCCGCGGTCGGCCGAATGGCGCGCGGTGAGCAGATGCGGGCGCTCCTCGATGAACGACGTCGTGACGCGGCCTTCGCGGAAGTCCGGGTCGTCGAGGACGGCCTGCAGGAACGGGATGTTCGTGGCCACGCCGCGGATCCGGAACTCGGCGACGGCGCGCCGGGCGCGGCCGACGGCGGTCTTGAAGTCGCGGCCGCGGCAGCTCAGCTTCACCAGCAGCGAGTCGAAGTGCGCGCTGATCTCGGTGCCGGCGAACGCCGTCCCGCCGTCGAGGCGGATACCGGAACCGCCGGGCGAGCGGTACGCGCTGATCATCCCGGTGTCCGGGCGGAAACCGTTGGCGGGATCCTCGGTGGTGATGCGGCACTGCAGGGCGGCGCCGCGCAGGTACACCTTGTCCTGCGACAGCCCGAGATCGTCGAGCGTCTCGCCGGAGGCGATGCGCAGCTGAGACTGGACGAGGTCGACGTCGGTGACCTCCTCGGTCACCGTGTGCTCGACCTGGATGCGCGGGTTCATCTCGATGAAGACGTGGTTGCCGTCCCGGTCGAGCAGGAACTCGACGGTGCCGGCGTTGCGGTAGCCGATCTGGCGGGCGAACTTCACCGCGTCGGCGCAGATCTGATCCCGCAGTTCGGACGGCAGGTTCGGCGCTGGGGCCAGCTCGATGACCTTCTGGTGCCGTCGCTGGACCGAGCAGTCGCGCTCGAAGAGGTGGATCACGTTGCCCTCGCCGTCGGCGAGGATCTGGACCTCGATGTGGCGCGGCTCGACGACGGCCTTCTCGATGAACACCGTCGGGTCGCCGAAGGCCGACTCGGCCTCGCGCGCGGCGGCCTCGATGGACTCGCGCAGCTGTGCGGGGTCCTGGACGCGGCGCATACCGCGTCCGCCGCCACCGGCGACGGCCTTGACGAAGACCGGGAAACCGATCCCTTCGGCGGCGGCGATCAGCGCGTCCACGTCGGAGGACGGCTCGGAAGAACCCAGCACCGGCACCCCGGCCTCGCGCGCGGCCTTGACCGCGCGGGCCTTGTTGCCGGTCAGCTCGAGGATGTCCGCGCTCGGCCCGACGAAGGTGATGCCTTCTTCCTCGCACGCGCGCGCGAGGTCCGGGTTCTCGGAGAGGAAACCGTAGCCGGGGTAAACGGCGTCCGCGCCCGCCTTCTTGGCGGCCGCGACGATTTCCTCGACCGACAGATAAGCCCGCACCGGGTGACCGGGTTCGCCGATCTCATAGGCCTCGTCGGCCTTCAACCGGTGGAGCGAATTGCGGTCTTCGTGCGGGAACACAGCCACCGTGCCCGCGCCGAGCTCGAATCCGGCGCGGAACGCGCGGATGGCGATCTCACCCCGGTTGGCGACCAGTACCTTGCGGAACATGCCGGTCCTTCCCATCATCGGATCGGTAGGTGAGGCACGTTACCTGTTCGGTCCCGCAGGACGGGAGTTGTCGTCCAGGTGATGGACGTCATCCCCGCCTGAGTTGCGCGCGCGGACTCTGCAGCACCCGGTTCGCGGTGCCCTCGTGGACACCGGTCAGCACGTCGACCGCGGCGAGGTCCACGAGCGCCTTCGTGACGTCCGGCACGGAGGCCGCGGGATGCAGGGACCGGTACAGCGCGGCCACGCCGGCGACGTGCGCGGCGGCCGACGACGTCCCGCTGAGCACCTTGCCTCCGCTCCCCCCGGCGTTGGGTCCCGGCACGTCCACCCCTGGTGCGAACAGGTCGACGACCTCGCCGTAGTTCGACGTCGACCCGACTCGGTCACTCGTGTCGGTCGAGCCGACGGTGAGCGCTTCGGTGACCCTGCCGGGGGAGAACTTCCCCGCGTCGGTGGCCTCGCCGCCCGCGGGAAGGGCGATCGGGACGACCGCCGCGAGCGCGCGGACGGCGGCGTCGAGCCGGTCGTTGGCGGCGCCGCCGATGCCGAGGACGGCCACGGCGGGCTGCTGTGCGTTCTGCGTCACCCAGTCGATACCGGCGATGATCTTGTCCGTCGCGCCGCCGCCCTCCGCGTCGAGCACCCGGACCGGGACGATCTGCGCGGCCTTCGCGACGCCGAAGGTCCTCGACGCGGCGACACCGGCCAGATACGTGCCGTGACCGTTGGTGTCGGCGGTGTCCGTGCCGCCGTCGAGGAAGTCCTTACCGGGCTTCACCCGGCCGTCGAAGTCCGGATGGGCCGCGTCGACCCCGCTGTCGATCACGTAGACCGTGACGTCCTTGGCGTCGGTCTCGTAGTGGTAGAGCTGGTCGAGGCCCGTTCGCTGGTCGATCCGGTCCACTCCCCAGTTCGGCGGGTTCTGCTGGACTTCCGCCGCGGCGGCGGGCTGCGCCACGAAGGCCGAAAGCGCGAGCGCGGCCATGACCCGTACCAGTCGAATGATCATGCCTTGGCTTTACGCCTGTACCCCGGGGGCGGCAACCCAGGAGTGTCACCCGTTCGATTGGTCTTGCCCGATGTGGCCGCTGACTGTCGACTTCGGGAGGCAGACCAGCGCGTCGAAGGCGTCGACGACGTCGACGGGGTTGAACAGATGCGCGTGCCGGATGCTCCGCGGTCCCGCGGTTCCGCGTCGCGCGCGGAGATCCACCAGTCCGGGGCCTTCGGCCTCGACGCTGCCTTCCGCCGGTGCGTCCAGTTCCTGGCGGTACACGGTGAACCCGAGCCGCGCGGCCGGATCCGGCCTGAGGCCGGTGGTCTCGCCCTCGACCGCGGTGAGCCCCAACGCGAAGTAGTCGTCACCGAACTCGGCCGCCAGATGCGTGCCGGCCGAGGGTGAAGTGAGCCCGGGGAACGGCGAGAACGGCACGCGCTGGAGGTGTCCGTTGTGGAGCATCACGACGATCTTCGTGTCGTCGCCGTGCAGTCGCCGGATCAGCCGGACGGTTTCGGCCATGTACGCGTCGCGCGAACCACTCTGCAGGGCCGGGGCGTCGCCGGACATCATCGCGGCGACCTCGGCGAGGTAGGCGTCGACGCGCAACGCGCCTTCGACGTGGTGCTCCGCGACAGTGGTGTTCCCGTAGACGGGGCGCAACGAGGTGAGGTGCGTCTTGAGCCGGGTGAGCGCCGCGGTCGCCTTGTCCTTGGCGGCGTCGTCGAGCGCGGCGTACTTGGCGGGCGCCTCCGCACTGCTGGCCGACGCGTACCCCTTGGTCGCCTCGATCGCCGCGTCGACCAGGCTCACCGCGGCCACGTCCACAGTGGACAGGTACGTGCGGACCGCGTCGAGCGACGGCACGGGCGACCCCGCCGAACTCGGCACGTCGAGGCCGAAGTACCGGACGTCACCCCGTTCGCGGAGCCACGTCAGCATTTCGTGCGCCTCGGGCGACTCCCCGAGCGAGAAGGTGAAGCCGTCGCGGCCGATGTCGGCGACGTCGCCCGGGGCGCCTTTCAGCCAGTCATCGACGAGCTTTCCCTCGGCGAAACCGGACTCGAACCCGACGACACGGAAGCCGTGGTGCTCGATGAGATGGCGGAGCAAACGATTGCGCAGGTCTCCGAACTCGTGGAGATGATGGTTGTTCTCACCGATGGCGACGATCTTCGCGTCGCCGATGAGTTCGGCGATCTTCGCTGGGTCTGACATACTGGCCACACTAACGCAACAGGAGTAGCAATTGGCAACCTCCGGTACCCAACGGCCCGGCGGCCGCACGGAACGCACCCGTCAGGCCGTCCTGCACGCCACGCTCGACCTGCTGGCCGAACATGGTTTCGGCGAACTGACCGTGGACGCGGTCGCCGAACGGTCCGGCGTGCACAAGACCACGGTGTACCGGCGCTGGTCCTCACCGGACGGCCTCGTCGCCGCCGCACTCCACATGGGCGCCGAAGACGACTGGAAGGCGCCTGACACCGGATCGCTCGAGGACGATCTGTACGAGGTGGCGGCGGAGGTCGTGCGGTACTTCACCGAACCCTCGTTGAAGGAACTGCCCACGGCGTCGGTACTGGCGGCGTTCCAGTCGCCGCAAGCGGCCGAGGCATTGCACGACTTCTACGCGGACCGGCACGTGCGCATGGCGCCGATCGCGGAGCGGGCCGTCGCGCGGGGCGAGATCCCCGCCGGCACGGACGGCGACGAGCTGGTGCGGGCGGTTTGCGGGCCGATGTTCTACCGGCTGTTCCTGTCGCGGGAAAGTGTCACGGTGACGGAAGCGCGGGTCACGGCTCGGGCGGTGGCCGTCGCGGCGCGTGAAGGTGCTTTTGTGCGTTCACGCGATTAGTTGCGGAGTTCGCGGCCGGGTGGGCAACCCGCCGTGGCCGGCGGGCGTATGCCGGGTATGCCCAAGGACCAGCTGCCGAGGCCGATGAACCGCGGGCAACGGCAAGCCGAACCCCACGAGGACAGGACCGCGGTCCACGCTGTCCTGATCGTTCTCGGCTCCTTCGCAGCGGTGTTCTTCGTCGCGGTCGGGATGGGGATGCCGAGGGTCCGTCGTCGGTGTGGTTGGCGGGTTCCTGGGGGCGGGCCGGATCGCTGTAGTGGGTCGAGGCGATGGGCGGGAACTCCGCAGTGATTCCGCATTTAGTCCTCTCGATGCGGGACTGTGTGAATGACCCGAAATCCCCCGGTTCTGCGTGATCGGTCCGGTCACGCAGATGTGGGGATAGTCGTGAGTGGCGATTCGGGTCAGGGCTGGAGGCGTCTGCGATCGTCGTTCCGTGAAGGGACCCTTGAGGGACTCTGGGTCCCTCAAGGGTCCCTTCACGGAACGGGAACAAATCTCAGCGGCACCGCCAGTCACAACGGGGTACTTCGGGAAGGGGCGAGCGTGCCGGTACCGCATGGGCCGGGTCTCGGGGGGGGGGGGGGGGGGGGGGGGGGGGGGGGGGGGAGCGACCCCAACCCCCCCCCCCCCCCCACCTGCCATGGCGGGTTCACGGCGTGTCCCTGGCGCGTCCACGACACCCCCCCCCCCCCCGCCCTTCCGCCTCCTTCTCCCCCCCCCCCCCCCCCCCCCCCCCCCCCCCCCCCCCCCCCACGACCCGCTTGACCCAGTTCACCCGTTGACGAGGTCGATCCGGTAGCGCACTTCGGAAAGCGGGATGTCCTCGCCGGGCATGGTGTCGGTCTTCGTCGCCCCGTCCGGCAGCCATCCCGCTGCCGAGTAGAAGCGCTGAGCGCGTTCGTTGGTGTCGAGCACCCAGAGCGTCGCCTCGCGGTGCCCTGAATCCCGCAACGCGGCGACGGCGGTGTCGAGCAGCTGCCTGCCCAATCCCGTGCCCCAGCGGTCGGGTTCGAGGTAGATCGCGCGCAGTTCCCCGCGGATCCGGTCGACGGCGGTGAAGCCGAGGAGCGAGCCGTTTTCGACGAGGACCAGGACATCGCCCTGGTTGGCGGGATCGGCGAGGGTCCGCTGCCAGCGGGCCGCCCGGCCTTCGACCGAAAGATCGCGCAGGTACAGCTCGGGCAGCAGACCCTCATACGCCGCCTGCCACGACCGGACGTTCACCTCGGCGATGGGCCAGGCGTCATCGACGGTCGCGGGCCGGACCGTGGCCATCGTCAGTCTTTCGCCGTCACTTTGCGGGCGGCGAGACCGGTCACGATGGCGAGCGCGAGCACCATCGACAGCGCGATCCCCCAGCCCGCGCCGGTCACGCTCGAACTGCTCGGCATCGCGTAGAAAAGCACGCACACCATGACGATGCCGCCTCCCGCCACACCGCCGAGGAAAGCGACCCCGAACGCCGCCGGCCGCAGGGAGACCCCGAGCAGCGTCCCGACGAAGAGTGTCAGCGAGACGACGAAGTAGACCGCGCCCTCGTCGGCCCGGCTCGACGAGTAGCCGACGAGTTCGATCGCCTCCACCACGAGACCGAGTGCGCCGCCGGTCCCGGAAACGAAAGCCGCCACAGTAAGGGCGCCTCGCGGTTTCCCCAGGCCGAGCCGGAAACTCCGGTCACGCCGCACCGACACCAGCGCGCAGACGGCCGCGGCGATCAGGCAGCCGTCGGCGAGGACGAGGACGACCGGGCCGGACGGCGTCGCCGAGAGCAGCGCCAGCCCGCACAGCGTTCCCGGCCCCGTCATCCGGCGTGTCTTCGGCGGGAACATCGCGATCCCCGCCCCGATCGCGAAGACGACGAGCGGCAAGACGGTCCAGCCGCCGTCTTCGAAGAAGTCTTCCACGCTGCTGCCGAACTGGACGCCGATGACCACCAGGTACACCGCGGCCGCGAAGGCGAACAGACCGGCGGCGACGGCGAACGGGTCGCGCTTCGGTCGCGCGGGCACGGCCGGTTCGGGCTTCGGGAGCACGGGCGGCTCGGGATTCCTTGAGGGCTCCGGAGTCGGCGCGGGCGTGTGCACCGGCCGCGGTTCCGGTACCGGCTTGGGATCCGGCACGGGCTCGGGTTCCTGGACGAGCTGCCCCTCGACCCGCACCACCACCTCGCCGGTCGGCCCGGTCACGGTGATCCACCCGTCGAACGCCCCGGGTTCCGCCAGGTCCAGGGAGATCTCGGCCCCGTCGCCGGTCTCGGTCACCCCCAACCAGGAATGCGACGACGCGAACCGGCAGGCCCGCGCGATCGGCGGCCCTTCCAGCCGGATCCGCGCCACCGGCGTCGCTCCGCGGACGACCTCACCGAACCGCACCACGTCGGGGTCGGTTCGCACGCGTGCTGCCCGCCGCGCCAGGTCGGCGGCCTCGGCGATGTGCTGGATGTCGGTCTGCGCCATCGTGGTGAGGACTTCGTGCGCGCCGATGGCGACGGAGAGGTTCTCGCTCCTCAGCCGTCGCTGGAGTTCCGTCACCGCGCCTAGGCGGGTGAACATGTTCGGATCCTCGCTCGCCGCGCGCAGGTCGGCCGGGACCGGCGACGATTTGATCCGGCGGCGTCTGCTCCTGGCGAGGTACAGCTCGCCCTGCATCTCGATGTCGCGGCTGGGCGTCTGGTTCGGGTTCCGTTCGCGGACGCTGTCGAACAGGTAGTCGTAGAGTTCGCTGAGCGCGATCCAGCCGTCTTCGTCGCGATCCGCGTCCCCTGTCCGGAGTCCGTCGACCAGCGCCGAGGTGAACACCGACGGCCGGACGTGGTCGTCGGCGAGGTGATCGCCCTCGAAGGCGTACTCGATGGAGTTCGACGCGGTGATCACCGCACGGCCACGGCCGCCGAAACCACCGCCGGGGAACGCGTCGAGCACATTGGCCTCACCGGAGGCGCGCACCGCGACCCCCTGGCTGAAAGCGCCGCCGTAGCAGCAGTCCAGGAGGAGGACGATGCTCCGCGATCGGCTCATCCGCATACAGCGCTGGACGAAATCGGCGGGAACGGCACTCGACGCCAGCCGCTCCGGGCGGGTGTTGCGGGCGGCGAAGAACAGCTCGCCCGACTCGCTTTTCAAGCCGTGACACGAGAAATGCACCAGCAGGACGTCGTCCGGCGCGCTGTCGGCGAACAGATCCTCGACCCGGCTCGCGATCACGTGCGCGGTCTCGTCGCGCACCACCTGGACGTCGAACTCGCTGATGGTGCGATCGGCGAGGACCTCGGCGAGCGCTTCGGCGTCGGCCGCCGGGGACCGCAGCGCGCTCAACCCGGGGTTGTCGTACTCCCCGTTGGCGATGATCAAGGCACGCCGCTCGCCGGTCATGACGCCGAATGCCTGCTTACGAAGAGGTCGACGAGCTTGTCCTGATCCGTGAGGCTCGCTTCGGACAACTCCAGCACGTCGCCGTCGATCTCCAGCCGGACGGTGCGTTTCACCCGGCCGCCGCGCGAAAGCCATTCCCGCACGGCCGCGACGACCGAGCGCAGGCCCTCGGCGGACTGCCCCAGCGTGACCAGCAGTCCGCCCACCGTCGCGACGTCGAACGCGCGCGAGCCGGGGGGTGCCGGACCGGCGGGCAGCGCCTTGACCTCGGCGACCTCGGCGACCCCGCGATCGATGAGCGCGCTTCGGAGGTACCCGGTGAGCTGGTCGACGCGCTCGGCGTCGGCCCCGTCCTCACCGAGCTGGACACGAACCGCTGACGTCATCCCCGGCCTCCCTCGCCCGTACGGAACGAGGAAACCCCTCTGCCCGCGCGACGGCAAGGTCCAATCGGGCAGAGATGTCCGCGTCAGCTTTTTTCCAGATACTCCACGCGATCTTCGTCGACGACGTCGGCGATCATGTGCGCCAGCCCCAAGTAATTCCCCAGTGCCGGGTCCTTCTCGACGATTTCCAACGCGCGGACCCTCGCCTCGGCGATGACGTCCTCGTCGCGCAATAGCGACAGCAATTTCAGGGTCGACTTCTTCCCCGATTGCGCGGCGCCGAGGATGTCGCCCTCGCGGCGCAGCTCCAAGTCCATTCTGGACAGTTCGAAACCGTCCGTCGTGGACTCGACGGCGGCCAGCCGCTCGCGGGTCGTCGTCCCGTCCAGGGTCTCGGTGACCAGCAGGCAAAGCCCCGGCACGCTGCCCCGGCCGACCCGGCCGCGCAGCTGGTGCAGCTGGCTGATGCCGAACCGGTCGGCGTCCATGATCACCATCGCGGTCGCGTTCGGCACGTTCACGCCGACCTCGATCACGGTGGTGGCGACGAGGACGTCCAGGTCGCCCCTGGAGAACGCCTGCATCACGGCGTCCTTGTCGTCACTGGGCATCCGGCCGTGCAGGACACCGATCTTCAGGCCTTTCAACTGGCCCTCGGCCAGCTCGGGCGCCACGTCGAGAACGGCGAGCGCGGGCCGTTTGTCACCCTTGTCCGACGCCGGTTCGTCGCCGATGCGCGGGCAGACGATGTAGGCCTGATGGCCCTTGCCGCATTCCTCGCGGACTCGCTGCCACGCCCTGTCCAGCCAGGCGGGCCGCTCCGCGACCGGTACGACCGACGTCTTGATCGGCGACCTGCCGACCGGCATCTCGCGCAGCGCGGAGATCTCCAGATCGCCGTACACGGTCATCGCGACCGTGCGCGGGATGGGCGTCGCCGTCATGACGAGCACGTGCGGGCTGGTCTCGTCGGAGCCGCGGGAGCGCAGCGCGTCCCGCTGCTCCACCCCGAACCGGTGCTGTTCGTCGACCACGGCCAGGCCGAGATCCGCGAAGGAAACCGTGTCCTGGATGAGCGCGTGCGTGCCGACGATGATCCCGGCCTCGCCGCTGACCGTCTCCAGCAACGCCTTCTTGCGTTCCTTGGCACCCATCGAACCGGTCAGCAAGGTCACGCGCGTCGCGTTCTCCGCGGCACCGAGCTCACCCGCCTGCCCGAGGTCGCCGAGCATCTCGCGCAGCGACCGGGCGTGCTGCGCGGCGAGGACCTCCGTCGGCGCGAGCATCGCCGCCTGCCGCCCGGAATCGACGACCTGGAGCATGGCGCGCAGCGCGACGACGGTCTTGCCGGAACCGACCTCGCCCTGCAGCAGCCGGTTCATCGGATGCTCGGTGGACAGATCCCCGGCGATCTCCTCGCCGATCTCCTGCTGCCCTGAGGTCAGCGCGAACGGGAGCCGTTTGTCGAAGGCGTCGAGGATGCCGCCCTCGGCGTGCGGGCAGGCTTTCGCGGGCCGCGACACCAGGGAATGCCGCCGCTGCGCGAAAATCAGCTGTACGGCCATGGCTTCGTCCCATTTGAGCCTGTCCCGCGCGGAGTTCAGCGCCTGCCAGCTCGACGGACGGTGGATGCCACGCAGCGCGCTTTCCAGGCTGGGCAGGCCGTACCGGGCCAGCAGCTCGATCGGCATCGGGTCTTCGTCGACCTCCAGCACGTCCAGCACCTGCCGGACGGCCTTGGCGATCACCCAGGTCGGAATCCCCTGCGCCGCCGGGTACACCGGGATGATCTCGGCGAGGAAGTCGTCCATCGCCTCGGCCTGACGGTCGGCGTCGAACAGTTCGTACTCGGGGTTCGCCAGTTGCAGGACGTCGCGGAAGGCCGTGACCTTGCCCGCGAACAGCCCGTTCTTGCCGGGCACGAGTTCCTTTTCGCGCCAGGCCTGGTTGAAGAAGGTGCACTGAAGGCGACGTTTGCCGTCGGTGATCACCATCTCGAGCAGCGTGCCGCTGCGTGCCTTCATCCGGCGCTTGTTGACCCGCTCGATGCGTGCCATCACGGTCGCGTGCTCGCCGAGTTCGAGCCCGGCGATGTCGGTGAGCTGGCCGCGTTCGGCGTAGCGGCGGGGATAGTGGCGCAGGAGGTCGCTGACCGTCTCGATCTTGAGGCCCTTGGCGAGTGCCTTCGCCGTCGCCGCGCCCACGACCAGCTTGAGGTCCGCGCGCAGGTTCGTCATCCGGTCACTCCACCCCCATCAGCAGCACGGCGTCGGACTGGCCGCCGGCGTAACTCGTCAACTCGACCTCGGGATGTTCCAGGCGCAGCTGATCGGCCAGCTCACCGGGCAACCGGACCGGCACGTCCGCCCCGGTCAGCACGGTGACCAGTTCGCCGCCGAGGGCCAGCATCCGGTTCAGCACGCCGACCGCCGCCACGACCAGGCTCGCCTCCGAGGCGGGCGCGGGCTCGATCAACACGACCTCGCCGTCGACGAGGCCGACGACGTCACCGGCCTGCGCCCGGCCCACCCAGGTTAGCGACTCCTCCTGCGCGATCCGCAGTTCGCCACGCCTCGTGGCGGCGGCCGCTTCGGCCATCGCGACCACGTCGTCGTTGGTGCGGCGATCCTTGTCGTGGACGGCCAGCGCGGCGAGCACCTGGACGGGTGACACGCACGGGATGACCACGACGTCGCGATCCGCGGCCATCGCGTGACCCGCCGCCGCGTCGGCCGCCGCGGTCAGCTCCTGACCACCGGGGAGGACGGTGACGTGACGTCCGGCGGCCTCGTTGATCAGGCCCAGCATCTCCTCGACCGTCGGCGCGACACCCGGCGGCACGGACAGCACCGCGACCCCCTCGGCCCGCAGCAGTTCGGCCAGCGGCCCGCCGTGGACCACGGCGACCACCGAACGGTCGATACCACCGCCGACCTCGACCGGAGTGGGCGTGATCAGCGGCTCGACCCGGACCCTGCGGGGACGGCCGAGCTCGATCCCGGCCTCCAGCGCCGCGCCGATGTCCGCGCAGTGCACGTGGACGGCGTACGCGCCGGCGCCGTCCCCGGCGACCGTCACGCTGTCGCCGAGGCCGCTGAGGGTCCTGCGGAGCCCGGGGAGACTGCCTTCGTCGACGTCGTCGAGCAGGTACATGACCTCCCAGGCCGTCTGCGCGTCGACCGGGTGAGGGTGATGATGTGCCTCGAGCGGATGCTCCGGCTCGACGAGGCTGCCCGAGATCACTCCGGAAAGGGCGTCGAGGACCGCGACCAGGCCGCGGGCGCCCGCGTCGACCACACCTGCCACCGCCAGGACGGGCAGCTGTTTCGGGGTCTCTTCGAGGGCTTCGGCGGCGACGCTCGCCGCCGCGGCGGCCACCTCTTCGAGTGACCCTGTCGCGTCACGGACGGACGCGGCGACGGTGTGGAGCACGGTCAGGATGGTCCCGGCGACCGGACGGCTCACCGCCCCCGTCGCGGCCCTGTCCGCGCACCCGAGCGCCTCCGCGAGACCGTGCCCGTCGATGTCCCTGACCGCCGCCGACTCGGCGATCCCGCGTACGACCTGCGACATGATCACCCCCGAGTTGCCCTTGGCCGCCGCGACCGCGCCCTTGGCGAACACCGCCAGCGCCTCGGCGGTCGTCGCCGGCTCGGCCTCCGCCAGCGCGTCACGGGCCGCGGTCATGGTGAACAGCAGGTTGGAGCCGGTGTCGGAGTCGGCGACCGGGTAGACGTTGATGTCGTCGATCGCCGGCCGCAGCACCGACAGGCTGTGCACACAGGCCGCCGACCAGGCCGACACCGCCGCCACGTCCAGCACCCGCACCCCGTAACCTCCTAGCTGTTCCAGCGAGGGTATCGACCCGGTGCCGGAGGGCTCTGAGCCACTGGTTACTATGGTCGAGTTGCCCAGCATGCTGGGCGCATCATTCTTTGTCCCAGATCCAGAGGAGTTCGACGTGGCTGCCGTGTGCGACGTCTGTGGCAAGGGACCGGGCTTTGGCAAGTCGGTCTCGCACTCCCACCGGCGTACCAACCGCCGGTGGAACCCGAACATCCAGACCGTTCACGCCAAGATCGGTCTGTCCCAGCGCAAGCGCCTGAACGCCTGCACCTCGTGCATCAAGGCGGGCAAGGTCGTTCGCGGCTGAGCCGGGTTTTTGGGGAATGGCGGGTGCTCTTCGGAGCACCCGCCATTTTTTATGGACCGGGTGCGCTGGGACTCTCACGGGTCCGGTGGGCCCGCCGGGGGGGGGGGGGGGGGGGGGGGTGGGGTGGGTGGGGGGGGGGGGGGGGGGGGGGGAAGGGAGGGAGGGGGAGAGGAGGTAGGGGGGCGCGAGGCGAGGA
>NZ_JBVJCE010000023.1:93482-106682 GCF_055588925.1 Amycolatopsis sp. NPDC041971 | reverse complement strand
CCGCGTGGCTGCGGGAGTCTCCCTTGCCCGCCCCCGCTCCCCCCCAAGCGCCCCCCCCCCCCCCCCGGGACCATCCCCAACGCACCTCAAAAACAAGCCTCAATAGGGCGCGTGAAGGGCACCTTCCGCAGTACATGAAGGACCCCTTCCTGTACCTAGGCGCAAGGAAGGGGGCCTTCATGTACTGCGGAACCGCCCACCCCAAGACAGAAGTCCGTGAAGGCCTCCTTCCCTACCCTCGAGGTCAGGGTCCCGGCAAAGTCGCATAGCCGCTGGTCGGTGGCGCTTTTGGTGCTTCGAACTGAACTTCCGACGAGAGCGGATGACAGGGTGCCTTGAGCGTCAAGTGTCCACAAAGGACACCATTCGGCAGCTGGATGTCCATTTAATGCGGTTATGTACGTTTTTTGACTGAGGTCGTGAGTGAAATTTAGGGCTAGAACCCTCTTTTTCACTCACGACCGGTCGAAAAACGCCCAAATCGGGCACCGTAGCCTTGGAGGCGTCCTATGTGGACAGTTGAGAAAGATGTCAGGCGACTGTGACGAGCCCGCCTCTGTCACCGCAACCCCACTTGACCAGCGGCTATGCGACTTTGCCGGGACCCTGACCCTCAAGGTAGTAAAGGAGGCCTTCACGGACTTTGGCAGCGCCTCAGCCACACCGGTCACTGCTGTCACGGGGGCGCGCGAAGGGGGCCTTCACGCGCAACAAAGGGTCAGGGGAGTTTCCAGTCCACGGGACCGCCGCCCTGCTGCTCCAGCAGCTGGTTCGCCCGGCTGAAGGGGCGCGAGCCGAAGAAGCCGGCGTGCGCCGAAAGCGGGCTCGGGTGCGCCGACTCGATGCACGGTACCTCGCCCAGCATCGGCTTCAGGTTCCGCGCGTTGCGGCCCCACAGGATCGCCACCATCGGCTCGTCCCGCGCGGCGAGGGCCTTGATGGCCTGCTCGGTGACCGCTTCCCAGCCCTTGCCCTGGTGCGAGTTCGACTTCCCGGGCTCCACGGTCAGCGACCTGTTGAGCAGCAGCACACCCTGGTCGGCCCACGGCGTCAGGTCGCCGTTCGACGGCAACGGGTGCCCGAGGTCCTCGCAGTACTCCTTGTAGATGTTGATCAGGCTCTTCGGGATCGGCCGGACGTCCGGCGCCACCGAGAAGCTCAGCCCGACGGCGTGTCCGGGCGTCGGGTACGGATCCTGGCCGACGATCAGCACCCGCACGTCGTGAAACGGCTGCTGGAACGCTCGCAGCACATGTTCACCCGCCGGGAGATAGCTCCGGCCGGCGGCGATCTCCGCGCGGAGGAACTCCCCCATCGCGGCGACCTGCGGCGCCACCGGTTCGAGGGCTTGCGCCCAGCCTGCTTCGACGATGTCCTGCAGCGGTCGTGCGGTCACGGCGTGCGAGCTTACTCACCTCACCCGAGACGCCGGAGTTCGACCCGGAACCTGGCCGCGCGCTCGACATAACCGTCGACGACGAGCTTGATCATCTCCGGCCCGACCGGCGTGTTCGGCCGCGTCTTCGCCGGGACGCCGAGCGCGATGTACTCACTGTCCACATGGGACCCATAGGAGAGAACCGCGCCGACCACCCCGCCGTCCTCGACGACGGTTCCGTTCAGCACCACCGATCACCGTCGCGTCGGGGTGGACGTAGGCGTCCGGGTGGATCGAGGGTTCGAGGTCGCCAGTACATAGATCGGCATGCGTTCTCCTAGACCAGCGGCTTGCCGAAGCAGATGCTCTCCGGTTCGTCCTTGTAGTACCCGAAACCCGGGATTTCCCGGTACCCCGCCGACAGGTACAGCGCGATGGCTTCCGGCTGTCTGTCACCGGTCTCCAGCACCATACGCAGCCTCCCGGCCTCGGCGGCCGTCCGTTCCAGGTCGGCGAGGATCGCCCTCGCGAATCCTCGTCCCCGCGCCGAAGCCAGCACGAACATGCGCTTGATCTCGGCGTCACCGGGCAGCAGGGGATCCGGCCCGTCGTGCGCCCGCCAGGCACCGCACGCGACCGGGGCGTCGTCGAGGTAGGCGGCCAGGAACAGTCCCCTCGGCGAGACGAACTGCGCCGCGTCCATCGGCGTCTCGTCTTCGCCGCCGTACCGGGCGGCCAGCTCGAGCTGGGCTTCGGCCAGTAACTTCACCGCGTCGGGGTCGTCGTAGGGCAGCACGCGAAGGTCCATGAGCGCGAGATTAGCGACTGGACCAGCCGTCCCCCACGTAGATTACGTTCATGTCGATCGAAGCCTCCATCACCGGCCTCGCCGAGGCCCCACTGCGCCAGGCCCGCAACTCCGCCGCGTTCTGGGCCGCGACCGGCCGCTCCCGCGGCCACGAGGTGATCCGCCGACGTGGCTTTCTCGCCGTCGCCGGCGACGAGCGCGCGGGGTTGCGCGTCCTGATCCAGGAGCCCGGCCTCACTGCCGCGGAATTGGCCGAGATCACCGAACTCGCGGCGACGGCGAAGGGGCCGGTGGAGGCCGAGGATCCCTTCAGTGTCACCGATCTGAACCACCTCGGGGACATGCGCAGCTGGCAGATGCCCGTCATGCTGCGCCCGCCCGCCCCGGTCGCCGAACCCGCGATGGAGGTGGTCCGGGTGCACGAGGAGGCGGACCTGCGGGCGGCCGAACGCGCGGTGATCGAAGGTTTCGAACTCGCGCGGTTCCGGCAGGGCGGGATGTTCCCCCTGGCCATCCTCGGAGAGCCAGGGGTCGCCGTGTTCGTCGCGCGGCTCGACGGCGAGGTCGCCGGGGCGTGCGTCACGGTCGTCGAAGACGGCTTCGGCAGTCACTACTGGGTCGGCACGCCGGAGGCCTTCCGCTCCCGCGGCGTGGGGCGGGCGGTGATGCTCGGTTCTCTCGCCCCGCTGGCGGGGCTGCCGGTCACCCTCACCGCTTCCCGGCTCGGCAGGCCGCTGTACGAATCCCTCGGCTTCACCGTCGCCGCACCCTCCACCTGGTGGGCCCCACGCGTCTAGCGCCAGTGCTGCCAGCCGCTGTCGTGCCCGTACCGCTTCCCGTCCACCGTCACCCCCGAATCCGGCATGGTGACGACGCCGATCTCGGTCCAGCCCTCCGGCAAGTCGGCGAACGAGGGGAAGGTCGCCGCGAACGCGTGGTCCTCGCCGCCGGTGAGGACCCATTTCAGCGGGTCTGCGCCGAGCGCGGTACCGACCTCGGTCAGCCTGCTCGACACGTCGAGTTCCGCCGTGCGCACGTCGATCCCGACGCCGGAGGCCACGGCGATGTGTCCGAGATCGGACAGGAGCCCGTCGGACACGTCGATCATGGACGTCGCGCCGCCGTCGGCCGCGCGGATGCCCGCCTCGTAGTCCGGTTCGGGACAGCGTTGCGCGTTGACCACGCTGACCGGTGAGCGGAAACCCCGCCCGAGTACGGCGAGCCCGGCGGCGGCCCAGCCGAGCCGTCCGCAGACCGCGACGACGTCGCCGGGGCGGGCGCCGGACCGCGTCACCGGTTCCCGGCCGCCGAGGTCGCCCAAGGCGGTGACACTGATCACGATCTGATCGGCGCGCACCATGTCGCCGCCGACGATGCCGACGCCCGCGCGGTCGGCTTCGATCCACATGCCCCGCGTGAGTTCGGTGACGAGTGACGTCTCGGTGTCCGGAGGACAGGCGAATCCCATGAGGACGGACGTCGGGCGCGCCCCCATGGCGGCGATGTCGGTGAGGTTCACCGCGACCGCCTTGCGCCCCACCTGTTCGGCGCTGGACCAGTCGAGCCGGAAGTGGACGCCCTGCACGAGAACGTCGGTGGAGGCCACCGTCCGGCCGTCGGGGCTGGCCACGACGGCCGCGTCGTCCCCCGGTCCGAGCAGTGTCGTCTCCGGCTGTTTCCGGTCGGCGGTCACCGCCTCGATCAACCGGAATTCACCGGTCCCGGCGACCGTGCCGTCGTTCGGTGACACCCGTCACCTCCACTTTCCCTTGTCCGGACAAATGTCGATCACCGATAGTCGGATGCCCTAGGTTTTTCCCGGGGCTGGCGATACGTTGCTACAACGTTCCTACCTTGAGCCGACTTTTACGAAGGGGCGCGCCGTGGTCCACGCATACATCCTCATCCAGACCGAGGTCGGCAAAGCCGCCGCGGTCGCCGCGGAGATCTCCACCATCTCCGGTGTCACCAGTTCGGAGGATGTCACCGGCCCTTACGACGTCATCGTCAAGGCCGCCGCCGACACCGTCGACCAGCTCGGTCAGCTCGTGGTCGCCAAGGTGCAGAACGTGGACGGCATCACGCGGACGCTGACCTGCCCGGTCGTTCATCTGTGACTGATGGTGTAGTGGTTCCGTGGCTGACACGGACACCGGTGCTCCTCCGAAACCCCTGCTGATCGCGGCCGCCTGCCTCGCGGTGCTGCTCGTCGCGGGCGTGGCCGTCTTCGGGCTGACCCGCGGCGCGGAATCCGATGCCCCGGCCGCAGACGGCCCGCTCCCGCTCGTCCCGGTCCCGGCGCCGAGGTCGGGGTCGCCCGAATGCGCGAAGCTCGTCGGCGCGCTCCCGCACGAGCTCACGTCGTCCGGGAACACGCTGGTCCGCCGCAAGCTGGCCGATCCCGCCCCCGAGGCGACGGTCGGCTGGGGCACCGGCGACCCGGTGGTCCTGCGGTGCGGTCTCGGCAAGCCGCCGGAGCTCACCCGGACCTCGCAATTGCGGACGATCAACGGCGTCCAGTGGCTGCAGGTCGAGGGGGAAGGCACCGCGACGTGGTTCGTGGTGGACCGTCCCGTCTACACGGCGCTCACCGTGCCGGACACCGCGGGGACCGGGCCGCTCCAGACCGTTTCCGAGGTCATCGCCACCAATCTCCCCGCGGTGCCGCTGCGCTTCTGATCAAGGCGGCGGAAGACTCTTCCCGGTGTACCGCCGCGCTTCGATGTCCGAGTGTGCGACGGACGCCTCCGCATGAGGCGCAAGCTATGACCTCCAGTTCGCTGGGGGCCGACCGAGCACGGCGATCAACGGTCTGAGCGCGGCTTGCAGTGCCTCCCGCGAGCAGCCCGCGTAGCCGATGAGGTTCCCGAACACCGTCGGTGTCCCGGCGAAATGCCGGACCAGTCCGTCGAGCCGGATCCCGGCGCGTTCCGCCGCCGCCGTCCGCGCCGCCTCGTCGGCGGCCGAGCCGCACGGGACGACCAGGTGCGCGCCCGCGTCGTCGCCGAGCACCGGGATCCCCGCCGACGTCAACGCGGCCGAGACCAGGGACCGGCGCTCCGACAGTTCCCGCCGGAGCTTCCGCAAGTGCCGTCCCAGATCGCCGTGCCGCGCCAGTTCGGCGAGCACTCGCTGCCCCGCGGGCGAAGGACGCGTCCCGGTCGCTTCGCGGTACTCCAGCACCGTGGCCGCGACCTGGGACGGCGCGACCATCCAGCCCGCGCCCAGCGCCGGGGTGAGGATCTTGCTCGTGGTACCGAGATGCGCGACGACGTCGGGCGCGAGCGCGGCCAGCAACGGCAGCGGCGCGACGTCGAACCGCAGCTCGCCGTCGTAGTCGTCCTCGATCACCAGCATGCCCTCGGCGCGGGCGAGTTCGACCAGGTCGACCCGGCGGGACGCGCTCATCCGGCTGCCGAGCGGGTACTGGTGCGCGGGAGAGCAGTACACGACGCGCACGTCGGCGGGGACGGCGTCCGGGCGCAGGCCCTCTTCGTCGACCGGAACGGGCACGACCTCCATCCCCGCGCGCCGGAACGCCTGCACCGCACGCTGGTAACCCGGCTCCTCGATCGCGACCCGATCACCGCGTGAGAGCACCGCGCCCGCGAGTTCGATCACCGCCGCCGTCGTCCCACCGGTGGCCATCACCGTTCCGGCCGCGAGGCCGCGGTGGCGCAGGAGATGTTCGGATACGGCGTCCCGGTACGCGAGCAGACCGGCCCTGTCCTCGCGATAGGTCGGGCGCGGATCCGCGGCGGCCCGCCACGCGCGACGCCAGGCGGCCTTCTCGACACCGTCGGCCCACGGGACGCCCGGGGTGAGGTCGACCAGCGTGGGCGGCGTGGCGGGTGTGCGGGGCGCGGGACCTTTCGACGGCCTGTCCGCGGGCGGCGTGGTGGTGACATACGTGCCGGAGCCGTGGCGGCCGGCGATCCAGCCCTCCGCGTGCAGCTGCTCGTATGCCGCCGACGTCACCGTGCGGCTGACACCGAGCCTGCTCGCGAGCGCCCTGGTCGAGGGCAGCCTGTCGCCGCCGCGCAGATGGCCGTCGCCCGCGGCCGCGCGCAACGCGTCGGCCAGCTGGACCGCGAGCGGGACGAGCGAATCGCGGTCGAGGCTGACCGGCAGGGCGGTGTCGGACATGCTGTACTCCACACTTCAAGAAGTGGCCTTCCCAAGTATAGGAGAATTGGCGGTTATTACAGGCCACTCTCGTGGGTGAGACTGCTCGCATGTCCACCCCGCTCTCCCCCACCGACAGGACCACTCTCGGCCGCAAGAAGAACCGCGCGCTCAGCGATCGCTCGGCGCTGTACGCGGTGCTCGACGAAGGCCTGATCTGCCATCTCGGCATCGTGCGCGACGGCGTCCCGTTGGTCATCCCGACCGGCTACGGCCGCGACGGGAACACGCTCTACCTGCACGGATCCGCCGGGGCGAGGAGTATGCGCGACTCCGACGGCGTCGAGGTCTGCGTCACGGTGACCTTGCTCGACGGCATCGTCTACGCGCGCTCGGTCAACAACCATTCGATGAACTACCGGAGCGCGGTGATCCTGGGCAAGGCGGCCGCGGTCACCGACGCAGACCGGAAGACGCACGGCCTCCGCGTGCTGACCGACCATCTCGCGCCCGGTTCGTGGGAACACGCGCGGGACGTCAACGCGAAGGAGTTCGCGTCGGTTTCGGTACTGGAACTGGACCTCACCGAGGCCTCGGTGAAGATGCGCGGCGAGGGGCCCGACGATCCCGAGGACGAGGTCGCGGCCGACCTCTCGTGGGCGGGGGTGCTGCCGGTGCGGACCGTGTTCGGGGAACCGGAGCCGTCGGCGGACCTGGTTTCGGAGTGGGTCGTGCCGGATCACGTGAAGGGGCGGGTCGGGTAGCGCTCACCAACGCCATGAACGGACCGTTCCTTGCAAAATTTGCAAGGAACGGACCGTTCCTAGCGCGCGAGAGGGGTCACGGGCGGTGGCGCGGCAGCCGCACGGTGAACGTCGTCGCCCCCGGCACACTCTCGACCTCGATCGTCCCGCCGTGCGCGGAGACCAGCGAAAGCACCACCGACAGCCCGAGTCCGGTCCCGCCGTTGCCGCGGGTGCGGGCGGTGTCCACGCGGTAGAACCGGTCGAAGATCCGCTCCCGCGCCTCCGGCGGGATGCCGGGCCCGGCATCGGTCACCCGCAGGACGACCTCCGAGTCCGAGGCCGAAGCGGACAAGGTGACCGCCGTCCCGGGCGCCGTGTGCACCGCGGCGTTGGCGAGCAGGTTGTCCAGCACCTGTCGCAGGCGCACCGGATCCGCTTGCAGGACAATACCTTCCGGTAGCGCGCCGAGGCTCAGCGGATGCTCCGGGCGGCCGACGGCAAAGGCCTCCCCCGCGTCGGTGATCAGCTCGGCGAGGTCGACGTCCACCAGCCGTAGCGGCGCCTCCGTCTCCGGAGCATCGAGGCGCGCGAGGAGCAGGAGGTCGTCCACGAGCACGCTCATCCGCTCGGTCTCTTCACGGATCTTCGACAGATGCGCGTCGCGTTCGGCGGGTTCGTTCGCCGCGGCGTAGCGGAAAAGCTCGGCGTAGCCCCGGATCGACGTCAGCGGCGTGCGCAGTTCGTGGGAGGCGTCGGCGATGAACCGCCGCAGCCGTTCGTTCGCCTCCCGGCGCGCGACCAGTGAGGAATCGAGGTGCGCCAGCATCAGGTTGAAGGCCGTCCGCAGTTCCTCGACCTCCGCGCCGCCGCCACTCGCCGGCGCGCGCACCGGCAGGTCGGCGTTCGTGGTGAGGTCGTGCGACGCGATGTCGTGCGCCGTGCCGGCCATGTCGCTCAGCGGCCGCAGCCCGCGCCGCAGCACCAGCCGTCCCGCGATCACCAGCACCGCCAGCGCCAGCAGGAACGCGACGACCTCGACCATGATCAGCTGGCTCACCGTCCGGTCCAGATCCGCCTGCGGGGCGGCGCTGACCAGCACGATGTTCCGATCCCGTTCGATCGGGCAGGCCCGGACCCGGTAGGTGCCCTTGTCCTCGATGTAGACGGTGCGCAGCACTTCGGTCCGCGTCGCGTCCTCGGCGACTTTTTCGAGCGCCTTCGTGTCGGGCGGAAGGGAACCGCCCGCCTGCGGCAGCGCGTCGCCGTCCTGCACCGCGAACACCGCGGAAAACCAGCCGTAGGCCTGCTGCGGCTTCCCGCCGTGCGTGGTGCGCAGCGACGGCACCTGGCTGATCTGGGTTTTGGCGAGCTGTTCGTCGAGCCGGTCGTTCAGGTAGCCCTTCATGATGCCGACCATCACGGTGCCGACGACGGCGAACACGACCAGCGCCAGCACTCCGAGCCCGAGCGCCAACCGGGTACCGAGCCTCGATCGGCGCCAGGCGTCGTACCACCGGCGCAGGAATTTCATCTCGCCGCCCGCCGGACGACGTAGCCGACGCCGCGCACGGTGTGGATCAGCGGCTCGTTGCCCGCGTCGAGTTTCCGGCGCAGATGCGAGATGACGAGTTCGACCACATTGGACCGGCCGCCGAAGTCGTACTCCCAGACGTGGTCGAGGATCTGCGCCTTGGTCAGCACCGACGGCGAACGCCGCATGAGGTAGCGCAGCAGTTCGTACTCGGTCGGTGTCAGCTCGGCGGGTGCGCCGTCGCGAACGACCTCCCGGGTGTCCTCGTTCAGGGTCAGATCGCCGACCCGCAGCACCGCCGCCTTGGCCTGGCTGGTGCTTCGCCGCAGGACCGCGCGCAGCCGCGCCATCAGTTCCTCGACGGAGAACGGCTTGACGAGGTAGTCGTCGCCACCTCGGGTGAGTCCGGCGACACGATCCGCCGTCGCGTCCTTCGCGGTGAGGAAGACCACGGGCACCGCCGTCCCGGACTCGCGCAGCTTGTCCAGCACGGTGAATCCGTCGATCCCCGGCAGCATCAGGTCGAGCACGACGATGTCGGGTGCGAATTCGGCGGCGCGTTCGAGCGCGGCCTCGCCCGATCCGGCGGTGACGGCCTGCCAGCCCTCGTAGCGGGCGACGGTGGCCACCAGATCGGCGATATGCGGCTCGTCGTCCACCACCAGCAGGCGGACGGGGTTCTCGGTGTGCACCACGCCATCCTCCGTGAACGCGCGCGCGAGGGCGAGGCGGGAGCACATACGACAGGAAGCCGACAGCTTTTGCCGAGAACGGTCACCGGGCGGCACCGCATTTGAACCGGACCGGAAGGGGCCGCGTGTGACCACCATGACGCCGACCGCCGTGAGACCGCGCCCGGCGATCCGTCCCGGGATCGCCGCACGCGCCGGGCTCTTGCTCTTCCTCGGGGCCAACCTGGCCACCGTCATCGTGCTCTTCTTCGCCGCCGGGCCGTCGGACAACGTACTCATCGGCATCGGCAGGCTCGCCGGGCTGTACGGGGCGCTGGCGATGGCGTTCCAGCTGCTGCTGGTCGCCCGGTTGCCGTGGTTCGACCGCCGCCTCGGCATGGACAAGCTCACCGGCTGGCACCGCTGGACCGGATTCGGCCTGCTGTGGACGTTGCTCGCCCACTTCGTGTTCATCGTCTCCGGCTACGCGCAGGTCGAGGACAACGGCGTGGTGGACGAGTTCGTCACGATGGTGACCGGATTGGAGGGGATCCTGCGTGCTGTCGTCGCGTTCGCGCTGATCCTGCTCGTCGGTGCCGTTTCCGCTCGCTTCGCCCGCCGACGGCTGGCGTACGAGACCTGGCATTTCCTCCATCTCTACACCTATGCCGCGGTCGTGCTGGCGTTCAGCCATCAGATCGCGCTGGGCGGTTCGTTCGCGTCGTCGCCGGGGGCTCAGGTCTACTGGTGGGCGGTGTGGGGTGTCGCGCTCGGCTCGGTCTTCGCCGGCCGTGTGGCGCTGCCGCTGGCACGGAACCTGCGGCACCGCCTGCGGGTCGTCGCCGTGGTCCCGGAATCCGACGACGTCGTCTCGGTGTACATCTCCGGTGAGCACCTCGACAAGATGCCCGCGAGGGCGGGCCAGTTCTTCCTGTGGCGCTTCATGACCAGGGATCGCTGGTGGCAGGCCAATCCGTTCTCGTTGTCGGCCGCGCCGGACGGCCACACCTCGACAAAGATGCCCGCGAAAGCCGCCGGTGACGGCAGCGCGTCCTTGCGGTCGCTGAAGGTCGGCACCCGCGTGTTCGCCGAAGGCCCGTACGGCGCGTTCACCACGATGCACCAACGGAAACCGGACGCGCTGCTGGTCGCGGGCGGCGTCGGGATCACGCCGATCCGCGCGCTGCTGGAGGAGATCTCCGGCCACGTCGTGGTGCTCTACCGGGTCCGCACCCAGTTCGACGCAGTCCTGCTGCCGGAGCTGATCGGACTGGCGCGGGCGCGCGGCGCGGTCGTCCGGGTCCTCAGTGGACCGTCCGATCAGGCCGGTCCGCACGGTCCGGTGCTCGGCGCGCACAGCCTGTGGCAGCTGGTGCCGGACATCCGGGACCGGGACGTCTTCGTCTGCGGTCCGCCCGGGATGACGTCGGCGACGCTGCGCGGCCTGCGGGAACTGCGGGTGCCGAACCAGCAGGTTCACGCCGAACGCTTCAGTCTCGCAGCCTGAGTCAGGGAGTCCCGATCATGAAGAAGACCATCGTCGCCGCCACGGTCGCCCTCTCGGCCGCGGGCTTCCTCGGTGTCTGGCTCTACGAACCGGGCCCGCTCGGATCGGAGACCGTCGCCGCGCCCACTCCGGCATCGTCCACTCCGGACGGTGGCGCGTCCGAAGGAGCCGAGCGCGTCGACGCGATCCCGATCCTGCGGGAAGAGACGCTGACCGCGCAGAGCGCCGACATCGACACCGTCTCCGGAGCGACGTCGACGAGCGACTCATACGTCAAATCCCTGCAGGCGGCGCTGGACGCCAGATGAACCGCGTCGAACAGGTGATGGGGCTGCCGGTCTCGGTCGACGTCCGGGCGGGCGGCGCTCTCGTCGAGGGCGCCATCGACGGCGTCTTCGGCTGGCTGCGGGAGGTCGACGCCCGGTTCAGCCCGTTCAAAGCCGACAGTGAGGTGTGCCGCTACGACCGCGGCGAACTCGCGCCTTCGGAGCTGAGCGACGACCTCCTGGAGGTGCTTTCGCTGTGCGACCACTACGAACGGCTGTCCGGCGGGGCGTTCACCGCCCGGCTTCCCGGACGGCGGCTCGACCCGAACGCGGTGGTCAAGGGCTGGGCGATGCAGCGGGCGGCGTCCCTTCTGCTGGCCGAAGGCCTGGACGCCTTCTGCCTCAACGCGGGCGGGGACGTCGTCACCGCCGGCGAACCGGAACCCGGCCGCGCGTGGCGGGTCGGCGTCCGGCATCCCGAACAGCCCGGCACGGTGTGCGCCGTGGTGGAATCGTCCGACGGCGCCGTCGCGACTTCGGCGGAATACGAGCGGGGCGCGCACATCCTGGACGGGCGGACCGGGCGCCCGCCTACCGGGCTGCTGAGCGTCACGGTCGTCGCCGACGACCTCGTCACCGCGGATTCCCTGGCCACGGCCGCTTTCGCGATGGGGACCGAAGGGATCGCGTGGGTCGCGTCGCAACCGGGGTGCCAGGTGCTGGTCATCGACGCGGAACGGCAGGTGCATCGGTCGCCCGGGCTTCGGCTCGCTTAAACCGTTGGCCGGGCTTCACGGGCTCGGGCAGACTGCGGCGTCATGACCTCTGTCGTACAGAACTTCTTCTTCGACTGCGCCGACGCCTACGAACTGGGCCGGTTCTGGAGTGCCGTCGTCGGCAAGCCGATGGCCGACGACGATCAGCCCGGCGACCCCGAAGCGATCATCGAGATGGACAACGGCGTGACCCTGTTCTTCGGACAGGTCCCGGAGCCGAAGACGGTGAAGAACCGGATCCACCTTTGTCTCCAGCCGGACATCCCGCGCGACGAGGAGGTGGAGCGCCTGCTGAAGCTCGGCGCCACCCTCCTGCACGACCGGCGCAACCCGGACGGCACCGGCTGGGCCGTCCTCGGTGACCCCGAGGGCAACGAATTCTGCGTGCTGCGCAGCGCCGCCGAAAAGGCCGCCGCTTCATGACCGACTACGTGACCGTCAACCGGGCGAACTGGGACGAACGCGCTCCGGCACACGCCGCTTCCACGGACTACGGTTACGAGAAGTTCGTCGCGGACCCCACGCACCTCAGCGGCGTTGTCACCTTCGACCGGCCGCTGCTCGGCGACGTCTCCGGCGCGCGCGGAGTGCACCTCCAGTGCCACATCGGTACGGACACGCTTTCCCTGTCCCGCCTCGGCGCACGGATGACCGGTCTCGATTTCTCCCCACCGGCGCTGGAGATCGCGCGACGGCTGGCCGCCGAGACCGGCGCGGAGATCGACTACCACGAGTCCGATGTGTACAGTGCCGCCGACGTACTGGGCGCCGGGGAATTCGACCTCGTCTACACGGGAATCGGCGCCATCTGCTGGCTGCCCGACATCGCCCGCTGGGGCCAGATCGTCGGCGCCCTGCTGCGGCCGGGCGGGCGGCTGTTCATCCGGGACATGCACCCGATGCTGGGCACCCTCGACGAGACCCAGCCGTTGGTCACGCCGCGCTATCCGTACTTCGAGCAGGCCGAACCGCTGGTGTTCGACGAGCCGGGGACCTATGTGGACACCGACGTCTCGTTCCAGCACAACCGGACGCACGAGTGGAACCACGGGCTGGGGGAGATCGTCATGTCACTGCTCGACGCGGGGCTGACGCTGACGCGGCTGGTGGAGCACGACAGCGTCCCGTGGAACGCGCTGCCCGGGCTCATGACGCTGAACGAGACGACCGAGGAATGGCGGCTGACGGAGAATCCGCAGCGGCTGGCGGCCAGTTTCACCATCGAAGCCGTGAAGGGGTCTCGGTAGCGGGTGGCGGGTGGTCGTGAGTGTCGGCACCTCACGCCGCGCTTCGGCCGGGTGGGGGGGGGGGGGGGGGGGGGGGGGGGGGGGGGGGGGGGAGGAAACCCACCCCCCGCCAACCACACAAAACCCAAAAAAAAAACAACCACCC
>NZ_JBVJCE010000023.1:71922-93472 GCF_055588925.1 Amycolatopsis sp. NPDC041971 | reverse complement strand
TCTGTTCTTTTCTCCTTCTTTTTCGTTTGTTTGTGTCTTTCCTTCTCCCCCTCCCCCCCCCCCCCCCCCCCCCCCCCCCCCCCCCGACCCGCTGTACCGAAGCGCGAGCCGAGGCAGACCCACTCACCTGGCCCTAGCCCAAACCCGCGTGGGTGACGGTTGGAACGACCCGAAACACTCGCGAGATTTTGGGAGTATGTCCGTATGAGCGTCTCCCCCGAGAATCGGCCCCTTGTCGCCGTCGCCGCCCTGGGCGGCACCATCTCCATGGTCCCCGGCGACGGTGAAGACCACGCCGTCCCCCGTCTCACCGCCGCCGATCTGCTCGGCGACCTGGGCGACAACCTCGAGATGGACGTCCGGGCGGAGACGCTCGCGGGGATTTCCAGCGCGTCGATGGACTTCGCGACCCTGATCAGGACACGGGACTGGGCCGCCGAAGCCGTCGACGAAGGCGCTCAAGGTGTCGTCGTGATCCAGGGCACGGACACGCTCGAAGAGACGGCGTACTTCTTCGAACTGACGTGGGCTTCCGAGGCGCCGATCGTGATCACCGGCGCGATGCGCAATCCCAGTCTGCCCAGCGCCGACGGCGCGGGGAACGTGCTCGCCGCGTTGACCGTCGCCGCCGATCCCCGTAGCCGGGGCCGCGGCTCGCTGGTCGCGTTCAACGACGACGTCCACGCCGCGCGCTGGGTTCGCAAGACGCATTCGAGCCACGTCGAGGCCTTCTCCTCGAATCCCGCCGGGCCGCTCGCGCTCGTCAGCGAAGGCTCGGTGCACTATTTTCACCCGGTCGCCGCCCGACCGGCGGCGTTGCCGCTGGAAAGCGCGGACTTCTCCGGGCTGGTGCCGATCGTCGAGAGCGGCGTCGAGGACACCGGCGAACTGCTGGAAACGCTGATCAAGGCCGGGGTCAAGGGAGTGGTGCTCGCCGCGAACGGCGCCGGGCACGTTTCGGCGGGGTCCGCCGACGTGATCGAGCGGGTGCTGCCGGAGGTGCCGATCGTGGTCGCCGGCCGCACCGGCGCCGGGCCGACGTTCCGCGGTACCTACGGCTTCCGCGGTTCCGAGTCGGACCTGATCGCGATGGGTGCGACCATGGCGGGCTGGCTGGATCCGCGCAAATCCCGGCTCCTGCTGCACACCCTGCTCGCCACCGGCGCCCCACGAGACCGCATCGAAGCCGAATTCCGGCTCCGGGGCGACCTCACCTGACTCACGCGTTTAGTCCTCTGAATGCGCAAAGACCGCATTCAGAGGACTAAACGCGGGTCGGGCCCGAGATGGGGTCCAGGTGGTACGGGCGCATGGTGCGCGTCTGGTGCCGGTAGACGTGCACGCTGACGGCCGGATCCGGGCCGTCGTTGCGCACTTCGTGGACGTAGCCGGGGCCGAAGACGCGAGACTGGCCCTCCGACAGCGAATGCAGCTCCGTCACCGCCCGCCCGTCGACCGCGCGCCGGGCGACGGTCTCGCTCAGCTGCCCGCTGACCACGGTGAACGCGCCCGCGGCGAATTCGTGGTCGTGCAGGTCGGTGCGCTGGCCGGGCAGCCAGCTCATCAGCCAGATCTCCTGCAGTTCGTCCGCGTCGACGAGGGCGGAGAACCGTTGCTCGGGGTCGTAGCGCAGTAGGTGGCGCCAGCGGTCACGGTCCGCGGCGAACTCGAGCGCGACGCGCACCGGGTGGCGCAGGGCGGGGTTTTCGGGAATGACGAGCGTGTTGTCCGGGACGGCGAACATGGAGAAGTCCTCGCAGAAGGAGATGGTGTCGAGCAGGGGTCGGGGCTGGGTTCACCGACAACAGCACTGCGCACACGAAAAACGCGCGCACGTGACAGCGCCGAGACCCGAGAGGCCCCGCGACACAGTCATCCCACGTGCGAACATGCCCTCAGCGAACCAGTGCGGAACCCGGCGGTCAACCGGTCTCACACCGTGGACCGTGAGTTCCGCACCTGGATCTCATGCTCGCAGCACGGATCCGCCCTGGTCTATCGCGATAGTGCGGTCTTCCTCAGGACCACTCGTGCTTCTGCGACCGGCCGAGCAGCTCGGCTCCGGCACGCCGGGGGTCGACCCCTTCATGGCAGACGCGGTGCATCGCGTCGGTGATCGGCATGTCGACGCCGAGGCTCAGCGCGAGTTCCCGGATCGACGTGCAGGACTTGACGCCCTCGGCGACCTGGCCGCCGGTGGCCGCCAGCGCCTGCTCCAGCGTCTCGCCCCGGCCGAGCCGTTCGCCGAAGGTCCGGTTACGCGACAACGGCGACGAACAGGTCGCCACCAGGTCGCCGACGCCCGCCAGCCCGGCGAAGGTCAGCGGGTCGGCGCCGAGTCTCGCGCCGAGCCTTGCCATCTCGGCCAGTCCGCGGGTGATCAGCGTGGCCGCGGTGTTGGCGCCCAGGCCGAGCCCGGCCGCCATCCCGCAGCTGAGCGCGATGACGTTCTTGCACGCCCCGCCCAGCTCACAGCCGACGACGTCGGTGTTGGTGTACGGCCGGAAGTACTGGTTGAAGCTCGCCTGCTGGATCGACTTGGCGTTGTCGTGGTCGGTGCAGGCCAGCACCGCCGCCGCGGGCTGCCCCAGCGCGATCTCCTTCGCCAGGTTCGGCCCGGACACGACCACGATCTGCCCGGCGTCGACGCGGGCGATCTCGGCGATGACCTCGCTCATCCGCTTGAGCGTGCCCAGCTCGACACCCTTCGCGAGGCTCACCAGGATCGCGTCGGGCGGCAGCAGACCGGACCACTCGGACAGGTTGACCCGCAACGTCTGGCTCGGCACCGCGAGGACCACGGCCTGCGCGCCGTCGAGGGCTTCGGCCGGATCCGCGGTCGCGGTGATCCGCTCCGGCAATTCGATATCGGGTAAATAGGACGAATTGAGATGCCGCTCCCGGATCTCGGCCGCGACCTCGGGCCGCCGCGCCCAGATGGTCACGTCGCGTCCGGCGTCGCCGAGCACCTTCGCGAACGCCGTGCCCCACGACCCGGCGCCGAGCACGGTCACGCGCTGGACCTCGGCCATCAGTCGTCCTCCTCCGGCTTCTTCGCGGGCGGTTCCTCCTGGCGGATCTCCGCCAGGAGGGCGGTGATCTCGGTCATCATCAGGTCGGTGACCTCGCGCAGCTTGGAGGCGCTGCGGGTGGAACCGTTCCGGTAGGGAGAGAGGTCCATCGGCTCGCCGACCAGGTGGGTGATCGTCTTGCGCGGGAACGGCGTGAACTTCTTCGTGTAGCCGTTGAAGATGTGGTTCGTGCCCCACCGGCCGATCGGGATCACCGGCACGTCGGTCTCGAGCGCGAGCCGCGCGGCACCGGTGAACGGCTTCTTGGGCCAGCCGTCCGGGTCCTTGCTGATCGTCCCTTCCGGATAGATCACCACGACCTTGCCGTCACGCAGCGCCTGGTGGGCGGCCTTGAGGCTGTCGCCGGCGGCGGTCGAACCACGGGAGACCGGGATCTGCCCGGCCCCGACGAAGATCTTGCCGAAGATCGGTGTCCTGGTCAGGCTCTCCTTGCCGAGGAAACGCGGCACCCGCTTCTGGCGGTGCACGAACACCGCGTCCACCGCCGGGTCCATGTGGGACACGTGGTTGAGCAAGAGCAGCGCGCCGCCTTCGCGGGGGATCCGCTCGGCGTTGCGGTAGACCCGCTTGCCGATGGCCGTCGCCGGGTAGAACAGTGCGGCGGCGATGCCCACCCAGATGCCGCCCTTCTCACGCCGGGCCAATTCGTCCTCCTCGAAGTCACACGTGTCGTCCCGAGTCACTGATCCTCCCGCGCGCACGCGAGCGCGGTCCAGGGAGGGTCGGGTAAGAAGAGAGATGTGGACAGTGCGGGTATCGACCTGATCGTGCCGATGAAACGCCCCGCCGAGGGCAAGTCGCGGCTTCGCGGCGCGGTCGTGCCCGAGCGGCACCCTGATCTGGTGCTGGCGCTGGCCTACGACACGCTGTCCGCGGCGACCTCGGCGGACGGCGTCCGCCGGGTGCTGGTGATCGCCGCCGACCCGGTGTCGGTGGCGGATCTCACCGAACTGGGCGTCGAAATCGTCATCGAGCCGTCACGCGGCGGTTTGAACGCGGCCCTGCGTCACGGCGAAGAGCTGCTGCGCCGGGACACACCGTCCGGTCTCATCGGCGCCCTGCAGGCCGATCTGCCCGCGCTGCGGACCGAAGACCTCACCGCCGCCCTCGCTTGGGCCGCCGGACGACGGGCGTTCGTCGCGGACCGGCAGGGAACGGGTACGACCCTGTTGCTCGCGGGGGCGGGCCGTCGCCTGGAACCCCGGTTCGGCGAGGGTTCCGCGCGGGCGCACACCGCCTCCGGTGCGACCCCGCTCAAGATCGCCGCGGAATCGCTCCGGGCCGACGTCGACACCGCGGATGATCTCGCTCACGTTCGCACCCTGGGGGTCGGAAAGCGCACTTCAACGCTGTTGGGAACACCCTGCGTGGTGATGTGACGAGAGTTCACCCTGGCGTCCCGCGCGCGGTGCACATAATCGCGCCGAGTGGTGAACAATGAAGCCCGTGAGCACAAATGACGGCGGCACCCCGAACCCGGCAAGGAAGCGGAAGACCTCCGCCGCGAAACCGGACCCGGACAACGGCACGACGAAACCCGTCCGGGCGAGGAAGAGCGCCTCTTCGGCGAAGACGAGCAGCCCGACTCCCCGGGTGGCCGTGCGGGCGACGCGCGGCGGGTCGGCGAGCCGTCCCGCCCAGGAGTTCCGCGCGCTGCCCGCCGCGCCTCCCGCGGTGACGTCGGCGCCCACCGCCGTCGAAACCCTGCCCGACGACCGGTACTTCAACCGTGAGCTGTCTTGGCAGGACTTCAACGCGCGCGTGCTCGCGCTGGCCGAAGACGAGTCGCAGCCGCTGCTCGAGCGGGCCAAGTTCCTGGCGATCTTCGCGTCCAATTTGGACGAGTTCTACATGGTGCGGGTCGCCGGGCTGAAACGCCGCGACGAGACCGGCCTCCCGGTTCGCAGCGCGGACGGGCTCACCCCGCGCGAGCAGCTGGCCTACATCGCCAAACGCAACCAGGACCTGGTCGAGCGGCACACCAACGCCTTCGAAGTGCACCTGCGGCCGCAGCTGGCCGACGAGGACATCCTCATCGTCGGCTGGAACGATCTGACCGGCGCCGACCAGCTCCGGCTGTCGAACTACTTCAGCGAGCAGATCTTCCCGGTGCTCACCCCGCTGGCCGTGGATCCCGCGCACCCGTTCCCCTACATTTCCGGCCTTTCGCTCAACCTGGCCATCACCGTCCGGGACCCCGAAGCCGGCACGGAGCGGTTCGCGCGCGTCAAGGTGCCGAGCAACGTGCCGCGCCTGATGCGGATCGAGCAGCAGCCGCGGGAGAGCCACACCGCGACCTTCCTTCCCTTGGAGGAGTTGATCGCAGCCCACCTCGGCGAGCTGTTCACCGGGATGGAGGTCACCGAGCAACACGCGTTCCGGGTCACCCGCAACGCGGACTTCGAAGTCGAAGAGGACCGGGACGAGGACCTTCTCCAGGCGCTGGAACGGGAACTGGCGCAGCGCCGGTTCGGCCCGCCGGTGCGGCTGGAAGTGGCGCAGGACATGAGCGAGCACATGCTCGAACTGCTGCTGCGCGAACTGGAGGTCGACCCGCGCGACGTCGTCGAGGTCCCCGGCCTGCTGGATCTGACCTGTCTGCACCAGTTGTCCGGTGTCGACCGGAAGGAACTCAAGGACCGCCCCTTCGTTCCCGCCACACATCCGGCGTTCGGTGAGCGCGAGACGCCGAAGTCGGTGTTCGCGACGCTGCGCGAGGGCGACGTCCTCGTGCATCACCCGTACGACTCGTTCTCCACCAGCGTCCAGCGGTTCATCGAACAGGCCGCCGCGGACGACAAGGTGCTGGCGATCAAGCAGACGCTGTACCGCACCTCCGGCGACTCCCCGATCGTCGACGCGCTGATCGACGCCGCCGAGGCGGGCAAGCAGGTCGTCGCGCTGGTCGAGATCAAGGCACGGTTCGACGAACAGGCCAACATCACCTGGGCCCGCACGCTGGAACGCGCGGGCGTGCACGTGGTCTACGGGCTCGTCGGGCTCAAGACGCACTGCAAGGTTTCGATGGTGGTGCGCCAGGAGGGTTCGACCATCCGCCGCTACTGCCACATCGGCACCGGCAACTACAACCCGAAGACCGCGCGCCTGTACGAGGACCTCGGCATCCTGACCGCCGACCCGACGATCGGGGCGGATCTGACGGATCTGTTCAACGTGCTCACCGGGTACTCCCGTCAGGACACCTACCGCAACATCCTCACGTCGCCGCACGGGATCCGCCGCGGCATCGTGCGCGCGATCGGCGAGGAGATCGAACTCGCCCGCGCCGGCCAGACCGCCGGGATCCGGGTCAAATGCAACTCACTCGTCGACGAGCAGGTGATCGACGCGCTGTATCACGCCTCACAGGCGGGAGTGCCGGTCGACATCGTGGTGCGCGGGATCTGCTCGCTGAAACCGGGTGTGGAGGGACTGAGCGAGAACATCCACGTGCGGTCCATTCTCGGCCGCTTCCTGGAGCACTCGCGTGTCTTCACCTTCCGCGCGGGCGGAACGCGGTGGATCGGCAGCGCGGACATGATGCACCGCAACCTGGACCGTCGGATCGAGGCGCTGGTGCGGGTCAAGGATCCGAAACTGACCGCGCAGCTGGACTACATCTTCGAATCCGCGCTGCATCCGTCCACCCGGTGCTGGGTGCTGAACTCGACCGGTGAGTGGACCCCGTTCCCGGCCTCCGGCGACGACGTCCGCGATCACCAGGTCGAACTGGCGAAGCGGCACGGTGCCGCGGGATGAGCGGGACCATCCGGGCGGCGGGAGCCGTTCTCTGGCGTCGTGACGGAGATCGGATCGAGGTCGCGCTGGTCCACCGGCCGCGCTACGACGATTGGTCGCTGCCGAAGGGAAAGCTGGATCCGGGCGAGACCATCGCGCGGGCGGCGGTCCGGGAGATCGAAGAGGAGACCGGATTCGCGGCCGTGCTCGGCCGGTATCTGGTCCGGACCGAATACACCGTGGCGGGAGCGCCGAAGACCGTCGACTACTTCTCCGCGCACGCGGTTTCCGGCGCGTTCGCGCCGAACGAGGAAGTCGACGAGCTGCGCTGGCTCGCCCCGGAGGCGGCGGAGAAAATGCTGACGCGGCCGGGGGACGTGCGGGTGCTGCGCGAGTTCTCCGCGCTGCCGCCCGAACTCACCTCGGTGATCCTGGTGCGGCACGCCAAAGCGGGTAAACGTGACGAGTGGAACGGCGACGACGACCTGCGGCCGCTTTCGGACGCGGGTCAGCGTCAGGCCGAGGCACTGCGTTCGCTGCTACGGCACTACGCGCCCGGCAGAGTGCTTTCGGCGCCGCGGCTTCGTTGCGTCCAGACGGTGAACGGGCTCGCCGAGGATCTCGGCGTCGAGATCCGGCACGAGCCGCTGCTGTCCGAAGAGGGCTACTGGCCGGACCCGGTGCTCGGTGTCGCCCGGCTGCTGGCCATCGCCGGAGACGGTGGGACGCCGGTGATCTCCAGCCAGGGCGGGGTGATCCCGGACGTCGTGAGCGCCTTGGCCGACCGCGACGGTGTCGACCTGCCCGCCGCGCGCGGTGGCGTGGTGCCGTCGAAGAAGGGTTCGTTCTGGGTGCTGTCCTTCCGGCCCCCGGCCGAAGAGAACGGGCCGGTGCTGGTGGCCGCGGACTATTTCGCGTCGCCTTTGCCCACACCGGCTCCCGCACATCCCTGACGCTTCCGCCTGCGCGAATTCACCGATAATGCGTGTCTGGAGCCGGATGACGCGTGTCTAAAGCCGGATAATGCGTGTCTGGAGCCGGATGACACGAGTTCCGCTTCCAGTCACGCGAGTTCCGTCTCCAATCACGCGAGTTCGGCTGTCTGGACACAGGAATCGTCGTCCGGCTCCCCCACGTGGGTGACGTGCCCTACTCCGGCCGTGTCTCCTCGTCGTCGATCGCCGCTCCACTGTGGAGGGCGGCACGGAGAAATCGCGGCGATACGTCCATCGGGGTGACCGGTCGAAGCGGATTCTTTTCCGCTGACTTCTTCCCGCGGCACGCGAATCGCAGCACATTCGCCCCAGAACCGCCGCGGATTCGTTCCGGGACATGATCCCCCGGACGCCGCGCGCGGGCGTGTCGGGGGAAACCAGGCGGCCGCACGGCATACCGGCCGAAAATGCGGCAGGGCCCCGCGCGGTGCGCGGGCCCCTGCCGTTGGCTCACTCGTGAAGAGGGAGCTTACTTCTTCTTCGCCGCGGCCGAAGTCCGCTTGGCCGGAGCCTTCTTCGCGGGGGCCTTGGCAGCGGTCGCCTTGGCGGCCGGCTTCGCGGCGGCCTTGGTGGCGGTCGCCTTCTTGGCCGTGGTGGCGCGAGTCGTGGCCTTGGCCGCGGTCTTCGGTGCCGCCTTGGCAGCGGTCGTCTTGGCCGCCGCCTTGGTCGCGGTCGCCTTGGCGGCCGGCTTCGCGGCGGCACGCGTCGTCGTGGCGGCGGCGGCGCGGGTCCGCGTGGTGGTGGAACGCGTCGCGGCCGGGCGGCTGGCGGCCGTCCGGGTCGTCGTCGCGCGGGTGGCGGCGGCCCGAGTGGTGGAGGTGCCGGTGGTCGCGCGCTTCACAGCGGTGGCCTTCGGCAGCTTCTTCGAACCGCTGATGACGTCCTTGAAGGTCGTGCCGGCGCGGAAAGCGGGCACGTTGGTCTTCTTGACGCGAACGGTCTCACCGGTGCGCGGGTTCCGCGCGGTGCGGGCGGCGCGGGCGCGCTTCTCGAACACACCGAAGCCGGTGATGTTCACCTTCTCGCCCTTGTTGACCGTCCGGATGATGATGTCGACAAGGCCATCGACGGCCTCCGACGCGACCTTCTTGTCGCCCAGGCGCTCCGACAGCGCCTCGATCAGCTGGGCCTTGTTGGCCATTCCAGTCCTCCAAGAAGAACTACTTGTACACGGCCCCGTCGGCCGACTTAGCGCACACGGTATTACCAATGCAGCACAAATTCCAAACGACGCGCGGAAATTTCCCTTGTCTCGGGGGCTGTTCCGCCTCTCGAGGGACCCCTCCGGGGCCTCTAGAGGTGCCGTTCGGTGTGGTTTCGGGGCTGGTGTGGAGGGCACCGGCCGGGGTGCGGATTCCCTGCTCAGCAAGGGAATCCGCCCCCTTCGGCCGACCTCAGGAAGAGGCCGCCGGGAGGGTCACCGGCTTCCAAGAGGGGCGCCGGATCTCGAAAGTGTCGATCTCCTCCGCGTGGCGGAGTGTCAGGGCGATGTCGTCGAGCCCTTCGAGGAGCCGCCAGCGGGTGTAGTCGTCGATCTGGAAGGGCGCGGTGAAGTCCTTGGCTCGTACCGTCTTCGACTCGAGGTCCACCGTGACCTCCGTCCCCGGCTCGTTTTCGAGCAACTTCCACAGCAGTTCGACGTCCGCCTGCTCGACCTGAGCGGCGACGAGGCCCTGCTTGCCGGAGTTTCCGCGGAAGATGTCCGCGAACCGGGAGGAGATCACGGCACGGAAGCCGTAGTCCATCAAGGCCCAGACCGCGTGCTCGCGGGAGGAACCGGTGCCGAAGTCCGGGCCCGCGACCAGGACCGACCCGCTTTTGAAGGGCTCTTGGTTGAGGATGAACGACTCGTCGGAACGCCAGGCGGCGAAGAGTCCGTCCTCGAAGCCGGTGCGGCTCACGCGCTTGAGGTAGACCGCCGGGATGATCTGGTCAGTGTCCACGTTGGACCTGCGCAGCGGGACCCCGACGCCGGTGTGGTGGGTGAACGCGTCCATGTTGGGAACTCCTTCGCGGATGTCAGCGATGTCAGCGGGCGACGGCGGGCTGCAGGTCTTCGGGGCTGGACAGGGTTCCCCGCACGGCCGTGGCGGCCGCCACGAGCGGTGAGACCAGATGCGTCCGGCCGCCCTTGCCCTGCCTGCCTTCGAAGTTGCGGTTCGAGGTCGACGCGCTCCGCTCGCCCGGCTTCAACTGGTCCGGGTTCATGCCGAGGCACATCGAACAGCCCGCCTGACGCCATTCCGCGCCCGCTTCGGTGAAGATCCGGTCCAGCCCTTCGGCTTCGGCCGCCTGGCGGACCCGCATCGAGCCGGGGACGACGAGCATCCGGACCGAACCGGCGACCTTGTGCCCGCGCAGGACGTCCGCGGCGGCCCTCAGATCCTCGATCCGGCCGTTCGTGCACGAGCCGAGGAAGACGGTGTCGACCGCGATCTCCCGCAGCGGCGTGCCCGGCTTCAGGTCCATATAGGACAAGGCCTTTTCGGCGGCGACGCGCTCGTTCTCGTCGCCGATCCGCTCCGGGTCGGGCACCTCCGCGCTCAGCGGGAGCCCCTGACCCGGGTTCGTGCCCCAGGTCACGAAAGGCGTGAGCTCATCGGCGTTCAGGTGCACTTCGGCGTCGAAGACGGCGTCGTCGTCCGTGCGGAGTTCGCGCCAGTTCTCGACGGCGGCGTCCCAATCGGCGCCCCGGGGCGCGTGCGCACGACCCTTCAGATACTCGAACGTCGTCTCGTCCGGTGCGATGAGCCCGGCGCGCGCGCCGGCTTCGATGGACATGTTGCACACCGTCATCCGGGCTTCCATCGACAGCTTTTCGATCGCCTCGCCGCGGTACTCGAGGACGTAGCCCTGCCCGCCGCCGGTGCCGATCTTCGCGATCACCGCGAGGATGATGTCCTTGGCCGTCACGGACGTACCGACGGAGCCTTCCACCGTGATCGCCATCGTCTTGAATGGACGGAGCGGCAAGGTCTGGGTCGCCATCACGTGTTCGACCTCGGAGGTGCCGATCCCGAAGGCCATCGCGCCGAAGGCACCGTGCGTCGAGGTGTGACTGTCACCGCACACCACGGTCATTCCCGGCTGGGTCAGGCCCAGCTGCGGGCCGATGACGTGCACGATGCCCTGTTCGGCGTCGCCCATCGGGTGCAGCCGGACGCCGAATTCCTTGCAGTTGGCGCGAAGGGTGTCGACCTGGGTGCGGGACACGGGATCCGCGATCGGCAGCTCGATGTCGATCGTCGGGACGTTGTGGTCCTCGGTCGCGATGGTGAGGTCGGGGCGGCGCAGTTTCCGGCCGGCCAGGCGGAGTCCGTCGAACGCCTGCGGGCTGGTGACCTCGTGCAGCAGGTGCAGGTCGATGTAGAGCAGGTCGGGTTCGGCCCCCTCGCCGCGCCGCACCAGATGCGACTCCCACACTTTCTCGGCCAGTGTCCGGGGCATTTTCCGGCTCCTCACATGCGGTGAAATCGGTACTTCCCACCATCTGGACATCTCAAACTTCGGGAAGATAGTATCGGCTTGTGGGACAGCATAGCGGTATCGGAGTACTCGACAAGGCCGTGGCCGTGCTTCAGGCCGTGGCCGAAGATCCTTGTGGCCTGGCGGAACTGTGCACGCGGACCGGTTTGCCGCGCGCGACGGCGCACCGGCTCGCGGTCGGCCTCGAAGTGCATCGCCTGTTGCGCCGCGGCCCCGACGGCCGCTGGCGGCCGGGTACCGCACTCGCGGAACTGGCGGGCGGTTCGACCGACCCGCTGCTCGACGCGGCGAGTTCGGTGCTGCCGAAATTGCGCGACATCACCGGGGAAAGCGTTCAGCTTTACCGCCGCGACGGCGTACAGCGCGTCTGCGTTTCGACCGCGGAGCCGCCGAGCGGGCTCCGTGACACGGTGCCGATCGGTTCACGGCTGCCGATGACCGCGGGCTCCGGCGCGAAGGTGCTCGCCGCGTGGTCGGATCCGCACACGCAGCGGACGATCCTCACCGAGGCGGTGTACGGAGAGCGCACACTGCTCGAGGTCCGCCGTCGCGGCTGGGCCCAGAGCGTGGCCGAACGGGAACCCGGTGTGGCGAGTGTCTCGGCGCCGGTACGGGATTCGACGGGCACCGTCGTCGCCGCGGTGTCGGTTTCCGGGCCCATCGAACGGATAGGGCGTAAACCGGGGGCACGCTGGGCCGCGGACCTGCTCGCCGCCGCGGACGCGCTCCAGGAGCGCCTCTGACCTCAGGACGAGTGAAGGCCCCCTGCGGCGCAGGGGGCCTTCACCTTTTCCGTCCTGAATGGACCGGCCGGCTCAGAACTCGTCGGCCTTGGTCAGCTCGTGTTCGAGGGTGTCGGCACGTGCGACGAGGGACTTCAGCGGATGCTCGAACTCGTTGACCAGGTTCAGGTCGACCAGCGGGACCGTGTGCTTGAGCAGCGCGACACCGTCCACCACCGCCGCGCCGCCGACCGAGTCGCCACCCGCCAGTTCGAGCAGGCGCCGCAGATCGATCTTGTCGGCCCAGCCGACCGGAGACGAGATCTCCACCCACTCCGCGCCGTCGTGTTCGGGCAAGTGGTGCAAGGACACCTGCTGGCCGCGGCCGTCACCGGTGTCGACCCGGAACCGGAGCCAGCCGTCCCGCTCTTCGAGCACCTCGTACCGCGCCCGGACGAAATTGATCACGCCTGCCCAGATGGACACCCTCGTCACCTCTCGGTTTCGCCGCCTCGTGCGCTGTCGAGCATGGCACATCCGGGGCTGGTTCAGCCGGTGGGATACAGCGCGGCCATCGCCCGGACGGTCTCGGCCAGGTGGGTGACCAGGCAGGCGGGTTCCAGCGCCTGCGCGTCGAGGCCGGGTTCGAGCAATCCGGCGGCGGCGTGGGGCACGCTCTCCATCGGGATCGTGGCGCGGCACCAGCCGTCCTCGTCCGCCGCGGCGAGCGTGCGCTGAGCGAGACGCGCGGCCCTCGGACCGAGGACATCGGGCAGGGCGGCGATCCCTCGCGGCGACAAACGGACGAGTGCCGTCTCGGTTTCTACGGCCTCTTCGTAGCGTTCGACGTGTGTTCGCCAGAACGCGGAGAGTTCGAACCCTTCGGACCTTTCGGCCGTCTCCGGCGGCGTCCGCAACCTCTGGATGGACGAGACCTCAGTACGTGCGCGGCCGATTCCGCCGGGCGGCGATGAGATATCAGACACCCGCCTTGAGCACGAGGCCCAGCGGATGCAGCCGCCGCGTGACCAGTTCCGGCCGCGGCGACCAACGGCGGTACCGGACCTCGACGACCTGCACCTGGGAATCGAACTGGGACATGGAGTTCAGCCGGGCGTGACGGAGTAAGTCCGTGAAGGCCTCCTTGAGGGAACCTGGGTCCCTCAAGGAGGCCTTCACGGACTGGTGGCTTCGGTGGGCTGCTCAGACCGGCGCCATGCGGTACCCCGACCCCCGCACGGTGTGGATCAGCGGCGGGTCCTTGAGCTTCCGCCGCAGCCGCGCGATCACGACGTCGAGCACGTTCGACGCCGGATCCGCCATCTCGTCCCACGCGTACCGGATGAGCTCCCGCCGCGAGACCGGGCGTCCGGTCGCGGCCATCAGCCGCTCCATGACGAGATACTCCTTACGGGTCACGGTGAGCAGCACCCCCGCCCGCGAGATCTGGTGCCTCCCGGTGTCGAGTTCGACGTCGGCGCAGCGCAGGATCACCGCCTGCCCGGCCATGTCACGGCGGCACAGGCTGCGCACCCTGGCGATCAGCTCCGGCATCGCGAACGGCTTGACCAGGTAGTCACCACCGCCGACACGCAAGCCGTCGATCCGGTCGGCGACGCTGTCGCGCGCGGTCAGGAACAGCACCGGCATCGGCCAGCCGGCGCCGCGCCGGTTGCGAACGTACGACAACGCGTCGCCCGAAGGCAGCATCCGGTCGAACACCGCGCAGTCGTAGGCGTTCACCATCAGCGCCTCGTCCGCGCCGGGCAGATCGGCGGCGGTGTCCACCGCGAAGCCGTCGCCGCGCAGGGCGAATTCCAGCGCCACCCGCAAGTTCTCGTCGTCCTCGGTCACCAGCACCCGCACACTGGCACCTTACTGTTGGTGAACCCGTGTCCGCGATCGACGTTCGGCAAGGCGTCAGCGTGTGATCGCGGCCTCCACGTCGGCCACGTGCAACCCGCGCAGTTCTTCGACCGCGGGCATCCGGCCCAGTAGCCGCAATCGTTGTGACTGAGCCGTGCGCGCCTTCTCGAACAGCAGGCGCGCGTCGCGCGCGTTGCCGAAGTTGACGTCTCCGGAAACGCGCCGGAAGTGACCGGTCAACACGGGGCCGGCATCGGGATCGAGTTCGTAGTCCCCGGCGGAAGCCATCCGCCCGAAGATGGCGAGAAGTTCGGCGGGGCTGTAGTTCTCGAACTCGATCGTCTTGCCGAAGCGCGACGCGAGACCGGGGTTGGCGGCGAGGAAGTCGACCATCTCGTCGGTGTACCCGGCCACGATCACCGCCACCTCGTCACGATGTTCCTCCATCAACGGGACCAGGGTGTCGATCGCCTCCTGGCCGAAGTCGCCGCCGGAACCGGCGAGCCGCGTGAGCGTGTAAGCCTCGTCGATGAACAGGACACCGCCTTTGGCCTCTTCGAACACCGTCGCGGTCTTTTCCGCGGTGTGCCCGATGTACTGCCCGACGAGATCGCGGCGGGACACCTCGCGGAACTGGCCGATCGGGAGGACTCCCAGCGCCTTCAGCAGTTTGCCGTAGATCCGCGCGACCGTGGTCTTCCCGGTGCCGGGCGCGCCCGCGAAGATCAGATGGTGCCCGGCGGCGCCGACCGGCAGCCCGGCCCGGCGGCGCCATTCGTTGACCTGCAACTCGTCGACCAGCGCACGGACCTCTTCCTTGACGCCCGGAAGCCCGATCATCGCGTCGAGTTCGGCGAGCATCTCGTCCAAGGCGTTGTCCCCCACGGTGCCGGGGTCCGCGGCGTCGGCGATCGTCGGCGTCGCCCCTTCGGCGATCGCGATCCCCGGTTCCGCGGTGTTGGCGACCCGGCACGCGGAGATCTCGCCGCCGCAACCGGACGCGAACGAGATCCCCGGGCCCCGGGTGTCGGTGACCGTGCACCGCTTGAGTACCGGCACCCCGTGGTGCGCGACGGCGATGCCTTCGTGACCGGTGTGCGAGACGGTGCAGCCTTCGATGACCGGCCGGGCGTACTGGTAGACGTAGATGCCGCGCAGCCCGCAACCGGTCACCGTGCAGCCGGTCACGACCGGATCGGCGCCCTGTCCGAGGGTGATCCCGTCCCCCGTCACGTCCTCGACGGTGGTGTCCTCGATTCTCCCTGGCGAGCCGTCGACGAGGATCCCCTGCTCCGTCCCCGAAATCACGCAGCCGGTCAAGGTGAACGCCGTCGTGCCGCGGATCGCGATCGCCGGACCGCGCCCGCCGGAGACGGTGCAGTGCCGGACGGTCAGTTCCGTGTCTTCGGCCTGGATCGCGGATGTGCCGCCCGCCAGGATTTCGATTCCGTTGAGGACGAGCTCTCCTCCGGTGGCGCGGAAGACGGGCCGGTCGGCGCCCCTGCCGTCGATGACGACCGTGGCGCCGTCGGACGCGGCCAAGGTCACCCGCAGGCCGGTCAGTTCGACGGTCTCCGCGTATTCACCACCCGCGATGGTGATGACGGCGCCGTCGGACGCCTCCGCCAAGGCGTCACCGATGGTCGGGTACGCGCCGGGCCGTCGCGCCACCGACAGGACACGGCCGGGAGTCGAGAGGGTCATCAGCCCGCCTTCGCCATCAGCCAGCCGCGGTCGACCGCCTTGGCGCCAGCCTGGAAGCGGCTGCGGGCGCCGAGCCGGTTCATGATGTCGGCGACCATCCGCCGCACCGTGCGCACCGAGATGCCGAGTCGCGCGGCGGCGGATTCGTCGGTCGTGCCGGAGAACAGCAGTGTCAGCAACTCCTGCTCGCGGCCGGTCAGAATCGAAGCGTTTTCGGACTCCGGGTCCTCGAGCGGGACGAGCGGCGCGGCGGCCTGCCAGATCCGCTCGAACAACCCGACCGTCGCGGTGACCACGCCGGGCAGCCGGAACACCGCGGAACCGGCCTGCCTGCCCTCCGCGGGAAGGACGACCGAGGTCCGGTCGATCACCAACGCGTCCATCGGGACCTCTGCGTCGGTCCGCACCTCGGCCCCGGCCCGCGACAGCCGGTTGAGCGCGCCGGACATCCGCGCGGAGTCCGGGAAGAGCACCTTGTGGCGTACGCCGGGGCGCACGTTCGCGAGCGCGATCCGCTGGAACGCGGTGTCGGTTCCCGTGCTCATCACGAGCACCTCGCCGGTCGCTTCCGCGAGCAGTTCGCCGAGCCCCGCCCGGTCGCTGCCCGGGCCCACTCCCGTGACCAGGCTGAGCTGGCCGGTCTGCACGGTCATCGCAGGTACCTCCCTCTTCCCCCGGCGCGGTGCCGCCGACGACGTCCTGTTCATGCCAGTTCCCCGCCGTCCGGGCGGTCGCGGGCACCCGACGCGTTAGCGTTCAGGGACACCGGGAACTGCATGCGTCTACTTTCGCTGTCCGAACATGAGGTTTTGATGACACGGGTGATGGTCGTCGAAGACGACGAAAATCTGCGGCTGGCGCTGGTCACGCAGCTGCGTTCGGCCGGCTTCGCCGTCGACGAGGCCGGCGACATCGCGACCGCGGACCGGCTGCTGCGCGGAACGCACCACGACTGCGTGGTGTTCGACCGGATGCTGCCGGACGGCGACGCCATCGAATACGTCCACATGCGACGGCAGCTGGGCTGGCGGGCGCCGGTGCTGTTCCTCACCGCCCGCGACGCGCTCGCCGACCGGGTGGCCGGTTTCGAGCACGGCGGTGACGACTACCTCGTGAAGCCGTTCGTGATGGCCGAGCTGACGGAGCGGGTCGCCAATCTGTGTCACCGCTCCGCGTTCGACCGGCCCTCGGTGCTGCAGCACGAAGACCTGGTGATGGACTGCGCGCGGCGTGAGGTGCGCCGGGCGGGCGTGCTGCTCACCTTGACCAACAAGGAGTACGCCGTGCTCGAATACCTGCTGACCAGGGCGGGCCTGCCGGTGCAGCGGGCGGATCTGATCGAGCACTGCTGGGACGCGCAGGCCGATCCGATGTCCAATGTGGTCGATGTGGTGGTGAAGCGGTTGCGCCGCAAGCTGAAGGAACCCGAACTGATCCACGCCGTCCGCGGGCTCGGCTACCGGCTGGGCGCCCGGTGAACACCCACTCCTCGGCCGATCGGCTGCGCAGGCTGCGCTGGACGCTGACCGCGTTGTTCACCGTGATGAACACGCTCGGGCTGGTCGTCTTCGCGTGGCTGCTCATCAACGAGGACGGTGATCAGGGCGAGGAACGGATCGACGCCGCGCTGACCCAGGTCACGTCGTCGGTCAGCAGGCTGGTCGAATTCGACGGCACCGTCGGCTTCGGCCTGGTCAACACCGACGTGTTGAACGACCGCTGCCCGCAGTTCGCGGTCCTGCCGGGTGGTGCGCCCGCGTTCCAGCCACATCTTTCGCGGGCGAACTGCGTCCCGATGAGCATGCAGCTGTTGAACGGGCTCGCCACCGAAGCGGTGAAGACCGGCAAGCTGGTGCAGGGTCACCAAAAGGCGACCAACGGTGACGTGGTCAAGGTCCGTGCCGAACCGCTGCGGGACGGCGACGGCAAGACGTTCGCGGCCGTCGTCGCGGTGCAGTCCACCGAGGCCGAAGACACCGCGCACACCCGATTCACCCTGCTGGTGATCGGCGGCACCGTGTTGCTTGTCGCGGTACTGGGTTTCGCGGGCCATCTGCTGTCCGGCCGGTCGATCCGGCCGGCGGCCGCGGCCTTGCAGCAGCAGGAGGTCCTGCTCGCCGAAACCGCGCACGACCTCCGGACCCCGGTCGCCGCCCTGCGCGCGCTCGCCGAAACGGCGATGGCCAACCCCGCGCAGTCCGCGGAACTCCTGCCGCGGACCGTCCGTCTCGCCGCGAGAATGGGCGGCATCATCGACGACCTGCTCGTCCGCGCCCGGCTCGCCGCGGGGGTGGAACAGCTGAGCATCCAGCCGATCTGGCTCGACCAGCTGGTGGTGGGCATCGTCGAAGACACCGCGACCGACGGCGCCGAAGTCACCGTCACCGCCGCGCCCACCAAGGTCAACGCCGATCCCGCCCTGCTGCAACGGGCCATCGGCAACCTTCTCGACAACGCCGTGCGCTACGGCCGTCAGCCGGGAGCGAAGGCCTTCGTGCACCTGACCGTCGCCGGCGGCACCGTGACTGTCGCGGACCACGGCCCGGGTATCGACGCCACGCTGGCGGGCGAGGCGTTCGACCGGTTCGCCAGCACCGGCGGATCTTCCGGGCTCGGGCTCTCGATCGTGCGGTGGGTCGCGCAGGCGCACGGCGGCACCCTCGCGGTGTACAACGCCGACGAGGGCGGCGCGATCTTCGAACTGCGGTTCCCGGTCAGCCCGAACTGACCGGGAACGGAGTCGGTCTTACTGGTTCTTCGTGCCCGCGGCGGCCAAGCCGCGTTTGAACCAGTCCGGCATGTACGCCTCATCGCGAGGGAACCGTTCCTGTTCCAGCGCGAACTCGTCCGGGGCGGGATACGGCTGGAAGTCGGGCTCGTTCAGCCAGTTGTACTGCACACGGAATCGCGATGGAGGTTCGATGACGAGCCTGGCCGAAAACCAGGTTCCTTCGCCGTCCTGGTACATCCCGCCGCGCAGCCGCTGGAACATGTGCCACGTCTCGACGGGCGGTTCCCACAACCGGTAAGTGCCGTTCAAGTCGAGCACGCCGACCGCGACGTCGATGTTCTTGCCGACCACCCGGTAGTCCAGCATCACCTCACGCCAGCCCGGCGGCAGTGCGCCGACCACCGACAGGGTGATCTCGCCCAGAAGCTCGTTCTGGGCAACAGGGTCGAGCTGAGGCCATTGAGCAGCCATCCGGTACGTCCTCCCGTTCAACCGCCACCGATCAGGCACGGCGATTCATCATGGCATGAGGCGGTTCAGCCCCGGTTTTCTCGTTCTCGCTCGAGTTGGGCGCCTTGGGCGAGCAGATCCCGCAACCACGGTGGGGTATGCGCCTCGTCGCGAGGAAAGGCTTCCAGGTCGCGGGTGAAGGCGCTCGGGTGCAACGGGGGCCACCATCGCGGATCCTCGTCGAAGTTGAACGAGAAGTCCGGAGCGCCTCCGGCTTCCAGTATCAGTGTCGCCGAAAACCAGGTCCCCCGGTCCTGTTCGTACATCCGGGTGCGCAACTCCCGAAAGCCTCCGCGCACTTCGGTGGGCAGATCGATGTCCCCGCTCCGGCCGCCGATCAGTCGGATGCCGGTGGAGTAGTCGTAGGCCATCACGGTCGCGGCCACCGTGAGGCTGATCCGCGCCCAGTCGTCCGGCGCGGCCTTCACCAGTGCGGACAAGATGCCGTCGGTGAGCTCGTCCGTCATCCGCTTTCTCCGTATCGCGTGCGTGGGCCGTAGTTGACGTTGAAAGGATCGTTCGGGAAGTCCCGCTGTCTGGTCACCCTGGAAAGCTCGACCGGTTTCCCGTCCGCACCGAGGACGGGGTTGCCCTGATCGTCGACCTTGTGCACGACTTCCTGCCAGCGCATCGTCACGTTCTCGGGAACGCCGTTGCTGTCGCCTTCCGTCCGGACCTGGAAGTTCTCGATCTTCTGGCCGGGCCCGTCGGCGAACTTGCCCAGCTCCGCCTCCTGAGCCCGCCAAGACGCCTCATGGATCCAACCGTCTTTGTAGTGGCCGCTGTTGGACGCGGCCATCTGCGGATGCATGTTGACGTACTCGCCGGGGCCGCCCATCTCATGCGCCGCCAAGTGGCCACCCGCCCATTTGACGTGGCCGAACAATTTCTTGTACACGGGGTGGTTCTTGTACGACTTCTCTCCTTCTTTGCCCGATCTGCTCTGCGACGCGTTGTCGCGGAAGTCGTCGTGCTTTCCGTTGAAGACCGGTTCGCCGGTCATCGCGATCGGCTTCCGGTTCTCACCGACCTCGAAGGTCCAATGCTTGCTCGGATCATGGAAGTTGGGCACTCGATACTGCGTGTTCGGCTGCAAGGGATGACGCAGGTCGGGGTTGTGAAAGGGGTTCTTGTTCGCAAGCGTCGTCTCGACGTGCGTGACCCTGCCGTCGGCGTCGGTGAAGAAGCGGCTGCTCGCACCGTTCTGGTACCGGACGTCGTATTCGGCGTTCGCCGCCAGCGGTTTCTGACCTCGCAGTGACTGCGGGACCCCGTCGGGATGCGGCTTGCGGTTCCGGGAGCGCGGTTCGACGTCCTCGATGACCTTGGGCGAGTCGATCGGGCCGTGGCCATCGCCTCGTTCCCTCGGCCCGTCGAACGTCGAGTCGTCCGGACGGTTCCAGTCCGCGAACCGTTCGGAGAACTCCGGAGAGTCCGGGTCGATCGTCCGGGGCTTCGGTGCCGGGTCGTATGGTGGGCGCCCGGTGTCATCGGGGACATGCGCGTCCTCGTGCGGAGTGTGCTGATCCCCGCGGTCGCCACCGTCACGGTCGTCGCGGCGCCCGCCTTCGTGCGGTCCTTCGCCGTCGGGATGCGCCCGCGCCGGCTCGGGGTTGATGGCGGATTCGATGTCCCGTGGCGGGGGCGTGTTCTCGTCCGGGACACGGGACGGTGGCACATCCGGATCCGGGGTGCGAGGTGGATCCGGGTGTCGCGGGTGCTGACCGCCCCGCATCGGGAAGTCCGGCCTTTTCATCCCTGGTTGCTTGGGTAGGCCGAGATCGAGCGGCCCCCGCGTACCGGGCCTGCGCGGTGCCTGTTCCCCCACTGGGTCCCAAACGTTCGAAGGATGCGTTCGAGTTGCGCAGGCCGGTGGCTCGGCCGCTCCGCCCGCCGGCCGGGGCGTCGGATCCGGTTTGGGGCCGGGTGCGCCGGCCGGAGTGGGGTCGGGCGGCTCGGGCTTGGGCGGGGGTGGCGTGTCCGGATGCTCGGCTGGGCGAGGTTTTCCGGCGTCCAGGTCGACGTCGACGAGCGTGGTGTCATGCCGCGGCGGTAGTCCGGGATCACCGTCCGGCAGGGATTGGGAAGTGGCTGCCTCCTCGGGCGCCGTTTCCTTGTCCTTGGGGGCGGGGTCCTTCGGGGTGGATTCCTTGGGCGGAGGCGTATCCGTCGGTTTGCTGGTGGGCAGCGCGGTGTGACCCGTGGCGCCATCTTCGACGGTGTGCACGAGGCCGAGCACCCTGGCGACCGTATAGATGACCTTCTGCTTCGGCGTCTGTGGCTGGACCGGCGTGCTCCCCGCCCAATCCTCCTGCGCCTTCCGGACGGTTTCCTTGTCCGGGAGCCCCATGTGTTCGCGTGTGTCGGCCGGGTCGACCCTGTCGGACAGCCTGACTTCGCCGGTCTCGGGATTGATGGTGGCCGTCGGCTCGTCGGCGTCCCGCGCGCGATGTCCTGTCGCTTCGGGACTCCCTGGCGAGTTGTTCGTCTGGGAGTGATGAGACGGCGCTTCGGAAGCGACGGGGTTCTCGCCGCGGGCCGGTGGTGTGGCCTCGCGCTCCCGGCCCGGGGCGGGAGTCTCGTTCGCCTTGGGGGCGGGGGAACCCTGTTCGGTTTCGGGGGTGCGATGCGGGCCCGGATCCATGGCTTCGCCGACCGAACCGGGCCGCGGCGAAGGCTCGGGCTGGGTGGCGGGGTCGGGCCGGG
>NZ_JBVJCE010000023.1:0-71824 GCF_055588925.1 Amycolatopsis sp. NPDC041971 | reverse complement strand
GGTCGAAGGGTCAGGCCGGGTGGCGGGCTCGGGCCGGGTCGAAGGGTCAGGCCGGGTGGCGGGCTCGGGCCGGGTCGAAGGGTCAGGCCGGGTGGCGGGCTCGGGCCGGGTCGAAGGGTCAGGCCGGGTGGCAGGGTCAGGCCGGGTCGAAGGGTCAGGCCGGGTGGCAGGGTCAGGACGGGTCGACGGTTCAGGTCGTGCGGAGGGTTCGGGTTCCCGTACGGGGGCTCGTTCCTCGGGCGCCCTGCTCGGCCGCCGTTCGTCGGGAACGCGGTCCGGTGTCCTGTCGTCGGGCTGCCGGTTCGGCGGTCCCTCGGGCGGCGGCCCGTCCGGCGTCCGGTCGCCCGGCGGATTCGCAGGCGGTGTGTCGTCGGGCGTACGCGGGTTGTGCGACGCCGGCGGGGTATCCCCAGCGTGTGCTGGAACCCCGGTGGGCGAAGGCCCGAGCCCTACCTTCGCGAGCAGCGAGTCGACGCCCGGGATCGCGCGGGCGGCCTTGGCGGCCAGCTCGGTTCCGGTGGGGATCTTCGTGATCGCCGTACCCGCCTTTTCGGCGACGCGGCCCGCGGCCGCGACGGTACTGATCTTGCTCCCGGCCGTCGCGGCGCCCGCACCGCGGATCGCCGCGCCCGCACCCTTGGTGCCGAGCACCGCGCTGGCGAGGTTGAAGGTCGTCTTGCCCGCCGCCCGGGAGGGATCCTCGCTCCAGGTGTCCCAGGCGACCATCGTCTTGCCCGCTTCGACCAGCGTCGAGCCCATTTCACCGCGGTCGAACCCCGGGAGACCGACGGTCTGGTCGAGCTGGGCCAATCCCGGGGTCGAGTAGGTCGCCACGGCGAGGCCGAACTTGCCCAGTCCCTTCCACGCTTCACCGAAAGTGGACCAGGAGAAGTGGCCGTCGCCGTAGCCCGCCAGCGCGGCGAAGCCCACGAACATCTCGACCGCGCCTTCCCACATGCCGACGAAGAACGAGCCGACTTCTTCCAAGCCGTCGACGAGTCCGCCGAGGAATCCCTCTCGCGGCTTCTTCGGCGGTTTGGTCTCCTCACCCGCCGGTTTGCCCACCTTGCCCGCGTACTCGGTCATCAGGGTGCTGAGCTGATGGGCGACTTGGATGGCGAAAACCGTCCGCGACGCCCAGCTGGTGCATCGGTCGAAAAGTTCGTTGTTGTCGGAGATGTGCTTCCTGATCGCGTGCTTCGCGGCGACGATGAGGTTTCCGTAGTCCCGGCACGCCGCGGACAGGCTGTCCATCGCGACCGCCATCTCCTTGACCCCAGGTTCACCGAGCGAACCGTTGTTCAAGGAATGAATGGCGTAGAACAGCTCGAAACCGGCGGCGTCCGACCAGACCTTGCGCAGCTCCGCCGCGGCGCTGTCGGAGAGTTGGACGGCGGCACGCAGTGCGTTCGCGGACGCGGTCCACGCCGTCGCCAGGTCCCAGGCGGCGGTCTCGCTGTCCGAGGGCCAGATCGCTTCCTTGGTCTGGCCGCCGTTCTGGGCCACCCAGTCCCAGAGGTCCCCGTCCGGCTCGACGATATCGGTCATGTCACCGGTCGAACCGGCCGGCGATGGTGCCGTCGACGGCTTGGTAGGCCTGCACCGCCTGGCCGCCGTTGTCCGCCAGCCGCCGGTAGATCCCGGGGATCTGGTCCATGGCACCGGCCACCGCGGTCCTCGGTGTCGTGTAAAGCGCGGTGAAGGCGCGCCCCAAGGGTCCTGTGCCGATCTGCCCGGGAACGTCGATCTTGCCCCGTTGGAGCAACCACGCCGGGTCGAGATCGTCACCCGCGGTGCGCAACCTGTTCAGCTGTCCCACCGCCTCTTCCGGGAGCATGTCGATCTTGCCGTTACCGTCGCGGTCGATGCCGGTCATCGAAGCCTCCGGTCCAGTTCGTGCAGCAGCGGGTCGAAGCGCAGGTCCGTCGTCTCGGAAGTGGCGTCGGCGGGCAGAAAGCCCGCGACGATCTCCATGACCTCTTCCTGGGAGCGTTCGACGGCCCGGTGGAAGGTCTCGGCGATGTCCCGCGCCAGCGCGGCCGAATCGGGCGCCCGGTAGATCCGCGGGTCCAGCCACAGTTCGATGAGCTCGCCGGCCCCGCCGACGGTCACGCCGATCAGTCCGTCGTCCGATTCGGCGGTGGCCCGGATCTCGGCCATCCTCCGTTGCGTGGACCGGATGTCCTGGGCCAATCGCCCGTATTCGGCCCGCATGTCCAGCTGGAACGGCGAATCCACGGCACCTCCCCTGTTCGCGTCCCCGTCAGCTTGTCCGCGTCCGGCGCTTCGCGGGGCCGCGTGACCTGTTGCTGTCACACGGGTTCATCGCCTCGTTTCGCGCACGACCATGGGAGGCGAGGAAAGGAGCCGACCGGATGACCTTCGACGTCGTCGGCCTGTGCCGTCGGGAACCCGACGCCGAGACGCTGATCTCGGCGATCCGGGCCGCGAGCCCACTGTCCGAAGTGGAAATGGACGAAGACCGCATGCTCTTCGTGCTGCGGAATCCCGGCGGACGGGTGGTGCTGACCATCGAGAACGGCAGGTCGGTCCGGGTGCCGGGCGAAGTGCGGCGGCTGCTCGGGTTCGACATGCCGCCGCCGGTGTGGTGGGTGGAAAGCCGGGCCCCGGACAACGACACCGAAGCGGAGACGGCCGCACGGGAATTCACCGCCGCCTTGCTCACCGCGACCGGCGGATCGTCGTGGTCGAGCCGATGAACGGGCATCCCGCGGCCGACCGCGCCACGGCCGAAGCGATCGTCGTCGAACAGTTCCGTGCCGTGGTTCCGGCTTCCACCTGGCTCGTCGACGCGGCCAGGACTGCCGTCGAAAGCGGGCGAGTGCTGCAACTCGTCACCGGTGAGCGAAGCGGCCTCACCTTCCCGATGGAGTCGCTGCTGGGCGACGCGCGTGCCGGCTGGGTCGTCCGCGACGGAAACGGCGGGTATCGCGACGGCTTCCTGGGGCTTCCCCTGGACTGGAACGGCACCAGGTTCGTCCCCGAGACAGGCGCGACGATTCCTCCGCCGCGGAAGTACGCACCGGGCAGCGGGGACCTCGAAGTCCTGATCAGCACCCCGTTCCCGGCAGGGGAACCGCTCCGGCTCGGCCGGAGTACCGAAATCGCGATGCGTGCGCTCACCGGCACCGGGCCGCTCGGCTGGGGTGTCGCGGAACCGGTCACGGAACCCTGGTCCGCCACCGGCATCTCGGCCCATTGCCTCGCCCGGGCTCCGGGACCTGTTTCGCTGGTCGTGGTCGGCGAGGGGGTGGTCGGGCGGCTACAGGTGTCCCGAGTGGACGACGACGTCGTCGAGGAGCTCCGGCTGAGCGGTCCGGCCGCCGGATCCGTGGATACCCGCCGCATCGAAGACCTCGCCGCCGAATGCGCGGGCACCGCGAGGCGGATGATCATCGGGGCGGCCCCCGGCCGGACCCACGGCGTGCGTTCCACGACCCCGGCACCGCCCGCGCTGCCCTACGGAGTCCTCTTCGGACATGAACTCGTCTCCGCCGTCGGAATGGCACACGCGCACCGGACTCCGGCCGCGCGGGTGCGCCTCCTGGGCGCCGGGGACCGCAAAGCCGTCTGGTGCCGGTTCGACGGCAGCGCGGCGGCGCCGTTCGAGCAACTCACCGACATCTTCCACCACTACGCGACGCCCGTCGGGAGCTGAACTCATGAAACGCACTCTGGCGGCCGCCGCACTCGCCGTGACCGCCCAGTTCTTCGGATCCGCGCCCATCGCTCAGGCGGCGCCCCCGCCGGGTGCCTGTCACACCCCGGAACCGGCGAGATCCGCCGTACCGGCCCAGCCCTGGGCACAGCAGGTGCTCGACCCGAGCCGGGCATGGCCGCACAGCCGGGGTGGCGGGGTCCTCATCGCGGTGGTCGACTCCGGTGTCGACGCCGACCACCCACAGCTTCAGCGAGCGGGAAAAGTCCTCCCCGGCCGGGACTTCTATCTCGCCGGTACCTTTCCCGGCGCGTTCGACTGCGTCTCCCACGGCACCGGGGTGGCCGCCATCGCCGCCGCGGATCCCGCGTCCGGTATCGGTTTCCACGGAGTCGCGCCGGACGCGCGGATCCTGCCGGTGCGGATCAGCGATCGCGATGTCGGCGACCAGGGCGAGTCGTTGCGGATCGACCCTCAGGTCGTGGCCAACGGGATCCGGTACGCCGCGGACCAGGGCGCCAGGGTGATGAACCTTTCGCTGTCGGGACACGAGGACTTCGCCGTCATCCGTGACGCCGTCGCGTACGCGGTCGCCAAGGACGTCCTGGTGGTGGCCGCGGCGGGCAACGGGCAGCGGGACGCGAACACCGAACTGCCGTCGTATCCCGCCTCCTACCCCGGTGTGCTCGCGGTGGGCGCGGTGGACATCGACGGCGCTCGGATCCAGGGTTCCCAAGTCGGTCGCTATGTCGACCTTGTCGCCCCGGGAGCCAAGGTGCTGGCCGCGACGAGAGTGGCGGGCCATGCCTATGTCGACGGCACGAGTTTCGCCGCCCCGTTCGTCACCGGCACCGCCGCGCTGGTGCGGTCCGCCTGGCCAAGCCTCAGCGCCGCCGAAGTCGCGCAACGGCTGGTGGCCACGGCGAGCCCGGCCCGCGGCGGACAGAGCAGTCCGGCCTACGGGGCCGGTTTGGTCGATCCGTACCGGGCGGTGACCGACGGGCTCGATCCGCAGAAACCCGCGGTTCTGCCCGCGTTCGTTCCGTCACCTCCTGACCAGGCGCGGCTCGACCGGGAAGCCGCTGACGAACGCGCGGCGGAGATCGCGAAGTGGCTCACCATCGCCGCGGTGACCGGAATCGTGCTGGCCGCGCTGATCGCGGTCGTCGTGCCGCGCGGACGACGGCGTCGCTGGCGGCCCGCCCGTGCGGAGACCCTGCCCGATCAACCCGCCGTCGTCGAACCGCCGGAACAGGTCTTCCTGATCTCCGGGCCTTGATCCTCGCCCATGAAGAATCCCCGGAGCGATGTGCTCCGGGGATTCTTCATGGGCGAGGAATCACGACTAGCCGAACAAGGCACTGCATTTCAAGACGGTGTCGTGATAGCCGTCGGCCGCTCCATTGGTGACCACGCCCTTCTGCTGGCCGCGCTCGATGTCCTCGCCGGCGAGCTTCTGGTCGCACATCAGGGCCGCGTAACCGTCGGTGTTGTTCTGGCCCTGCCAGAAGTCCTCCGCACGCAGCGCCTCGTGGCGCTGGTCCTCCAGTGACTGGCCGTGCTGAGCCATCGTGCTCTGCAGGTTGCCCGCGATCGCACGCAGGTCTTCGAACCTCGCCGAGATGAGTCCGTCAGGCATTTGATCTTCCTTTCAACCGGTACGTCAGCTGATGACCGAGCCGATGGCGTTACCCCACTCGCTGTCCACGTCGTCGTAGTTGACGTGCACCTGAGTGATGTTGTCGGACATGAGGTCCACGTTCTGGGTGTTCCTCCCCCAGTTCTCGTGCCTGGTGATCTCACCGGCCTCGGACATCCGGCTCGCCTGCCCCTTCCAGCTCGCGCTGTAGCCTTGGACGCTGCTGAGGCTCGACTGAAGCTGAGCGTTGATGTCCTCACCGATCGCCCGCGTCTTCGCCGCGTACGCGGCCATCGCCGCGGTTTCGCCGTAGAGATCGAAGCTCATTTCATCCTCCATTCCACGACACAGATGTTCCTTACCTTGGCCAAGTTAGTGAGCGATCAGGGCACTTTCCGGCGCTCGGCAGCTTCCTGCCAGCCCACCCCCGGCGCCACCGTGGTGGCCGACGATCGGTGTCGTGTCGACAGTCGTGGTGAAGCGCCCCACCCGCAGGCCGGGCCCGGAGATGCCGTCCGGTGAGCTGATCCTTCAGCCGCCGCCGGAGATCCCGCCCCCGCCCGCGCGGCAATGGGCCCAGGTGCTGATGGTGCTGCCGATGGTCGCGATGACGGCCGGGATGCTGCTGATGTACTCCGGCAGCATGAACGGATCCATGCGCTTCGCGATCTACGGGATCATGGGCGTCGGCATGCTCGGCATGGTCGTCATGGGTTTCCTTCAGGGCGGTGGCCCGAGCAAACGGGAAATGGGGCACGCCCGCCGGAAGTACCTGCGGCATCTGGCCCAGCATCGGTTGCGCTTACGGCGTTCGATCCGCAAGCAGCGCGAGGCGATGGAGTACCTCCACCCGGATCCGGCCTCGTTGTGGTCGCTGGCGGGAAGCTACCGGCTGTGGGAGCGCCGCAAGGAGGATCCCGACTTCGGTGTCGCCCGCATCGGGCGGAGCGCGCAGAACCCGGCGACCACCCTGGTCACTCCCGACACCAAACCGCTCGAAGATCTGGAGCCGTTGTCCGCGCTGGCGCTGCGCCGCTTCATCACCACCTATTCCACTGTGGACAGATTGCCGATCGCCATCGCGATCAACGGCTTCAGCCGGATCTACCTGCGCGGAGACCGGGAAGCCGCCCTCGGCATGCTGCGCGCGACACTGGGGCAGCTGGCCACCCTGCACTCCCCCGACGACCTGCGCGTCGCGGTCTGCGTGAACGAGGAGCACCGGGCCGCATGGGAGTGGACCAAGTGGCTGCCCCACGCTCTGCACCCCGAGCGCTCGGACGCCCTCGGCCCGCTTCGTCTGGTGGCGCCGAGCATCCCGGCGCTGGAGTCGATGCTGGAGGAGGAACTGGCCAAACGGCCCAGGTTCGATCCCGAATCGGACGTCCGGTTGGCCGGACCGCATCTGGTGGTGGTGCTCGACGGCGGCGCGGTCGCCGGCTCGTCCCATCTCATGACCGGGGGCGGTGTCGAAGGCGTGACCGTCGTCGACCTGACCACGATGCCGCCGAGGGCCTTGGACCGGACCACCGTCGTGCTGGCCGTCGACGCGGACGGTGGACTGCTCAGCGAGACGATCGACGGCGAGGCCCCGCTGGGGAAAGCCGACCTGCTGGGCGCCGTGGCCGCCGAAGGGCTCGCCCGTCAGCTGGCACCGCTGCGGCTGACCGCCGGCCTGCGGGGCGAGGCCCCGATGAGCACCGAGCTCGGGCTGGCGGAACTGCTGGAACTGGGCGATCCGTACGAATTCGATCCGGCCGACACCTGGGAGCCGAGGCCGAACCGAGACCGGCTCCGGGTCCAATTCGGTATCCAGGCCGACGGCGCCCCGATCGAACTCGACCTCAAAGAGTCGGCGCAGGACGGTATGGGGCCGCACGGCCTGCTGATCGGGGCCACCGGCTCCGGGAAGTCGGAACTGCTGCGCACGCTGGTCCTCGCGCTGGCGGTCACCCACCCGCCGAGCTCGCTGAACTTCGCGCTGGTTGACTTCAAGGGCGGCGCCACCTTCGCCAGGCTGGACGCGTTGCCGCATACCAGCGCGGTGATCACCAACCTCGCCGACGAACTGCATCTGGTCGACCGGATGACCGACGCGATCAACGGCGAGCTGATCCGCCGTCAGGAACTGTTGCGGGCGGCGGGCAACTTCTCCTCCTTGCGCGACTATGAAAAGGCGCGGGCCGCGGGCGCACCGCTGCCCGAAGTGCCGACGTTGCTGGTGATCTGTGACGAGTTCTCCGAACTGCTGTCCGCCAAGCCCGACTTCATCGACATGTTCGTCCAAATCGGACGGGTCGGGCGCTCGCTCGGCGTACATCTCCTGCTCGCCTCGCAACGCCTCGAAGAAGGCAGGCTGCGCGGCCTGGAAACCCATCTGTCCTACCGGGTCGGGCTCCGCACGTTCTCCGAGATGGAGAGCCGGGCGGTGCTCGGGGTCACCGACGCCTTCAAACTGCCACGCGCACCCGGGCACGGGTTCCTGAAAGTCGGTACCGAGCCGATGGACCGGTTCCGCTCCGCCTACGTCTCCGGGGTGTACCAGCGGGCGACCGGGGGCAGCGTGCCCACGAACCCGGGGGAACGCCTGGTGCTGCAGGAGTACACGACGGCCTACGTCGCGGAGGAATTCGACATCGAGCCGGAAGAGCCCAGCGAGCCGGACGATGACACCGCCGTCGGCGAAACGTTGCTGGACATCCTGGTCGATCGGCTCGAAGGGCGGGGAACCCCGGCACATCAGGTCTGGTTGCCACCGCTGGCGGACTCCCCGACCCTGGATGCGCTACTGCCCCCGCTGGTCACCGATTCCCGGCGCGGGCTCTCCACCGGGGCGAGCGGTTCGCTGCGGCCGGTGCTGGGCATCGTGGACCGGCCGTTCGAGCAGCGACGCGACCCCCTGGTACTGGATCTGGCCGGCGCCGCCGGCCACGTGTTGGTCATCGGGGCTCCGCAGACCGGGAAGAGCACGGTGCTGCGGACGCTGATCACCAGCCTGGCGCTCACGCACACGCCCCGCGAAGTCCAGTGCTATTGCCTCGATTTCGGCGGGGGGACGCTCGCGTCGATCGCGGGCCTGCCGCATGTCGCCGGCGTTTCGGGCAGGCTCGACACCGGTGCCGTCCGGCGGACGGTGGCCGAGGTGTCGACGATCCTGGCCCAGCGGGAACGGCTGTTCGCCGAACAGCAGATCGACGGCATCGTCACCTATCGCAGGCTGCGTGCCGAAAACCGGTTCCCCGCGGAGCGGCACGGCGACGTTTTCCTCGTCATCGACGGCTGGCAGACCCTGCGGAGCGACTTCCCGGAACTCGAAGAGACGGTCGGCGACATCGCCGCGCGCGGTCTTTCCTATGGCGTCCACGTCGTGGCCGGGTGCTCCCGCGCGTTCGATCTGCGGATGAACGTCCGTGACCTGTTCGCCAGCAGGCTGGAGCTGAAGATCGGCGATCCGATCGACTCCGTCATCGACCGGCGTGCCGCGATGAGCGTTCCGGCCGACGCGCCAGGGCACGGAATCGCCATGAGCGGGCATCAGATGCTGATCGCGCTGCCCCGTATCGACGGTGTCACGGAGGCGGACGACCTCGCCGACGGCATCGGCGCACTCGTCGAAGCGGTGAAGACGGCGTGGCCGGGCGAGCCCGCACCGTCGGTCCGGCTGCTGCCGGGAATCCTGCCGTACGAGGAGCTTCCTCCCACCGATGACGTTACCGCCGCGGACGGCGAGGAGCCGGGGCTCGCGGTCGGGATCCACGAAAGCGACCTGTCGCCCATGCGGCTCGACTTCGCCACCGACCCGCATTTCTTCGTGCTCGCCGACACCCAGAGTGGCAAGACATCGTTCCTCAGGGTGCTCGCCAACCGGATCCAGAAGGCCTACCGGCCGGACGAAGCCCGCATCATCCTGGTCGACCATCGCCGGAGCCTGCTCGGTGAAGTGGGCGAGGAACACCTCCTCGGCTACGGCACCAACGACGAGCAGAGCGGACGCATGCTCCTCGAGACGGCGAAGGCCCTGTCGAAAAGGCTTCCGGGACAGGACGTCACCCCCGAACAGTTACGGAAGAGGAATTGGTGGGAGGGGCCCGAGATCTTCGTGCTCGTCGACGACTACGACATGGTGGCCACGCACAAGGAACATCCGCTCATGGCTTTGCTGCCACTGGCCGCACAGGGCTCGGACATCGGACTCCACGTGGTGCTGGCCCGCCGGACCGGTGGCGCGGGCCGCGGCCTGTTCGAGCCTTTCCTCGGCAGGCTGCGGGAAGTGGGCACACCCGGCCTGATGATGTCCGGAGATCGTGACGAAGGCCCGCTGCTGGGCGGAATGCGAGCGCAGGTACTGCCCCCGGGACGTGGCTGGCTGGTGGACCGCCGCGGCCAGAAGGGACTGGTGCAACTCGCCTGGCTCCCGGAGCGGGAGTGACCGGTTCCTGTCGCCACCCCCGGATGGGAGCCCGGAAATGGTTGCCTTTTCTCAAAACGACGTGAGGAGTGACGATGAGCGGTGACGAGATCAACGGCGACACCGACGCGATGCGGGAGTTCGCGTCCCGGATCATGGGCAGCCTCGAGCAGCCGCCGGTCAGCAACATCTCCCGGATCGACCAGTCGACACCATGTCCCGGGGGGCTGGACGGCTACTGCATGCATCTCACTGCCGCGGAAAACGAGAGTATCGGGCAACTCCAGACCTTCATCACACAGGCCGAACAGGGATTCGCCGCATACAGCGCTTTCGTCCAGCAAACGGCCGCGAGCTATCTTCGCGCCGACGAGACGGCCCGCCAAGAGATCTTGAACACCTTTGTCACGCGCCGCCCGGAAGGTCCCACGGTGATCGACCCCCGGCTCCTCGCACCTCGCGCCGGTCAACACTGAGGGGATTTCATGGCCTCCATCGAGGAAATGTACAAGCAGATCACGGCCGAGGTGCAGAGCCACGTCCCCAAGCTGGTGGCCACCGGCTACCTGTGGAGACAAGCGAGGGCCTGGATCGACGGGCAGGCGACTCTCCTCTACCAGCAGGCGAATCAGCTTGTCACCCAGGATCGGTGGCCCGACGCGGCCGGACAGCAGTTCATGGCCCGGGTCGGGAGGGACGTCGGCGTCATGCGGACGTGGACCGACGACACCGGGATGGCCGCCTCGATCCTCGACGGCCGGTTTCCCGTGCCGCAGACGATGTCCGCGCCGAACGTGCTCGAAAGCATCAGCACGCTGGATACCGCTCTCTGGGCAGCCCATCGCGCCGTGGAACAGCAGGTCGTCCACTACAACGGACTGTCCGAAGAAGACAGGGTCAAACAACGGCAGGACATCGAAACGAAGATCGCCGACGAGATCACCAAGCTCGCCCCGAAGTACCAGGCCACGGCGCTGGCCATGCGGAACGCCGTCGGCAGGCCCTGGGAAGGCCCACTCGCCGCGTCCTCCGGGCAAGGACGGCCCGGACCGGCCACGAACGGCGTTCCCGCTTCCGGAGCCGCTTCTCCCGGTACCACGCCCGCGCTTTCCTCCCCGCAGCCGCAGGAACCCAGCCCCACGGAGGAAGAGGTCCCGGAGACGACGGATCCGGTCAAGGACGCTCTCGAAGCGGCCCCAGGGGCGCTGAACGCGTTGAGTCAGGCGATGCAGTCTGCACAACAGCTGATGGGCGGCGGTACGGGCGCCCCCAGCCCGACGCCGCTCCATCCGATCGATCCGCTCGGCCCTGGCAACTCGCTCACGCCCGTGGAGGTCGCGGACCTGCTCGCCCGGCTCGACGGTGGTTCCGGCCTGCCGAGCCTCGCCGGGGGCGGGGTGAGCCCGGTCGGTGGACCAGCGGGCGCGGCCGGTGGGGCGCCTTCGCCGACGGCGCCGATGAACCCGGCGTCACCCGGTGGAGTCGGCAATGCCGCCTTCCCCGCGGTGGCTTCCCTTTCCGCCACGGGTTCCGGCGGCACCGGCGCGGCAGGCACTCCCGGCGCGATGCCGCCGGCGCAGCAGCAACCGCAGCACGGCGGGGCGAGGACGGGCAACGGCATCAAGCCCGGCGCGGCCGAGCACGCCGCCACCGGACGGTCCCGGGACCGCAAACCCGGTGCGACGCCAGGGGTTTCCCTGCTCGGCCGGTCCGGACGTGGCCGTCCGGTCAACCGGTCAACCGAACCGGCTCCCGCACCGCGGCGGTGGGACCGGGAGAACGACACGGTCCAGCTGCTCGACGAGGAGTTGTGGCAGGTCAAACAGGAAGACAGTGGTCCGCGCTATCGCGCCGGACAGTGAGGAGGGGTAAATGCCCGATAAAATCAACGCGGACACCGAGTCGATGAGCGCTTACTCGAGCAAGCTCACCGCCCCGGAAATGCCGCCGTCACTGGCACGGCTGGGAACGCCGCCGAATCTGACCGGTCTCTTCGAAGGCATCGCGATGTCGGTGCTGGACAAGGCCGCCACCGCGAGTATGGCCGCGTTCATGGCGAAGATGACCGAAGAGATGGTGACCGACTCGACGAAGGTCAAGACCGCCGCGATCACCTACAGCGCGGCGGACGTCACCAGTGCGCTCGAACTGGCCACGTCTGCCACCAAGGTGCTCAAACAGGGCATCGATCTGGTGAAGCAGACGGCAGGCTCCGCGCAACAAGCGTCCACTACCAACGGAAAACCGGCCGACCCGGCCGCGGGCGGCGCCCCGCAGGACCTGGTCTGAGGAGCTGATCATGGCTGTTCCCTACAACCTGCTGCCGATCGAGGCGCATCTGGCGATGATCACCGCCGAGCAGGCCAACGTCGCCGTCCTCACCGACGCGGCCCGCATGTGGACCGAATCCCGTGCCTGGATCGAAAGCGCGTCGACCGAACTGCACACCCGGGTGGGCGAGCTTTCGCCGACGTGGCAGGACGACGCGGGCCGCGCCCACGAGGAAAGGGCGCAACGCTCACTCGCCGAACTCCAGTTCTGGGGTGAGCGGATCGATCTCGCTCAGCCCGCCGAGACGCTGACGACGCTGGCGAGCGGTATCCAGGAGGCGATGCAGGAAGTGTCGTTGCTGCACAGCCAGTACATGGCGGCTATCGCCAACCCGCTGACCGCCTGGGCGGCTCCACTCATCCAGCAGGCCTCAGGCGCGCGGATGACCGCGCTCGGCGCGCAGTTCGACATGTCGATGCTCAAGGTCGTCTCGGCTTCCGGGATCCAGCAGCCCGACCATCTGATGCCCGAGACTCCGCAGGCGTCCACGGAGGGGAACTCGCCCGCCGACTTCATCAAGGCGGCCGAAGCGGGAATGAACGCGCTGACGGAAGTGCAGGGGCTGACCGAATCGCTCGGTGTCGGCGGCGGGAGCGGCGGGACGGGAACGGACGTCTCGATGCCGGAAATCCCCGGCTACGACGGTACGTCAGGTGTTTCGCTCGCCGGGCTCACCCCCCTTCCGACCGCGGCCGGGGCAGTCCCGGGCCTCGGCGGAATCCCCGGCGGCTCGGGCGCACCGCCGGTCCCGACGGGGCTGCTCGGCGGTATCGGCGTGGCGGGTGGGCTCGCCGGTCTCCCGGTCGCGGCAAAGCCGATCGGCACGAAAAAGGCACCCAGTCTGGCTTCCGAAATCCAGCCGGTGGCAGCGAGCCCGTCCACCGCGAAGGCGGCCACAGGCCCGATGTCACCGATGGCGCCGCCGCACGCCGGTGGGCAGAACACGGCGAGCACCCTCCGGCCGTCGTCGAACGACCAGCCGGTCGGGCGGAACGGGTCCGGGCCCCGGGCATCCTCCGGGGGAAGCGACGGCGTTCCGGCGAAGCTGCGCGGGCGGGCCGCCAACGGCAATCCCGACGCGGGGTTCACGCTGGCGCGCGGACGGCGACCGGGTGAGTCGGAGTCGGGTTCGGTGCAGATGCTCGACGAGGACCTGTGGCGGCCGACCTCCCGCTGAGCCGCTTGTACGTGAAGGCCCCTTCCCTGCGCTAGACGCAGTGAAGGGGCCTTTACATCGTTGCCGTATCTCGCGTGATTGAAGGCGTATCTCGCGTGATCAGAGACGGAACTCGCGTGACTGGGGGCGTAACTCGCGTGTTCCGCCTTCAATCACGCGAGTCCCGTGCAGGGACACGCGAATCACGGCCGGTGGCGGGTCAGCCGCCCAACGTCTGGCGCCGTGCGGCCGCGGGGTCCAGGCTCGGGCCTTCCGGCAGCCGCGCGACCAGGCCGGCGGGAAGCCGCACCGGACGCGCCGACGGGTAGCCGAGCATCTTCATGACGTCGGGTGATGCCAGCGGATAGCGGCGCCCCATGTCGGTCACGACGGTCAGCGTCCCGGCCGGGGCCTGTGCCGAAGGCATCGCCTCGACGACGATCGCGCTGCCGGGCGGCACGTGGACGCGGTCCGCGAGCGGGGTCCCGGATGCGGTCCGGCGGGCGGTGGTGGACATCGGATCCGCGGGCGGCATCGAGGGATCGACGGTCAGCGAAGGGGCTGCGGAGCCGTCGCCGAAGGTGGCGCACACGGTGGTGTCCTGGTCGCGCAGGCGTGCGATGGCCGGGCGGGTGACGGGTGCCGAGCCCGCTTCGGCCTGGACCGGGTCCAGCTGACGGGACATGGTCGCCAGCGAAGGCGGCAGCGGCACGGTTTTCGGCTCCGTGCCGGGATAAGCGGCCATCATCTGGGCGCTCGCGCGCTGCACGTCGTACTGCAGCTCGGTGATGGGCCGCAGGGCGTCCCGTTCGGCCAGGTAGTGCTGCTGCCCGCCGCCGGAGGTCTGCACCAGCAACAGCATCCCGTTCCGGATGTCGGTCCGGCCCGGTACCGCGGTGGACACCTCGCCCGCCGCCGCCACCGGGAGCGGGCCGATCGGCGTGCCCTCCGGGAGTACGTCGAGCCACGCCCTGCCGACCCGCGCCCACGGTTCGGCGGTGAGCGCGAGGCCGGTGCCGACGGCGCCGTAGTCGTTGATCCGGTGCCGGTGCCCGCGCCACACGACGAACCGATCGCCGGTCGACGTCGATTCCACCAGCAGCGCCTGGTCTCCCAGTGCCGCGCCGCCCGAAGGCGAGGCGCCGGCCAGCAGCACAGACTCCTCGATCCGGCTGCCCGCCAGGTCGCTCGCGGGCGCGGAGCACAGCGACCACGATCCGGTGAGCAGTTTTTCGGGTCCGGGCAGGCCGTCCGGTGCGTCGGCGATGCCGATGCGGGGCCCGCGCGGGACTCCGGCGAGCGACTCGCGCGAAACCCGTTCCGTGGTGCCGTGTTCGCCGAGCAACAACAGCGCGGACGCGTAGTTCGCGACGGGGTGCAGCCGTTCGCCGAGGTAGACGTAGCGGGTACCGCTCTCCTTCTCCACGATGACGACGGCGTTCTTGCGCCAGGCGTTGTTCCCGCCGGGCACGATCATCCCGTAGACCCCGACGCAGGCCAGCGCCACGATCGCCAGCGCGACACCGGCGAAGGCGGCGCCGGACGGACGGCGGAACGGTGGTTGCTCCGGGTCGGTCTCCCTGGTCACGAGCGCGGAGATGGCGCGCTGCACCAGGAATTGGTACGCCTGCAGTTGATCTCGTTTGGACGCCATGGTTTCAGCCCCCCAGCCCGCGCACGTAGCCGTACAGGCCGAGTACCGAGCACGCCACCGGGACGACGGCGATCGTGACCAGGATCTCGAAGTACTCGGCGATCCTGCCGAGGTACGGGTTGGCGGCGCGGGTGCTCAGCACGACACCGGAGGCGACCACGCCCGCGGCCACCGCCAAGGACAGCGGTCCGGCGAGGACGAGCAGCAGCGAGCGATCCGCCATGAGCGGCCCCGCCAGCAGGCATCCGGCGCCGCAGATGCCTGCCACCAGCAGCGGTACCCGCTGCCGCAGGATCGGGTACAACCTCGCCCGCACCAGAAAACCGGCCGCGAGCAGGGCGACGAGGATGACGGCGGCCTCGCTGTCGCTGCGGATCAACTGCAGCTGGCAGTACATGACGACGGTCGCCGCGCCGCCCAGCATCCCGGTGAGCAACGCGTCCGCCCTGGCCACGGCGGCGTGCACGAGTTCGAGCGGTGGCTGGGGATCGTCGCGGACGAGGTCCGCGGTCGACCTCGGCAGCACCGGCATCGGCACCCGGCCGAGCCGCAGCGCCAGCGGCGCGAACGTGGTCGAGAGCACGAGCACGCCGCCGCCGATCACCGCCGCCGACCGGTAGCCCGCCAGATCGTCGAAGGTGGCCAGCCAGCCGCCGAGCACCCCGAGCAGCCCGACGGTGGCCGCCCCCGCGAACAGTTCCGGCGCGGCGACCACCCCGAGATGGCCGACGACGGCCGCGAGCAGCAGTGCCGCGCTCCCCAGCAGCAGATGACCGGCGGACAGCGCGCCGATCGGGTCGTCACCCGCCAGCAGCAGACCGCCGCCGACGAAGGCGAACGGCAGCGCGACGGCGGCGACGACCGCACCGGCCCCGGCGTCGCGCAGTGCCCGCGCGAGCAGGACGCCCGCGGTCAGAAGGAGCGCGGAAACGGCCAGGGCCCACGCCGCCGGCGTCGTCCACGGCGGTCCCGCGCGCACCACCGCGACCAATCCGAACAGGGCGGCCGCGGCACCGGCCGCCAGCCCCGCCCGGCGCGTATGCCGCGGTCCCCAGGCACGGCCATCCGATCCGGTGGCGATCGCGTCCACGAGATCGTCGTACTCGAGCTCCGGCCATTCGGCGCGGCGTGGCGTCAGATGGAGGATCTCCCCGTCCCGGACCCGGTGCGCGCCCAGCGTCCGGTCCAGATCGAAGGCGGATCCGTCGGCGCGGCGCAACTGCCAGCCGCCGCCGGCGACCCCGTCGTCGGCCATTCCCTCGCCCGCCCGCGCGAGCAGGCCGGGCAGGATTTCGGCGACGGACGCGTGTTCCGGCAGCGCCATGTCGATGCGCCGGTGCGGAGTGGTGATGGTGACCCTGACCAGGCCGGCAGTCTGCATGGGAAAAGGGTCGGCCAGCGGGCGGTCCGCCGGGCCCCGGCGGCAGGAACCTGCCGCCGGGAAAGTACGCCGAATCGGGTCTTCTTGCGCGACAATGGGGTCATGAGCATCGAGACAGGCGTCGGCGGACCGCGGCTACTCGCCCAGGGTCCCATCGCCACCGTCTACGCGGGCCGGGATCCCGTCACGGGCAACGACTTCGCGGTCAAGATGTTCCCCACTGCCTTCGACCGCGAGACCTCCGCGTGGCTGGAACGCGAGCGGAAGGCGCTGACCGCCGTGCGCTCGACGCGATCGGTGCTGCAGATCGACGACGTCCTGACCGACGCGGGCGGCCGGTCCGGTATCCGCCGCGAACTGTGCCACGGTTCACTCGCCGGTCTGCTGGATTCCGGTGCGCGGCTGGGTGTTCCCGACGTGCTGGCCCTCGGCGCCGCGATCGCGTCGGCACTCGCCGCGGCGCACGGAGTGGACGTCCTGCACGGCGGCGTGAGCCCGAAAAACGTGCTGTACCGCGTTTCCGGCGAATTCGTGCTCGCCGACTTCGGGGTGGCTCTGCGGCGGCGATTCCCGCGCGATCCGATGTACGCGGTCGAGTACACCGCACCGGAAACCCTGCGCGACGACACGCTTTCCCCCGCGTCCGACCTTTATGGACTCGGCGCGGTGCTCTACGCCGCGCTGACCGGCACACCGCCCTTCCCCCGCCACACCGGGCAGCAGCCCGGCGAGCGGATCCTCCAGGTGCTGCGGGAACCGGTGGCGCCGATCAAGGAGGCGGGCGTCCCGAGGGAGCTCTCCGCGACGATCCTCCGGTTGCTGGCCAAGGAGCCGGCCGATCGCCCGCGTGACGTCGCGTCGCTGGCACGGCTGTTCACGAAGCTGCGCTCGCCCGGCGGCGAGGTCGTCACCGGGGAATCCTTCGACGTACCCAGCGAAGAAGAACCCATCGACATCGAATTCGACGACTTCGCCGAGGTGCACCGGCCCGCCGCCCCGCCGGTCCACGCGGCCCCGGCCCCGGCGCCGGTCCAGGTGGTGCAGGCACCGCCGCCGAGTGGACGCACCTTGATCCGGGAATTCAACGGTCCGCTCAAAACCGAGCGCACGCTTCCCTGGAAGACCGTCGCGCTGGCGGGCGCCGGCGTGCTCGCCGCCGGGCTGGCCGTGGTGCCGCTGGTCCTCGGCCCGGCGGAAATCGGTGGGCAGGCCGTCCCGGTGGCGGCCGCGATCCCGCCGCCCTCACCGGTTTCCGCACCGGCGCCGGATGTGAAGCTGGCCCTCGCGCCGCCGAAGGACCAGAGCGATCACGTGCAGCTGCGCTGGACCGCGGAAGGCGAACTGGACTTCGTCGTGATCATGGCGGGCGAACGGATCGAGACGAAACAACTCGTCGCCCACCGCCAGCGCGGCCTGGACGTCCCGGTCGACCCCGCGCGCCGGTACTGCTTCCAGCTCAGGGCGACCGACGGCCGCCACATCTACACCACCGAACCGGTCGCGATCCGCGGCGCCCGCTGCAACCCGTGAGCTGACCCCCTCCTCGAGTACATGAAGGCCCCCATCCTTGCGCCTAGGTACAGGAAGGGGGCCTTCACGTACTTAAGAGAAGACGGAAGACCCGCTCCCTTCAGCGACCTTCGCGGGACTTGATCGGCACCAGGGTCCGCGGCTCGAGTGCCGCCAGCACCCGAGCCGCGAACGGTCTGGTGGCCAGGCCCCGGCGTAGCTCGCCGACCTCCTGCCACGCCCGCCGGACGGCGCCGTCACCCACCGGGACCCCGGACCACAGCGTCACGTCCAGCACCTTGGCCAGCCGGGCGACCGGCTCGCGGATCCCTTCCCCGGCAAGCGATCCGGCCGATTCGGCGAGATCGCGCGGGGTCATCCCGATCCGGAACGGCACGCCGTGCGCGCGCAACCGGTCGCGGATCTCGTCCCAGGCGCCGAGCACCCCTTCGGCACCGGCTCGGCGACGCCTCCTCCGCGCGCGGAGGACCTTCGCCGCCGGAACCCCGAAGAGCCACATGAGTCCGAAAAGGACGATCCCGGCGGCGACGGCGATCCACCAGCGGCTCGCACCCACGTCGGCTGCCTGGTCCTCGGCGTTCTCCGACGGCGTGCCCGGCGGGAGCTGGGGCGGCCGCAGTTGCTGTTCGGCGGGCAGCTGGGCCCTCGCCCTGGCGACCGCCTTGCCGGGGCCCGCCGGATTCCGTCCCGCCTTGCCCGCCGTGGCGGTCGGGTCGAGCGCCACCCAGCCCGCCCCGGCGACCGCGACTTCGGGCCACGCCAGGACATCGCGGTTGCGGACGACGTGCATCCCGCCGTCGATCTCCGCCGAACCGCGGAACCCGACGACGAGCCGCGCCGGGATACCGTTCATCCGCGCCAGGGCCACGTACGCGGCGGCGAACTGCTCGCTCGTCCCCCGCTTGCTCTCCAGCAGGAAGTGCCGCAGCTGCGGCCAGCCGTGCCCGGTCGGCAGCTCCTCCGTACCCACCGCGACCTGATAGTTCGTGCTGAGGAAGCGTTCCAGCTGCAACGCGGTCTGGAACGTCGGGCGCAGGCCGCGCACGGCGTCCTTGGCCACCTGCTCGACGTCCGGGGGCACCGCGCCGAGTCCGCCGAGACCGCCGGGGACCCGCGCGTCGATCTCGCCGGAACCGAGGTCGACCTCGGGCGAAGACCAGTTGAGCCGGTAGTTCCGCTCTTGGGCCGCCGACGGCGACTCCAGCATCAGGGTGCCCGCGGATTGGTCCACCAGCGGCGTCACACCGTCCACCCCGGTCAGGCCCTGATGGCTCGGCAACCAGGGCCCGGAGAGCCCGCGCACCTTCAGTTCGGCGGTGCCGCCCGCGCCACCGGGTGCGCCGTCGAGGCCCGCGCCGAGCCGCTGGAACCGGGAATCGGACAGCCAGTTCGCGCCGTCGAAATCGTTCAGCACGATCAGGCGCCACTGCTCGACCGGGGTGTCACCAAGGTAGCGGAACACCTCCTCGTCCGGCCGGACGAGCCGCTGGGCGATCTCGTGCAGCGGGTTGCCGAGCCTGCCACGCGGCGGTGGCGCGGCCTGGGTGTCCTTGAGCGTCAGGGGATCACGGCCGATCGGATCGAGCCCGGCGAACGCGACCGCCCCGGCGACGAGTGCGACCACAGTGGACAGTGCCGGCCAGACCGCCGAGCCCGTCACCCGCCAGGATCGCGGCACGCCGGGTGCCCGGTTCACGGGCCGGACGCGGCGCCCCGACCACAGCAGAAGCCCGGCGGGCAGCGCGTACCCGAGCGCCGTCGCCACCGCGACGACCCCCGTCGACGCCTGATACGCCTGCGCGAGCCCGGCGACGGCCAGGCTCGGCACGAGCGCCACCAGCGGCTTCTTGAGTCGCAGCACCAGTTCCAGCCCGAGTACCACGGCGAGCAACACCGACAGCGGGACGAACAGCAGCTGTTCGGGGATCGGGCGCGCGGGCCAGGTGGACTGCAGGGTGAGCTGCCAGCCTTCGGTGAAGCCGCGCGCGATCCCTTGCAAAGACGCGCCCGTGGGAAGAAACGCGAGCGTGGTCGAGTTCAGCACCGTCTCGATCAACCCGAGCAACCCGAACAGCGCGACGAACAAAGGCCGGTAGGGCACCAGTTTCGGGAACTTCGCGGTCAGCTCGGCGCAGCCGTAGCCGACGAGGACGACCACGAGCACCGGGACGAGCAGCGGCGCCCAGCCGAACACGGGCGCGAACAGCAGGCCGGCGACCCCCGTCGCACCGAGCAGCCCGGCGACCGCGATCCGGTCGAATCGGGCGCTCATACCTTCCCCACCAAGGAGTTCCATTGGGCGGCGGCACCGGCGGCGTCGACCGCGATGAGCACGCCGCCGGACCCCGCCGACGGCCTGAGGTCACCGAGCCGGACCACGGTGTCGGGCCGCCAGCGGGCCGCGTGCCCGAGATCGGCGTCCGGGCCGGTGATCACCACCAGCACACCCCCGGGCCGTTCGGCCGCGGCCAGCACCGAAGGCAGCAACGGCGCGTCGTCCGCCGCGTCCTGGGTGACGAGCGCGAGTTCGTCCAGCAACGTCCTCGCCGCGCGCACCCCGCTGTCGGTCAGCGTGTCCGCGCCGGCGGCGGTGATCAGACGGCAGTGCTGTCCCGCCGACGCCGACGCGTAGAACAGGGAGGCCGCCACTTCGACGGCCTCTTCGAAAACGGCCGGGCTCATCGACGCGGGCCGCGTGTCGAGCACCGCGGTGAACCGGGGCTGGGCGGGGTCGGCGTACTCCCGCACCATGAGCCGTCCGGTCCTGGCGCTCGCCTTCCAATGCAGATGCCGGACCTCGTCGCCGATCACGTACTCCCGCACCGCGCGCAGATCCGCCGAACCGCGCAGCGGCGGGTCGGTGATCGGTCCCTCGTGGTGGTGGCGCGGATGACCGGCCTGCGCCGCGCGCACCGAATGCCGTCGCGGGTGCACCCACAACCACGCGGTACCGCCGACGGTCTGGTCACCGCGGGCGAGGTCGAACAGGTCCGGCCGGTGCACCACGAGCGGGCCGACCCGCAGTTTCCCGCGGGTCGTCGTCGGCAGTTCGTAGTGGTACGTCGCCTCCGCACCGGGCGCGAGCGGGCGGACCCGCAGGCGGTGCGTTTCGCCCCCGATCCCGTCCCCCGCGGCGAAACCGCCGTGCCGCCGCGCACCGGTATTGCGCACGACGAGCGAGGCCAGCGCGGGTTTCCCGCGCTCGACCCGGTCCGGCTGGACGGTGCGGCCGATCTCGACCCGCGGCCGGAATCGGGTGGTGACCAACGCGATCAGCACCGCGCCCGCCGCGATCCCCGCGAAGGCGCGGAAAAACGTGTACCCGGCCAGTTCGCCGAGGACGTAGAACCCGGCGGCGAAGACCAGCACGATGACGCCGCGGCGGGTGAGCCGCACGCCTACCTCCCCATCGCGGCCATGGGCGCGGCCGTCGCGCCCAGGAGTTCGTCGACGATGTCGGCCGTCCGGCGCTGGTTGAGTTCCGCGTCGGGGTTCAGCACGAGCCGGTGGTCGAGCACCGGATGCGCGACGTCCTTGACGTCGTCCGGGGTGACGAAATCGCGGCCGAAGGTGGCGGCGAGCCCTTGTGCCGCCCGGATCAGCGCGATACTGCCACGCGGGCTGGCACCGTAGCGGACGTCCGGATGCGAACGGCTCGCCGCGGCCAGCCGCACCGCGTAGTTGACGATCTCCGGTGCCAGATGGGATTTCCGGACCTCGTCGATGACCGACTGGACGTCGGCGATGGTCAGCACCGGTTTCAGTTCGTCCGGGGTCACGCCGGCGCAGTCCCCCATCACCACCCGCATCTCGGATTCCAGATCCGGGTAGCCGACCGAAATGCGCATGAGGAACCGGTCCAGCTGCGCTTCGGGCAGCCGGTAGGTGCCCTCCAGTTCGATCGGGTTCTGCGTGGCCACCACGAGGAACGGCCGCGGCACCGCCTGGCCGACCGAATCCACGGTGACGCGGCGTTCGGCCATCACCTCCAGCAGCGCGGCCTGCGTCTTCGGCGTGCCCCGGTTGATCTCGTCCGCCAGCACCACGTTGGCGAAGATCCCGCCGGGGTGGAACTGGAACCGCTCGTTGTTCTGGTGGTAGACCATCACGCCGGTAATGTCGCCGGGGAGCAGGTCCGGGGTGAACTGGATGCGGTTCCACCGGCCGCCGATGCTGGCGGCGAGGCAGCGCGCGATCGTCGTCTTCCCGACGCCGGGCACATCTTCCATCAGCAGATGCCCTTCGGCGAACAGCGCCGCCACGGTGAGCCGGACGACCTCCGGTTTACCGCGCACCACCGATTGCACGTTCTCGGCGATCTGCTCGAAGGCGACCCTGGGTGTGAGCGTCACAGAACTTCCTTTTCCTTTCGTCGGCGCAAACCCACCAGCGCCAGCGGGCCGAGCCAGAGCAGCGCGCCACCGTTCATCGCGGGTACTCCTCGCCAGGAGTCCGTGGCGGTACCCGCGGAGGTCTTGATGGTGGCGGTGATCGTGATGGCGCCGACCCAGGCGACCTCGGGGATGGTCAGGGTCGTCGCCCCGGAACAAGGTACCGGTTTCGTCGGTTCGAAGAACTCCGCCTGGCAGGTCGCGGAAGCGCCCTTGCCGTCGGCCTTCACGGAAACGAACAGCTTGTTGTCCTTGCCCCGCACCTGGGTGATCGTGATCGTCGGCGGCCCCGAGACCACCGGCACGGTGACCTTCCTGCTGCCGGTGGCCCCGGTGATCGCGGCCCCCGAACCGAACTTCGTGACCGCGCGGACCGTGACGGTCGCGGCGCCGGTGACCCCGGTGAACTCCGCGGACGTGGCCGTGACCGTGCGCTGGCCCTGGCCCGTCACACTCACCAGGTAGTGCACCAGCGTGCCGCCGCGGAGGTCGGGCTGGGTCCAGCTCACCGACACCTTTCCGGCCGCGGTGGCGTTCGCGGTGACGACCGGTGCTCCGGCGGGCCGGTTCGCGGGTCCCGGGATGACCGCCTTGGCGCTGGCGCCCGCCCCGATGCCCGCCGAGTTCTCGGCGACCACGGTGATCACGTACGGGGTTCCGTTGGTCAGCCCGGAAATCGTGGTCCCCCGCGCCGATCCGCCGACCCGGGTGGAACCGCCGTTCCAGGTCAACCGGTAGCCGCTGATCCGCGCGCCGTTGTCCGCGGCGGGGCTCCACGAGACCTTGATCGAGCCGTCTCCGGACGTCGCGCTCACCTTCCTCGGCGCGCCGGGCGGCGTCGCCTTCGCCACCGGCGGGGGCGCCTGCTGGGTCTTCGGAGGCGCCTGCGGCTGTTGCGGCTGTTGCGGTTGCGGCGGCGGGGCTTGGTCGCCGGACGGTTCCGGATCGGCCGACGGCGCGCCCGCGGTCTGGCTGTTGGCCGCCTTGTCGACGTCGACGTCGACCACCGTGCCGTCGTCGCCGTTGACGACCAGCACGTGCGAGCCGTCGGAACTGTCGACGTAGATCCGGTTGTCCTCACCCTTGGCGAGCCTCGGTGCCGTTCCCTGGCCCGGCACCTTCGCGGTGGCCTTGAGTTTGCCCGCGACGTCGTAGGTCAGCACCTCCCCGCGGGTCTCGTCGACCATGGCGACGACGTTCGACGAGGAGAGCGGACCGTTGAACCGGCTGCCCTTGGTCAGCTCGACCGAGATCGGCTTCGCGGAGGGACGGTCCTGGTCGAGACCGCTGATGTCGATGAGGTGCAGCTGATTGCGCTCCGGGTCGGCGATGGCCAGCCGGTCGCCGACGGCGCTGTTGGCGACCTGCGCCGACGGCGAGAGCTTGATGCCGAGAGGAAGGGCTTCGCCGAGGCCGTCCGGGCCGACGCGGTGGAGGCTGTCGCCGGTGGTGTCGAGCACGACCGGCCGGTCGCCGACCAGGGTGAGTCCTCCGCCGTGCCCGGGCGGGAGTCGCGCGGGGCAGGTCATGACGACGGCGCCCTTGGGCAGTTCGCAGATCGAGCCGTTGTCGACGCGGTGCGCCCACACCGTCCCGTCGTTCGTCGCGACCGGCCGGGACAGTGGCCCCCCTGCGGGCACTGTCGCGGCCGGGTCGCCGAGCCGCACGATCTGACCGGCGTTGCGGTAGACCAGGTACGGACCGCCCGCGATCTCCATCACGAACGGGGTTTCCGGCGCGGGCGGCGGGGTGGACTCCTCGACGCTCAGGGTCGCCTTGTCGAACTCCGTGATGCGGTTCCGCTCGACGACGTAACCGGAATCGTCCCCCTGCACGACCTGGCTGCCGTTCGCGGCCCCGGGCACGTCCGCGCGCGCGTCGACCCGGTTCGTCGAGCCGTCGACGTGGAACGCGGACTGGGCGGCGTCGTTGTAGACCCAGTGGCCGACCTGGACGAACTCCAGCCGTTCCGGGGTCGACGCCTGCCCGGTGACGGCCAGGCCGACCAGCGCCAGGCAGCCGGCGACCACCAACGCCACGGCCATCCTCGTCCTGGCCACCACGCTGAACCGCTTCGTGCCCCGCTCGTCGGTGTTCACGCGATCAAGCTAGAGACCGACCATGAAATTTCGATGAAACAGCCTGTCTCGGGCTCGCGGTCGCTTGTCATCGAAACCTCATGTTCGCCCGGCAGGCTGAAGCGACACGGCTCGAGTGCCGGTCGGCGGAGCTGAGATGGGATCGAAAGAACACCAAACGCGTGAACCTGCCCGGCCGCAGGCCCCGCTATCGCGGTGGCAGGGCGCCTTGCCCGCCACCTCGACGTGGACGACCGGACAGCGCCCCGCCGACGTCGATCGCGGTCGCGGATTCACCACCGGACTCTGAGGAGGCATGAAGATGACCGATCTCGGCGCGGCCAGGACGGGTGGGCGGTACCAGGCACCGCCTCCGCCGCTTCCCCAAACGGGGCCTGCCGTACCGCGGGCCGCGGCCATGCCCGACTCGCTCGCCTACGCGGCGCCTGCCGCGCGGGCGGCCGCACGTGAAGCCGCGCTGGCCGCGCTCACCGCCGCTCGCCAGGTGGAGCAGCAGCCGCGCTGGTCCGCGGCGGTGCCCGTTCCCGCTCCGGCGCACGGTCCGCCGCGGCCGAACCCGCCGGTGCCCGTCGCGGTGCGGCGGTCCCGCCGGTTCGGCGGGATCGGGATCACGCAGATCGTCTGCTGGCAACTCGTCCTCGTCGCGCTCGTCCTGGTGGCGGGGCGGCCCTGGCCGCTGGTGGCCGCGGTGCTCACCGCCGCCGTGGTGGTCCTCGCGCTGACCACCGTGCGGATTCGCGGGCGCTGGCTCTACTCCTGGCTCGGTTCGGCGTCGGGTTACCTGACCCGCGACCGCGACCGTGATCTCCGGCACGCGGGCGAGGCGGGCCGCGCGCTGCTGCGCCTGCTGTCGCCGGAAGCGACGGGGATCACCGGCGAGATCGGCGACGAGACGGTGTTCATGGTCAGCCGCGCCGACGGCATCACCGCCGTGCTGCAACCGAAGTCGGCCGTCCGTGAGCGGCCGATGCCGTCACCGCTGACGTTGCTGCCGCCGTCACGGGAGCAGGCCTTGGACGTCGCCGCGCAGGTCCTCCACCACATCGGCGCGGACCGCTCCCGGCCGCCACGCGGCTGGGTCGCCCTTCAGGCGCTGCGCACCGTCGATGTCCACCGGGACGCCGACGTGCGGCAGGCACTCGGGAACACGATCCGGCGGGTGCGGCGGCAGCTGCGGCGCGACGGACTGCCGGTGCGGGCGCTCGCCGAAAACGAGGTCCTCGGCGCGCTCGCGTCGCTGGCACACGTCACGGCGGGCCGTGCGCGGATCCGGGAGGACTGGCGATTCTGGCACAGCGGCCCGATCTGCCAGGCGACCTTCCGCCTCGACGGCTGGGACGCGCTTTCACCGGTGCTCGCGGCGGATCTGACGCGCCGTCTGCTCGCCGCCGCGCCCGGCGCCGCGGTGACGCTCGCCGTGACCGCCCGCCGCGGTGCCGCCGAGACCGAACCCCGGGTCAGCGCGGCGATCCGGATCGCCGCCGCGGGGGCTCAGCCGGTGGAACACGCGGTGCGGGACCTGGAACTCGTCGCACGCCGGGGCGGACTGGCACTGGACCGCCTCGACGGCAGGCACGCCAAGGGGGTGGCCGCCACCCTGCCGATCGGCGTCAGTTGAGCACGACGATCGCGACGGTGAGCGCGGTCGCGTACAACGTCCAGGCGAGGTACGGCAGCAGCAACGCGGCCGAAACCCGGGAAGAGCGGCGGAAGTACAGCGCGGTGACGACGATGGCGACGTCGAGCACGAGGATGTCGGCCAGCGCGAGGCCGTACGCGCCGGCGGCGAAGAACAACGGCGTCCAAGCGGCGTTGAGGACCAGTTGTGCCGCGTACCAGACCAGCCCGCGGCGTTCGCCGCCGGCCTTCCAGTACAGCCAGCCCGCCGCCGCGATCCCGAGGTACAGGACCGTCCACACCGGACCGAACAGCCACGCGGGCGGGGCGAACGGCGGCAAGTCTAGTCCACTGTAGACAGACCGGGCGCCGGTCGCGGCCAGGCCGCCGATGAGCGCGACCACCGCGACCGCGACCAGGAACGGAAGGAACGCCAGCGGCGCGCGGAGTCGTCCTGGCATCGTGGTCATCCTGGGCTCCTGTCTTCGGCTCGTTCGAGCGTAAGTCAGGGAACACGGCCGCGCAGGATCGATTCGCAACGCACCAGGCGATTACCTACACCGTTCGGGTGGCGTGAGCACGGAGTGCAATACCCGCCGTGACTCTACCCGGTCGATAGCTCGACACGAGCCCGATCCGCGCCGATCAGTAAGTCGAACATCACATTCAGCTTCGCTGTGAAAGCGGTACCGCGGCAGGCCTCGTGTGACCAGACTCGGTGCAGGGGGGTGCTGCTCGGAATGGACTCAGGTGACAGAGGCGAGAACAGGATAACCGGAGACGTCTCCGGAACCTCGGTACAGGTCGGCGCCGTTCATGGTGACATCTTCCTCCAACAGGGGATCAGGCCGGTCATCCCGCGACAGCTGCTTCCGGTGTCCTCGTCGTTCACCGACCGGGAACGGGAACTGACCGCGCTGACCCGATTGCTCGACGACGACCAGCGGCAGGGGCCGGCGCTGGCGGTGATCACCGGATCCGGCGGAATGGGGAAGACGGCGCTCGCGTCACGCTGGATCACGAATCACGTCGACCGTTTTCCCGATGGCCAGCTTTACGTGAATCTGGGAGCCTTCAGCGCCGACGGGCCGACCACTCCCGACGATGTGCTCGGCGGCTTTCTCCGGGCGCTCGGCGTGCCCGCGGAGCAGGTGCCCGCCGAGATTTCGGAGCAGGCGGCCATGTATCGGTCGGTCACCGCCGGGAAGAGGTTCGCCGTCCTGGCCGACGACGCGGACTCCGCCGCGCAGGTCCGGCCGTTGCTGCCCGCGTCACCGGACAGCGTCGTCGTCGTGACCAGCCGATGGCGGCTCGGCGCGCTGGCCATGGACGGCGCGCGGGCGTTCGTCGTCTCCCCGCTCGACGAAGACGCGGGTTTGCGGCTGCTCGAAAGAACCGTCGGCACGCAACGGGTCACGACCGAACCCGACCGCGCCCGGGAATTGGTCTCGCTCTGCGGTGGTATGCCGATCGCCCTGTGCGTGGCGGCCGCACGGCTCTCGACCCGGCCCCAATGGCCGATTTCCCGGCTGGTGGGGGTGCTTTCCGATGAAAAGCGCCGTCTGTCGGGCCTCAAAATCGCCGACGAAGCGGTCGTACAGGCGAGTTTCGATCTTTCCTTGGCCGAACTGGACGCGGAGACGGCGCGGGTCTACCGCCTGCTCGGTCTCCATCCCGGCCGCGACTTCGGTCTCGGCCTCGCCGCGGCCGCGATCGACCGTCCCGCGACCGAGACCGAGGACGCGCTGGACTCCCTGATCATTTCGAGCCTGCTGACCGATATCGGGCCCGACCGATTCAAGTTCCACGATCTGACGCGCGTGCACGCGCGTCAGCAGGCGGCCGAAACGGAGGACCGGTCGACCCGCGCGGACGCGCTGCGGAGAATGCTGAACTGGTATCTCGACAACGTCGCGGAGGCCGACCTCACCATCATCCCGCACCGTCATCGGCTCAGCCCGCGCCACGAACACGCGCGGCCATCACGGTTCTCCGATGCCCGGGGTGCCTTGGACTGGGTGGAACAGGAACTCGCGAACGTCGTCGCGACCATGCACGCGGCCGTCGAACAGGGCTGGTGGCAGGAGGTCTGGCAGTTTTGCGAGGGTTTGTGGGGTTTCTTCCTCTATCGCAAGCATTATCGTCAATGGGAGAAGACGCACGAATGGGCGGTGGACGCCGCCCGGCGCTGCGCGGATCCCGCCGCGGAAGCGCGCATGCACATCCAACTCGGCTACGCCTATCTCAACACCGGCAAATTCGAAGAAGCGCGGACCCAATTCGCGGCCTCCCTGGAAGCCTCGCGAACGATCGACGATCCGGGCGGTGAGGCGACCGCGTGGGAACACCTGGGCGTCGTCGCGCAAAGCACCGGAGATCACGAGCGCGCATTGGAGTACTTCACCCGCGCTCTGCGGCTCGCGGAGCGAGCGGGACAACACCGCGGTGTGGTGCTGCATCTGAGACGGATAGGGGAAGCCAACGCGGCTCTAGGGCGGACTCAGGAGGCGATCGGTCACCTGGAGCGCTCGGCCGCCGAAGCACTGGCGATCGACGACGTCGTCCTCCACGCCCGGGCACGGACACGGCTCGGCAACGCCCACCTCGCCCTGGGTCGTGTCGGCGAAGCCTCCCGGCTGCTGGAAGAGGCGGCCGCGACGTTGCACAGTTCGGGCGCCGATCCGTATTACGCCGAAGCACTCGAAAGTCTCGCGGAATGCGGGCTGCGCGAGGGCGACACTCACGCGGCCCGCACCCATCTCCGGCGGGCGCTGGAGATCTACCGCGATTCGAGGGATCTCAAGGCACATCGGGTCGAAGCGCGGATCGCGGCGATCGCGGACGACACCGAAAGCCCTTCCTGGCCACCGCCGGAATAACGGGGCCAGCCGTCGATCCCGGACTCGGCCGGGCGAGGAACGAACCGGTGGTCCCGGAACCGGATCAAGCCTCCGGCGATGACCACCAGCGCCCCGGGCAACGCGTTCAGAACGTCGCCCGCGTGCCGCCACGCGTCCTCCGGCGCGGCGGCGCAGATGACCAGATCCGCGCGGCGCAGCCAGGCTTCGGATGTCTTGTCCGCCCAGGCGACCAGCACGTGGTCCGGCAGCCCGCATTCGTCGGTCCACCGCACCTCGACGACGGCACCGCGCGCCCGCGCCCTCATGTCCCCGGCGATTCTCGGGTGAGCAGCGGCACCGGCGTGACCTCGGCCGGACGGTCCGGCTCGGGTATTCCGAGGATCCGGTAGATCTCCTCGCGCAGCCGCGCCGCCGCCTCCCCCGGCATCGAGGTGATCCGTTTCCCGATGGCCGGAAGCCGACGCCGCGAACCCCCGGCGACGAGTTCGTCCACCTGCCCCCGCAAGGACCGCGCGGGGTCGAGAACGGACGCGGACTTCCAGAGCAGGTCGGCGAGACTCCCCTTCCGGACGTCGAGCACGGAGCCGGGATTGAGCAGGACCGGTTTCCCCAGCCCCGCCGCGTACTGCGTCACCGAACCGTGGTCCCCGAGCACGCAGTCCGACGCGACCAGCGCCGCCCGCCAGCCCTCCTCCGGCGGCAGGAGCCGGATTCCGGCTTCGAGCGCCTCGGCGAGCCACGCGCGAACCTGGCGGGTCCCGTGAGCCGACCACGTCAGCGGGTGCAGAGCCACCATCACGCGGTACTCCGGGCCTTCCAGCGCCGAGGCCAGCCGGGTGATCAGGTCCAGGTTCCCGCCGAACAGGGAATGCGGGGACCAGGTCGAGCTGATCATCACCAGTTTCCGGTGCGCCTCGATGCCGGCCGAGTCCCGATACCGCAGTCGCAGCGGCATGCTCGCCCGGATCCTGTCGTAGCAGACATCTCCGGCGACGACGACCCGTGAAGCCGCCTCGGGAAAAGCCCGGCACATTCGCCTGGCGTCGTCCTCGTGGGCGAACACCATCGCTTCCGGCACCACTCGGCCGTCACGGACGAGCAGATCCCTGGGATGCCCCGGAATCGCCGTCCCGTGCGGGCTGACCCGTGACCGGATCCCCCCGGTGCCGTGGGGAAGCACCATCACCGGCGCCTCCAGTTCGTCGATGCCCACATGACTGGACGCGAGGGCCAGGTCGAAGCGCATCCGCGAAGCCTGGTGCCACGGCAGGACGAGGCCGCCCGAACGACGCAGGTACTCGTCGACACCGGGCCACGTGTCCGGGCCGTCGGGTGTGGTGAAGGCGATCTGCACCCGGGCGTCCGCCTCCAAGAGGGGCAGTACGTCCGCCAGCCGGGTACCCGCCGTCATATGCGGCACCACCGCGAGCACCCGGCGGCACCCCGTCCGGGTCAGCCATCGCTCCGCCGTCCTGCTTCCCGGCACACGCGCCCACGAGATCCCGGTCATCTTCGCCCCCATCCCGTCGCCGACGAAATCCGTAGTCGTTCCGCCATTTCCGCCTCCACTCGTTTCAGTGATTCATCGTCACTACGGAAAAGAGTGGCGGCCCGATCGTTCAGCCTCCTGTTCCGGGAATAACACCGCCCTTTCACGAGATGCCAGAGACATGACAGATGCCTGTCAGGCACGTCTTGACCTGGCCAGATCCGGGTCCACCTGCGAAACTCGACCGTGGGAGCGCGGTCACTTCGGTGACACCTTGGGAGGGGAGGCGCCGTGGAGCAGCACATTTCGCTCGGATTTCTCGGCAAGACAATCGTCCGGATGCACGGTCGTTTGACCGTGCGATGGGGAAGAGCGCAAGAACACGCGGTCCTCGCCGTCCTGCTCGCACAGGCGGGACGGCACATTTCCATCCAGACGCTCGTCAGGCAGGCCTGGCCGGAGGACCGAAGACCACGAAATCCCGCTGCGACACTGCATACCTACGCCAACCGGGTTCGCGCGATCCTGCAGGACAGCGACACGGAAGCGAGACTCGACAACACCGGCGGCGGTTACCAACTCCTTGTCGACCGTAAGTCGATCGACTACTTCCGGCTCAGCGAATTGATCACTTCCGCGCACCAGGCGTTCCGGAAACACGATCACGAACGAGTAAGTTCACTTCTCGAAGGTGCCCTTCCTCTCTGGCGTGACATTCCACTCGCCGAAGTGCACACGGAATGGGCGGAGAACTGGCGGAATTCCGTCATCTTCGATGAATGGATACCCGCCAATGGTCTGCTGATCGACGCGTACATCGGGCTGGAGAAGTTCGATCCCGCGCTTCGCAGGCTCAACGATCTCCAACGCGAACACGGTTTCATCGTCGGTCTCGCCCGGCGCCGGTTGACGCTCCTGCACAAACTCCGGCGGCACGATGACGCCACCGAATACTATTTCACCGCGCGGCGGCAACTCCTGGCCGACGGCGACGACCGAGGCGCCGAAGAACTCCGCCGTTTCCAGGATTCTCTCGCCGAAGCCGATCCGTCGCCGGCGGCCACCTTGCTCACGCCGCCCCGCCATGAACCGAACGTCCCCCTGCTGCTGCGCCGATTGCCTCGCGACATCACCGACTTCACGGGCCGCGAAGCGATCCTGGCGTCTCTCGACCAGCTCACCGGAGCGCACGAAGGACCACCCCATCCCGCGGTGATCGCGCTCGTCGGCGCGGCCGGGGTGGGCAAGACCGCCACCGCGCTGAGATGGACCCATCGCACGAGTGCCCGGTTTGCCTGGAGCACCTTCTTCATCGACCTCCACGGCGACGGCACCGCGCCACGGGTGGAGACCACCCAGGTCATCGATGACCTCCTCGACGCCTTGGGTTACGAGATCACCTCCATCACCGGCCCCGCCGGACGGGAGGCCAAACTCCGTTCACTGCTCGCCGAACGCCGGATGCTGATCGTCCTCGACAACGCGGCCGACAGCGCACACGTCCGTCCGCTGCTCACCGCGCTGGCCGACTGCGTCGTCGTCATCACCTCACGCCGTCGCCTCACCGCGCTCTCGGTCCGCCACGACGTCCGGAACCTCACCCTGGACCTCTTGCCGCCGAACGACGCGGCCGAGTTCCTTGCCCGGCGCATCGGCGCGCGGACGACGCGGGAACCGGAGGCCGTGGCACAACTGGCGCAGATCGGCGACGGACTCCCGCTCGCCCTCGCCCTCATCGCCGAACGCGCCGCCAACCGGGCCGGCACCACCTTGACGACCCTCGTCGGTCAGTTGCGGGATCCCGACATCCTGCTGCACATCGGCGACGACGGCGACAGCGCGGACGCCAGCCTCAATTCGGCGTTCTCCTGGGTCTATCGAGCATTGCCTCCGGCCAACGCACGCGTCTTCCGGCTGCTGGGCATCCACCCCGGCGCGGAGATCAGCGTCGAAGCGCTGAGCGCGATGGCCGCCACCAGCCGTCTGGAAACCCAGCGAGCCCTGGATTCGCTCGTTTCCGCACATCTCGTCTTCCAGCCCGCCGACATCGACCGCTACCGCGTCCACGACCTCCTGCACCGGTTCGCGGCGGTGCTCATCAGGGACGATCACGAATTCGCGCCTGCCACGAATCGCATGTTCTCCTATTACCTGCACAGTGCGGACGCGGCGCAGCGGACGGCTTCCCCGCATCGCCAGGCTCCCCCGATGCCGCCGATCGAGCCGGGCTGCGTTCCACACCGCTTCGACGACGTGTCGGAGGCTCTGCGCTGGACCCTTCTCGAGCGGTCCAATCTCGTGTCCATGGTCCGCCGCGCCGCGGAGGAGGGCCTGCACGGTTACGCCTGGCGGCTACCGCATTGCCTGATCGACACCCTGAAGCGCTATGGGCTGTACGAAGACTGCATCAGCACGATGACCACCGCGGTCTCGTCCGCCGTCGCGGACGGGAACACCCACGCGGAAGCGTCCTCCAGTAATGACCTTGGTGAGATCTACCTGATCACCGGCGCGTACGACCTGGCGGACCGCTGCCTCGGCCGCGCGCTCGAACTGTCCCGGCGTCACGGGATCGCGGTGGGGGAACTGACGGTGACGCTGAACCTGGCGCGCCGCCACCAGTACGCCGGTCGGCTCCCCGAGGCCGTCGCCGTCTACCGGGAAGGCCTGCGGCTCGCGGAATCCCTCGGTGATCGGGAACGGCACGCCGTGGCCGCTCACCGCCTGGGTGACGCGCTCGTCGAACTCGACCTCCACCACCACGCGCTGCCCCACTATCTGCTCGCACTGGAACTGCGCCGGAAGGCGAACGACGTGGCGGGCACGGTGAAAACCCACACCGCGCTGGTCGATCTGTACACGAAACTCGGGAACTTGGACGCCGCGGACGCGCACCAGCGCCCCGCACACGAACTCCTCGATCAGGTCGGGCTGACGGCCGCGACGCGGCTGTACACCGTAATGGCGGAACTCGCGCACGCCCGCCACCAGGACCGCGATGCGCTTAAGCACGCGCACCACGCCATCGAACTGGCCGAAAGAGCGAACCATGTCAACGGGAGGGCGCGGGCCTACGTCGCGCTGGGTTCGATACTGGCCGATCGCGGGAACCGCGAAGACGCCCGGGGGGTGTGGCGGCAGGCCGCCGGGCTCTACCGGGACACGGGCAGGGACCGGAAAGCCAAAAAACTCGACGGGCTCGTCGCCGAGATCGACGAGCCTGATCCGGTCGTCCCGCTCGCGAGATCGGGCGACGAGGACACCGTGGCTCTCCCGGCACCTCCTCGTCCTATAGGTCGACGCCTTAACCACAAAGAGTGATAACTTGCGCGAAAGCACTCCGCTGGTCACCCGTTCCTCCCCTAAAGGTGCACGTCGAACGAGTGCCCCCCGGATGGCCGAACAACTCTGAGTAGGCTGCTTGTTGCGGCCGTACAAGTTGATCTCCTACGATGCGCGCGAGGCTGAAAATAAGCCTCGTCGGCTTCGCATTTCGAGGAGAACCTTGAGCACGACCACGTTTCTTGCTGTACTGCCGGACGTCTCGACGCTTTTCGCGGTCGTCGCGAGTTGGTGGAACTGCTGACACATCCCGGGTCGCCCGGACTTCGGTCCGGGCACCATCAAGCTCCCGAAATACCGGTACCGTGAGGTGACCGTGCCCGACCGGACCCGACGGGGAGCGCTCCGATGCCAGAACCGGTCCTCATTTCTCTCGCCGCCGCCCTCGCGGCCCGTTCCGTCGTCGGTTTGTACAAGCTGGTGAAGGAAAAATTCTCCGAAGACCCCGAGGCGACGGCGGTGCTCGAAGCCGCCGAAGGCGCAGCGGAGGACTCCGCTGAGGTGCGCGCGCTGGCGACGCGGCTGTCCACGGTCGAAGCCGAAGACCCCGAATTCGCGGAACGGCTTCACCGCGAGTGGGACAAGGCGGGCGGGAACAGGGCCGAGACCGGTGGCGTGGTGAACACGGTCTCGGGCACGGTATCCGGGAAGGTCGTGCAGGCCCGCGACGTCCACGGGAACATCTCGTTCTGATCCGGGGCCACGGAAAACGCGTCGCGTCCACCTTGGCGCGCCACTAAGATCATCGCGCGATGAACGACGAGACTTTCCTCGCCCACGTGGCGGACGGCCTGGCCGCGCTGCCCGCCGTGCACGCCGTCACGCTCGGCGGATCACGCGCCCAGGAGACTCACGGCCCCGGCAGCGACTGGGATTTCGCCGTCTACTACCGCGGCGGCTTCGACCCGGCGGATCTGCGCGCCCTCGGCTGGGACGGTGAGGTTTCCGAGATCGGTGCCTGGGGCGGCGGCGTGTTCAACGGCGGTGCCTGGCTCACGATCGACGGCAGGCAGGTCGACGTCCACTACCGCGACCTCGACGCCGTCGAACAGCACCTCGCCGAAGCCAGGGAAGGCCGGTTCCGCTGGGAGCCGCTGATGTTCCACCTCGCGGGCGTCCCCAGTTACCTGCCGGTCGCCGAGCTCGCCGTCAACCGCGTGCTGCGCGGCGACCTGCCGCGGCCGGACTATCCGGAAGCGTTGCGCGAAACGGCTCCCGCGATGTGGCGGGGTCGCGCGGAACTGACCCTGCGCTACACCCGCGGCGCCTTCGTCCCGCGCGGGCAGGCCGCGGAGGTCGCGGGCGCGCTGGCCACCGCCGCCATGGAGACGGCGCACGCGGTCCTCGCGGCCCGCGGCGAGTGGGTCACCAACGAGAAACGGCTGTTGCGGCGGGCGGGGTTGCGCGAGCTCGACGCGATCATCGCCGGGCTGCGGGCGGACGCGGAGGTCCTCGCCAAGGCGGTCGACGACGCGGAGACGCTGTTCCGGGCGGCGGATTCCGCCACCGAATAGCCGCGATCATCGCCTGTGGCGCGCGTCACGGAATGACCGGCGCTCTTCAGCGCTACAGAGAGATGAGACCCGTTCCGTACCAAGGGAGTGACATGTCCGCCACCGCCACGCCGGAAGAGACCGCTCTGGCCGTCCCCGCCCTCGACGACTTCGACTTCCCGCTCACCGACGGTGCCGCCTGCCGCATCGACGACCCGGACTGCGAAGCCTGCCAGTAGCCGCCTGCCGGTTCTCACGCGGTGAAGGGCGCTTTCCTGGCGTGCGAGGCGGGGAAAGCGTCCTTCGGCGCCGGAGTCAGTTCACCCGCCCATCGACGGCCGCCACGATGAGCGTGGCGCACCTTTTGACCGGCAGACGCCGTTCCCGCGCCATCGCCTCGAGGGCGGCACGGGCGGCCTGTCCGCGCAATCCCTGTGTGCCGAGCACTTTCAGCGCCAGGCTGATGACGTCGGCGGAAGGTGGCGCTTCAGGCATGAGGGACCTCCGGCTTGGTCGGCAGACAGGCGTCCTGGTACCCGCTCAGGATCGTGCTCACACCCCCTTTCACCGTGAAGACCGCCGGTCGTCGACGGCGTCCCGCCGGACCCGCTCGGCGTGCACCCCGATCTCCCCGAGTCGTTCGGCGAATCCGGTGTGCTCGCGGGGAAGCCGCGCGCGCAGATCGGCCAGCGGCGCCAGCAGACCGGTGACGTCGTCCTCGCCGAGTACCGCGCTCACCCGGTCCGCGCTTTCCCGCGCCCTGGCGTTCAACCCGTCCAGCGCGCCGGCTTGACCGGCCAGCTGCCGCAAGATCGCCGAATTGCGCCGGGCCCAGTCCGCGACCGCGCGATCACCCGCCCGCCGATCGCGTTCCGCGTCGACCCGCGCCTCCCCGGTGTTCTCACCGCCGGCGGACGGCCGTAACCGCAGGAACCGTCGCTCCGCCGCCTGACGGCTCGCGACCCCCAAGGCCGGGGCGAGCGCCGTCCAGCTGGCGCCGCCCTCGCGAGCCGCCGCGATCAGCTCCGGCTCCCACGCGGCCAGCTGTTCGCGCACCGCCTTCAGCGCGACCAAAGCCTCCAGAAGCCGCTCCGGTTTCGAGGCGCCCGAACGGGCCTCGGCCACGACGTCGTGCACGGAGCGCACTGTCCGAGCGGCGTCCTCGTCCATCGTCATCCCACCTGTCATCCCATCGACGACACTACACTTGTCATCGCCTCGATGACATGCTAGAACAGTAGTGCGTGTTGACACCAGAGACAAACGAGCCAGGAGGTGGAACCCGATGTTGATGCGCACCGACCCGTTCCGTGAGCTGGACCGGTTCACCCAGCAGATGTTCGGCGCCGCGACGCCGGGAACGTGGTCCAAGCCGGCCACGATGCCGATGGACGCGTACCGCGACGGTGACGAATTCGTCGTCTGCTTCGACCTTCCCGGCGTCGCCGCCGACGCGATCGAGCTGGACGTCGAACGCAACGTCCTGACGATCAAGGCGGAACGGCGGCCGGCCCCCGGTAAAGACGTCCAGATGCAGGTTTCCGAACGCCCGCTGGGGGTCTTCTCCCGTCAGCTGTTCCTCGGCGACGCCCTCGACACCGAGCGCATCGCGGCCGGATACGAAGCCGGCGTGCTGACCCTGCGCATCCCGGTCGCCGAGAGGGCCAAGCCGAGGCGCATCGAAATCAAGGGCTCCGAGTCCGACCACAAGGAGATCCAGGCCTGAGTGTCTCCTCCGGTGCGGGGCCCGCCCGGGTCCCGCACCGGAGGAGACCGGGGAAGAAAGGACGTCCTCGTTGCTCACCATGCCTGTCCGGCACCCCCACGCCCGCGAAGCCGTGTGGGGTTACCTCGCGGACGTCACGGAGGCCCTCGGCGTCGGCCTCGAATCCTGCACCGTCGACCACGACAGCCCGGTCTCGGCCTACGTCGCGCTCGACGGACGCCTCCCCACCCATCCAGACCGCGACGTCGCCCTGCTGTGGGACGAAATCCACGGCTGGGCCGCGGCGATCGAGACCCATTCCGGCGAAGACCTCATCGTTCTCCGCTACCTGGGCGGGAAGACCGCCACCCCGGAGCCCGCCAAGGTCGCGCGCTTCGTCAGGGCCGTCCGCGAAGACGACCACCGCTTCGGGCAGCTCACCCCGCCGGACTTCGGCATGCTGTCCGCTGTGCACGAGTGACCGCGGCACGCGTCGGGTAACTCAAGGGCTTCGCCCCGGAAAGCGTGTGCCGTGACCAGGATCGGCCTGCTGTACCCGACGCGGGACTGCGGTGAGGACGATTTCCTCGCCCCGGCGGCGAAACTGGATCCGGGCGTCATCGTGGACTTCGCGTACGTCCCGTGGGGAGAGAAGATCGGCCGAGTCGATCCGGCCGGAAAGCACGAAGCCGGTACGACGCCGCAGGTCGTCAGCTGGGCATACGGCGTCACGGCTCTGGGGAGCTTTGCACGCCCTGGGCACGCTGCCGATCCGGCGGGGCCTCGGCAAGCTGTTCGCGGCGGTCTCTACACCTTGAGCCTGCCGCGTAGCTCCTGAAGGGTCTTCGTCAGCAGGCGGGAGACGTGCATCTGGGAGATCCCGATACGCTCGGCGATCTGGGACTGGGTCAGGCCGTCAAAGAACCGCATCGCGAGAATCGCCCGTTCCCGTTCCGGTAACTTCTCCAGCAGCGGGACCACGGTGTGCCGATCCTCGATGTGCTCGAACCGCGAATCCAGCTCCCCCACCACGTCGGACAGCGGAAGCGAACCCTCGCCATCGTTGACCGGCCGGTCGAGGGAGGAAGTCTGGTAGCTGTTCGCGGCGAGCAGGCCTTCCCGGACCGTGTCGACGTCCAGGTCGAGGTGACCGGCGAGTTCGGTGGGGGTCGGCGCGCGCCCGATGGTCTGGGTCAGCTCCGTGGTCGCCCGCGAAAGCCGGGTGCGCAGCTCCTGCATCCCGCGCGGGACGTGCACCGCCCAGCCGGTGTCGCGGAAGAAACGCCGCACCTCGCCCATGACCGTCGGCACGGCGAAAGCGAGGAACTCGCCGCCCATTCCGGGATCGAACCGGTCCACGGCCTTCATCAGCCCGATCCGCGCCACCTGGATGAGGTCTTCCCTCGGCTGGCCTCGTCCGCTGAACCGGACGGCGATGTGCTCGGCTATCGGCAGCAGTTCGAGGATCAGCCGTTCGCGCAGACGGCGCCGATCCGGGTGGCCCTCGGGCAAGGCGGCCATCTCGTCGAACAAGGGGCGGCAATGCGAATAGTCGTCCTTCCGCGTCCTGCCGTTTCGACGGTCAGGCGGGGACGTCACCACCACTTCCCGCTCTTCCCGCGGGACGGAATGCTCGACGTCTTCCATGAGCGACGCGTTCATCAAAGTCACATCCGTCCCTTGTGGACTGGCATGGGTCCGCTCCCCTCGTCGTCAAGGAGGTACCCGGTGGGCGCGTACGACAAACATCGACCCGCTGTGACCTGGACGGGTGACCACCCGATTCGTCCGTGACCGAAGGGGTACCCGCAGGTCACGACTGTAAGGAGGAGGAGCCGTGCCTGAACAGAGCTGGAGCGACAAACGCGAACGTCAGTACGAGCACATCAAGTCCTCTCAGAAGAAACAGGGCGCGAGCACCGACCGCGCCGAAGAGATCGCCGCGCGCACGGTCAACAAGAACCGTGCGCGGTCCGGTGAAGCCAAGACCGCGAGCAAGAGTTCGACCAGGGGCTCCTCACCGCAGAAGCGCGGCGGTCAGCGGTCCGGCAACCGGAAGGGTCCCGGCGGGCCGACCAAGGACCAGCTCTACAACGAGGCGCAGAAGCGCGACATCAAGGGCCGCTCGAACATGACCAAGAAGGAGCTGCAGAACGCCCTCGGCCGCTGATCGGAGGCAGGACGGACGTTCGGCGTCCGGCATGTCTGCCGCAGGCCGCGGGCGTGACGTTGATCAACGTCACCTCACGACGATGGAGGAATCGGCGACCCCGGCACCTGCCGGGGTCGTCCGCTCTAACGGTCCTCGTCCCGCACGACCACCTTCAGGGTCGGCAGCAGTCCGGTGAGTTCCAGCGCGCGGAGCAGGACCTTGGACGGCGCCAAACTCAGGTCGACGCCGGCCTCCCCGCAGTGCCGATTCAGCTGCACCAGCACCGAAAGACCCGACGAGTCGCAGAAGCCGACCCTGGTCAGGTCGAGCACCAGGGCGCCGGGGCACCGCTCCAGCAATGCCTTGAGCTCGGCCCGCAGCCGGGGACTGGTCGCACTGTCGATATCACCCGCCACCTCGACGGTGATCGCGTTTTCCGAGCGCACCGTCTCGACCACTACGAGAGGAGCGGCCTGCCCGGCTTCAGTGTCGATCGCCATGCGTAGACGGTAAAAGGGCTCGGTTCGGACCGCAACCGTCGTCTTCCGGCGGCCCGCTCAGGACGACTGGACGACCTGCCGCGCGATCTCGTCCTTGTCCATCTTCGAGGCGCCCGTCACACCCGCGTTACGGGCCTGGATCAGCAGTTCTTCCTTGGTGGCCTCGCCCGGACGGTCACCGAGGTGCGAAGTGCGGCTCGTCACGAAGGCCGCCCCCAGCTCGCGCCGCCGTTCCTCGTCCAGTTCGCGCCGCATCTTCGGGAGGACGGTGGATTCCTCCTCCTTCACGTGATGCGTCACGGCCTCGACGAGGTCGGAAAGCACCTTGTCGAACTGCTTCGATCCGGGATCGGTGTTGTTCAGCTTCACCAGCAGCCGCTCGGCCTCGGCGTGTTCCTGCTGGCCGTGCGCGACCTCGTCGGACTCGTCCGCCTCGCCTTTGGCGGCCGGGTACACCTCGGCCTCCTCGGCCCGGCTGTGCGCGGTGAGCAGCGACGAAAGTACGGGGACGAGCAGCGGCCGCTTCTCCGGATGCCGTTCGAGTTCGTCGAACAGCCGCTCCACCTCGCGATGGTCCTGCATGATCAAGTCCACTACGTCACCCGACAAAGCCGCCTCCTCGGTCCGGATGGATCACTTCGACGCCGCCGAATACCCGCGCGGAGCCGATTCATTCCTTCCGTCGCCGGGCTATTCTCACCGCATGGCCTGCCGTATCACCGAACTCGTCCTCGACTGCGCCGATCCGGTCCGGATGGCGGCGTTCTGGTGCGAAGTACTCGGGTACGTCGAGATCGGCAAAGAGGGCGACGACATCGAGATCGGCCCGCCCGGGACCGGCTTCGGCGGCCCGCAGCCCACGTTGATCCTGAGCCGCGGCGAAGATCCGAAACCCGGCAAACTCCCCCTGCACATCGACGTGAATCCCACCGACCGCGATCAGGACGCGGAGCTGGAGCGGCTGCTCGCCGCCGGAGCGGTGCCCGCCGACGTCGGCCAGACGGGGGAAGAGTCGTGGCAGGTGCTCGCCGACCCCGAAGGAAACGTGTTCTGCCTTCTTCGCGAGCGAGTCGATCCCTGAGGACTGTCCACATCGGACTCGATTGGCCGAAGACGCCGCGGGGTATCCGGTGCGGGACACCGAACACGAGCGGATGGTCAGTGATGGCGGACGAACGACTGTGGCAGCGCGACAGGGCCGAGTTCGGCTCCGTCGAGAACCTCTCGGCCGGCCCGCTGGCCGAGCAGTTCGTCGAGCTCACGCGCCTGCTGCTCGCCGCCTCGACGCCCGCCCAGGTCCTTCAGCAGGTCATCGACGCCGCGTATCGGGTGGTCCCTGGCGCGGATCTGGTGTCGGTCACCCTCCGGGCCCCGGACGGGACCTTCCACACGCCGGTGTGGACCGATGAGGTCGCGCTGGAACTCGACAAGGTGCAGTACCGCGCCGGGACCGGGCCCTGCGTCGATGCCGCCGACAGCGCAAACCCCGGTCACGTCCGCAGCGACGACCTGGCGACGGAAAAGCGATGGCCGGAGTTCTCCCGGGCCGCCGTGCGGCAGGGTTACACGGCGATCCTCTCCACTGTGCTGATCCCGAACGCGGCTCCGCCGAAGCTCCCCGGGGCGCTGAACATCTACAGCCGCCGTCCGGACGCCCTCGACGCCGTCGCGGAGGACACCGCGCTGCTGCTGGCCACCCACGGCTCACTCGCCTTGGCGAGCACCGACGCCGTGAGCCGGACGGAACTGGAGGCGCATCACCTTCGCCAAGCCATCGAATCACGCGACGTCATCGGGCAGGCGAAAGGGATCCTCATGCAACGACGTGGCCTGACCGCCGACGAAGCCTTCGACGTGCTGCGCCGCACTTCCCAGGACCTCAACGTCAAACTCGCCGAACTCGCCCGCACCCTCGCCACCCGGCACACCGAACTCGACCTCCCCTGAAGCGCGGGTAGGCCCCCTTCCCCTCGGTGAAGCCGGGGGGAAGAGGGCCTACCCGCGCAACGGCGGACCCGCGATCAGGCGAGGTCGAACCGGTCCAGCTCCATGACCTTGGTCCAGGCGGCGGCGAAGTCGGCGGCGAACCGCTCGCGCGCGGCCTGGCCCGCGTAGACCTCGGAGAGCCCCCGCAGCTGGGAGTTGGAGCCGAAAACGAGGTCGACGGCGGTGGCCGTCCACTTCACCGCGTCCGTGGCGACGTCACGGATCTCGTAGACGTTCTCCTCGGACTCCGACGCCTTCCACCGGGTGCCCGGTGAGAGGAGGTTGGTGAAGAAGTCGTTGGTGAGCACGCCGGGCCGGTCGGTGAGGACGCCGTGCCGGGAGCCGCCGGTGTTGATCCCGAGGGAACGCAGGCCGCCGACGAGGACGGTCATCTCGGGCGCGGTCAGGTCGAGCATGTAGGCGCGCTCGACGAGAAGGACCTCCGGCTGCAACTTCTCCCCAGGACGCAGGTAGTTGCGGAAGCCGTCGGCGCGCGGCTCGAGCTGCCCGAACGATTCGACGTCGGTGTCCTCCTGCGTGGCGTCGGTGCGGCCGGGGCGGAACGCCACGGTCACCTCGGTGCCGGCGTCGCGCGCGGCCTTCTCGACGGCGGCCGAACCCGCCAGCACGATCAGGTCGGCCAGCGAGATCTTGGCGCCGCCGGCGTCGTTGAACTCGCGCTGGATGCCTTCCAGGGTCTCCAGCACGCTCGCGAGCTGCTCTGGCTGGTTGACCTCCCAGCCACGCTGGGGTTCCAGGCGGATCCGGGCACCGTTGGCGCCGCCGCGCTTGTCGGTGGAGCGGAAGCTGGCCGCGGATGCCCAGGCGGTGCCGACCAGCTGAGCGACCGTGAGGCCGGATTCGAGCACCTTTCGCTTGAGCGCGGCGATGTCGTCGTCGCCCACGAGTTCGTGGTCGACCTCCGGCACCGGGTCCTGCCACAGCTGAGGTTCGGGAATCCACGGTCCGAGGAAGCGGCTGACCGGGCCCATGTCGCGGTGCAGCAGCTTGTACCAGGCCTTGGCGAACGCGAGCGCGAACTCGTCCGGGTTCTCGAGGAAGCGGCGCGAGATCTTCTCGTACGTCGGGTCGACGCGCAGCGCCAGATCCGTGGTGAGCATGGTCGGCTTGTGCTTCTTGGCCGGGTCATGTGCGTCCGGGATGATCGCCTCGGCGTCCTTGGCGACGTACTGCTTCGCGCCGCCGGGGCTCGTGGTGAGCTCCCATTCGTAGCCGAAGAGGATCTCGAAGAAGCGGTTGCTCCACTCCGTCGGCTTGTCGGTCCACGTCACCTCGAGACCGCTGGTGATCGCGTCGGCGCCCTTACCGGTGCCGTGGGTGCTCAGCCAGCCGAGGCCCTGCGTCTCGATCGGAGCGGCTTCGGGCTCCGGGCCCACGTGGTCGTCGGCGATGCCCGCGCCGTGGGTCTTGCCGAAGGTGTGGCCTCCGGCGATGAGCGCGACGGTCTCCTCGTCGTTCATCGCCATCCGGGCGAACGTCTCCCGGATGAAGTGGGCCGCCGCGGCCGGGTCCGCGCTGCCGCGGGGTCCCTCGGGGTTGACGTAGATGAGCCCCATCTCGGTCGCGCCGACGTCGGGCACCATCTCGGTGTCGGTGGAGTAGCGCTCGTCACCCAGCCAGGTGTCTTCCGGGCCCCAGAAGATCTCCTCGGGCTCCCAGGTGTCCTCGCGGCCGAAACCGAAGCCGAACGTCTTGAAGCCCATCGACTCCAGCGCGACGTTGCCTGCCAGCACCAGCAGGTCGGCCCACGAGATCTGCTGGCCGTACTTCTCCTTGACCGGCCACAGCAGCCGCCGTGCCTTGTCGAGGTTGGCGTTGTCGGGCCAGCTGTTGAGCGGCGCGAACCGCTGCGCGCCGTCACCGGCCCCGCCTCGGCCGTCGTGGATGCGGTAGGTGCCCGCGGCGTGCCAGCTCATGCGGATCATCAGGCCGCCGTAGTGGCCGAAGTCGGCTGGCCACCAGTCCTGCGAGGTGGTGAGCACCTCGGTGATGTCCCGTTTGAGGGCTTCGACGTCGAGGTTGGCGAACTCCTGGGCGTAGCTGAAGTTCTCGCCGAGCGGGTTGGCTTTGGAAGAATGGACGTGCAGCACCGAGAGGTCGAGCTGGTTGGGCCACCAGTCCTTGTTGGTGCGCGGGCGGCCGCCCGACTTCGGCGTCGGCGAGTCGATCGCCGGGTTCTCGCTCTCGCTACCGTGCGCGGTCACGGAGTCGTGGGCCACCGGGCAGCCCTTCTCCGGGGTGTCACTCAATTTCTTTCCTTCCGGGCAGGTGAATTCAACGCTGGACGGGTTCGGCCGCGCAGTCGGGGCAGACGCCCCAGTAGACGACCTCCGCCTCGTCGATCATGAAACCGTGGTCGTCGGAGGCGGTGAGACAAGGGGTATGGCCGACCGAGCAGTCGACATCCGCGATCGCGCCACAGGACCGGCACACGACGTGGTGATGGTTGTCTCCCACCCGGGTCTCGTAGCGGGCGAGCGTGCCCGCCGGCTGGATGCGGCGGATCAGGCCGGTCTCGGTCAGCGCTCGCAGCACGTCGTAGACCGCCTGGTGCGAGACCGTGGGGAGGTCGGCTCGCACCAGCGCGATCACCGTTTCGGTGTCGACGTGCGGATGATCACGCAGTGCGGCGAGCACGGCCAGCCTGGGCCGGGTCACGCGCAGCGAAACCGCTCGCAGCTGTGCCTCTAAGTCGGACATCACCAAGGACGATAAGAGCTTCTCTGGAACGAGTCAAATCAAGACCCCTGGGGAGTGACGGCCGGTTTCGGGCCGATCGACTCCGGGTAGCCAGGGATCGGGCCATGACTTGCGTGAGGTGAGTTCATGACAACGACCGGAAAAGGCAAGCCGCCGGACCGCATCGAGATCGCCGACGTCGAGTGCCTCGAAAACGCGGTCGACGTCTTGCGCGCCTTGGACTACCGGCAGGGGGGCGCCTTTTCCCACGACGCGGTCCACGTCGTGAAGAGGATCAGCCTCCTGCTTCATTGGGGCGCGCTCCCCGGCGCGCTCCGGGCACGGCTGCTGACCGTGCTCGCCGATCTGCACAACCTGCTGGGCTGGACGGAATTCGACATCGGCCGCCGGATTCCGGCGCGGATCCGGTTCGACCGCGCGCTCACTCTCGCCACCGAGGCGGGGAACGACGGTCTCGTGGCCAACATCTGCTACCGCCTCGGCAGGCTGGAACTGCACCACGACGACGTCGACGCCGGGCTGAGCCATCTCCGGCGGGGACAGGCCGCCGCCCACCGGTCCGGTTCCGGGCGAGCGCGGGCGATCCTGACCGTCAACGAGGCGTGGGCCTTGGCGAAGACCGGTGACGAGCGTGCCGCCCTCGCCTGCCTCGTCCAGGCGGAACGCCAGTTCGAGGGGGCGGACACGTGGGCGGCCGCGCGTCCCTGGGAAGCCTTCTTCGGCACCACGGACATGGAAGCGATGCGAGGTACCGTCCTCACCGAACTGGCTCGGACGGTCACCGCCCGCCACAGCGACGAGGCGATCGCGCGGCTTCGCGACGCGACCGGCCACTACGGCGCGGAAATGTCCCGCAGCCTGGCACTCACCCTGATCATGCTCGCGCAGAACCACGCGCTCCAAGGGGATTTCGACGAGGCCTTCCGCGTCGGTACCGAGGCGGTGGACCTCGCGCGCGGCCTCGGATCCGCCCGCACCAAGGACCGGCTCGCTCCGCTGGCGGAGCTGCTGCGCGCCCACGCGACCGACCCCGCCTCCCGCGATCTGCTCGCCCGGATCGACGCCTATCGCGCCGAACCGGTCCCGTGTCCGGCGAACCGCCGGCCGAGCAGTGCCGCGGTCGCCGCGAAACCCACGCACAATCCGGCCCAGACACCCCAGCCGCCCCAAGCGAACACGTAGGCGCACAAGACCATGGCCGGCACACCGATCGCCCAGTACCCGGCGAGGGTGCAGCGGAGTCCGGAAACGGTGTCGCCGAGCCCGCGCAGCAGGCCGACGAGGATGTTCTGCGTTCCCTTGCTGTACTGCTGCGCGATGGCGAACACCAGCAGGGTCGACGCGGTGCCGAGCATCACCGCGTCGGCCTCTTCGTGCAGGAACGGCCACAACAACACCTGCGGTATCACCAGGTACGCCAGGCTCACCACCGCCATGAAGGACCACGAAAGGGTGAGCGCCTGCCGGGCGATCACCGGCGCCCGCCGTCGTTCGCCGTGGGCGGCCGCGCGGCTGACCAGGATGGACGATCCCTGCGACAGTCCGATGTTGACCTGGTAGACGATGTAGGCGAGCTGGTTCGCGACGTTCGAAGCGGCGAGCATCGCCGGGCCGAAGGCTCCCATCAGCACCGTCGCGATCGAGGTGATCGCGGCCTCCGACCCGTAGGTGAAACAGATCGGGGTCCCGTGCCGGACGATATGCCGGACCACCGCCGGATCCGCGCGCCAGAGCGCGAGCGACACCATGGGGCGCAGCCGCGGGTCCCGGCGGACGGCCGAGGCGAACACGGCGAGGGTGAAGAACTGGACCAGTGTCGTCGCGAGGCCGATCCCGGCGACGCCCAAGGCAGGCAAGCCCGCCCAGCCGTAGACGAACGCGGCGTTGAGGGCGGCGTTGACCGCGATCGAGACCAGCGTCACGGCGAGGAGGGACCCCGGACGCCGCAGCCCGACGGCGAACTGGCGCAGCACGTTCAGCCACACCATGGGGAACAGTCCGCCCGCCAGCGCGAACATCATCGCCCTGGCCAGCGAAACGATCTCCGGTTTCTGACCCAGCAAAGGCAAACCGGCCGCCAAACCACACAGGACCGCCGCGCCGATCGCCGCGGTCATGGTCGCGACGAGCAGCGCGGACCGCAGGAGCGCCCGGATCTCGTCCCGCGCGCGTTCGTCGAGTTCGCCGGTGCCGGTGCGGAGTTCACCCGCCCCGGCGGCTGTGGCCACCAGGTTCCCGACGCCGGTGACCATGCCGACGCACATGGTGCGGATCTGGTTGTAGAGCAGGATCGCCAGCCCGCCCGCCGCCACCGCGGTCACCCCGAGCAGGCCGAGCATGGCCAGGTCGACGCTGGTGAGCGCCACCTGTGCCAGCTGGATTCCCGCGATCGGCGCGGCCAGCGCGACGAGTGCCCGGTATCCGCGCGTGGCCACCATCGTGGTCATACGCCCACCGCCACCGGTGCCGAACGAGCCGTCCTGTCGCGGATGGCCACTCGCACGGACTCGGCGTAGGCGGCGAACCAGCGGTCCATCCGGCGGTGGGCCAGTTCGTCGAGCACTCCCCTGACCCGCAGCCATTCGTCGTCGTAGACCGAGTCGAGGTACTTCTCCCCCGCGTCGTTGCACAGCACCACGACGATACTTCCGGCCGGATACGCATAGAGCCGCCGGAGCGCGACCTGGATCGCGCCGCCGGTGGTCCCGCCGACCAGCACGCCGGTGCGCCGGGCGACGACGCGTGCTCCGGCGAAGGCGTCGCTGTCGGAGACGCGATGAGCTTCGTCGATCACCGATCGGTCCACGTTGTCCCCGACCGGGAAACCGGCGGGGCTGCCCGCCCCGGTCTGGTGGTAGATCCCCGGCGCGCCACCGAAGATGATCGAGCCGACGGGTTCGACCGCCACCGCGTGGGTGCCCGCTCCCGCCGCGTGCAGGGCGCGGGCCGTGCCGCACAGCGAGCCGCCGGTGCCGATCGCCGCGACGAGCACGTCGACGGCGCCGAGCTCCTCGAGAAGTTCCCGCGCCAATCCGGTGTAGCCGTTGCCGTTTCCGGGATGGTTGTGCTGATCGGGATGGTAGGCACCGGTTTCCGCGGCGATCCGGGCCGCGACCCGCCTCCGCTGGACCGAGCTGACCCCGCCGTCCGGCGGGGCTTCGACGAACACCAGTTCCGCGCCGAGCGCGCGCAGCATCCGGAGCTTTTCACGGGCGGCGTGGTGATCGACCACGGCGGTGAACCGGTAGCCGCGTTCGAGCGCCACCAGCGCGAGCCCGTTGCCGGTGTTGCCGGAGGTGGGCTCGACGATGTGCCCGCCAGGGCACAGCCGTCCTTCGAGTTCCGCCTCGTCGATCATCTGCCTCGCCATGCGCACCTTGCACGAGCCGGTCGGGTTGAGGTGGTCGAGTTTGAGCAGGAGGCGCGTGCCGGTGCCGGTGCGCGCGAGCTCCAGCAGCGGCGTGTTCCCGATCAGCTCGGACGCGCGCTGGACGATCGTCATCGGATCTCCTGGATCGGGTAGTCGGTGTCGACGTGCCACTGATCGCCGTCGACCACCACCTTCGGCGGCAGGGGAAGCTGGTGGAAACCGCTCTCGTTCTTGTCCATCTGGTAGCCGGCCGTGTTGGGATACACGAGCAGGTCACCGGTCCTCGGCCGGGCGGGCAGTTCCACCGCGCGCCAGGTGAGCACGTCGTACTCCATGCAACTCGAACCCCCGACGACGGTGCGCGCCGGCATGCCGTCTCTCGCTTCCCTGCACACGAGGACCGGGTCAGGGAGGAACTCGCTGCCCTTCCACTGCTCGGACAGGCTCATGGACAGGCCCGCGACCGTGGTGATCAGGTGACCTTCGGCCGGTTTGCAGCCCAGTACCGGGAACACCGAGAACCCGGCGCCGTCGACGAGGGCCCGCCCCGGTTCCAGCAGCAGCTCGATCCCGGCCGCGCGCAGGCGTTCGGCGAGCGGTTTCCCGGCGACCTCGTGCCGAAGGATCGCGGTCACCATGGCCGCTCCGGTCGGCGCCTGGTGGTACGGGTACGTCCGCGCCGGATTGCGACCGGCGTGGAACCAGCCGTCGTGCCTGCCGGCCTCGAACCGCGCCCAGGCCTCGGCGTCCACATAGGACACCGCGATCCCGCCGCCGATACTGATCTTCGACGCGGGATGCCCGAGCGCGCGGGCGTCCTGGCAGAGCTCGATCAGGTACGCGGCGAGTTCCGCCCGCGGCACCGGGTCGTAGCCGTCGAGGTGGAACGAGAAACCGCGCAGGACAATCGGGCCGCCCGGTTCGGCGCACCGCCGCACCGCCGCCGAAAGGGCGTCGGGCGCGAAACCGAACCGGCTCTCCGGCGCGGACGGCGGCCGCACCCGCAGCAGCACCTCCGCCGTCTCGCCGAGTTCCGCGGCCAGTCGTACGACGCGTTCCAGTTCGTCGGCCGCGTCCACCGCGAGCAGGCAGCGATGCCGCAGGGCGAGCCAGAGGAGGCCGTCCGGTTTGGCGGCGCCGGTCACGCCGATCGCCTCCCCGCGCAGGCCGTTGCCGAGGGCGTGCACCAGTTCGGGCACGCTCGCGACGTCGACCCCCGTGCCGGGCCGGGTGCATTCCGGCAGCCACGCCGCCGCCTTGTTCGCCTTCTTCCCGTAGTAGACGGTGCCGCCGACGCCCTCGGCGGCGAGCGCCGCGAACATCGCCCCGAGGTTGTCGGCGAAGGTCGCCGGATGGATCACGTGGAACGGGCCGCCGCCGATACCGCGGGCGATCTCCCACAAGGTCTCCGAGTCACGCAACCGGTGCGCCCAGGGACGCTCGATCGCGGTCAAGGGCGGGGAAAGGGTGTCGATCAGGTCCACAGGGCCACCTCACGGCCGCGGCCCGCCGCGATGGCGCGGGCGGCCAGCGCGTGCGCCACCGGGATGTCGGTGATGATCATGCCGCTGCTGAAGGCGAACACCCGGTCTTCGTCGCCGCGGCGGCCGGGCGCGCGACCGGCGAGGATCTCGGGGAGTTCGGCGTCGATGCGGAACACCCCGTCCGGACCGGCCATCCGCCGCCCGGTCACCTCGACCTGCGCGCCGTTGGTGGCCACGGTGTAGTCGGCCTCGGCGAGCGTGCCCTCCTGGACGCCCTTGCTGGCGACCGAGATCAACAGCCCGCCCGGCGGCAGCCAGCCGAGGCGGATCTTCGGGTGGGCGGCCCGGCCCGACGCGGCGACCACGATGTCGGACTCGCGCGCCGCGGCCTCCACGTCGTCGACGAGTTCGACCGCGCGGTCCGGGAACCGTTCTTCGAGCGCGGCGACGCTGTCGCGAAGACCGTCGGGATGCGTGCCGAACAGCCGCAGCCGCTCCAGCTCCGGCAACGCGGTGAGCAGGTACGGCAGCGTCCGGATCCCCTGCGCGCCGGTGCCGACCATGAGCGCGGATCGCGCACCCGGCCGGGCGCAGGAACGCGCGATCAGCGCGGTGCTGGCCGGCGTGCGGGTGGCGCCGACGCGGTGGCAGTCCATGAGCGCGAACGGCAGGCCGGTCGTGTCGTCGTAAAGGGTGATCGTCGTGTAGTACTTCTCGGCCGACGTGCTGCCTTGCCGGTAACTCGTCTTAAACGCGGCCTGCTCGAGGGAGCCGTCGTAGCCGAGCATGGAGTACGCGACGGCGTCCCGCGCCGGATCCGGCATCGGCACCATCAACTTCGCCGGATTCCGCGAGGCTCCGGACGCGTAGGCCAGATAGCCGTCTTCGACCATGGTGATCGCCTCGTCCGGCGTGAGTTCGAGGTTGTGCAGATCCGTGCGCGTGAGAATGTGCAGCGAGGGACCGGAGCTCATGAACGTTCGGCCTTTCTGGTGGACGGGGTGACAGGCGCGTCCCGGATCTCGGGAGCACGACGGATGAAGCCCGGCCGCAGCTTAATGAAAATGATTGTCTTTATCAGTGACTGTGGCCTTTGTCACGCTGTGGGCGACATGTCGCGAAAGCTTCTTTCGCGGCACGCCACCTCGCCTCGTCGCTAAGCTGACTGTCCGCGACCTGGAGGAGCCGCCGGTGAGTGGAACTCGGAGTACCGCCGAATGCCGCATACGGGCGGCAGAGGTCCAGGACCTCCACGCGATCAGCCACCTCGCGCCGGAGCCGATCGGCCCGACGTCGGGCTTCCCGGTGGTCGTCAAGGACAACATCCACGTCGCGGGCATGCCGAACGCCGCGGGCACCCCGGCGCTGGCGCACCACGTTCCGCGTGCGCACGCGGGCGTGGTCCGGCGCCTGCTCGACGCGGGCGCCACCGTCATCGGCAAGGCGGCCATGCACGAACTCGCGTTCGGCATCACCTGTGACACGACTCCGCTGGGTCCGGTGCGCAACGCGTGCGACCCGTCCCGGTTCGCCGGGGGCAGCAGCGGCGGGACCGCCGTGGCCGTCGCCGCGGGCATCGTCCCGGCCGGCCTCGGCACCGACACCGGGGGTTCGGTGCGCGTGCCCGCCGCGCTCAACGGGGTCTGTGGTTTCCGGCCCACCACGGGCCGCTACCCGTCCGACGGCATCACGCCGCTGAGCAGCACCCGGGACACGGTGGGGCCGATCGCCCGCACGGTCACCGATCTCGCGTTCCTCGACGCCGTCCTCGCGGCGGAGGAACCGGAACCCCTGCTCGAACTCCCGTCGATCCGGCTGGGCGTGCCGCACGGTTTCCTGACCGGCGACCTGGCCGACGACGTCGAAGAGCTGTGGACGGCCGCGCTGATCCGCCTGCGCGCGGCCGGGGTCACCCTGGTGCCGATCGACGACACACCCCTCGCCGAACTCGTCGCCGATCAGGGCATGCCGCTGGTGATCCACGAAGCAGGCACCGGGCTACGGGCGTACCTCGCCGAGTACGTGCCCGAGGTTTCGTTCGAGCGACTCGTGGACGAGGTCGCCGCCGCCGACGTCCGGGCGATCTTCGCCGAGTCGGTCGTGCCGGGCGTCGAGCCGGCCGTCTACGAGGCCGCCCTCGCCAACCGCTCGGCCTTACGCCGCACCTACGCGAAGATCTTCGGCGAGACCGGCATCGACGCACTGGGATTCCCCACCACACCGGCGACAGCACAGGACTTCTCCGCCGTCGAGAAGTTCCTCCACCGCGGACGGGCGGTCCCCACCTTCCCGACGTTCATCCGCAACTGCCAGCCCGGCAGCATCGCGGGCGTCCCCGGCTTGACCGTACCGATGGGACGCGGCCGCGATGGCCTGCCCGCCGGACTGGCGCTCGACGGCGCGGTCGGCGCTGACCGGAAATTGCTGGCGACCGGAGCTTTCGTCGAACGACTGCTCGGCGACATCTGACCGGTTAGCGGGCTCCACCGTGGGTATGTGTTCAGGATGAACGAGGAGCGGATTCCCACGACCGAGCCGGACGTCGGGTCCTTCACGGAGGAATTGCTGGCCGCGGTGCGTGCGGAAGCCCTCGATGACATCGCCGACGCGCTCGCGATCGTGGCGAACGCCGGTTCGGCGACGACCTCGGCCGCGGTCTTGAACGAACTCGTCGACAGGTGTGCGGCGACGATCCGTGCGAGGTTCCCCGCCGAGCCCGGGGATCTTCACACCGTGGCCTTGACGGATCGATCGGGTTCCGGGGTCACCATCGACCACATGCCCCCGGGTCCGCGTGCGGCGTTGCGCGCGGTGCTCGCCGAACTGGCCGGAGACAGTGACGGCCGAGCGATCCAGGTGCGGCTGGCGGGCGGCGGTGGAACAACCGACTTCGTGCTCGCGGTCTTCAACCTGCTCATGTGGCTGAAGGAACTGTCCGACACCGCGGTGGGAGCACCGCCGGTCTTGAGTTGCTTCACAGCCTGACGCGTCGGACGAGTTCCTCCACGCCTTCCGCCGTGGCGCGGATGCGCGAGCAGGCGCTCGTCCTGACCCGTTCAGCCCGACAGACCGGGTAGTTCCTGTTCCAGGCCGAGTAACGCCGCGAACGGGTCGCCGCGATCGGCGAGCCGACCGGGCACGTCCCGGATCGTCCACCGCTGGGGTGTGAGCGCGGGATCGTCCAGTTCCTCCCAGTCGAGCGGGACCGACACCGGCGCGCCAGGACGCGGGCGCACGCTGTACGGCGCCACGAGTGTCTTGTTGAGCGCGTTCTGCGTGTAGTCCAGCCGGGCGCGGCCCTCGCGCTTGTCCTTCGTCCAGGCCCAGCTGACCAGGTCCGGCAGGACCCGCCCGATCGTCTTGGACACGGTCTCCGCCCACTGCCGGGTCTCCGCGAAGGTCAGGCGCGGCGCGATCGGCACCCAGACCTGGATCCCACGCTGCCCGGTCACCTTCGGCCTGCCGGTCAGGCCGAAATGCTCGAGGGCGACCCGGTGCAGCCTTGCCAGCTCCAGCACCTCGTCGAAGGTCGTCGCCGGACCCGGGTCGATGTCGAACAACACCCACGTCGGGTGGTCGACGTCGGTGGCGCGCGAGGTCCAGGCATGCAGTTCCAGCGCACCGTAGTTCGCCAACCAGGCGAGCGAGGCGACCCCGTCGGCGATGACGTAACGCCGGGTCTCCCCCTTCTTGGCCCGTTCGTTATGCCAGGTGCCCAGCCACTCCGGAGCGTGGGAGGGGACTTCCTTCTGCCAGAAGCCGGGTTCGGTCACACCTCGCGGGAACCGATGGGTGTTCAGCGGCCGGTCCGCCAGATACGGCAGCATCACCGGTCCGACGGTGACGTAGTGCCGGATGAGATCACGCTTGGTGACCGGCTTCCCGCCGTCGGCGGCCGGGAAGAGCACCTTGTCGAGATTGGTCAAGGTGAGTTCCCGTCCCGCGACCGACCACTTTCCCTTCGCTCCGAGACCGTCGAGAGCCTCGATCTCCTCCTCGGTCGCCGCCTGCCAACCGGTGGTCGCCGCGACCTCCGCCGTCGCGGCGGGCCGGTCGCCGTGCCACCACGCGTCGGGTGCGGCCGCGACCTCGTCGTTGGTGCGGCCGCTCTTGACCGAACGCGGATGGTCTTCCGCGTTCCAGCCGGTGCGGGCATGGTCGTCGCGTTTGTGGAGCAGGAACCACTGTTCCTTGTCGCCGCCGCGATCGGACCGCACCAGCACGAACCGCCCGGCCAGCTTCTCACCGTCGAGGTCGAAGTGGAGCGTCCCCGCTTCGATCGCCCGCGCCGGATCGTCCTCGACCGGATGCCAGACGCCTCGATCCCAGACGATGACGTCACCACCGCCGTACTCTCCGTGCGGGATCACACCCTCGAAGTCGGCGTACTCGATCGGGTGGTCCTCGACATGCACGGCGAGGCGCCGGGCCTTCGGGTCCAGTGTCGGCCCCTTCGGCACCGCCCAGCTCGCCAGGACGCCGTCGAGTTCCAGCCGGAAGTCGTAGTGCAGCCTGCGCGCCCGGTGCCGCTGGACCACGAACCGGTGACCGCCCGGCCGCGCCGCCTCGCCGCCCGACGGCTCCGCGGTCCGGCCGAAATCGCGCATCTCCTGGTAGCGCCGCAGCTTACGAGCAGGTGCCGCTGTCATGGGGAGGGAATACCCGTTCCGCGCGCGGTCTCACCTCGAACGGGCGACGCGAACCTCCGTCGCCGGCGGGTCCACTGTGGAGCGTGAAGTTCGCATCCCTGGAGCCGACGCGGAAGGTGTCCGGTTTGCCCCCGCGAAGTCGGCCGTGAAGTCGGCGAGGCTGCCGGAAGCCCGGTGCAGTTCGTCGACCACCCCGAACGCGTCGCCGACGGTTGCGGACGATCTCATCGCCACGCCGACGAAGCCGAAGGACAGCAACGCGTCGAGGAGCCCGGGGGCGAGCCCCGTCCCCAAAACCGGGCCGAGACCGACAGCCCGGCTTGGCGCCCGATCGCCACGACCGCGCTCAGCAGCGTCGGTGAAATGGCCGCGTCAGCGGGTGTCATCGACGAATCGCCCCCGGCCACGGTGCTCCCTTTTCCCCTCGCCCTGTCCGCGACGTACGTCGACGTTGCGCGCGTAGGTGGACGACAGTCGCCCCACGAGACGCTACCCCACTTGCGAGGGCGCAGTGCAACAGACATTCGCTGAAGCGTGAAAGTTCTCCTCGCGGGAGAACGGCATGGCCGGATCGAGCAAAGTGGGGGTTGCTCCTCGATTGCGACTGGAATCCTTACCCGGCAACGGCTTTCCGCCACTACAGCGATTCGGGCGGCTCGATGTTGAGAACCGGATTATTCGACACACCGACCATTCCGCAGAATTCGACATGGGATTGCACGGTTTCCGCGGCACAACGCAGTTGCATACCCAACACGCTCGTTGCGAAACCTTATAATTCTTTTTCCACAAGCAGAAAATGGGCCCTGCTCGATAATGCCGGCCTGTCTATTCACGACCGTTCGGTGTAGGGTCCGGGGTGGTTGTTCATTGACCGCCGGTGACCGCTTTCAGCGGGACGTTTGAGCTTCTTGCTCCTCCACCATCGGTCTCGGATCCAGGAAAGTCAAAATGCGAAACAATCGCACGATTTCCACGCTTGCCGCCGCCATGGCCCTTGCCGCCGGATCGGCTGTTCTCCTCCCCGTCCCGGCACAGGCCCGCGCGGAATCCGTTCCCTGCGACGAGGCGGCGCTGGTCTCCGCGGTCGACGCGGCCAACGCGGCCGGTGGCGGCACCGTGACCTTGACCCCAGGGTGCACTTACACCCTCACCTCGGCCCATGGTGACGACGGCGTTCACGGTCCGGCCGGTCTACCGGTCGTCACCACGCCCATCACCTTCGAGGGCAACGCCAACACCATCACCCGTGCACCGGCGGCGGCCGCTTTCCGCATCGGCCAAGTGGCACCCACCGGCGGCATCACGCTCAAAGCGGTCACCATGAGCAATGGCCACGCGACCACCGCGGGCAACGACGACGGCGGCGGCATCCTCAGTTTCGGCGCGGTGACCCTGACCGGCAGTGCGTTGTCGGGCAACACGGCCAACGGGCTGGGTGGCGCCTTGTACAGCACCGGAACTCCGTCGGCGGCGACGTTCACCGACAGCACGGTCAGCGGCAACACCGCCGGACAGGGCGGCGGAATCGCCAGTGTGAACGGCACGCTCACCCTCACCAGCAGCGTGGTCGGCACCAACACCGCGACGGTGAATCCCGGCGGGATCCACTACGTGGCGGGTTCGGCGACGTTGAACACTTCCACGGTGACCGCCAACACCGCGACCAACTGCACCGGCAGCCCCTCTCCCGTTCCCGGCTGCGTCGGATGACCGCCGTCTCCTTCTCGAATCCCAGCGGAATCCTTTCCAGGAAAGAAGATCTGATGCGAAGAAACCGTGGCATTCTGCGGGCCGTCATCGGCGCCGCCACCCTGACCGGCGGCATGATCGTGCTGGCCCCCATGGCGCAGGCCACCACCATTCCCGTGGCCTGCGGTGAAAACGCCCTCGTCGCCGCCATCAACCTCGCCAACTCCACGGTCGACAGCGACACCCTGACGCTGGCCGGCGGCTGCACCTACACACTGACCTCGCCGCATGGCGGGCCCGCCAACGGACTGCCGGTCATCACCACACCGATCGAACTGCTCGGCCCGGCGACCATCACGCGCACCGCACTGCTGCCCTTCCGGATCGCCGAAGTCGGCCCGACCGGCAACCTCACCCTGACCACTTCGGTCGCCTTCACCAACGGCAGCGTGGTCGGCAACGGGGGCGCCATCCTCAACCGCGGCGCCGTGACGCTCACCACCAGCAGCCTGAGCGGCAACTACGCCACCCTCGCCGGCGGCGGCCTCGCCAACGCCGACACCCCGTCCGGCACGGCACCCGCCGCGTCGTTCACCAGAAGCAGCGTTCTCGGGAACACCGCACTGCTCCAGGGCGGCGGTCTCTACAACGGTCTCCGCGGCACACTGACCACCACCGGCGTCTCCGGCACGCCGATGCTCATCAGCGGCAACAGCGGCGCCCAAGGTGGCGGTATCGCCGCGGTCGACTCGACCGCGACGACCATCACCCAGACCGCCGTGACCGCGAACCACGCGCTGCTCACCGCGGGCGGCGTCTACCGGAGCAACGGCACCATGACCACCAACAACGCGCCGATCACCGCCAACACACCCAACAACTGTGTCGGAAGCGCCCCTGCCGTACCCAACTGCACCGGCTGACCGAACCCCGCCGTCGCACGGCGAGCCCCAGCGGACTCCCCGCTGGGGCTCGCCGCATGAAACCCCGTCAATGTCGTGTTCGCCTTCCCAACACGCGTGTTCGCTCTCCAATCACGCGTGTTCGCCTTTCCATCACGCGTGTTACGTCAGGAGCGCACCAGCGAGGCACGGGTCCGGCACTGCTGCCACGGACCAGGCCCGGCAAGGCGAACCGGAGGCGGGTCACTCGTACGTGGCCAGGCCTGCGCCGGCGATGTCGCCACGACCACCTTCGGATTCCCAACGGGCGAGGGCGTTTTCCGGGGCGGGCCGCGCGCCGAACTCGTCGAGGAGCGCCTCCGGGTGGTCCACGTTGTTCTGCCCGGAGGCCGCCATCAGCACAGCCTCGGCGGCCACCGCATCCGTCTCCGGCGGGACGACCAGGAGAGTCACCCGGTGCATGTTCCCGCCGGTCACGTGCACGACATGGACGTTCTGCGAGTCGATGCCCTCCAGTTTGACCAGCCGTCCCTGGTAGATCATTTCGCGGACCGTGACCGCCCAGCCCGACGGCGGGAACGCGACCCGCCACACCGGGCCGATCCGGCCGTCGAGCGCGGTGGTGAGTTCGGGCAGCTCGGCTGTCAGGTCGCGGGACCGGGGCCACCAGGCGCCGTCGACACGACCGCACTCCGAGTTACGGGGCTTGATCCTCAGCCGTTCGGCGGAGTCCAGGGAGAGAGAGTCGGCACGCATGTTCGGGCTCCGGTCTCCGGCCACGAAGGCCGGCGTCGATGAAGAACCGAAGGTGACATCGGCCGCTATCCGACGCGCGAAATACTCTCGGTACTTCTTATTGTACAGAGAAAACCGCGTGGTGACGCGGCAATAATTCACCCGCTCCGTATTTCGGTGCCGAAACGGCGTACAGTAGGACCTGTCCGCCGCTTACGCGAGAACGACCAAAGCATCGTCCATTGAGGACTGTCTATTTGCGACAAAGGGAAGAAGACGACATGACCGCCGATCGGAAAGACCTGAGCCTGATAGCCGACCAGCTCCGTCTCGGCGCCGGATTCTCCGCCGCCGAACACGATTGGGTCGCCGAACGACTGGCCGCACTCGGTTCCAGGCTGCGTTCCTTCGGCGAAGGAAAGGTCGATCTCGAAATCAGCGTGAAGGACCGGGACGGCGCGGGACAGCAGCTCACTCTCGAATGCCGGCTCCATCGCTTTTCCGGCCTGCATCTGGTGGCCGGTTCTTCGGCACCGGACCTGCCGGTCGCGCTCAACGAGGTCCGCACCGAAATGATCCGCCAGGTGGACCACGCGAAGACCCGCACCGAACCTCGGCACAACCGGGCGCTGCGGCAGACCCCGGTGCCGCCCATCTCAGGGGTGTGACCGCGACGCGTGGGCGAGGATGGCGTCGATGTCGGCGGTGCCGTCGGCGACCTCACGGGACAGGTCCACCAGGCGCTGGTGGTGGCTGCGAGCGTAGCCGCGCAGGGCGGTGAAGGCGTGTTCCATGTCCGGATCATGGCTGCGCGCGGACAAGACGCCCTTCGCCTGTTCGATGATCACCCGGCTGTTCAGCGCGGACTGTAATTGTTCGGTGAGGATCTCACCACGGACGATGGCGCGTTGTTGCAGGAGTCCGATGGTGGCGACGTCGGCGAGCGCCTGGCTGAGCGCGGTGCGATCGGTGTCTTCCCGCACGGGTTCGGTGTGGAGCAGGGTGAGGCTGCCGATGACCATCCGGCGCAACCGCATCGGGACGGCCTCCGCGGCGCGGAATCCGGCCGCGGCCGCCGCGGCCGTGAACTGGGGCCACCGCGCGGTGTCCTGACGGAGGTCGGTGCTGCGCACCGGGCTGCCACCGCGGAGGCAGTCGATGCACGGTCCGTCTTCGGCCTGTACCGCCAAGGTTTCCAGCAGACCGGCCCGTTCGGAGGAGGCTGCGGCCATCGCGAGCCTGCCCCGGGAATCGGCGAGTACGACGCCGGCGGCGGAGGCATCCATCAGCCGCACGCACTGTTCGACGAGCGTGCGCAGGAAGTCCGCGACATCGAATTCGTCCACGAGGGTGTCCGCGAGCTCGACGAAGGTGTTCGCGAGCAGCCGGTCTCGTCCTCCGTCCGGCGGCGTCCCACCGGTCGCGGACATGGACGCGTGTTCCTGCGGTTTTCCTGTCATGACTTCACTCTTCCGTTCCGAGGAGCAATTCGCGCCGCACGATCCGCCTGCCTACTTCGTTCAGCGGAAGGTGATGGGCATAGGCGTACGCGCGGATCCTGATGAAGGCTTCTTGGAGACTCACTTCGAGTTGAACGGTCACGATGCCGGTGGCCTGGTGCACCGCGCTGTGCACTTCGCCTTGCCCCAGCAGTCTCGCGCCCTGTGCCGTCTCGGCGTCGTCCAGTAACGCCACCGTGCCCGCCTCCGCCAGTGCGAAGGCGCTGGAAAGCCGCGCCTCGCTGAGCGGCCCCCGTGTGGTGCGGTACAGCTCCAGCACACCCAGGCGCGCGGCGCCGACCTGTAACGGGAACGAGAACACCGCCGCCACACCGAGCCCCGCGGCACCCGGAGCGTAGGCGGGCCACCGGTCATGCTCGGCGTCGAGATTCGGTATCAGGACCGCCCAACCGGAAATGAACGCCTCCACGCTCGGTCCCTCGCCCACGGTCAGCCGCAGATCCTCCAGCTTTGTCCCCAGCTCGCCGGTGCTGTGCACGAGGGCTTGGGCGCCGTCGGTCGACGGGCCCACCATCACACTCAGCCCGGCGCCGGAGACGGCCAGTTCGGTGACGCACAGCTCACAGATGCGCCGGACCAGCTCGAGGCCGTCGTCGGCGTCACCGAGTAGTGCGAGTAGTTCTTCGGTCATGGCAAAGCGAGGCGGATGATCTTGCGGATGACCGAGCCGAGTTGTTTCGAAAGGGAACCCGTGTTGTACGGCAGGTCGTGGCGTTCGCAGATCTCCCGCACCTCCGCGGCGATCCGCGGATAGCGGCGGGACGGGATATCCGGGAACAGGTGGTGCTCGATTTGATGGCTCAGATTCCCGGAAAGCAGATGGAACAGCGGGCTTCCGGTGATGTTCGCGGAGCCGAGCATCTGGCGCAGGTACCACTGCCCCTTGCTCTCGTTTTCGCTCTCCTCTTCGGTGAACACCTGCGCACCGTCGGGAAAGTGGCCGCAGAAGATGATCGAGAAGGCCCACAGGTTGCGGACCAGGTTCGCGCTGACGTTCGCCGCCAGGGTCACCGGGAACAGCGGGCCCGTCAGCGCGGGGAAGAGCAGGTAGTCCTTGCCCGCCTGCCGCCACACCTTGCGCAGCATCGGGCCGAGCAACGGGCGGACGTCCGCCCACGAACGGCGACCTTGCACGATCCGGTCCGCTTCGAGGTCGTGCAGCATGATCCCGTACTCGAAGAACAGCGCCTGCGCCGCCGCGTAGAGCGGATTGCCGAGGTAGTACGGATTCCACTTCTGGTCTTCGGTGATCCGGATGATGCCGTAACCGACGTCGCGGTCCTTGTCGAGGACGTTGGTGTAGGTGTGGTGCATGAAGTTGTGCGAGCGGCGCCACTGTTCGCTCGGGCAGACCATGTCCCATTCGAAGGTCCGTGAATTCAGTGTCGGATCCTTCATCCAGTCGTACTGACCGTGCAGGACATTGTGGCCGATCTCCATGTTGTCCAAGATCTTCGACAACGACAGCGCCCCGACACCGGCGATCCACGCCGGCGGGAACCAGCCCGCGAACAGCAGCACCCGGCCCGACAACTCACTGAGCCGTTGCACCGCGACGACCCGGCGGATGTAGTCGGCGTCTTCCGCGCCGAGATCCGCCACCACCCGCCGCCGCACCGAATCCAGTTCCTCGCCGATGAGTTCCGTCCGCTCTCGGTCGAGTTCCCGGGTGGTCGTGGTCATGAAGCATCTCCTTGCCGTGGTTCGGGTTTCCGGTCGAGGCCGGGTTCGGGCGGGCCGGATTCCACGGGTCTGCTCGCGTGTTCGTCGGCTTCGCCGCGCAAGGACGGGGCGGCGGAATCGAGCACCGCCGGCAGGGGAACGGCGGATCTTGCGGGGGGATCGGCCATGGCGGGGCCTCTCGTGCGCTGCGGACGGCTCGCCGGCCCATTCGGTCGTCGAGGACGACACCGAACGTGCGCCGCCGGGTCCGGAGCGGTCCTTCAGCCCGTCGGGCGGTGGCCGTCCCACGCGTGAAGGCAACGATGTGCTGTCTTCGACGATAGCCTCCAGTACCCCGGAACGCCGAGTCGGCAGCAGGACTTCCCCTGGCCGGAGCAGCGCCAACCGGCGGATCAGCCATCGTGGTCAGTGCCCCGATGCCCGGCCACACGATCGCGGCGAGGCCGCCGATGGAACTCTCACGATGGCGCAGGACACCGAAACCATCCGCTGACGGCGATCGCGCTTCGAGCCTGCGACGCCAAGGTCCGGGGCGAAACCCGACACACCACGATCCGTTCCGCCGATCCCGGGCGGCCGATCGGGTGACACCGGTCAGCGTAGACCCTGATCCCCGGTGCCCGGCCCGCCGATGCGGGACCGGTACCCCACGATCGGGAAGCCGGTCCGGGAAGACGTCTTTTCCGCTGTCCACGCGCTAGACTGCACAGGACAGCGCCGGAGTGCCCAGACACCGCCCTCGCGACGATCGCCCGTCGAACTGGCCGCATTCGCACCTGGCCGCGCACATGCCTCCGTGCGGTGAGCTTCAGCGGCGACCGGCCGAGTCTGGAGCCCGGATCGTGAAACTCATAACGCTCGATCTTCGCCTGCGTCGTCCGCGACAGGATCCCGCGACGCTCGGCGCGGCCCCGCGGAACAGGACGGACCTCGGTGTCGTTCGCGCGGTCATCGAGACCCCTACCGGCGGACAAGAGCCCCCGGTGCGGTGTTCTCCGCCTTTGGCCGTGACGGTGGAGCAACTCGACCGGACACTGGTGCTCGTCGTCGACGGCGACCTGGACCTGCACACCGCCCCCACGGCACGCCAGGCGATCGAGGCGGCGTTGAGCCGCCGGCCACGACGGTTGATCGTGGACCTGAGTCTCGTCCGGTTCCTGAACTCCGCCGGTTTGGCGGTCCTCCTCGCCGCTCACCGGCAAGCCGTCCCGCACACCGACCTCCGGCTGGTCGCCACCACGCGCGCGGTCTGGCGGCCACTGCGGATCACCCGGCTGCACGAACAACTGATCATCCACAGCTCACGCTCGGCGGCCGTCGCCTCACCTGCCGGCACCGGCGACCCACTCGGGAAACCCCTGCCCGCGCACCCGTCCGGCTGACGAGGCAAGCGCTCGCGGCTTCCGCGGGCGATCCGGATCCCGCCGGCGTGACCGCGGAGGCAGCTCAGGGCTAAAGGGCGCGCGCGCCCGTCTTGGCGGAAAAGCGGAACTCGACGGTCACCGGCAGGGTGTCGAGGTCGAGTGCTCGCCGCAGCCGCGGGAGGCCGTCGGTGTCGATCCGGCGGCGGATTTCGGTGACGTCGCCGTCCTGTTCGGCGCTGATCACCAGCGCGACAGCCGGCGTATGGCGGGTTCCGCCGAGCGTCGCGTGCGCGGCGTGGACGCCGGGATAGTTCGACACCTCGGTGACGAACGGCTCGATCGCGGTACTCGCGGCCAGCTCGGTGCGGCCGGCGGCGGGATCGTTCTCGAGGCGCCAGGTGTGGGTCTTGGGCTTGCGTGTCAGCTGCGCGATGAGCCACCGCAGCACGAGCAGGCCCAGTACGACCGCGACCGCGGCGGCGACGTAGAGCGCCCAGACAGGCGGCTGTCCCGTACCGGCCACCAACTCGGATTCCGGTCGCAGGACGGTGAGCGTGCCGAAATGGGTCAGCAAGGTGAAGGCACCGGCCGCGATCAGGACGAGTCCTAAGAAGGCGAGCAAAGCGCGATTGAGCCGGGCGGGCCGGTTGAGGCTGGTCATGACGTGCTCCTGGCACTGCGGACCTTGACCTTGACGGTCGGACGGAGGGCGGGGTCGATCTGGTCGAGCCGGTGCGTGATCGCGCCGCGCACGGCTTCGGCGAGACCATCGGTGGTCGCCCGCCCGGTGCTCACTTTCGCGGATACCTTGCGGGGCTTGAGTTTCACCGTCGCGCTGGATACGCCGTCCACCGTGGCGGCCGCGGCGCGAAGGGTGGAGCGGTAGCTTCGGCGCGACGCTCCGGAGTCCAGCTCGCCTCGAAGCGGCAGGACGGTGAGCCCGCCCGGCAGGACGGCCGCCAAGACCAGGATCAGCCCGAGAAGAACCGCGACGCCGCCGATGACGGCCGTCGTGACGTCGTTCCAACGCAGGTCGTGCAGGGCGCCGGCGACGGTGTCGTAGCGAATCCAAGGAGTTTCACCGAGGATCATCTGGATCGCGACGACCGCGACGAGGGCGCAAGCGGCGAGCAGGACGATCGCGGTGAGAGTCGCGGGAATGCTGCGGCGTGGGCGGCGTTTCACTGAACCCTCCTGGTTTCGGCGCCGGCGGTGTGCAGCGCGGTGACGGTGATGTCCACTTGCGACACCGTGAGACCGGTGAACTCTTCGACGCGGCGCATCACGTGCCGCCGGGCGCTCTCCGTGGTGCGAGCGACCGGCATCGGATAGCTGATGGAGATCCTGACGTTGAGGCTGGCGGTGCCACCGGTGACTTTCGCGGTGACCTTGGCGCTGTTGTCGATGTCTTCGCCGCCGACGGCGACACCGAGCACCCGGCCGGCGGCGCCGCCGACGCCTTCGACCTCGGTCACCGCGTGCGCCGCGATCCGCTGCACGGTGCTGTCGGAAATAGTGAGGATGCCCCGGTCTCCGGCATCCGCGGGAGCCGTTTCGAGGGCCGCGCTCGAGAGAGTGGCGGTCATGGGGTCAGCCCCTGTCGCGGCCGGTGAGTTGCGAAAGGTCGAGCTTGCCGTCGAGGACACGGCCGGCCAGCAGGCCGAGGGCGCCGAGGACCAGGACGATGATGAAGGCGCTGAACCCGCCGAAGGCGGCCGCGAGTCCGAGAGCGAGGCCGGTGAGAAGGCCGAGATGCGTGGAATTCATGGTTTCTCCTTGGCTGTGCCGGTCGGCGTGGATCAGGAAAGAGACGCGTCGGACACCGTGTCCGTGACTTCGACCGTGGGGTCAGCCGGTGCGGGGGCGATATCGCCGATCCGCACATGTACCGGAAGGCCGACCTGCCCCACCGCCGCGCGGACGTCGTCGCTGATCTCGACGGCGGTCGCCGGGTAGCGGCCGGTGACCCCGATGGTGATCTCGTCTTCGCGAATGCGGATTCCCGGGATCCGGCGTCCGCGCAGGAGGGTGGCGATCTCGCCGAACCGGCCGCTGTGCAGGCCCGCGATGTGGGGTTGGGCCTGCACAGCGGTGGCAATGCGGTCGGCGTCGATCTCGACGCCGGGGCTCACTGGACGCGGCCGGTGTCGGTCTTGGTGTCCTCGTCCTCGTCGTCACCGGGGATGTGCACGTCGGAAACGTTGATGTTGACCTCGACGACCTCGAGCCCCGTGATCTGCTCGACCGCGCCGATGACGTTCCGGCGCACCGCGCGGGACAGATCGGCGATGGACACGCCGTACTCGACGAGGATCTGCAGATCGACCGCGGCCTGCTTTTCCCCGACCTCGACCGAAACACCCTGGCTCGCCGAGGCCGTGGCACCGGGAATGCGCTCACGGATCGCGCTGAACGCCCGGGCCGCACCGCCACCGAGGTCGTACACACCGGAGATCTCACGAGTCGCCAGACCGGCGACCTTCGCCACCACGGTGTCGGCGATACTGGTGGTGCCCTTGCTCGACTCCAACGCGCCCGTGCCGGTCTTTTCCACCTCGGACGACTGGCTGGAGGTCTTGGTGGCAGTCGAATTCGTCATGACTTCTCCTCGGTCGGTTCCTGTGGTCTCCGCGGAAGTTCGTGGAGTTCCATCCTTACTTCCACACCACTGAGACACCGTGCTGAGAAGATCGTCACGACCCCATCGTGTGACACCCGTCCCACCCACCCGGCTCAAGATCGAGTACCGACCGCTCTGTTCGGTGAACGTCACCGGGGCCCGAGCGGTACACGGACGAGGGGTGCCGTGGTGGGCCGCGGGGAGCCTGTCGCGGGTTCGACGGTGATTCCGACGCCGTCGACATCGGCGGCGAGGGCTACGGCGACTGTTCCGGCGTCCGATCGCAGAAGCCCTCCGGATTGCGCGCCACGGGAGCCGAGGAGCCAGACCTGGTAGGCGTGGCCGTCATCGAGTCGAGGCAGTCCTTGTGCGGTGATGATGGCTTCGCCGCTCCGCCGGGAGAAGTAGACGGTCGTGGACCCGCCCCGGACGCCGTCGGCGTGGACCGTCTCCATGTCCGGTGTCACGATGGGCCCGGCGACCGGGACAGAAGCCGAGCGCGTCGCGCCGAGGGTGATGCCGCCCGCGAAAACCGCCGCGGTGGCCGCGGCGGCTACGACAGCCACGGCGGCGCGTGCACGCCAACGCCGGGCCGGCTTCTTCCCGGCCTTGATCAAGGGCGGTGCCTGCCTCGTGGCGGCGATCTCGATGAGAATCCGGCCGCGCAGGGCGTCCCCGGGGTCGGTGGTCATCGCCGCGCCGAGCGCCGCCGCGGTTTCGCGGAGTTCGGCGACCTCTCGCGCGCACGTCGAGCAGTCGGCCAGGTGCCGGGTGAAGGTGGCGCGTTCGATGTCGGTGACCGCGTCCAGCGCGTAGGCGCCGGTCAGGGTGTGGGCTTCGGCGGTGGTCATCGTGTTGCTCCTACCGTGTCCCGCAGACGGATCAGGCCGTCACGGATCCGGGTCTTGATGGTGCCGAGGGCGACGCCGAGCTTGTCGGCGACCTCCTGGCAGGTGAGTCCGTGGAAGTAGGCGAGCAGAATCGATTCCCGCTGCAGTTCGGTGAGTCCGGCCAGTGCCCCCCGGACCAGGTCGCGTTCGTCGGTGGACACCGCCGCCTCGGCCACGTCGTCGCAGGGAAGACGCGGGTTCAGCAGGTCGACCCGGTCCTCACGGTCACGGGCGGACTGTTCGGAACGGACCCGGTCGATCGCCCGCCGGTGCGCGATCGTCAGGGCCCAGGTGGTGACCTTGGCGCGGGCCGGGTCGAACCGCGCGGCCTTGCGCCAGATCTCGAGCATGACTTCCTGGGTGACCTCCTCGGCGAAGGCCCGGGACCGGCAGACGTTGAGCACCGTGCCGAAGACCGGGCCGGCGAGCCGGTCGTAGAGAGCCGCGAAGGCCTGTTCATCACCGCGCGCCGAGCGACCGAGCAGTTCCTCCGACGTCTGCGGCGTGTCGAGTACGTGATGGAGAGATGGACGGAGGGCGATTACGGTGGCGCGCGCGGCGGCCATGACGAGTCCTTCCCGGCCGGAGCCGAGCTTGCACCTCGCGACGAACGGACTGCGCCACGAGTGAGCTGTTACCGATGATTCGTCGGCGAGCACGGTCCGTATTGGTGCGGGTTTCCGGGGACCTCGCCCCACCCCGATCGGGTGAAGCCGGGTGTCGGTGTGGTCACAAGGCCAATCCGGGCGGCCCTGCGGCGCCGAAGACAGCACATGGCCGTCCCTGAACTGACCACTGTCGAGAGCCCCGAGCCGCCGCGACGAACTCGGTTGCGGTTCTTCGCGGCCGCGTTCAACGGCATCCTGGCCCTGACCGCCGCGCTGGCGGTCGGGCATCTGGTGGCCGGTTTCATCAGCGTCAACGCTTCGCCGTACCTGGCCGTGGGCAACGGCGCCATCGACCTGACCCCAGTCGAGATGAAGGATTTCGCGGTCCGCACCTTCGGCATCTACGACAAACTGGTGCTGCTGGGCGGTATGGCGGTGGTCATGGTCGCGGCGGCCGCGCTCGCGGGAGTTCTGTCGCGACGATCACCGGTGCCCGGCACGGTGGTCATCGCCGTGTTCGGCCTGGTCGGCGCGTTCGCGGTGGCTCAGCGCCCGGACCTGACGATGGTCGCGCTGCTCGCGCCGCTCGCCAGCCTGATCACCGGGATCGCCGTCTTCCTTCTCCTGCACCGGATCGCCCCGCGTGTGTGGCGGGAGCCGGACTCCGAGGAGAAGGCAGGCACCTCTCGGCGGGCGTTCCTGATCGGCGGGGCGGGTGTCGTGGCCGGCGCCGGTGCCGCGGGGCTGGGCGGTCAGCTGATCAGCTCGACCCGCGACGCGACGGCGTCACGGGAAGCGATCGGCACACTGGTCCCCGCGCGGACGGCGCCGACGATCCCGGTCGACGCCGACTTCGCGAGGCTGGGCACGCCTCCGTTCCTGACGCCGAACGACAAGTTCTACCGCGTGGACACCGCGCTTTCGGTGCCCCAGTTACGCGCCGAGGACTGGAGCCTGCGGCTGCACGGCATGGTCGACCGGGAAATCCGCTACACCTACGACGACATCCGGAACCGGCCACTGCTCGAACGCACCATCACGATGACCTGTGTGTCCAATGAGGTCGGTGGGGACTACGTGTCCACGTCCAACTTCATCGGCGTCGACCTGGCCGACCTGCTCGCCGAAGCCGGTGTGAAACCCGGCTCGGAGCAACTGTTCTGCACCAGCGTCGACGGCTGGACATCGGGCACCCCGGTCGCCGCGGCACAGGACCGCGATCGCGGCGCGATGCTCGCCATCGGCATGAACGGCGAACCGTTGCCGCTGGAGCACGGGTTTCCCGCCCGGCTCGTCACCCCCGGGTTGTACGGCTACGTCTCGGCCACGAAATGGGTCGTGGACATCGAAGTCACCACCTGGGCGGCACGCCAGGCGTACTGGCTCAAGCGAAGCTGGGCACAAGAGGCGCCGATCAAGACCGAATCCCGCATCGACTCACACCGCGGCTTCGCGAACGTCCGAAAAGGAAAAGTGCGGGTCGCGGGCGTGGCGTGGGCACAGCACACCGGGATCGAGAAGGTCGAGGTCCGCATGGACCAGGGCCCCTGGCAGACGGCCGCCCTCTCCACGGAGGTCAACCTGAACACCTGGCGGATGTGGTGGACCGAAGTCGACCTGCCCGCCGGAGTGCACCAGGTGTTCTGCCGCGCTACCGACAAGTCCGGCTACACCCAGACCGATCAGCGCGCGGGCACCGTCCCCGACGGCGCGACCGGCTGGCACAACGTCACGTTCACCGCCGCCTGAGAAAGATCGGCGAACGACCAATCCATGTATCCGACAGCCCGAATCCCTTGCAAGAAGACAAAAAAATAAGTCGTCCACAGTGGACAACACTAGCCGCCTCAACCTGGAGTGGTATTTCATGAACAAGCTTCGTTTCGCAGGAATCGGTTTCACCGCGGTCGCCGCACTGGCCCTGTCCGCCTGCAGCGGTGACGACGCCCCGTCATCCGGCAATGCCGCCAACACCCCCGCACCCGCCCCGTCCTCGTCAATGTCGGCTCCGATGTCCAGTGCCGCCTCCGGTGACGGGGTCACCACCAACGCCGACGTGTTCGGCCCGGCGTGTTCGAAGCTGCCGCAGGGCGGTGAGCCCGGTTCGCTGGACTCGATGGGCCCGCAGCCCGTCGCCAGCGCCGCCTCGACCAACCCGCTGCTGACCAAGCTGGTCGCCGCGGTCAAGGCCACCAACCTCGTCGACACCCTCAACAGCCAGCAGGCCATCACCGTGTTCGCCCCCGCCGACCCCGCCTTCGCCGCCCTCGGTGACGCCAAGTTCAACGAACTCGCGGGCAAGCCCGACCAGCTCGCCCCGATCCTGCAATACCACGTCGTCGCCAAGCGCTACGACGCCAAGGGCCTCGCCACCGCCGGAACGGTCGACAGCCTCAACACCGCCGGCGGCCCGGTCAAGATCGAAGGCACCGGCGACAACATGACCGTCAACGGCGCCAAGATCCTCTGCGGCAACATCCCCACCAAGAACGCCACCGTCTTCGTCATCGACAAGGTGATGACCCCCGGCACCAACAAGAACTAGCCTCCCCCGTCCGGGCCACCACGAATCCCCCTTGTGGGTGGCCCGGATTCAGCGGCCGTCGCGGCTTCCATCACCTCCGGAGCCGCGACGGCCGCTTCCACGCCCACAGTGTCCGATGAGGACACTGTGGTTTCAGCCGCGCGGCGGGACTCGGACCACCCGCCGACGGGGAACGCTGTAGCGGCGGCGTTCCGCCGGTCGCCGTCGTCGCTGGTTCACTCCATGGCCGCGGCGGCGACCGGCCCTCTTCCACCTTGGTAGCCGCTCACCGGATGACAGAGGACGAGCCTCAACCGACGCCGAGCAGCTCGGCCGGGCCAGGCCGCGGACGTACCGGCTCGCCCACAGAACGCCCGGAAAACATGGTCTGTGACCCGATCCCTTATCCGGCGCTCTGGTCACCAATTCGCTGCCCGGATCTTGGTTTGATGCACGTACTCCAGGGAAACCAGACACAGTACGACCGGTCGCCCCAGCCCCCGGCGCCGCAGGATTTGGGGAAAGGACGTCTATGGGTGCATCTTCGGTGGAGCGGCTCGACAGTGACGCTCGCGCTACTTCACGCAACGACTTCGCCGATCTCGCTCGGCTCGTGCGGAGGGAAGGTTTGTTGGAGCGCCGTTACGGTTACTACGCAGTGAAAGTCAGTCTCACGTTGCTCGCTTTGGTGGGTGGGTGCGTGGCGTTCGTGGCGGTGGGGGACTCGTGGTGGCAACTAGCCTTGGCGGCCTTCTTCGCGGTCGTATTCGCCCAGGTGGCGTTCCTCGGCCATGACGCGGGGCACAACCAGATCTTCCGTACCGGACGGATGAACGATCGATTCGGTTACGCCTTCGGCGGGATCGTCGGCATCAGCTACGGCTGGTGGATGGGCAAACACACCCGGCATCACGCCGGGCCCAACCACGAAGACAACGATCCCGACATCGACATCCCCCTGCTCGCCTTCACCCGCGGGCAGACGGATGAGAAGCGCGGTTTCGTACGCTGGAGCACGAAACACCAGGCAGCGCTGTTCTTCCCGCTGCTGCTCCTGGAAGGCATCAGCCTGCATTGGGCCAGCATCGAAGCGGTCTGGCAGGACGAACTCAAGGCCCGTCGACTTGAAGCAGCACTCTTGATCGCACATATCTGCGTCTACCTCAGTGCGGTTTTCCTCGTGTTGTCCCTGCCGGTGGCGATCGCGTTCATCGCGGTGCACCAGGGACTATGGGGCGTCTACATGGGCTGCTCGTTCGCACCAGGGCACAAGGGCATGCCCACCTACACCGACAAGACCAAGCTCGACTTCCTCCGCAAGCAGGTCCTCACCAGTCGCAACATCCGTGGCGGCCCATGGGTCGACTTCGCCCTTGGCGGCCTGAATTACCAGATCGAGCACCACCTGTTCCCCAGCATGCCGCGCAACAACCTGCGCCGCGTGCAGCCCCTGGTGCGCGCATTCTGCGCCGATCACGGAATCGACTACGCCCAATGTGGACTTTTGCGGACTTACCGTTACGTTCTTCAGCACCTTCACGACGTCAGCGCACCGCTCCGCGCGCCCAGCGCGCCACCATCCCCGGGATGAGGGGCATCGCGCCGGGCGGTCCACCAAGACGCTGAGCCGGGGACCTGCAGAAAACCGACGTCCGTCAGATCCACGACAAGCACGGCGGTCGGCGGCCGTATCGCCGCACGGAGTTCGTCCCGCACCGTCCTTGCGGTGCTCAGGTCGATAGCTCCATGTACTTCGACGACCGCTACGGCAGATGCTGCACCACCCCCGGCGGCAACTTCGGTCCCGCGGGCGACGGCGGCGACGCCGATGTCATCGCCACGGGCTCGAACATCGCCAACACCCCGCACACCGTCTGACGGTTCCGGGAAAACACCGAGCGGGGGCACCGGAATCCGGTGCCCCCGCTCCTTTGCGTCACCGGCTTGACGATGCGGGACAAAGTCCACGGGCGAAGACGGCCCGGGTTCAACAAAGATTCGCCGACCTGTGCGTCTGCATCCGGCGATGCCCGCGATCCGGTCGGCCAGCCGGTCGGCTTCTTCGAGGTACTGCGTGGTGAGCAGGACCGTGGTGCCTTTCCGGACGAGCTCGCCTACGATTTCCCAGGTGTCGAGGCGGTTTTGCGGGTCCAAGCCGACCGTGGGAGTGGCTGCTGCCGCGTCAGTGTGTTGGTTCCTGCTTGGCCACGTGCGCGAGAACGGCCTGGAGCAACCGGGGAGACGTTCGAAGCCCTGCCCGAATAAGCGGGAACCGCTCGGGCACTGGGAGTGCACCGTCACACGCTCAAGCGTCAGGTGGCGGGCGAGGTCAAAACCTTCGAGATGGGCCGTCCGCCGAGGCCGCTGTCACGTCCGTCCGGCACGACGTACGCGCACTGCACATTGCCGGAGAACCGCTCAAGCTTGCAAGGGGTCGGAATGTGCTGGGGGATCGCCGACCATGCCATGCCGATCACCTCACCGTGGACGACAACCATGCAGCGGTGTGAGGATGTATTACGCCCCGCCCACGACACAAAGTGGCGTACGAACTCGCCTCGTGTCGTCACTGGTGTTCCCCGTTTCTCCACGACCGGGTCTACGTCGACGCAGCGCCACACCTTCGGCTGTCAGGAGCGTCGGCCTGAACTACCGGACGTTCCGGCGTGGACACCGAGATCCGCTACCGCGACGTGCTCTCGTGTGGGCCATCGGCATGGTGGTCTGTTGCAGCTGCATCACAGGGCAAACCGCTCCCACGGTGGCGCCGAATCCTTGGTGTACCTCGATCATCGATGGGGAGGGTCGGTGCTCCTTCAGCGAAGGGCGGCGGTGATGTTCGGCGGAATCCGGCTGGACGGCCACCGCACCTCCTTCGGCCAATTGATCAACTCCGTGGGGCCCTGATTGTTCGCCAACGCCGAGGAACTTGTGCCCCGCGTCGACTCCCGTCGACCAGGCGACGGGAGTCGTCATGCCCACGACCACATTGGCCGACGCGCGGCGGGAAATTTCGTTTCTGGCCACCTTGCGGGCGAAGCGACTGTCCGATCGAACGAAAGCAGGCACGACACATGGTCCCCATCGAACTGCACCTACAGGCCGGCTTCTGGACACGCCGCGACGGACACTTCGCGGCTCTGTTCCTTGAAGGCGAAGCGCCCGATCGGCGACACGGTGACGTCATGATGCGCGACGGGTTGTTCCGAGCCGTCCTCACCCGCGGCTTGAAGCTGACCACCGACCTCCGACACTTCCCCACCGTCCCGACACCTGGATGGCGTGCCCTCATCGACCACACCGGCGCGGTGACCCTGCACTGGCCGCACCGCCGACCACTGCTCGATCACGTGCCCGTCGACCTGCCCCACGACTGGATTCCAGAAGCGACACGGCACGGCATCGTGCTGCTTTTCGTCGGCTACGGCATCGGACTGCACGAACCACCAGACAGCAGTGCGCGCCCGCTGATCGAGCGCGTGACCACTGTCGCGGAATCCGGAGCACTCGCCACAGGCGCCGCCCTACTCCGCAACATGGCCCGAGAGCGACTGGGGGACTGTTCCAGGATCGGTGTTTCCGGCCCGACACGCCGGGCTGAGGTCCGGCGGGATGGGCACTGTGAGTGATGACATCGGACCTTGTGAGT
>NZ_JBVJCE010000022.1:137436-180050 GCF_055588925.1 Amycolatopsis sp. NPDC041971 | reverse complement strand
TCCGTGAAGGCCTCCTTGAGGAACCCAGAGTCCCTCAAGGAGGCCTTCACGGACCGACCACCTGACACGACACTTTTGACTTTCGGCGGCCGACAAACTCGACCTTCACGCGACCGGCAAGAGCCGAAGGACCCCCATCGCTGCATCAGACGCGGCGAAGGACGCCTTCAGCCCAGCCCAGCCCGCCCACTAGGCCCTTGACTTTCGGCCCCTAGGACGGTCACGACCGGATCAGCTCAAACTCGAGCAAGGCCTCGCATCGGGGTCCTGCGCTCCCTTGGGCACCCACCGCACGTTCGCGATCGAAGCCGAGAACCGGCCGTGGGTGTACACCAGGAACGGCGTGTTGACGTTCTCCAGGTCCAGCCCGTTGGCGAAACACGACACCGGGATCTTGACCGTCGACTTCGGCGCCCCCGCCAGATCGGTGAACAGCTTGGTCGCGTTCACCTCGGAGAAGCACGGGTAGACGCAGTGCATGCTGATCACCGTTCTGTTGACCGGGGCCTCGTGCACGACGGTGTCGAACTCCAGCGCCGCGTCGGCGTTCAGATAGCCCCGCAGGTCGTTGGTACCGGCCGGGTTCTGGAAGTAGAGCTGCGCCGGGCCAGTGCCGGTCCAGGTCGCCTTGAGCCCGTCCTGCTGGACGTTCACATCGGACTGGACGACGGTGATCTCAGCGTGTGAAGCGGTGCCGTCCGGGCCGATCTCGGTGCCGCCCCAGTTCTCCGCCGAGCCGATGAAACCCTTGTACGGCGCGACATCGGTGCGGTTGAACACCTCGAGATCCTCGGTCGCGGTGCCGCCGCCACCGGTCGAGCCGCAGGTCACCGGCCCGGCCGTCTCGTCCAGCTGCCCGACGGTGACGCGCTGGCCGGTCTTGAGGCCGTAACCGAGTTTGAACAGCGGGTCGTACTCCGCCGAGCCAGCGTTCAGCGGCGTCTGGCACGCGCTCTTCGGCCACGAGTACGGCAGGGTGCCCTTGAAGCCGCCCTTGACCAGGACGTCGGCGACGCCGCCGCCTTCGGTGCCCGGCAGCCAGGCCGCGACGAACGCGTCGGAGCGGTTGATCTCCTTGTTCATGTACAGCGGACGGCCGCCGACGTAGACGGTGACGACCGGGGCCCCCTTCCCTCGAACCTTGTCCAGCACGGCCAGATCCTCGGGGTAGAGCTTCGAGGCCTCCAACGTTTTGCGGGTCAGGTCGCCGACGCCTTCCGCGTACGGGGTCTCACCGATGACGGCGATGACCGCGTCGTAGCCCTTCGGATCGGTGTCGCCTTTCTCGTCGAAGGTGACGTTGACGTCACCCAGCTGCTGCTTGAGCCCGGCGAGGATCGACGTCGCGTTGGGGAAGTCGGCGTTGGTGTTGCCGGTCCCCTGCCAGCTCAGCGTCCAGCCCCCGGTCTGGTTCTGGATGCTGTCCGCGCTCTTGCCGACCACGAGGACCTTCGACTTCGGCTTCAGCGGCAGCACGTTGCCGTTGTTCTTCAGCAACGTCTGCGACGAACGGACGGCGTCGCGCGCCAGCCAGGTCTCCTTCAGCGCCTCATCGGAGTTCGCGTAGGAGCGATCCGACGGCTTCTGCGACTCGTACAGCCCCGAGCGCAGCTTGACGCGCAGAATGCGGGTCACGGCGTCGTCGATCCGCGAGACGGGGATCCGTCCGTCGGCGACCTGGGCGACGGTGTTGGCGATGAACGCCTTCCAGTCGTTCGGCACCATCACGATGTCAATGCCGGCGTTGATCGCCTGCGGACAGGAAGCGTTGGTGCAGCCGGGAACCTGGCCGATGCCGTTCCAGTCGGACACGACGAGGCCGTCGAAGCCCATCTTGCCCTTGAGGATCTGGTTCAGCGCCTTGTCGCTGCCGTGCAGTTTGCCCTCGCCGATGCCGAGTTCGGCGTTGGTCCAGCTGTTGAACGACACCATCACGGTCTGGGAACCGGCCGCGAGCGCGCCGTAGTAGCCCTGGCCGTGGACGTTGATCATCTCGGCTTCGGACGACGGGTTGACGCCCTGGTCCTGCCCCTTGAGGGTGCCACCGTCACCGATGAAGTGCTTGGCGGTGCCGATCACGCCGTTGTAGCCGATACGTTTGGTCGAGCCGTCCTGGAGCCCGTTGATCGCCTCGTAGCCGTAGGCCCTGGTGATCCGCGGATCCTCGGAGAACCCTTCGTAGGTGCGGCCCCAGCGGTCGTCCTTGACGACGGCCAGTGTCGGCGCGAACGCCCAATCCTGACCGGTGGCGCGGATCTGCCGGGCCGTCGCCGCGGAGATGTCGCGCACCAGGCACGGATCGTGCGCGGCGCCGAGACCGATGTTGTGCGGGAAGACGGTGGCCCCGTACACGTTGTTGTTGCCGTGCACGGCGTCGATGCCCCAGATCACCGGGATCTTCGTCCGGCCGCCCTTCGCGGCCTCCCAGTAGGAGTCGGCGAGCTTCAGCCAATCCTGCTGGGAGGCGTGCTTGTCCTTGTTCGGCCACGAACCGCCGCCGTTGAGGACCGAGCCGATCGAGTACTGCCGGACCTCGTCGGGGGTGATCGCGGCGATCTCGGGCTGCGTCATCTGCCCGACCTTCTCCTCCAGGGTCATCCCCTGAAGGATCTGGGCGATCCGCTGCTCGTCACCGGCCTTGCCCTTGAACCGGCTCTCGACCTTCGGCCAGTCCGCGAGCGTCGGCAGGCTCTTCTCGATCCGGGCACAGCCGTCCCGGCCGAGCGCGGGCTTTCCGATCACGGGCTGTTCGGCGGCGACGGCGGCGGGCGTGGCCACCACGGTCCCGCCGAGCAGGGTGAGACTCATCAAGGCGATCAGCGGACTTCGGCGCGCATGCGCACGTCTTGCCATGGTCTGGTCCATTCTGCGGGAGGCGGGGACCGGCCGATCCTCACCGGGCCCGGCGGCGGCGTCAAGAGTTTCGGACCAGTACGGAAGCTGTTAATTTTTGCCATAAACTAAGATCCGGAAAGTCACCCGGCCGCACCCCTCGATTGCGCCACTTGGCGGTGTACAGCACCAGCCCTCTTGACCTCGACATTACTTGAGCTTCTACCTTCGCTGGAAACGAAGGGAATCTACTCATGACCGTCTTGGTAACCGGCGCCACCGGGAACACCGGCCGCCACGTGGTGGCCGAACTCGTCCGCCGTGGGGAACACGTCCGGGCACTCACCAGGAACCCCGCCGCGGCGCGGCTTCCGGCGGGTGTCGAACTGGTGGAGGGCACGCACACCGCGCCGGAAACGCTGACCGACGCCCTCGACGGCGTCAACCGGCTGCACATCACCGTCACGGCGGGGCTCGCCGACGTCGGCGCAGACCTGGTCAAACGCGCCGTGGCCGCCGGGGTGCGGCGGATGACCGTCGTGTGGGGCGGCTACGTCGGGCCGACGGAGCAGGCCATGGCCGAATCCGGGGTCGAATGGACGCGGCTGGAACCCCAGGAGTTCATGTCCAATGCCCTGACCTGGACCGATTCCATCCGCACCGAAAAGGTGGTCCGAGAGCCGTTCGACCTCCCGAGCGCCGTGGTGCACGAGGGCGACATCGGCGCCGTCGCCGCCACCGCTCTCGTCGAGGACGGGCACTCGGGCAAGGTCTGCAACCTCACCGGGCCGGAAGCGCTGACCACGAGCGAACGGATCGCGATCCTCGGCAACGCCCTTGGCCACGACATCACGCTGGAGCGGATCACGCGGCAGCAGGCGATCGACCGGCTGCTGGCCGAAGGCGTCTCGGTCGCGGACGCCGAATACGTCGTCGGCTGGCACGCCGATCCGCCCGTGGAGGCGCGCACCGTCGTCGACACGATCGAGATGGTGACCGGGCGCCCGGCCCGCACCTTCGCCCAGTGGGTCGCCGAACACGCCGACCGGTTCAAGCCGTGAGCGGTCCGACCGCCTTCACGATCTCCAGCACCGGCGCGGTGTGCACCGTGTGGATCGCGCGCAGCGCGCCGAGCCGGCGCGTGAGGTAGTGGTGTAGCGCGGCGGGATCCGGGCACAGCGCCTGCGCGGCCAGGTTGGTGGGCCCGGTCGTGGCGACGACGACGGCGAGCTCCTCATGGGTGGCTAGCGTCGTCGCCACCTCGTCGAGGTCCGCCGGCGCGACGGCCATCCACAGGAACGCCTGCGTGGTCATGCCGTACAGGGCGGCGCTGATCTCGACGTCGAAGAAGAGCGCACCTCGTGCGCGCAGATCCGCCAGGCGGCGGGCCGCGGTCGCCGGTGCCAGGCCCGCCGCTGTGGCGAGATCCCCGATGCTCGCGCGGCCGTCGTGCCGGAGAGCGGCGATCAGCGCGTGGTCCGCCGCGGTCAGCGGAGCTTCCCCGGCGTGGGATTCCGGCGGCCGCAACGCCTCCTGCTGCTCTGCGGTCAGCGCGGTGACGCGCCCGCGCCAGGCCGTCGGGCCGCCGAGATAGGTGTGCAGGATGAAATGCGCGGACACCGCCGTGACGCTGGAGGTGCGCGGGATGTCGTGCAACAACATGGCGCTCTGCGCGTGCCTCGGTGTGTGCGCGATCGTCACGATCTCCGTGCCGCCCGAGGTGAGCTTGACCCACGACGTGTCCGGCCGCCTGGCCAGCGAACGGGCGAGCGTCCGCGCGGTGGCGGGCTGCGCGCTGAGCCGCACGAGCCACTGCGTCAACCCTGTCCGGTCGGGATCGGGCAGGCCCACGACCCGCAGCCCCGCTTCGGCGCGAAGCCGCTGGTAGCGCCGGGCGACGGTCTGGCTGGAGACGCCGAGCACCGCGCCGACACGGCTGAACGGCGCACGAGCGTCGATCTGCAGCGCATGGATCAAAGCGCGGTCTATGTCGTCGAGCATGGAATATTTCGTCCAACCGAGGCGGGTTTCATGGAACAGAAGACATCTTCACCGCACGGTCTCGATCATGCAACTGACGAAGACCAGGTCGGTCCCGCTCGCGACGCTGCTCGCGGCCGAGGCGATGAACGTGCTGGACTCGACGATCACGCAGGTCGCCGGCCCGGCGATCCACGCGGACCTCGGCGGCGCCCCTTCTGCCATCCAGTGGTTCGGCGCGGCGTACACGCTGCCGTTCGCGGTACTCCTGATCACCGGCGGCCGACTCGGTGACCTGTTGGGCCGCCGACGTGTGTTCCTGTCCGGTGTCGCGCTGTTCGCCCTTGCGTCGCTGTGCTGCGCGCTCGCGCCGAGCACCGGCTCGCTGATCGGCGCGCGAGCGGTGCAGGGCACGGCGGCGGCACTGGTGATCCCGCAGACGATCGGGTTGATCAAGGTCATGTTCACCGGTCCGGCACTGGCGGCGGCGCTCGGCTGGAACGGTCCGGTGGTCGGCCTGTCCGCCGTGAGCGGACCGTTGCTCGGTGCCCTGCTGACGGATCTGGTGTCCTGGCGGGCAGCGTTCCTGGTGAACGTGCCGATCTCGATCGCGGTGCTGATGGCCGGACGGCTGCTGCCGGAAGACCGCGCCGAGCGTCCGGTCCGGCTCGACGTGCAAGGCACCGTGCTCGCCTCTCTCGGCGTCGGACTGCTGGTGTACCCGCTGATCGGCCAGTGGAATTGGGGCCTCTTCGGCGCCGGTGCCGTCGTGCTGGTGCTGTTCGGGTTCCATCAACGAAACCGGCGGCACCCCCTGATCGAACCGAGTTTGTTCGGACACCGCGGTTTCCCCGCGGCGCTGGCGGCGTCGACGTTGTTCTTCGCGGTGATGAACGGGGTGATGCTCGTGGTGGTCCTGCACCAGCAACTCGACGAGGGCCGCGGCGTACTGGCGTCCGGATCGACATTGCTGCCGTGGTCGGGCGGGCTGGCGATTTCCTCCTGGGTGGCGGGCAAGGTGCTTGTGCCGCGGTTCGGATCTCGGGTGGCCTTCGCCGGGTTGACGCTGCTGCTCGCGGGAATCCTGCTGGCGATCGCGGGTCCGCTGCCGCTCGCGCTCGGGGTCGGCGGGCTCGGCCTTGGGCTGTTCACGGTGCCGTTCTTCACCGCGGCGCTGTCCGTCGTCCGTCCACATGAGACAGGTTCGGCGGCCGGAGTGCTGAACGCGGTGCAGCAAGTGGGCGCGACATTGGGCATCGCGGTGTTCGGCACCGTTTTCCTGCGCGGCCACTCTTCGGCGCAGGTGTTCTCGCTCGCGGCGGTGCTGGTGGTCGCGACCATGGCGGCCACCGCGCTGATGCCGAAGACCTCTTGAGGGAGCTGAAGGGGACTTTCCCCTCATCCCACGAGGCGAAGGACGCTTTCCTCGCATCGCATGCGGGGAAAGCGTCCTTCAGCTAGCCCTCGGCGGCCTTGAACCACGCGCCGATTCCGGCGAGGGCGCCCGGACCGTAGTCGCCCCTGACGTCGTCGGCCAGATCCGCGATGGAGACCGCGCGCAACGCCGCTCGCCACTGGACTTCGGCGTTCGCCATCGCGCGGCTGATCGCACACGGGGCCGTGCACGCCTCGGGCGGGGTCGCCATCGGGCCGCGCTGGCGGATCTCGGTGCAGACGAAGGCGGGGCCGGGCCCGTCGATGGCCTCGACGACGTCGAGCACCGTGATCTCCGACGGTGGCCGGGTGAGGACGTATCCCCCGGCCTTTCCCTGCACCGACCGGATGAGATCGGCTCGCGAAAGGGCCTGGAGTTGCTTCGCGAGGTAGCTCGGCGAGACGTCGTGCAGCTGCGCCAGGCGCGCGGCCGGCGCGGGTTCGTCGACCGAGGTCAGGACGACGCAGCAGTGCAGGGCCCATTCGACCCCACCGGACATCTTCACCCGGATGACTCTAACTCGCCCCTTGACTCGGACACAATGTGTCTGAGTATTATCTCGGACATGAGGTATCCGAGTTGCGGACACCTACCGAAGAAGGGCACGGGGTCATGAAATTCGCGATCATCGGCGGGACCGGGCTGATCGGTTCGCAGGTCGTGCGGAACCTGAACGAGGCCGGGCACCAGGCGGTGCCGCATTCGCCGTCCACCGGGGTCGACCTCCTCACTGGCCAGGGTCTCGACGCCGCGCTCGACGGCGCCGACGTGGTCGTCAACCTCACGAATTCGCCGACTTTCGACGACACCTCCCCCTCGTTCTTCCGGACGTCGATGGACAACCTCGCCGCCGCCGCGAAGAAGGCGGGCACCGGGCACTTCGTGATCCTGTCGATCGTCGGCGTCGACCAGGTGCCCGAACTCGACTACTACCGGGCGAAGACACTTCAGGAGAACATCCTCAAGAACAGCGGCGTCCCCTACTCGATCGTCCGCGCCACCCAGTTCATGGAATTCGTCGACGCCGTGCTGTCCTGGACCGCCGACGAGACCACGGTCCGCCTGCCCAGCACGCCGATCCAGCCGATCGCCGCGGCGGACGTCGCCGCCGCCGTTTCCGAGGTTTCGGCGGGGAAGCCGCTGAACGGGACCCTCGACCTGGGCGGCCCGGACGTGTACCCGCTGGACGAACTGGGCCGGATCACCTTGTCCGCCAAGGGAGACACGCGTTCGGTGACCGTCGACGAGACCGCGGGCATGTTCGCCGCCGTCAAGGGCGACGTCCTCACCACGAAGGACGGCGCCCGCATCGCCGAGACCCGCTACCTCGACTGGCTCAAGTAACGGCACTGCGCGTGAAGACCCCCTTCCTTGTGTCTAGCGCCAGAGTCCCGGCAAAGTCGAATATCCGCTGGTCGGTGGCGCTCATGGTGATGCGAACCGGGCATCGTCGACTGTCCGCAGGGGGCAGCCTGCAGGGGGGTGAGTGGCGATTCGGCTGACTCGAGGGATGAGTCGGACCCTGAATGTCCACAAAGGACGTTATCTGACGACTACGTGTCCATTTTATGCTTATATATACGGTTTTTGACTGGGGTCGTGAATGATCAGGAGGGTTCTATCGAGGGGTAAGGCAAACGTGGCGTGCCGGGGCCGGCTGCCGATGGTCCACCACCGGAGGCCGGGCGTCACAGCCGTCCCAGTGTCACCAGGGATCACGCCCGAGGGTAGCGAAAGGCCCCTTCGCTACCCTCAAGGTCAGGGTTCCGGCAAAGTCGCATAAACACTGGTCAAGTGGGTGTTGCGGTGACAGAGGCGGGCTCGTCACAGGCGCCTGACATCTTTCTCTACTGTCCACATCGGACGCAGCCGGGTCGATAGTGCCCGATTTGGGCGTTTTTCGACCGGGTCGTGAGTGAAAAAGAGGGTTCTAGCCCTGAATTTCACTCACGACCCCAGTCGAAAAACGTACAAAAACGCATCAAATGGACATCCAGCGGCCGGATGGTGTCCTTTGTGGACAATTGACGCTCGGGACACCCTGTCATCCGCCCCGTCGGAAGTCCAGTTCGAAGCGCCAAAAGCGCCACCGACCAGCGGCTATGCGACTTTGCCGGAACCCTGAACCTCAAGGTAGGTAAGAAGGCCTTCACGGACCGGAGAGCGCCGCGACCCAAGGTGTCAGGCCACTGTGACGAGCCCGCCGTCGGCTTGACCAGCTGTTATGCGACTTTGCCGGGGCCTTGCGGCTCAGCCGAGGGAAGGGGCCCTTCACCGCGTCGCATGCGGTGAAGGGCCTTCAGCCCACGTCAGCTCGGCAGCAGCGCCGGAGCGGCGAGACGGCTGGCGTTCGCCGCTTCGTCGTCCGGCTGGGCCTGGGCGGAGCGTTCCGCTTCGACCCGGGCGAGGTAATTGGTGACCTCACGCTCCCGCTTGTGTGAGTCCCAGCCCAGCAGCGGCGCCATCAGCTCCGCCACCACCGGCGCCGCCGTCACGCCGCGGTCACGCTCCTCGATGGAAATCCGCGTGCGCCGCGTCAGGACGTCCTCCAGGTGCAGCGCGCCCTCGTGCGAGACGGCGTAAACGACCTCCGCCTTCAGGTACTCCGCGGTTCCCGGGATCGGCTCGCCCAATTCGGGACGCTCCGAAATCGACTCCAGGATGTCGTCGATCGCGGTGCCGTAGCGCTGGAGCAGGTGCTCGATCCGGCCGATCGGCAGCCCCGCGCGCTGCGCGAGCGAGTGCCGCGCACCCCACAGCTCGTGGTAGCCCGTCGCGCCCACGATCGGCAGCCGCTCGGTCCACGACGACGGCGCCGGACGGCCGAGGTCCTCCACCGCGACGTCGACCGCGTCGGCGGCCATCACTCGATACGTCGTGTACTTGCCACCGGCCACGATCACCAGCCCCGGCACCGGATGCGCGACGGCGTGCTCCCGCGACAGCTTCGTCGTCGAAGTCGCCTTCGCGGCCAGCAGCGGCCGAAGCCCGGCGTACACGCCTTCGATGTCGTCGGCGGTGATCGGCGTGCGCAGGACGGCGTTGAGGTGGTCGAGCACGTAGTCGACGTCCGCCTGGCTGGCCGCCGGGTGTTCGCGGTCGAGGTCCCATTCGGTGTCGGTGGTGCCGACGATCCAGTGCCGTCCCCACGGGATGACGAACAGGACGCTCTTCTCGGTACGCAGGATCAGCCCGGTGTCCAGGTCGATCTTCTCGCGCGGCACCACCAGGTGGATGCCCTTCGACGCGCGCACGGTGAACGGCGCGGGGATGCCCGCCGCCTCGGCCATGTCGTCGCTCCACACACCGGTGGCCGCGACGACCGTCTTCGCCCGGACCTCGATCTCCGCGCCGCTCTCACGGTCGACGACCTTCGCGCCGACCACGCGCTCGCCGTCACGGATCAGCGACGTCACACGAGCACGGGTGAGGACGGAGGCGCCTTGTTCCGCCGCGGTCCGCGCGATCGTCATCGTGTGGCGGGCGTCGTCGACCTGGGCGTCGTAGTACTGAATGGCGCCGATCAAGGCGTCGTCCGCGAGACCGGGGGCGACCTTGCCCGCGCCGCGTTTGGACAGGTGCCGGTGCCGCGGCAAGGCGCGCGCTCCGCCGAGGGTGTCGTAGAGCGTGACACCCGCGCCGATGTAGCCGCGTTCCCAGACGCGGTGTTTGAGCGGCACCAGGAACTTCACCGGCCGGACCAGATGCGGCGCCAGCGTCTGCAGCAGCAGACTCCGTTCCTTCAACGCCTCACGGACCAGCTTGAAGTCCAGGTTCTCCAGGTAGCGCAGCCCGCCGTGGATCAGCTTGCTGGACCGGCTGGACGTGCCCGCGGCGAAGTCGCGGGCCTCGACGAGCGCGACCGAGAGCCCGCGCGAAGCGGCGTCGAGCGCGACGCCGGCCCCGGTCACTCCCCCGCCGACGACGAGAACTTCGACCTCTTCCCGGGCGAGCTTGCGCAGCGTCTCGGCACGGTAGACCGGGGAAAGCGGTACGGGTGTCACTCTGTTCCTCCTGTTCATCGGGCTCACTCGACCTCGACCCAGTCGAGCGTGCGGCCGACGGCCTTCTGCCAGCCCGCGTAGCCCTCGGCGCGCTGTTCGTCCGTCCACGACGGCTCCCAGCGCTTGTCCTCGTTCCAGTTCTGCAGGAGCTCGTCGGTGTTCTTCCAGAACCCGACGGCCAGCCCGGCCGCGTAGGCGGCACCGAGCGCGGTGGTCTCGGCGACGACCGGCTTCGACACCGGCACGCCGAGGATGTCCGCCTGCAACTGCATGCACAGTTCGTTCGCGGTCACGCCACCGTCCACACGCACCACGTCGAGCGTGACGCCCGAGTCGTTCTGCATGGCCTCGACGACGTCACGGGTCTGGTAGCAGATCGCTTCGAGCGTCGCCCGCGCCAAGTGCGCGTTGGTGGTGGCGCGGGTCAGGCCGACGATCGCGCCGCGCGCGTCCGAACGCCAGTACGGCGCGAACAGGCCCGAGAACGCGGGGACGAAGTAGACGCCGCCGTTGTCCTCGACCTGGCGGGCGAGGCTTTCACTCTGCGACGCCCCGCTGATGATGCCCAGCTGGTCACGCAGCCACTGCACGGCCGAACCGGTGACGGCGATGGAGCCTTCCAGCGCGTACACCGGCTTCTCGTCACCGAACTGGTAGGCCAGCGTCGTGAGCAGGCCGTGCTTCGAGCGCACGACCTCGTGCCCGGTGTTGAGCAGCAGGAAGTTGCCGGTGCCGTAGGTGTTCTTGGCCTCGCCGGGGCGGAAGCACACCTGTCCGACGGTCGCCGCCTGCTGGTCGCCGAGCACCCCGGTGATGGCCACCTCGCCGCCGAGCGGGCCGTCCGCGCGGGTGACGCCGAAGTGACCGTTGTTCGACGACGGTGCGATCGTCGGCAGCATCTGCTTGGGGATATCGAAGAACGACAGCAGTTCGTCGTCCCACTCCAGGGTTTCGAGATCCATGAGCATCGTGCGCGACGCGTTGGTCGGGTCGGTCACGTGCACGCCGCCGTCGGGACCGCCGGTGAGGTTCCAGATGAGCCAAGAATCAGTGGTGCCGAAGAGCGCGTCGCCCTTTTCTGCGTCTTCGCGGACGCCGTGGACGTTCTCCAGGATCCACTGCAGCTTGCCACCGGAGAAGTAGGTGGCGGGCGGCAGCCCGGCCTTGCGGCGGATGACGTCACCCTTGCCCGCGCGCTCCAGCGCCGAAGCGATCCGGTCGGTGCGGGTGTCCTGCCACACGATGGCGTTGCAGTACGGGCGCCCGGTTCGGCGGTTCCACACGACAGTGGTCTCGCGCTGGTTGGTGATGCCGAGCGCGGCGAGGTCGGCCGTGGTGAGGTTCGCCTTGTTGAGCGCGGTGGCGATGACCGAACGGGTCCGCTCCCAGATCTCGGTGGCGTCGTGCTCGACCCAGCCCGGCTTCGGCAGGATCTGCTCGTGTTCGAGCTGGTGCCGGGCGATCTCGTTGCCGCCGTGGTCGAAGATCATGAAGCGCGTGCTGGTGGTGCCCTGGTCGACGGCGCCGATGTAGTCAGGCATGGTTTCTCTCCTTAGGAAACGCGCTCGATGTCCTTGGCGGGCAAGGATTCCGGGGCCGGGTCGGCGGGCAGGTAGCGCTCGATGAAGAACTTGTAGATCGCGCCGCCGATGACCGCACCGATGACCGGCGCCACGATGGGGATCCACCAGTACGGATAGCCGTATTGATCGATGAACGCGGTGTCGTAACCGGTGAGCCAGGACATCAGCCTCGGGCCGAAGTCGCGGGCGGGGTTGATCGCGTAGCCGGCGTTGGTGCCCCAGGCCATGCCGATCGCGACCACCAGGAAGCCGACGACGACCGGGGCGAGGTTCGCGGCGGGCGCGGTGTTGCGGAGATCGGTGATGGCGAAGATCACCAGCGCGAGGATCGCGGTCCCGATGATCTGGTCGCGGAAGGCGCCCCAGTCGCCCACCGGGAGGGTCCCGTTACCCGGAAGGGTGGAGAAGACACCCTGCGTTTTGATCGTCAGGCCGGGGTCGGCGGCGTTGAGCACCTCGGTGTAGTTCCAGCGCACCAGCAGCGCGGCGACGAACGCTCCGGCGGTCTGCGCCAAGGCGTACGGCGCGACCTTGTGCCACGAGAAGCCCTTGAACACCGCGAGCGCCACCGTGATGGCGGGGTTCAGATGCGCGCCGCTGATCCGTGAAGCCACGTAGATACCGAGGGTGACACCGATCCCCCAGGCCCACGCGATGCTGTCGTGATCCCCGATGCCGGCGGCGACGACCTGCGCCACCACCCCGCAGCCGAACAGGATGAGGATCATCGTCCCGACGAACTCCGCCGCCAGTTCGCCCGCCAGTCCGCGAGCCTTGAGGTTTCGCACCATTGCTTCCTCCACAAAGGACACCGTTGCCCTGTTGAGGCCGAAGTTAAGTTCGCGGAAACCCGGGGTCAACGGACGCCGGTCGGCATTGTCGAACGCCCGGAGACGATGTTCGACATTGTCGAATCAGGGCCGGTCGGGCTACGGTTGGGCCGTGCCCGGTCCGATCCAGTCCATCGAGCGCGCCGCCGCGATCCTGCGGTTGCTGGCGCGCGGTTCGGGACGTCTGGGGGTCGGCGAGATCGCCGATTCCCTCGAACTCGCCAAGGGAACGGCGCACGGAATCCTGCGCACCCTGCAAGGGGTCGGCTTTGTCGAACAAGACCGTGACACCGGGAAATACCAACTGGGCGCGGCACTGCTGCACCTCGGCACGAGCTACCTCGACGTCAACGAACTCCGGTCCCGCGCGATCAACTGGGCCGACGCCCTGGCCGCCCGCAGCGGTGAGGCCGTCCGGATCGGCGCGCCACTGGAGGGCCGGGTCCTGGTGGTGCACCACGTGTTCCGGCCCGACGACAGCCTGCAGACCCTGGACGTCGGCACGCTTCTGCCGTTGCACGCGACGGCGCTCGGAAAAGTGCTTCTGGCCTACGACACCGGCCTCGTGGCATCGTTGCGCGGCGGCGGACCGGAGGCCTACACCCGCCGGACCCTGGTCACCCAGACGGCGATCAAACGCGCGTGCGGCAAGGTGCGCGAGGCGGGCTGGGCGAGCGAGAACGGCGAGATGATCACCGGCGAGGCCGGGATCGCGGCGCCGATCCGCGGCCACGGCGGCATCGTGGTCGGCGCGATCGGCGTGTCCGGCGCGACGGAACGGATCTGTGAAGCCGACGGCAGTCCGAGCCCGCGGCTGCTCGGCCACGTGCGTGACGCGGCACGGGCGGTCTCCCGCGATCTCGGCGCGTCCCGATGGTGATGGAGGTGCTCGCGTGGTCCAGCGCTACGTGATGTCGATCGACCAGGGCACCACTTCGACGCGGTGCATCCTGTTCGACGCCCGCGGCAGGCTGGTCTCGGTCGCGCAGCGCGAACACCAGCAGCATTTCCCCCGGCCCGGCTGGGTCGAGCACGACGCGACCGAGATCTGGCGCAACGTCGGCCGGATCGTGCCGCAGGCGCTCGCCGACGCCGGTGTCGAACCGGCACAGGTGGTCGGTCTCGGCATCGCGAATCAGCGGGAAACGACGGTGCTGTGGGACCGGCACACCGGCAATCCGGTCGGGCGCGCGATCGTCTGGCAGGACACCCGCACCGACGCGATGCTCGAACAACTCGCCCGCGAACCGGGCGCCGACCGCGTCCGGCGGCTGTGCGGGCTGCCGCTGGCCACGTACTTCTCCGCACCGCGAATCCGGTGGATGCTGGAAAGGACCCCTGGCCTGCGGGAACGTGCCGAGCGCGGCGACGTGCTGTTCGGGACGGTCGAGAGCTGGCTGATCTGGAACCTGACCGGCGGACCCGAGGGCGGCGTCCACATCACCGACGTCACCAACGCCTCGCGCACCATGCTGATGAATCTGCGGACGCTGTCCTGGGACGACGAGCTGCTGGAGTTCTTCGACGTCCCGCGCGCGATGCTGCCGGAGATCCGCCCGTCGACCGAGGTGTACGGAACGACGTCGCGGGTGGTCCCGGGGATCCGGATCGCGGCGGCGCTCGGCGACCAGCAGGCGGCGTTGTTCGGCCAGACCTGCTTCGCGCCCGGCGAGGCGAAGTGCACGTACGGCACGGGCAGCTTCCTGCTGCTCAACACCGGTCCGACGCCGGTGCTCTCGACGCACGGCATGCTGACCACCGTCGGGTTCAAAATCGGCGACGAGCCCGCCGTGTACGCGCTGGAAGGGTCGATCGCGGTCACCGGATCACTGGTGCAGTGGTTCCGGGACGGGCTCGAACTGATCGGCAGCGCGCCCGAGATCGAGACGCTGGCGCGGACGGTCGAGGACAACGGCGGCTGCTACATCGTGCCCGCCTTCTCCGGCCTGTTCGCGCCGCACTGGCACAGCGAGGCGCGCGGCGTGATCGCCGGCCTGACGTCGTACATCACCAAGGGGCATCTCGCCAGGGCCGTGCTGGAGGCGACGGGCTGGCAGACCCGCGAGGTCGTCGACGCGATGAACGCCGATTCGGGGCTCGCGCTGTCGACGCTCAAAGTGGACGGTGGAATGACCGCCGACAACCTGCTGATGCAGTTCGTCGCGGACGTCCTCGACGTGCCGGTGGTCCGCCCGATGGTCGCCGAGACGGTGTCACTGGGCGCGGCGTACGCGGCCGGGCTGTCGGTCGGGTACTGGCCGGATCTGGAAGGGCTGCGCCGGAACTGGCACCGGGCCGGACAGTGGCTGCCCACGATGGACCCCGCTCGCCGCGACAGTGAATACGGGCACTGGCGTCAAGCCGTGGAGCTGACCTTCGGCTGGATGCGCCCTGGCCCGACGGCCGCTCCCCCAGGCTCCGACCTGGTCGAGGTCGTCCTGGCCGATCACCGCCGGATCGAGCAGTTGTTCCGCGACCTCCGCAACGACGAAGCCGACCGTCCGGCACTGATCGCGGAACTTTCGGCGTCGCTGGTCGCCCACGCCACCGCGACGGCACGGATCATCCGTCCCGATGCGACAGAAAGCGGGCTCGCCGCCGAACTGCTGGCTGTCCTGGAATCCGCCGACTCCGAGAAAGCGTTGGCAGCACTGGAGAATTCGGTGGACGCGCATATCCGCACGGAGGAACGCGGGCTGCTGAACGAACTCCGGCGAACACTGTCCACTTCGGACCGCACCGGCCTCGGCCGCGCGTTCGTGGCCGAACGGCAGCGGCAACTGGATCTCGACTGCGGCTCCGCCGCGCATGTTCGCGAGCAGGGCTCCCGGCTGCGGCTCTCGTGACTCGCCGGTAGGTCGTGCTAGCCTGTCGCCGTGCGCCGCTGGACTCGACTCGTAGTCAAGCGCGCCGGCTGAACCAGGTCGCCGGCGCGCATTCCGGCGACCCCTCGACACGGGGCATTTTCCGGGACCTGGCCCTCCACGGCCTGTACGTTTCCCAGCCTTCGGAGCCCACGATGTCCGCTGTTTCGTTCCAGATTCCCGCCCCGCGCTCGTCCATGCTGGTCCGCCGCCGGATCGCGACCTACTTCGTCGGCGGCGTCGGACAGATCCCCGCCCTGGTGGACGCGCTCGGCTGCCTCGTCCACGACCTGTCGGTCGACGTCCGCGACGGGGTCCGGGAAAGCGCCATGACCTGCGCCGTCCTGCTCGCCGAGGACGAGGTCGAGCCCCTGCTGGACCGGCTGCGAGGGCTGAACTCGGTCGTCTCCTCCGAACTGGTCTGACGTGGGTCGTGAGTGGCGATTCGGGTTAGGGCCAAGGGTGTCTTAGGTACCTACTGCGGATGGGTCCGGAACGACACCTCGAGCCTCAGTAGCGTCACTAGTCACACCCCTCCCCAGTGCATAAAGGCCCCCATCCTTGCGCCTAGGTACAAGAAGGGCTCCTTCATGTACTGCAACCCCGCAGGTCACACAGTCGGTACCTACGAGAGGGCCCGCCCGAACCCGGAACGCCACTCACGACCCACCCGACCGACGCGGCACGAGGGTTGACCGCTCAGCGCGTGCCGGGTGTCGACGATGCAGGAATCGGGACGTTGAGTGTCCCGATTCCTACATCGTCGAGGCGATTTTCGGGTCTCGGTGCTCGATCAAGCACCCACCACCACCGAGCAGGACGATCCCGGACGGTCAACGCCCGGAACCCACCCCGCCCAACCGTCACCCAGCACGACAGCAGGCCGCCTTGGGTCGGGTGGGTCGTGAGTGGCGATTCGGGCTAGAACCCGAAACGCCACTCACGGAGTCCTCGGTTACGTGGCCATCCGGGCCGGTGCGCAAGACCACCCGGCTCCGGAAAGACGCGGCGCCACGGTGGTCTTCGACCGCACATCGGGCACGCAGGTGATCGACGAGCAGGGTTCGGAACGATTCCGGACGGCGTCGGTGGTGAAACTGTTCATCGCGCTCGACGCCATCACACGCATGCGGGCAAGACCGACAAAACGCAGCTGCGCCGGATGCTGGCGAGGAGCGACGACGCGGTCGCGAACGCTCTCTGGAGCATGAACGGAGGCCCCGCCATCGTCACCAGGACGGTAGCCGCCGCGGGTTTGAAGAACACCACGCCGCCCGTCGATCCGGGCCGCTGGGGCGACACACTGTCACATCGCGCGGTGTACCGCTGCGGGAGTCGACCAGGATCGCCGCCGACGGGTTCGACCAGTACTTCGGCATCCCCTCCGCCTTGCACGACCGGCCGTGGAAGGCGGAGCAAGGCTGGGCGGCCGGGCGGGGCGCGGTGGCGCGCACACGACCGGGCTCGTCGGCGAAGGCGACCGCTAAGTCGTCGTCATCCTGTCCGTTTTCGTCGAAGGCGCGAGCCTCGACGCGGCGACGGCAGCGGTCACCTCGGCGGCCGTGTCCCTGGCTCCCCGTCTGCGAACGTGACTTCGGCCGCGTTTTCCACAGTCGCCCTGAAAGCGCTTACCAGCAGCTCGGCGAAACAGGACCATGGAGCTGCCGAAGCGCCTCCGGTCTGGGCTTTCAGCGCTGCCAACTGCTCGCCCGCCAGCGGTGCGACCCGGTCCATGAACTGGCCGAGGAACCGAAGGACCGCGACGGGTGGGATCCCGGCGCCGGCGAGCTCCGCCACCGCGCGGGAAACGGACGGCCGCACGACGGCAGGCGCTCCCGCGTCGTCCGTACCGAGCACGCCGTGTCGTTCCAGGCACCGGGCGACGGCGGGCTGGTCGCGGGCGAGGTCGGCCATCGCCGCCTCGAGTCGTTCGGCGCCGTCCACCGTGGTCGTTCCGAGCATCGCGGCGATGGACACGAGGTTGAAGCCCTGTTTCTGCAGCATCGTGATGCGCCGCAGCCGCCGCAGATGGGCCGGGCCGTAGTAGGCGGACCTGCCGTGCCGGACCGGCGGGGCGAGCAGGCCCCTCGTCTGATGGGCCCGGATATTGCGCGCCGACATGCCGACGATCGTGGAGAGTTCTTCGATCGTGTATCCGGCCGGTTTCGGCGAAAAGGGCTTCACGCCGGACAGCTTAACCAATGGTCGGATGTGTACCCACGAAGCCGACAGAATAGTGATGCCACTGCCGACCGGCTGAATCAGCGAGTGACCACGAGTTCATCGGTTCGCCGCCCCGAGCCCAAGGCGCAGGGATGGTTTACAGGGTTTCGTGCCAAGTAATGTCGGTTTGGGGCGTTCTGCGCCTGCGGCTACTGAGACATCTGATGTCTCGACTCTGTCGACACCCGCGGAGCGCCGCTGAACTCGATGGTCGGTCGTCAAAACTTCAACCTTTTCCCAGGAGGTTTCCGCATGTTCTGGAAACGGATCGCGGTAGCGGCCGTAGCCGCGACCGGCTTGGCCACGGGACTGGTGTCCCACCAGGACACTCCGGCCGCCGCGACGGAGCCCACCGCGGCGACGGTCCCGCCTTCGACCACATCGTCCTCGTGATGTTCGAGAACAAGGACTACCAGGAGATCGGCGGCAGCTCCAAGGCGCCGTATCTCAACGAACTCGCCTCACAAGGCGCCAAGTTCACCAAGGCGTACGGGACGACGGATCCCAGCCAGCCAAATTACATCGCCCAGTTCGCGGGTTCGACGCACGGCGTCGACAGCAACAAATGCCAGGATCTCGAGAACAAGGAGTACATCGCTTCCCAACTGGCTGGGATCGGCAAGAAGTTCGTCGGCTACGCGGAGAGCATGCCCTCCGACGGCTACACGGGCTGCACGAAGGGGCAAACACGCCCGCAAGCACAACAGCTGGGTGAGCTTCGGCAATGTCCCGGCGTCGGCGAACAAAAGGTTCTCGTCGTTCCCGAACGACTTCTGCTCGGTCGACACCGGCGACAAATCGCTGAAGAACAACCTCGACGCCTACGCGCAGTGGGCCAAGACGCACAACAGCCTTCTGATCGTCAATTTCGACGAGGACAGCGGGACGTCGGTGAACCAGATCTTCACCACGTTCGTCGGCGCCCACGTGAAGCCGGGCAGTTACAGCGAATCGATCGACCACTACTCGATCCTCCGCACGATGGAGGCGGCGTTCGGCCTGCCGGGCATCGCCAACGCGGCGAACAAGCCGCCGATCACGAGCGTGTGGCGGTACCCGGGTGAACCCGCGGGTATGTCCACTGTGGACGCACCCGCGGGCGGGAAGGAATTTCGGCGCGTGTGCTCGCCGCCACCTTCGTTCTCTGGCTCCCCGCAGGAAGGCACGACCGTGAACACCCGCACCCACGTCCTGATCGCCGTCACCGGAGTACTCACGCTGGCCACGGCCGCCGTGCTTTACGCCGAGATAGCGGGCGCGCACAACCAGGCCATTCCGACGTCTGGGCCGTGGCCGCCGACGGCTAGGGGACTCCGCGCCTGCTCATCCCGGAGGCCGAGTCACCCGCCGCGCTGCCCTAGGCTGCCGGACATGAAGGCCGCGCTGCTGATCGTCGACATGCAGGACATGCTCGTTCCCCTGGTCTGGCGCGGCGAGGAACTGGCCGCCCGGATCGCCGCGCTGGCGCGCCGGGCCCGGGCGGAGGGCGTTCCGGTGATCGCCCTACGGCAGATCGGCGCGCCCGGCACCGACTTCGATCCCGCGTCACCGGGCACCCGGATCAGTCCGCTGCTCGGTCTCGAACCGATCGACGTGGTGGTCGACAAGACGGCGACGGACTCGTTCCACCGCACCGGGCTAACGGGGCTGCTCGTCGACCGGGGCGTCGACACCGTGGTGCTGACCGGGCTGGCCACCGATTACTGCGTCGACGCGACCGCCCGGTCCGCGCAGAGCCACGGGCTGGACGTCGTGCTGGTCGGCGACGGCCACGCGCCGTCCGCCGACGGCGATCCCACCACGGGCCTGACCGCCGAACAGGTCATCGCCCGGCACAACCTGCTGCTGAGCACCGCGATCCACCCGGGCGGCAGGCTGCGCGTGGTGCCCGCGGCGGAGGTCGAGTTCACCGGCTGAGCGAGCCTGCTCGTACGATCGGCTCGTCATGATCACGAACTTCCTGCTCGACCACTCCGCCCTCGTGCCGGTGGCGATCGCCCTGGTCGCGCTCGTCTGTGCCGTCCTCGGCCACCTGTTCGCGGGTAAGCGGCGGATCCTGTGGGCGCTCACCGGCGTGTCACTGGTGCCGGCCTTCGCGCTGACGCTGGTGCCCACCGTGCACACGATCGACGAGATCAGGTGCACCGTCCAGTTCTCGCTGCCCACGCTCGGCGCGGTGGAACTTCTGGCCAATGTCGCACTGTTCCTGCCACCGGTGTACTTCGCCACGCTGGCGACGAAGCAGCCGCTGACGATGCTGGCGGCGGGCTCGGCGCTGTCCGCGGTGATCGAGACGCTTCAGGCGCTCGTGCCCGCCATCGGCCGCGCCTGCGACACCAACGACTGGCTGATGAACACCATCGGCGCGACCCTCGGCGTGGCTCTGGCGCTCGGCTCGGCGTGGCTGGTGAACCGCCGCGCTCAGTCCGGCAGTTCGATGGGCGCGATGTCGTCGTAGACGTCGCCCGGACCCGGGTTCGCCGGATCCGTCTCGCCACCGAGGTGGTTCAACACGCCCCACACCGCGTTGAGCGCCGTCTGGACGGCACCTTCGGCCCAGCCCGCCGTCCACGAGACGTCGTCGCCCGCCAGGAAGAGACCGCGGTGGCGCTCATTGAGCCCGTCCTGCTTGAAATGGGTGAACAGGCGGTGCTGGTAGCGGTAGTGGCCGGGCAGGTTGGCCTTGAACGCGCCCATGAAATGCGGTTCGGCCTCCCAGGACACGGTCACCGGGTCGCCGATGATGTGCCGCCGGACGTCGACGCCCGGGTAGATCTCCTTCAGCGACTGCAACATCACCTCGACCCGCTCGGAGACCGAAAGCGGCAGCCACTTCAGCGAATCGTCGGCCCAGGTGTAGGACAGGCAGATCACCGCGGGCGCGTCCGGGTCTTCGCCGAGCAGGTAGGTGCCGCGCGGCATGCGGTCGGTGAGCGTCATGCTCATCGTGTCGCGGCCGGTCACCGGGTCCTTGTCCAGCCAAAAGGGCCGGTCCACCGGCACGAAGACCTTCGAGGACTCCATGTAGTGCGTGCGCTCGATCGCCGTCCAGTGGTCGATCGGGAACAGCGCCTCGTCGCATTCGATCTTCGACAGCAGCATCCAGCTCTGCGCGGTGAACACCGCCGCCGGATAGGTGCGGATGCGGCCTTCGGTGTCGGTCACGGTGATGTTGTTCGGCGCGGTGCGGTGCAGCCGGGCGACGCCGGGGTTCGGGCTTCCGCCGTGCAGTGAGCTCAAACTCGTTCCCGCGGGCCAGAACGCGATGTCCTCGGGCGCGTGTTCCCACAGCCGCAACGGAAGCTGCCTGCTGCCGCCGACGATGCTGCGGTGCTCGTCGTCGGCGCCGGTATAGACCACCCGCAGGATCTCCAGGATCGAGTTCGGGAAGTCGGTGTCCCAGCCGCCGGTGCCGAACCCGACCTGCCCGAAGATCTCGCGGTCGCGAAACGAGGCGAACGCGGGCGAACCGCAGAGGAAGCCGTAGAAGGTCTGGTCGTCCAGCCGCGGCACGAGTTCGTTCCACAGCCGCTTGATCGTCTTCGCGTCACGCTCGCGGATCGCCTTCTGCATCTCGGTGAACGCGGCCTGCTCGGACAGTGTGCTGTCCCAGGCGGCGGCGACCTTGCCGAAGACGGCGGGGAGTTCGTCCGCCGTCCGCGCGTAGTGGCTTTCCCCCTTGAGGTCGACGACGGTGCTCGGCGTTCCCGGTGCCAGCGGGTTCGGGAACGGCGTCGTCTCCAGGCCGACCTTGTCGATGTAGTGGAAGAGCGCGGTGGACGCCGGCGGGAAGCGCATCGCGCCCATCTCCGCGACGACGGCGTCCGGGCAGCCGGGGAAGTTCACCGTGCGCAGGCGGCCGCCGATCTCGGCGATCTCGTACACGACCGGGCGTAGGCCGAGCTTCATCAGCTCGTACGCGGTGACGATGCCCGAAAGGCCACCACCGATCACCGCAACCTCGGTGCCGTGGCGCTCGGCGGGGAGCGAGCCGAGTCCGGCGGGGTGGGCGAGGAAATCGTCGTAGGCGAACGGGAAATCGGGGCCGAACATGGTGATCGGGCGCCCCGTGGATTCGTCGTGATGGATCGCCGTGGGGAGAGCGGAGGTCATGCGGAAAGTCCTCGGTACAGATCGGGCCGTCGATCGGCCAGGTGGGTGTTCTCCAGGCGCGACGCGACGAGCGCGTCCCGGGTGACTTCGGCGCTGATCAGCTCCGGATCGGTACCCGCGCGGGCGAGCACTTCGCCGGTCGGGGCGACGACGCAGGATCGGCCGCAGTAGGTCAGTTCCTGTTCGGTGTCGCAACGGTTCGCGTAGGCGACGAACAGCTGGCTCTCGTAGGCGCGAGCGGGAACCAGCGTGTCGGCGACCAGTTCGTACGGGCTCATCAGCGCGGTCGGCACCACGAGCAGTTCGGTCCCGGCCAGCGCGTGCGCCCGCACCAGTTCGGGGAACTCGACGTCGTAGCAGATCAGCAGACCGATCCGGAGACCGTCGAGCTCGGCCTGCACGACCGCCTCGGTGCCCGGCTCGAACCAGGAGCGGTCGATGTCGCCGAACAGATGGGTCTTGCGGTAGTTCGCCAAGCGCTGCCCGCCGGAGCCGATCAGCTGGACGCTGTTGTGGACGTGGTCACCGTCGGACTCGGGGTACCCGTACGCGAGCGCGACGCCGGTTTCCCTTGCCAGCGCGGACATCCGGGCCGCTGTCGGGCCGTCGGCCGGTTCGGCGAGCTTTTGGGAACGGGCGCCGATGTGGTAGCCGGTGGTGATCATCTCCGCGGCGACCACGAGGTCGGCGCCCGACGCCGCGACGACGGACGGCAGCTCGGCGTACGAACCCTGATGGACGGCGACCTTCATACCGACGACGATATCCGCCGCTTCGATGCGCCGATAAGGGCGATTTGTTGCGTAAGATGCTGTCGAGCAGTCTAATCGATACAGTCAGGCGCAATTCGGTGGCGATTTGTTGTCTGGATCACCCTCCCGGCGGCGGTCCCTCGGCGTGGTCGTCCGCCGCCGAGCAACCGGGGCCCCATGGACGGGTAGTGAGTGTTGGGTCGTTCTGGTACCAACAGCGTGACCTGGGCGTTCTTGGCCTGATGCTGAGTGAAGTACATGAAGGCCCCCTTCCTGACCTAGGCGCCAAGGAAGGGGGCCTTCATGTACTCGGGACAGCGTGAAGGTCGAGTTTCCTCGGGAGGGTCAGGTCGACTTCTGGCCGTCGACGCTCTCGCGCAGGATGTCGGCGTGGCCGGCGTGCTGCGCGGTCTCGGCGATGACGTGCGTCAGCACCCGGCGCACACTGCGCACCGCGCCCGGCGGGTTCCAGGGCGCCTCGGGCAGTGGATGCGTGGCGGACAGGTCGGGAATCGTCGAGACGATCTCCTTCGTCCGCGCGGCCACCTGTTCGTAGCGCGCGAGGATTCCTGCGAGGGTGTCGCCGGGCAGCATCCTGAAGTTGTTCTGGTGGTCGATCGCCCACTGCGGGAACTCGCGGGCGGTCCCGGCGCCGATGTCGGCCCAGGTGACGCCTTCCGGCAGGTCGTAGTTGATCGCTGATGGGCCCTCGACCACGAAGCGCAGCCACATCTCCTCGATGGAGGCGACGTGTTTGATCAGGCCGCCGAGGCTCAGTTCGCTCACCGTCGGATGCGCGTCGAGTTGCTCGTCCGTGAGCCCCTGGACGGTGGCGGTCAGCGCGGCGCGGATGGTTTCGAGGGCTTCGAGCAGGTCGGCGCGTTCGGCGTCGAGGATGGTGGCGGTCATCGGGCCCTCCGGGTTGTCGTTTTCTGGCACACGACGACTCTCGCAGGGGTAGAGGACAGGTTGTGACCTCTACTCGGGGCATCATGAAAACATGCCGAAGACCTCCGCGCGTCTGCTGTCGATGCTCTCGTTGCTGCAGGCCCGCCGTGACTGGCCGGGAGCGCTGCTGGCCGAGCGGCTGGACATCAGCCCGCGCACCGTGCGGCGCGACGTCGACAGGCTCCGCGACCTCGGCTACCCCATCGCGACGATCAAAGGTCCCGACGGCGGGTACCGGCTCGACGCCGGGTCCGAACTGCCACCGCTGCTGTTCGACGACGATCAGGCGGTCGCGCTGGCCGTCGCGCTCCAGATCGCCACCACCAGCGGCGCGGGGATCGAGGAGGCGGCGATGCGGGCGCTGCACACCGTCCGGCAGGTGATGCCCTCGCGGTTGCGGCGCCGGATCGACACCCTGCGGGTCACCGCCGTCGACTCACCCGCGAGCCGGGCGGAACCCCGCGTCGACGGCGACGTCCTGCTGGCACTCGGCGCGGCGGTGCACGCCCGCGAGATCCTGCGGTTCGACCACGCGGACACGCCGCGCCGGGTGGAACCGCATCATCTCGTCACCTGGCACGGCCGCTGGTACCTCGTCGCCTGGGATCTCGACCGCGCGGATTGGCGCACCTTCCGGGCCGACCGGATCTCCCCCCCGCACCCCGAACGGCCCGCGGTTCACGCCGCGTGAGCTGCCTGCCCCCGACGTCGCCACCTTCGTCGCGAGCCGCTTCCGGGGCTCTTCCGAATCCGGCGAGTGGCCGTGCCGTGGGGAAGTCGTCCTCGACCTTCCCGCCGCCACGGTCTCCCCCTACGTCCGCGACGGTGTGGTGGAAGAACTCGGCCCTGATCGGTGCCGCCTGGTGCTGGGGTCGTGGTCGTGGGCGGGGCTCGCGGCGAGTATCGGCCGGTTCGACGCCGACATCGAAGTCATCGGTCCGCCCGAACTGCGAGCGGCTTTCGCCGTCCTGGCCCGCCGTTACGCGAAGGCGGCCCGGATCCGCTGACCGACGCCGAGGGCATCATCCTTTGACGGGTCGGTCCACCCGCGGTGCGGCGCCGGGCCGACACGCTGAGCTTCTTCGAACAGGGCCAGCATCCTTGGTACTGCACCGCCGCGCCCGCGGCAGGGCAGATCCTCGCCGTTCCGGGCTGGGCACCTGCCTGCCCGAACGGCCGGCCTAGGGCCTGCTCGTCCGCCAGTCGGACACCGCGCGCCAGGTCAGGCTGGATCTCGAACTCGGCCACGCGCCGATGTCGCGGGTGGCGTCGGCTGGGTCCGCACCGTGACACCGCGGCGTGACCCGGAACACCTTGTCACCGTCCGCGTCGAGGTTCCCGGCTGCGACGGCTACTCGGAGCCATTGTGGACACCCTGCCGCACCGGCAGGCCGCGGGCGTCGACCTGCCGGTCCACAAAGGACCCGAAGTCGGCGGCTGAACCGTCCCCGGTTGCCGGGGGATCAAGGCGGGTACTCCGCGCGAATGGAGATACTCCTCGCCGGAGCGGGCGTTCTGGCGCTGTGCGCCGCAGTGCTGCCGAACCTGTTGCACGAACGCGCGCTGTCGATGCCGCTGGTGCTGCTGATGGGCGGACTGCTTTTCGGGTTGCTCCCCTTCGACTACCCCTATGGTCAGGGCGTACTGGACCCGCGGTCGCATGTGGGCGCCGTCGAGGTGATCACCGAGCTCGGTGTGCTCGTGTCGCTGGTCGGCGCTGGACTGAAATCCGACCGGTTGATCGGCTGGCGGTCCTGGAACTCGACGTGGCGGCTGCTGGCGATCACGTTGCCGCTGTCGGTCTGCGCGGTCGCCCTGCTCGGCTGGTGGGCGCTCGCCCTGTCCCCAGCCGCCGCGCTACTGCTGGGGGCCGTGCTGTCACCGACCGATCCGGTGCTGGCGAGCGATGTCCAGGTGCCCGCGCCGCATACCGAGGACGGCCGGGGCTCGGACAACGAGATCAGGTTCACGCTGACCTCGGAGGCCGGGCTCAACGACGGCCTGGCGATGCCGTTCGTGTTGCTGGCCCTCGTACTGGCCGGAACGGCGAGCACGTCACCCGTGCCGTGGTTGCTGACCGAGGTCCTCATCCCGCTCACGGTCGCCGTACTGGTCGGGCTCGCCTGTGGCCGGTTGATGTCCTGGCTGATGTTCCGGGTGCGGCACGAGCGGCTGCGCCTCGGCGAATACTCCGACGGGCTGGTGGTGCTGGCCATCGCGTTCCTCCCCTTCGCGCTCTGCGAATGGTTGGGCGGCATCGGCTTCGTCGCGGTGTTCACCACCGCCGCGACCATCCGCGCGAGCGAACGGTCGCACGAGTACCACGGGGTGCTGCACGAATTCGGCGATCAGCTGGAAAGGCTTTTCGTCGCGCTGGCCTTGCTCGGACTCGGTGTGATGCTGGGCGACGGGCTCCTTTCCGGGGTGAAACTCGTCGAAGTCCTGGTGGCCGTCGCGGCGGTGATGATCGTGCGGCCGCTGTTCGGCGGGCTGGCCCTGCTCGGTGGCGCCACCACGCGTCCGGCGGCGACGGCGATCGCGTTCTTCGGCATCCGCGGGATCGGCAGCCTCTACTACCTGTCCTACGCGCTGGGGCACGGCGATTTCCCGATGGCCGACTCGCTCTGGCGGGTCACGGCGCTCACGATCGCGGTTTCGGTCCTCGTGCACGGTCTGCTGTCCGGCCCGGTGATGCGCAAACTGGAGGGCCGCGGAATGCAGAACTTCGAGAACGGGTGAGGGGCCCGCTAGTGGCGCCACTCCCGGCCCTCGAGCCGGGCCTTCACCCGCTGCATAGTGGTGGCGATGTTGGCCCGGTCCGTCCCCGCGCGGTCGGGCTCACCGGTGATGAGGATGGCGAACGGGACGAACCACGGCGGCACCCGCAGCCAGTTCGTCACGGTGACGCGGCTGCCGTCGCCGACGGGGGTGATGTCGAACTCCCAGCGGGAAATCGGCACGAAGAACGGCGTGCGCACCCGGTAGGCGAACCGGCGCCCCGGCTCGGCCTCGGTGATCTCCGCGTGGGTCACCCAACGCCGCCGTCCGTTGCGGTTGCTGCCGGCGAACCAGTTCCCGACGCGCGCCTCGGTCGCGCCGTGGATCCAGCGCGCCTTGTGCAGTTCCTCGGCGCATTCCGCCATCGAGACCGGGTCGCTGACGAGCCGGTACACCTTCTCGGGGGCGGCGTCGATCGTGACCTCGCCGGTCGCGATCGGTTCGCTGTAGGTCAGGCTGTCCTTCGGCTTCGTCGCCATCGTGCCTCCCGGTCGACTTCGTCAGCCCACCAGTACGAGGGCCCCCGGTCAAGACCGGCGCGGTCAGCTCAGCACGGACGCGGATCCCGAAGTCAAGTGGCCGGTTCCGCCGGGAAGGTGACATGGAAGCCCAGCCCCCGCAGCAGCTGCGTGAGCATCGCCTTCGTGTTGGCCTTCGCGCGTTCGAGCAGACCGGAGTGTTGCGCGGCTTCACCGATGCGTTTCTCCGCGGCGAGGTAGAACGGCCGCTGGTCCTGCACGGAGACCAGTCCACCGAGCCGGTCGATCAGGCCACGCTCCTGACCGAAGACGTAACTGCGTTCGTTGTCCAGATTGGGTTTCGCCAGCTTCGGCTCGGGTAGCCGCACCTCGACCGATCGCCGGTCCTCCGACACGGTCAGCGAATTCTCCACCAGTGGGCCGAAATCGACGTAAGCGTCGACAGAGCCCGCCGCGACGAACAGGGTGCGCTCCCCGGCGATACTCGCGGGCACCCACTTGACGTCCTTCTCGATGTCGACGACGACTTGGTAATCGCCGACCGCCGCGTGATACTGGCTCAGGTCACGGACAGCCTGGAGCACCGCGGGCTGCGAGCGATCCACAGTGGACGTTCCGAACGGGTCGAGCTTCGGCAGCAACCCGGTGATCTGCAGTGCCGCCGCGACGATCAGGAGCCCGGCCAAACCGAACGCCCCCAGACGCACCCAGCGTTTCTTCACACCCACCACCGCCTCTCCAGCGCGTGGAGTACCCGGCGGACGCGGTCCCGAAGCGTCGAAATCGGTTTCCCCTGCGTTCGGCGGAACCGGATTTCGCACTTGGAGTAGTTTGGCCGCATGCAGAACGTCTTGCCCGCGCCGGAGAAGACCGGGCTGAACATCTCGGCGTTGCACTGGGCGGGTTTCCTCGGAATCGCCGTGCTGGTGCTGGTCACGTCCGGGATCGGCCTGCCCTCGGTGCCGGTGGTGGCGCTGGGCGTCGCCGGGATGGCCACCCTGGTGCTGTCCTGGCTCGGCATCGGACGGCACGCCGCCGGAGTGCCCGAGCGGCGGCTGTACTGGATCGCGGTCTCCTGGTGCGCGCCGCTGCTGGTCGCGCGCCCGCTGTTCAGCGGCGACATCAACAGCTACCTGGCGCAGGGCCTGATCGCGGCCAAGGGGTTCGACACCTATCTCGTGGGACCGGCCGAGGCGCTCGGCGCCGATTCACCGGTGACGCTCGCGGTCAGCCACTACTGGCGGGACACGCCCGCGCCGTACGGTCCGGCCTTCGTCGCGCTGGCCCGCGCGATCGCCCACGTCGCCGGGGACGCCTTCGTGCCGACAGTACTGCTGCACCGGCTGCTGGGACTGATCGGGATCGTGCTGATGGCGTGGGCGCTCCCCCGGCTCGCCCGCCGCGTCGGGGTTTCGCCGTCGATCGCGCTGTGGCTGGCCCTGCTCAACCCGCTGGTCCTGTGGCACGTCGTGGCGGGCGTGCACAACGACGGGCTCATGGTCGGGTTGATGGTCGCCGGGCTGGAACTCGTCCTCATGGGCGCGGCGAAGACCGGCGCGGCCCGGCCGGCACTGATCGCGGCCGGTGTGATCGCGGTGAGCGCAGCCGCGAACATCAAGATCGTGGCCGTCGCGGGCCTGCTGTTCGTCGGCATCGACCTGTTCCGCCGAGCGACGCCCGTGGGCCGGGCGGCGGTGGCGCTCGGCCTGCCCGCCGGCTTCGCCGCCGTCACCGTGGCCATCTCACTCGGCAGCGGGCTCGGGTTCGGCTGGGTCCGGGTGCTTTCCGGGGTTTCCGGCCAGGTCCACAGCTGGATGGCGCCCACCAACGAACTCGGCTTCCTCGTCGGCGGGGTTGGCAAGATCTTCGGGGCGGAGCTGACCGACGGCGCGATCAAGGTGTTCTCGCTCGTCGGCGCGATCCTCGGTCTCGCCGTCGGTGCCAGGCTCTTGTGGCTCACGTACCGTGAGAAGGTGCACCCGCTCTACGGCGCGGGCCTGACCTTCGCCGCGATGCTGGTGCTCGGCCCGGTCGTGCAGCCGTGGTATCTCCTGTGGACGGTCGCACTGCTGGCCGTGAGCCTCACCACCGATCGCGGACGCTGGATCCTCGCCGGGGTCAGCGCGGTGTTCGGTGTTCTGCTCCCGCCCGCGAACGGTGGCGCCATGTCGTTGGCCCTGGGCTACTTGATCGCGGTCGTGCTCATCGGCGGCACTTTGTTCGTGCTCAAGCGAAAGGGCCTTTTGCCGGAGATCAGGCTCCGCAAGAGCCGGACGTAAAGGCTCCATCGTGCGGGCGTCTTGACCGTGCCGGTGAGTTCACGCTCGGCACGGTCGAGGCAGTCTTCCAGCAGCGCGTCGTGCATCGGCCGCCACAACAGCGGATAGGTGAACCACGCCGGATGCCGAAGCCGCAGCACCATGAGGTGAGCGAGTTCGGTCTCTCCGGTTTCGGTCGCACGCAAGGTGAATTCGTGGAAGCCGTCGAAGCCGCGGGGCGCGGTGAACCGGAACCGCACGGACCTTCCGGGTTCATGGGATTCCACGTGGTACCGCACCGGCCCGTGCCCGCCGTCGGCACCCACCCCGAGCGGCCGGTCGAACCGCAACGGCGGCCACGCGTCGACGGGCCAGAGCTTGTCGCCGTCCGCGGACAGGGTGTCGATCAGCGCGCCGACACGCTCCTGCGCCGCGTCGACGATCCGGTGATGCCTGTTCCATACGCGCATCGCGCCTCCCAGTTCTAGAGATCTTCCCCTAAAACCATAGTAGAGGATAGTCTCTGAAAATGGGACGGCCACCGCGGCACACCGCCGACGACTTCCTCGACGCCGCCGTGCGGATCTTCGCCGCCGAAGGGGTCGCCGGGGTGACCATGTCGGCCGTCGCCCGCGAGGTCGGCGCGCCGAGCGGGTCGATCTATCACCGCTTTCCCGGACGTCCGGCGTTGCTCGCCGCCGTCTGGCTCCGCACGGTGACCCGCTTCCAGCGGGGTTATCTCGAAGCCCTCGAACAGGAACCGGTCATCGAAGCCGCCGTCGAGGCCGCGGCTCAGGTCGTCCGCTGGTGCCGCGCCCATCCCGCCGAGGGGAAGCTGCTCTACGGGGGCGACAGCGCGCTCGGCGTCGACGACTGGAGCGACGAGGACCGCGCCCGCGTCGGAGACGCCGACCGCCGCCTCGATACGGCGATCACCAAGGTCGTGCGACGGCTGCGGCCACTGACCGGCCGGAGCACGGACGAACTGATGCTGGCCCTCGTGGATCTCCCGTACGCCGCGGTGCGAAGGCATCTCGACCGCGGCGAGGCGCCGCCGCCGCGCATCGTCGACCTGGTGACCAAAACGACCCGGACCCTGCTGACGGGCTGAACTCAGGTCCTGGTGGGGATCACGGCCGGCCTGCTCGTCCACCGCGGTGACCCTCGTCAAACCCGCGGGCGCCCTCGTGGCCGGTGTGCGACCCTGGTCGTGGAACCTCGTGATCGAGGTCCCCGGACGAGTGGGTGCCGTACCCGGCCAGCGACAAGACGGCGCTCTGGGAGCTCGTCATGTCGTGGCTCGTCCTGATCGTTTCGGGTGTACTGGAAGCCGTGTGGGCCACCGCCCTCGGCAAATCCGAAGGGTTGTCCCGGCCGATACCGTCGGTGATCTTCGGCGTCACGCTGGTGGCGAGCATGGTGGGTCTCGCTTACGCGATGAAGGACCTCCCCGTCGGCACCGCCTACGCGGTCTGGGTCGGGATCGGGGCTTCGCTCACCGTCGCCTACGGCATGTGGTCGGGCGCGGAAACCGCTTCGGTGGCCAAAATCCTGCTGATCGTGGGGATCGTGGCCTGCGTGGTGGGCCTGAAGGTCCTGCATTGAGCCCCGGGCAAAAGGGACCGCCCCCGACGCACGGACGACGTCGGGGGCGGTCGGGTCCGGGCGCACCCCTGCGTGTGGCCCGGACGGCTAGGCGGTCAGGCGCGTGCCCAAAGCGCCGGGACGTTCGGCGGCTCCCAACCTGCCTGTGCGGTGTGACCCTGGAGGGCCCGGTACGACGCACCGCCGTAAGTCACCGTCGCGCCGACGGCGTAAGTGGTGCCGGCCGCCCAGGTTCCGCCGGGCGGGTTGTTCGACGTCGTGGTGGTCGGCGTCGTGCTGGACGGCGGGTTCGATCCCGAGGTCACCAGGCGCAGGTTGTAGACGCTCAGGATCTCCGAGATCGGCTGGAAGTAGAACGTGCCGCCCGAGCTGCAGTTGCCGGAACCGCCGGAGGTGACGCCCTGCGCCTGGTCGCCCGCGAGCCACGAGCCGCCGGAGTCGCCCGGTTCCGCGCAGGCGCTGGTCCGGGTGAGACCGGAAACGGTGCCCTGTGGGTAGTTCACCGAGGCGTTCTTCTGCTGGATGGTGCCGCAGCGCCAGCCCGTCGTGGAACCGGAACGGCAGACCGACGCGCCGACCGCGGCCTCCTGCGAGCCCGCCACCGGCACGGTACCCGGGTAGCGGTTCACCAGCGGACGCGGGGTGTTGCCCGCGTCCACGCGGACCCACCCGTAGTCGTTGCCGGGGAAGCTGGAGCCCGCGACGCTCCCGCTCGGGTTCGAGGTCCGCGTACCGGTGGTGCCGCAGTGCCCGGCGGTCACGAAGCCACCCTCGACCGAGAAACCGATCGAGCACCGGCCCGAACCGAAGGTGTAGGCGTTGCCGCCGATGACGTCGATCAGCGGAACGGGGCTTTCGGTGCTGGTCTCGACCCGCACCGCGTCGGCACGCACGCCGGACGCGGTCGCCCACGACTTCGCGGCGGTTTCGGTGCCCGCGTTGGCCAGGACGACGATCGAGTTCGTGACGGCGTCGACGTACCAACCGGGCACGCTCTTCGGCGCGCTGGTTCCCTTGGCGTCCAACGACAGCTTCGCCGCGTCGAGCTGGGCGGCACTCCGCGTGACGGTTTTCGGGGTCGCGCCCGCGGCACGCACTGTGCCCTCCAACGCCGCGTCGGTGACCGCGACGGTCAGCGTGGTCCCGGTCGCGTCCAGCCACGATCCGGCGTAGGACGAGCCGAGCCGGGTCTTGAGGTCGCTGTCGGCGCGGGCCGCCTTCTGCTCGCCGTCGAGGCGGGTCCTTGCCTGATCCGGGCTGATCTTCAGGTCGCGCGACAAGGCGGCGACGATCTCCGACTGGACCTGGTCGGGGGAGGTCTGGCCGGCGCTGGCGTTCGGTGTCAGCGCGACGGCCGTGACCAGGCCCGCGCCGGTAAGTGCCGCCGCGGCGGCCGCTACGATCTTTCGGTTCATTTCAGGCGTTTCCTCACCGACGTTCCGGAAGAAGATCTCGTCCCAGACCGTACGAGGCACCTGCCGCAAAAGGTACATACCATTTAGGTCATATCCACCTCAGTGGACTGGACCTTTCAACGACTTCCGCGCAGGTCAGCGCACCGCTGCGTCCGTGTAGTCGACGCCGTAACCCGGGTTCAACTCCAGGTACTTCGAGTAGGTCGGCCGCCGGTCGATCAGCTCGCCGTACACCGCGCGGGACAGGGCGATCATCTCCGCGGCGAAGGGGCCCATCTCCCCTCGCTCCGACCAGCCGACGAGATTCCGCCAGCTCAGCGGGTTCCCCGCGATCGGGACCGCGACGATCCCCGGGATCTCGTGGAACAGCGGCTGACACAGAACCACCGCGTGTCCCGACTCGACCATCTCGATACAGGTCAGCACGTCGGTCTCGTACAACGAACGCGGTGTGAACCCCGACCGCGCGCACGCGGAGGCGAAACAGTCGCCGAAGCATCCGTCACCCGGCGTCGCGCACCACCGTTCTTCCGCGAGCGCGCCGAGTTCCACCTCGTTCCGCTGTGCGCGTTCGTCCCGCGCCGACATCAGCACGAACACCGGATGATGCGCGAGCGTCCGCCAGCGGAGACCGGGCTCCGGCGGCGGCGCGGCGTCACCGCAGACGCCGACGAAGCTGAAGTCCAGCGCGCCCTCGGCGGTCATGTCCGCGAGTTTGTTGGACGACCACGACGTATGCGTGGCGACGTGGATGTCGGGATGGGTGGTGCCGAGGCGCTGCAGGAGCGCCCCCAGCATCGGGCCCGTCGCCGAGCCGAGCCGCAGGGTCACCGGCTCACCGGTCCCGGCTTGCTGAGCGAGGCGGGCCGCCTCGTCGTGCAGGGATGACACGGCGGGGAGCACCATCTTGGCCCGCTCGAGGACCAGGAGACCGAGCGCGGTCGGCCGGGTGCCCGTGTGATCGCGCAGGAAGAGCTTCCCGCCGAGTGTCCGCTCGATGCGCTTCAGTTGTGCTGTCAGTGCAGGCTGCGCCATTCCGAGCGTGTTCGCCGCCTTGGTGATACTCCCGAGTTCGGCGATCGCGCACATGATGCGCAGGTGGCGCAGTTCCAGCTCCATCCCTCTACGTTAGTAGACATAACTGGACTGGACCAGACAAACAAGTGGGCCAAATGGCTTCGTATCGGTTGGTTCCCGGGATGCCATCGATGTCAGCAATCCCGGACATGGCGGGCGACCGGCCGTTATCGTCACCATGGGCGACGGGGTCCGGTGGCGGACGAGCACGTCTTCCGTGGCGGTAACGGTTCGGAAACCGCCGCCGGACGATCATCCTCAGGGCCGCCGTCAAAGGACAACGACAAGAAACACACGGTCAGCGTCGAGAAGATCAGCGGTATCAAAGAACGTTCCGCCGACAAGGTGGACATGAACACCTTCACTTGCGGCAGCATGAACTCCAAGCAAGTGAAAGAACTCGAAGCGGCCCTCAGGAAGGCGCTGAGTGCCCGGCACCGGAGCCGCTGGGGCGATGATGCAGGCGATCAGCGGCACCATCGTCCAGCCGATGCCCGGCAGCACCAGCGGGCCGACGCCCATGACGATCAGGATCGTCGGCGGCAGCGCGATCAGCAGCAGCCGCACCGCGGCTTTGGCGTCATGACCGAGATAACCGCCCTTGACCGCGGTGGCGTCCACGAACAACAGCAGCGCGAGGATCAGTTCCGCCGCGTTGAGGGCGATCTCGGTGTCGAGCCCGTTGCCGAGATCGTTGCGGGTGCTGAACCCGATCGCCAGCCCGGCCGCGACCATCACCATCGGGCGCGGCGGTCCACAAAGGAACGTCGATCACACCACCGCGCCGTTGTCTTCGCGCGACCGTGTCCGCGACGCCTTCCTCACGGGAAGTCCGGCCCCGGGCCATCGTTTGTCGAGCAGGATCGCGACGGGACCGGCGGTGGCCACTGTGGACACTGTGCCGGCGACGAGACCGAGCAGGAGGGCGAGGGCGAAGTCGGCCAGCGACCCGTCTCCGAGGAACAGCAGCGCCCCGAGGACGAACAGCACCCCGATCCCGGTGTTGATCGTCCGGGGCAACGTCTGGAGCACCGCCGTGCCGACGACGCGGGCGAACGGCTTCTCGCGGTGTCGCCCGCGCACTTCCCGGACCCGGTCGAAGACCACCACCGAATCGTTGACCGAGTACCCGATCACCGTCAGCAGCGCGGCGAGAAAGACGCCGTCCATGGATTTACCCAGCCAGGCGAAGATCCCGAGGATGATCAGGACGTCCTGGGCGAGCGCTGCCACCGTGGCCACACCGAGCCGCCAGTCGAACCGCGCCGCCAGGTAGATCAGCTGCGCGAGCACCGCGAGGCAGAGCGCGATCACCGCCTTGGTGCGTAGTTCGGCACCGAGGCTCGGGCCTATCTGCTCGTCGCGGATCTCGGTGGCGTCACCCGCGACCGACGCGACGGCGGTCCTGATCCGTTCGGTGGCGTCTTCGTCGATCGGTTCGGTGCGGACCGAGATGTCCTTCTCACCGGACATCTGCACGACGGCGCGGGAAAATCCGGCGTCGGAGACCGCGTCCCGCACCCGTTCGACGTCGGCGGGCGCCGAAGTGCTGTATTCGACGACCCTGCCGCCGGTGAACTCGACGCCGAGGTTCGGTCCGGCCACGAAAAGCCCGGCGATCGCGGCGATGACGACCGCTCCCGCCACCATCAGCCAGCGCCGCGGTTCGACGAGGAACCCGGGGTCGCGGCGGTTCACCCACTGGCGGACCCGGCCCTCGTGAGCGAGCCCGGAAAGCCGTGGCCCGCGCGCGACCACGCCCCGCATCGTCAGGTGCAGCAGCAAACGGGTGAGCACGAGCGAGATGAACAACGCGACGACGACGCCGATGGACAAGGTCACCCCGAACCCGCGCACCGGGCCGGAAGCCAGCCAGAACAGCAGGCCCGCGGCGAGCAGCGTCGTCACGTTCGAATCGACGATCGCCGACAACGCCCCGCTGAACCCGCGGCTGACCGACCGTGGCAGTGAACCGCCTTGTTTGACCGAGTGTTCCTCTCTCGCCCTTTCGAAGACGAGCACGGTGGCGTCGACGGCCATGCCGATCGCCAGGACGAATCCGGCGAGCCCCGGCAAGGTCAGCGTCGCGCCGACGGCGAGCAGCGCGGCGTAGGACACGGCGGCGTACGCCACCAGCGCGCCCACGGCGATCAGCCCGGCCAGGCGATACACCGCGAGCAGGAACAGCGCGGTCAGCGCCAGGCCGATCACGGCGGCACGCGCGCCGGCGTCGATGGCGGCGGCACCGAGCGTGGGACCGACGGTGCGCTGCTCGATGATCTCGACCGGTGTCGGCAGCGCGCCGGCGTTGATCAGCAGCGCCAGATCCTTCGCTTCGGCCGGGGAGAACCGCCCGGTGATCTGTGTGTTCCCGCCGACGATCCCGACCCCGCAGGCAACCTGCGGGCTCACCTGCGGCGACGAGATCACCTTGTCGTCGAGCGCGATCGCCACCCGCCGGGCCGGGTCACCGGGCGGCGAACAGGCGGCCTGCCCGGTCAGCCGCTCCCAGGCACGGCCGGCATCGCCTTTGAAACCGACGGAAACGAGCCAGCCGCCGCCCTGCGAATCGATCGACGAGAGCGCCTCGTCGACACCTTCGCCGGTCAGCGCGGCGGGCCCGAGCGTGATCGGCCGGCCGCTCTCGTCGGGAAGGACCCGCGAGTCACCGGAGGCGGCGCCGAGCACGGGGTGGAAGGACAGTTGCGCGGTGCGGCCGATCACCTCGACGGCTTCGCGCGGATCACGGACGCCGGGCAGTTCGACGATGATCCGGTCGTCCCCCGAGCGGGCCAGCATGGGCTCGGCGACGCCCAGCGCGTCGACCCGGCGGCGCAGCACCTCGAGCGTCCGGTCGGTGGTCTCCGCGTTGGCGGTGACGGTGGGCGAATCCTTGGTCTCCAGCACGATCTGCGTCCCACCACGCAGATCGAGGCCCAGCCGTGGGGCGGTGGTCAGCAACAGGTACACGGTCGCGGCGAGGACGACCAGCGAGACGACGGCTCGCCCGGTCATGCCTCGCCGCGCGGTTTCGCGCGGCACGAAGGTTTCTCCTCGATGATTTCCCGGTTCGGGCACGTGGAAGACGCGCCCGTGAGCTTCAGACGGCTACCGGGAAAGGAGGAGCGCGATCCCCCGACGCGAGGCGGTTCGCCGTGCGCGAGGGAGGAATGACGTCGTCGTGGAGACCGCCGAGGCGAAGCAACGTCCTCGACGCGGGCCCGTGCGGGACGGTCCCGAAGAGCGGCAAGTCACCGTGACCGTGCACACCCAAGAGCGAAGGTTCGGCGGCGAGCCTGCCCGCGGCGCGTACCGGCGCCACGGCCTTGGAGACCGAGGAGTCGACCGTCGCGTTCGCCCCGCGCGACTCGTCCGCCGAAGCGGAATCGGCCGCATGGAGCGCGAGGAACAGGCCGAGCGCGGTCAGCACGGCGGCGAGCAGCGCCGGCACGGCCTGGCCGGCCGTCCGGTACCTCCGGCTCTCCAGACTCTGCGCTGTCATCGACACTCCCGGGTCCTCGCCGACACCCTACTTGGCTCCGGCCCGCCGCCGCAGGATCGGAACGCCGTCGCCGCGGAGTTCGGCGAGATAGGCCACCCGTCCGGTCATGGCCATGATCAACGCCAGGGTCGAGCCCGAGACGAGCGGCCCGGATCCGACGGCGAAGGGGCCATCAGTGGCTTGCAACCGCAGCCCGCCGATGCGCCCCTTCGCCATCACCACCAGGTCCGCGCCCTGGTAGTACCCGGCCAGCGCGGTGAGGACGGCGATCGGATAGTCGCGCCGGATGCCGAGTGGGCGGCGGATGTCCTCGGCGTGCACGATCGCCTCACCGAGCATCGCCAACTTCGGCAGGGGTGGTTTCGTCGTACTGGCGACGACCCGCCGGAACCGTTCCAGCGTCTCGGCGCCGTCCTCCCCCAGCTGCTCGGCCAGCCGCATGGCGACCTGCTTGTCGAAGTCCCAGCGGCAGCGGATCACGCCTGCCAGCCAACGCGACGGTGTGAGACTCGCTCCCGCGGTGAGGTGCGCGAGCACCTCGCGCACCGTCAGGCCGGCGCACAGCGACGGCGTCCCCCACCGCTCCTCGCCGAGCTCCGCGAGGTCGTTCGCCAGCGCCGCTCGTTCGGTGTGGATCAGCGGCCAGACCTCGGTCTTCGCACCTGAATCCGTCATCCGGAGTCCTTCCAGTCGTCGTTGTCCGGAGGTGAGACTCCCGCCGCGGCCAGGATTCATCGGTCTTCGCTACTTTGGAGGCGAATTCTTTCGTGGACGAGAAGGGGGACCGATGATCCAGCGCTGGAATCCGGAGACCGTGGCGGCGCCGATCGGCCCGTACAGCCATCTGGTCCGCGTTCCCGCCGATCACGAACTCGTCGTCGTATCCGGCCAACTCGGCGTACTGCCCGACGGCGAGGTCGCCGGGCCCGACGCGGAGTCCCAGACCCGCGCGGTCCTCGCCAACCTCGAACGACTGCTCGAAGCCGCGGGCGCCGGACCGGAACACCTGGTCAAGGTGTTCAGCATGCTTTCCGGCACCGAACACCTCGGCGGTTTCCGCACGGCACTGCGCGAGACCTTCACCCGCTGGTACCCGGAAGCGGACTGGCCCGCCCAGTCGCTGATCGTGGTGGCGGCGCTGGCACGCCCGGACCTCGTCGTCGAGGTCGAAGCGCTGATCGCGGTGCCCGGACGCTGAGGACAGGCCGAGCCCCGGCGAGGAGCAACAGGTGGCGTTTTCGCGCGAAAACTGCCATCGTCGAACGCGTGATCGATCTTCCTTACAGTGGCTCCGGTCCTTATTGCTATGCCCATTCCCTCGCGATGCTGATGGGCTCCGAGGCGCCGGGCATCGACGTGCTCGAAACCGTCACCGGCAGCCCGTTCGGCATGCAGCTGGTCGGCGGAACGCTGCCGTTTTTCGACGCCTTCGGCTGGGATCCCGACCTCGGCATCGGCGAGGCCCTCGACGCCCTCGGCTGGAGCGCGGAAACCGTCAGCGAACCGGATCCGGACGCCGCCTTCGCGCGGCTCCTCGAAAGCCTCGCCGTCGGCCCGGTCCTGGTCGGCCCGGTCGAGATGGGGCATCTGCGTCACCAGCCGGGGATGACCGGCCCGATCGGCGCCGACCACTTCCTGGTCGTGCTCGCCGCGGACGGCGAGTCCGTCACCGCCCACGACCCGCAGGGACACCCGTACGCGCGGATCCCGCGACGGGATTTCGCCGCCGCTTGGCTCGCCGAAACCGTCGCCTACGGCAAACCGCATACGATGCGCACGAATTTCGTCCGGCACACCGTCGTCGACGACGAAGCCGCGATCGTCGCGTCGCTCCCCCGGGCCATCAGGCGGCTCGGCGGCGAGAACGACGGCGGTCTTCCGCCCGGCAGTCTCGGCAACGGCGAAGCGGCACTCGCCTTGGCCGCCCGGATCGACGCCGGCTGCGACCCGGACCTGCGCGGGCTGCTCGTCCACTTCGCGATCCGTGTCGGCGCCCGGCGGCAGGCCGACGCGGCGGCGTGCCTGCGCAGGATCGGCCGCGAAGACGCCGCCGTCGTCCTCGCCGCGCAGTCGCGACTGGTCGGCTCGTTGCAGTACGACCTCGTCACCGAGGACGACGCGCGCGCCGCCGAGACACTCCGGAGGCTCGCGCCGACCTATGAGGAACTCCGGCCGGCGCTGACGTCATCCTGACGATCACCCCGGGTTCGGTCTTCGGCATGACCGGCCGCGGTCGAGTGGGGAGGAATCGCGACGACTCGACGTCCCGATTCCTTCACCGACAGCCCTCAAGCCGATCCTCGGTCAGCACGGTCCGCGACGGGAGCCCCAATTTGCGCAGCGCCCGTCCGATGTGGATTTCGACCGTCCGCGGCGATAGGAACAGCCGTTCGCCGATCTCCCGGTTCGTGAGGTTCCGGGCGGCGAGCCGGGCGACCTCGAGCTCCCTCGGCGACAACGCTTCGCCGTAACCTTTGCGGCCGCGCCGGGGCATCTCCGGATCACAGCGTCGCAGTGACCGGCGGCAGCGGAGGGCGTCCACAGCGGCGCCGAGACTCGCGTACGCCGTCTCCGCGGTGGTGAAGGAAGCGACGGCACGCGCCACGTCCCCCGCTTCGGCGAAGCATCCGGCCGCGAGTTCGTCGGCGTAGGCGGCGAAATACGGGAGAGGCAGGGCGTAGTACGCCTGTGCGGCACCGAGCAACAGATCACCGGCGGGCAGCGTCTCGCCACGTGCCTGGGTGAGCAGCCCCCGGCACAGCAACGCCGACGCGTTCGCGACCGGGGCGTCCTTGCCGTCGATGCCCTGCCGGTACTCGCCGAGCAGCTTTCTCGCCTCGACGTGCTGCCCCAGCCCGAGCATGGTGCGCACGGCGAACGGCAACAGCTCGGCCGCCCAGACCCAATTGTTCTTGCGGCGCACGGTTTCCAGACCGTACTCGGCCAGACGCAGGGCCGCCTGCAGGTCCTTGCCCCCCTGATGGACCGCGACGCGACCGGCATAGGCCGAAGCCTGCACCGGGACGCTGCCCGCGGAAAGCGCGAACGCCGCGTCGAAACTGCGCAGAGCCGCCGCCGGCCGGTGCTGCCCGTACTCGTACCAGCCGAGCACGAGCAGCGGCTCGGCGGCCAGCGAACTGTCCTTGTCGACCCGCGTCAGCATGGCCCGCGCCTTCTCCGCGACGCACGCCCACTCCCCCATCGCGAGGTCCAGGCGCAGCTCCGTGCCGTCGGCCAGCGCGTCGAGATAGGGCTGGTGGTCGTCGCGGATCAGCCGCCGCGCGGTCGCGAGGTAGGCCCGCGCGACGGGGTAATGCCCGTTCCACGCCACCGCGTCGGCCAGATTGATGTAGGTGCGGGCCACCTGACGGCAGACCTCGGCCGACTCCGGCACGGGTGGCAGATCGGCGATGTCCTGCCACACGCCCGGATCGGCGATCTGCATCCGCGCCGAAAGCCGGTTGGCGGCGATAGCGGCGAGCACACCCGCGTCGTGTTCTCCCTTGCTCACCTGTTCGGCCTCGTCGAGCCAGCGGAGGTTCTCCTCCACCGGAACGGTCCCGATATGCGGCAGCGCCAGGGTGACCAATCCTCTGGCGAGCAGCGCCTGCCGCCTGCCGAGGTCGGCCGCGCCCAGTTCGATCTCGAGCCTGCCCGCGTCGACCTTGCCCACCTGATTGATCAGCACCTGTCCGAGATGGACCCGGATCTCGCCCCGCGCGGCCTTGCTCAGCGGCCATTCGCGCAGGATCTCCCGCAGCAGCCGGACCGTGCCCGCGTGGGCGATGCTGCGCGGAAGTTCCCTGCCGAGCCGAACGGCGAACGACTCGCGTGCGGCCCGCGGCAACTCCGCGTCCCGCAAGGCCGCTTCGAGCAGACGGCCCGCTTCCTCGGTCCGGCCGTCTTCGATGGCGTTGTCGACCGCGACGCCGGTCCACTGTGTCCACCCGGCAAGATCTCCCGCCAGCCGTGCGTGGCGGGCGATGAGCGACGCGATGGGTTCGTCGTCCGCGGTGAGCCGGGCGGCGGCGCGTCCGTGCATCGCGCACCGCTGAGGCCCGGGCAGCAACGCGTAGACCGCTTCACCGATCAGCGGACTTCCCGAGACGTACCGGCCGCGGCCGAGATCACGCAACAGTCCCGTTTCCACGGCTTCGGTGACCGCGCCGGAGATCTCCGCGGACGACGACGACGCGACCGCGCCCAGTTTTGGTTCCCCGGCGGGCGACCCCAGCACCGCGGCCGCGCGGACGACGTCCCGCGCGTCGGGGCCGATCGCCGCCATCAGTCCGGCGACCCGGCTGCGCACGACCGGCGGCACGGTCGCCGAAAGCGCCTCGGCCGTGTCACCGGCGCTTGGGACCAGAGCCGTCAGATCGACGGCGATCCCGGACGTCCGCCGGTGAGCCGCCTCGGCGAAATCCGGCGCACAGCGGCCGAAAGACGCGTCCAGCAGGGTCCGCACCTGGACGGCGCTGAACGTCCGAAGTGACAGCTGCGCGGCGGTTCCGGGCAGGGGCGGGAATCGCCGCGGTCCACACGACACCGCGCTGACCACCACGCTCAGCGACGCCGCCGGGGACGCCGCGAGCCCGCGCAGGAACTCCCACGTGTCGTCGTCGGCGGCGTGGACGTCGTCGAGTACCAGAACCGCCGGACCGCAGCCTGCCAGTACTTCGCGCACGGCCCGGAACTCCTGCTGCCGGACGGTGCCGTCGTCCGCGTTCTCGGGGAACGGCGGCAGCCACGACGACCATTCGGGGAGCAGCCGCCGCAGGACGCCGGTCACCGGGGAGAACCCCGCCGCGTGGGCGGCGGCCACGTCGCCGCTCCCCAGCAACGCGTCGACCAAGGGCGCCAGCCGGCACGGCCGGGCGAAGGGAACACACCGGGTGGACCAGACCACTCGCGACGCGATCCCGGGATGGGCGACCAGTTCTTCGAGCAGACGGCTCCGGCCCACACCCGGTGCACCCTCGACGACGGCGACCGACGGCGGGCGTGAGGCGACGCGCACCAGTTCGGCCAATTCGGTGTCGCGGGCCACGAACACCGATGCCGCACCGCTCGTCGGCATGCTCGGGACGATACCGACCGGACACCCGCCGAAAGGCGGGAACACGAACAGTGACCACGGCCCGCACGCTTTTCGCTGGTCCACCCCACCGGAGTCACGACCCTTCCGCGTCGTTGACTCGATCGGGCGACGTCGACCCTCAGTGGCACGGTCCGCGCAGCGGTAATACGGACCCTTAGGTATTGCCGTGACCCTTGCCACGGGTCCCACCAGAGGGTGAATCTCAACCTGTTCGCAGTGCCCCTCAGTCACTTCGTCACAGCGCAAGTCCCCTGCTCGCGCCGGTCGGTCACCCAGTCGGGTAGCCGAAGTCCCCACCTGTTCCGTCGGGTAGCCGCCCGCGCGTGGGTCGCGTTCGACCATCCAGTTAGGAGTGTTCCGACGGTGAAGACCTCATTCAGGCGCGGGCTGGCCACGGCCTGCGCCGGTGTCGCCGCGATGGTCGCCCTTCAGGCGCCCGCCGCCGCGGCGCCCGTCATCACGGCCGCCACCACGATCCCGATCAAGATGCAGGCACAGGAGAAGAGCAACTGGTGCTGGGACGCCAGCGGCAACACCATCGCCGCCTGGTGGGGGCACAGCCTGACCCAGACGAAGTTCTGCCAGATCGCGCACAACGAGTCCGGTATGGACTGCGCGAACAACCAGGGCTACCTCAGCGACCAGCAGCGCGTGTTCCGCTGGCTCGGGTTCAGCGACATCGGCAGTTACAGCTCTTCCGGCCAGACGTTGAGCTTCGCCTCCATCAAGGGCCAGGTCGACGCGGGGGGGGGGGGGGGGGGGAGGGGGGGGGGGGGGGGGGGGGGGGGAGGGGGGGGGGGGGGGTTGTTTTGGGGGGAGCACAAAAAGGGGGAGGAAG